>JAOAGR010000001.1 GCA_026415655.1 Candidatus Dojkabacteria bacterium
GTTTGAATACGTTGTATATTAATGAACTTATCATGAAAGAATATATTAATTTCTTTTTTAAAGATTTGTTATATACTCTAAGGTAAAATTTTATGCAAATATATAGAGACTTAAATCTAAAGGTAATATCAAAAGAATTTATCTCTTCTAATGTTATTTTTTTACGTGTGGAGCCTGATAGATTATTAAGATATGAAGCTGGTCAATATTTTTCTTTTTCTATAGAGCCTAAGGTAAATAGATCTTATTCAGTTGCTTCTGCACCTGGTGATGAATTTATTGAATTTCTGATTGATGTCACAAATCCTGGTAAGGGAGCTGATTTTGTTCGTGGCCTCAATGAAAACGATAGCATTGTGTGCATCGGACCTTTGGGATTTTTCACTTTATCTAAAACTAATCATGAGAATGCAAGTCAATTTTTACTTGTTGGTACCGGGACGGGTATAGCACCTCTACGTAGTATGATTAGAGAACTATTGATCTATAAACAAGAAACAAGAAAAATAATTCTATATTTTGGACTTAGGTATGGTGAAGATATGTATTTATATGATGAATTTGTAGAACTACAAAAAAAATTTCCCAATTTTCTCTTTAATATGGTTATATCACGTCCTTCTGACAATTGGAGAGGGTTAACAGGATACTGTCAACATCATATTGGTTCGGATGGTATAGACTTAAATACTAATGTCTATATTTGTGGTAGTACAAAAAATGTTAATAGTATAAAAGAACATTTAATCAATATTGGTTGTCCTAAAGCAAAAATATTCGAAGAAAAGTATGGCTAATCTTCCTTATGAGTAATTTTATATAATACGGCTACAATAAACATTGTTGCGGGTGTCAATAAAGTACTTCCGATAAGTAGTGTGAGCCAGAGGTTTCTGTCAGTATCTTCATAATTTTTGTAAGCTTTCATAAGTGCATCAAACCAAAGATAAAATCCACCAAAAATAAATATCATCCCGATTATTATTACACAACAAGTAATCCAAAAACCGTAGCTAAGCATAAAATCGGCTATAGCAGAATAATGATCCATATCCTATTTTATCACAGATTACACAAATTTTATCACAGATTACACAAAATCATCTTTGTAGTTATCTTAACTTTGTCTTCCTTCAATGAGCGATAGAAGAGTACAACCAGCTAGAGCAATATAAAAATTATAGGGGTTATTAGGATTATATACCACTATATCTGCATGATACACAAATGGATTAAATTTTTGGTTTAATTCGAATATTTTTTGATTCATAACAACTCCATCATAACCCTGGGGTATCAGATTAGATAAAAATCTTCTAGCTAATGCTAATATGGGCATATCTTCAGTTATTTCTCCTATAACATTGTCGTTGATGTCCAAAATTAGCCATTTATCTCGAAAAAGTGAATTTACAAAATCACGCCTCAAAGCACCCACCTTTTGTCCATTTGCTAGCCAAACATCATAGATAGCACCAAAATCTAATATACTTCTTGCCCTTATAACCATAATCAATTGGCTTTTGGATTCATTTGTGAAAATCTGGATATCCTCTTTGAGTTTAAATGCTTTTTGCTCGATATAGGCTATCAAATTATTCTGCTGATTATAGATTCTTACGGCACCTCCAAATAGTTTGAAAAACTGTTTCTTTATCTGAAACATTTGTATGTTGTTTTGTGGCATAATTAATATTATATTTTTTGTAGATTATTTTCTAGCCTTGCCAGTAAATTTAATATGATCGTATCTTTTTTGTTGGTATAAATATATTCTAATCCCCAAAGATATATTTTTTGTATAGATATAAGTGAGCTTATCTTTTCATAGTATTGAATGATATTGTCAAAGTCTATATATTTTTCTGCGCCTTTAGCAATAAAATCAGTTATATAATAAAAAATTCTTGGATATTTACGCATTAATTTTTCATACATTGGTAAAAAATTATTGATGGGATTTCCTATGATCCAAGGTTCAAATTGAAATTCGGTGATTATTATATCCTTTTGTGGATACTTCTCTTTTATAAAGTTAATTGTTTTTAAGCATTTGTCTATTGTAAAGATATTTTCTATTTTATTCTTACGTCGATCGTACATTTCAAAATAGAAATTTAATCCAATAATATCTATATCTTCTAATATCCCCATGTACTGATTCCTTTTCACTAATTCATTGCCCCAAAAATTAATACATATGTTTGATATATTATTTTTCCTAAACAGTCTGATTTCTTCAACTAAGATTTCAATCGGTATTGTCTTCCAATGTGGGGGAGATGGGTCTAGAGGCTCATTTTCTATTTGCCATTTTTTGATGCATTTGTATTTTTTCAAAATATCGATACTTTTTTTAAGGTAGTGAAATAAATATTTCTTGTTGTTTTCAAATTCATATGGATTTCGTAACCAAAAGGGAGGATAAAATTCGGGGATTCTTGGCGATTTGAGTCCTAGACAAATAGTTACATTTATATTATTTAGTTCAAAAAAATCCAGTATCGACAAAATTGAATCAAATACAAATATTCCTGGTTTGGATTCGATCTCGTCCCAGTATAAGCCCATTCTAATTTCTGAAAAATTTAAGATTTTTATCCAATTTAAAAAATCAGCCACCGGAATATTTAGCATTTTTAGTTGTCTCTGTGAAAGGTTTCCAGCTAACATCTAAATTATGATTATTGGTATATTTTCTATTTCTGTTCGAAAATTTCTTACGATCTGTTTTATGGTTAAATCATTTGATCTAGGTATCCTAAATCCTGCAGCACGTATGTGTCCTCCACCGCCAAAATGCTTGGCGATTTCTAGTACACTGGGACTTTTGGGCTTAGATCTTAATGAACATATTATAAAATCCTGGCTAGGGTAGAAAAATGCACTGACTTCAACACCATAAAAATTCTGAGAAAAAACAGTTGAATACAGAGATTTTGCCTCGGATATCTCGTAGTCGTTATAGTTTTCTAATATTACCTCTGATAGATAAGAAATTATTATTGAAAACCTATGTAATTTAATAATTTCTACATTATTCAATGCTTCCTGAATCAGAGGGATTAACTTTGTTTCAAATCCCATATATGTTTTTTTAAGGTGAGATATATCAATGTTAAATTTATTTATTAGATCACCTATTAGATGAAATAATTTACTATTTTGTGGCTTTATAAATTCAAATACATTTGTATCTCCCATTATGCCCAAAAGTGTAATGATGGCTATCTCTTCGTTATAATCTTCATCTTTCCATAAAATATCAAAAATAAGCTCTGCACAAGAAGATGCGTTAATGTCAATATATTGGAGATCAAAATAATCGGGATCTGATGCATGATGATCTATACAAATTAACCGTTTGTCATTTAATATCGAGCAATCATTGATACCTATCTGTTTATATGAGTTTGAGTCTAGAAATATAATTAAATCGCTATTATTAAGTAGTACATTATCAATATCGGTCGTATAATTGACTAATTTGGATAAGGGAAATTTCACTTTAATATTTCCGTTGTTTGATGTCTTATAAATTATTTGGATTTTCTTATTTGGAAATTTTTTAGAAATGAAGAGATAGAGTAGTAAAGTAGATGCTAGGGAATCAAAATCAGGATTAATATGGGAAGTTATAATTATGTTCTTATATTTTTGTATATCTAAATTGAATTGGTCCTTAAAGCTGTACATAAGAAATTATATAAGATATGCCGATTTTATGGAAAGTTTTGTTATTCTTTAAATAAAAATCTCTTTAGAGCATTTCTTTGTTCTCTTATCACCTTGTAGAACCAATTGAAAGTTTCGGACATCAACAACTGTATATGTGTATGTTGATTGTGTAAATCACGAATATATTTTCGGAAAGCTGACCAATCTTGATTGTTTTGGGGATGCTCAATTGTCCATGCAGCATCGTTTTGGTGTCCACCACTTTGATTGTTTGTTTTTGATTTAAGCCATGAAACCCAATCTGTTTTGCCATGATTGAATATTTTTACAATACCAAGATTTGCAGAATCTATAAGTAAAAGTATATCATAGTCAGCTCTTCGTGTTTCTCTAATTGTTGAGTTGGTAATGTGCATTTGATTTGCAATTTTGAGTACAGATTTGATTACATCTCCCATCTTCTTTATTGCTTCTGATTTAATATACGATACAGTACCCCTACCTTGACATATATGATCTGGTTTATTGTTATTTTCGTCTGTGACCGATATATAAATAAGTCGTACTTTTTGGGCTTCAATATCAATTAGATTGTTTACTTGATCAATTTCTTTCAATCTATCTGGAAGATTGGGATTTAAGGATTTAAGCAATGATGATATCTCGTCATCATTTACAGGACACCCGCTGATGTTGTTATCTTGCATTATAAGAGTTTTTAGTTCTTCTAGACTTTTTGAAGCATTGTCTCCTATTATGCCTAAGATAGCCAGTCGTAACATCAATTCGTCCTGTCGTGGATTGTTTTCGGGGTTCTTTGCAATTTCTTGCCATATTTTGTACATGAGTACGCTGTTTGAAGGTGCCGGTCTTATATAGTAAATGTTGTTATTTTGGTCTTCGCGAGAATGCGGATAGTCATTTACGTGATGATCGATCACTATGCACTCTGCACATTGATCATCTTTCTGTTTGGGTAGTAATTGTTTGTTTGAAGCAACTCTATTGGGATTTGTATCTACTACTATATTTAGTGTATTTGAAGGTACTGGATGGTTAGGTTGATTGTTTTGTGTATTGGTTGAATTATTTCCATTTATTAATTCATCGATTAATAGCAACATATCTTTTCCATATAGAAGTCTGATCAGTATTAGTGTATTTTCATCAATATTTATTGATGCTTGCGGATTCAGTATCTTACAGATAGATACGGACATTAGAATAGATGCTAACGCATCAAAGTCCGGAGAAACATGGGTATGTATTATGATGTTATTATGATCTTTAATTTTAGTCGCTATTTGTTGACATATCGTTATTTCTTTACTTTCGTATGGATTTCTTTGTTGTGGTTCGCTCATAGGATATATACTGAGATTACAAACACAAATACATATACATCGTTAGACTAAAAATATTGATTATATAAAGTTAATAGTGAAGTGTTTGGTACTAATATTATCCATTTTTTACCTCGTTCAAATATATATTCTTGTGATGGATTTTCAGCAAAGAAATATCTTGTTTTGCTATTATACGAATCTTTCTGCCAAATTACTTTGGTTATCTTCCCATTTTCCAATATGTATCCATCGCCTTTACCTATCACTTCTTGGACAATTCTCCCTTTACTATCCCCATTGTAATAACTCTTAATACCTTGAACAATTAAAGTCTTGGTTTTGACTGGTTGGCCGTTGTAATCTGTATAATTGTTGCCGGATCTTGGGTCGACACGATAATAAAATCCGTCCTCTTTATTATATCTCCAGACAGATGAGTAATCATCTTTTGTTCCGCTGAAATTTATTTCTATTGACTCCTTTTCTATCGAATTATTGTTGACATTATTGTGTCTTTCTTCTGCAAAGATCCATGTTTGTAATTGGTTAATGTCAGAAGTAAATCCATATTGTGAGGCTATTCTCCAAAGTCTCGCTGTATCACTCCAAGCACAATGCTCCATTGCCTTGATCCTTTGACATTCTATATCTCTGGTAAATGAATATTCTCGGGTTTCTTTGTCTGTCAAGTCGCTTAGTCTTCTAACCTGATATCTATTCATTGCATCAATAGCATTCACGTCGCTACTTCCGGTAGCATATCCTATATGCATAAGAACAGGATTGTTATATTCACCTAGTAATTCTATAAAGTATTTTCTTACACTCCTTATACTTTGTATTCTATTAGTGTCATTTTGCCAATAAATAAACATAAATCGAGTAATTCCTGACTCTACCAAAGTTTCATAGACTAAATCAGCTTCATTTATACCAGCTTGAGGTCGAGATTCTACATGATTTTGTACAATTACTGCTAGGACCGGGCGATTTTGAATCTGCAAGAAGCGTTCCTCAGGTATTTCTTCACCATTTATTGGATTGTAATATTTCTTTGGAATAGGTGTTGGGGTAGGGGTAGGAGATAAGAGATGTTGTGTTGATGTAATTTCTTCAGATTTTTTTTCTTCATTATTAAATATTAGATTATTATTTATTTTTTGTGATGTAAGAAATAAAAAAATAGGTATAAGTATTATAACTATTACGATTTTTATAAATAATATTTTTTTAAGATTTTGGTTTTTAGTGAGTTTATCAATAAAGCTTGGTTTATTATTTGTGTTTTTATCTTTTATTTCTTCTTTTTTTAATTCTGATAAATTCATATGTAGCGATTATAGACTATTTTTTTTATTTATTTGAATGTTATTAATCAGTAGATTATCGTGAGATACAAGTATGATTGGACCTTCGAAGTCTTTCAGTGATTTTTGTAAGGCCTCTTGAGATATAAAATCTAGATTGTTGGTTGGCTCATCAAGTATTAGAAAGTTTGAGCCGCTAAAAAATAGTTTAGCAAGCCTTAGTTTCATCTTTTCACCTTCGGAAAGTGTAAATATTGGTTCGTTTATTTTTTCATCGTCAAATTCATAAAACCTCAAAAAATCTTTTGCTTCGTCCTCATCAATATCTCTTCTGATACTCAAAAAATCTTCTATAATACTTTTTTTAATGTTTAAAAATTTATTTTTTTGAAAGAAATAGCCGACTTTTATATCTTTTCCAAATATTATTTCTCCGCTAATTTTTGGAATTTCACCAACAATCGTTCTAAGTAATGTTGTTTTTCCTGATCCGTTTTTTCCCTGTATTAGCAATCTGTCATTTTTATTTATAGTAAAGTTAATATTTTCTAATAATATAGTATCAAAGCCTATAGTTAGATTTTTAACTTCTAGAACAGTATCTGCTGTCACTGGTGTATGTGTAAACTGTATTCTCATACCCCAATATTCCTTTGGGATATGTAATGTTTTTTTTATTTTACTAATTCGTTTTATAAATTGAATTTTTTGCTGATTTAACTTCTTACTTTGACGTTCTAACTTTGATTTAAATGCTATTTTATTGTTATCTTTAATCCTTTTTCTTTTATCCAATATTTTATCTTTTATATTGATAGCCTCATTTAATTGATTTATCTTTTTAATTTTTTGTATTCTTTCCCGTTCTTCATGAATCTTTTTATTTATTAGCTGTTTTCTAAATACTGTATAATTACAATCGTATTGTAAAATTGATTTTTCTTCAAAATATAGTATTTTGTTAACTATAGACAATATATTTCTATCATGAGTTGCAATCAGAATAATTTTGTCTTGTTTAGACTGAATCAACGTTTTAAAAATCTCTAATCCTTCGGTATCGAGATGATTTGTTGGTTCATCCAAGAGATAAATATCAGCATTGGTAGAAAACATTGATGCAAGATAAAGTCTTTGTCTCTGTCCAGGAGATAGATATTTAATTAGCTTATTTTTGTCTAATTTCACAATTTGACATGTTTTTTCGATCTCTTCCTCTATTTTATAACCATCCTTTTCACGGTATTGTGAAATTAATAGCTCTAAGTTAGGATCATTATATTGATTAATTTGTTTATAAATTAGATAGAGCTCTCTATCTATGTATGAATATATGTATTCAAAAACAGATAAAGAGTTTATTTCAGTATCAACTTCGAATGAATCTATTTGACTAATATAAAATGTACTCAAATTATTGTTTGAATACGAAATTTTTCCTGTGTATTCTCGTATTTGACCTGATAGAAATTTTAAAAAAGTAGTTTTACCGGTACCGTTGTTACCAATAAGACCATATACATTATTACTAGATAATATAACATTTACGTTCTTCAGAATTAAAAAGTCATCCAATTTAATGTTTATGAAATCGCATTTAACATACATGACATCTATTCAAATAATTACAGAGAACTTAAATCTACGGTTTTATTTGTTCCTTAGAGAATTATCTGAATTATTATTCGATTTATTATCTGAATTTGAGTTATTTTTTTGTTCACTTCTCTCGACTTTAAATTCTGTAATTAAGCCATCAGAGGCATTAATTGTGGTACGAACAATGTAACCACCAAACGGTCCCCATATTATTTGCCCTCCACTCTGACCATCTACAGGGATATTTTCACTGGATATCTTATTTTTATATTCTTCACAGAATTTGGATGTGTTTAACGGTTGTATATCCTTTGTAAATTGTTCGTATGAGTATTTAGATTTTAACTGATCGGAAAAAGCAGTATCATAGAATTCTCGAGGTTTTATATAAAGTATTATGTCTTTTTCTTCAATTCTATATTTTGAAAAAGCTTCTGCAAATTCTTTTTGGCCTTTTTCATCAAATTTGATCTCGCATACATCATTAAACAAAGCAAAAGTTTTTATCATAGGTTTCATAGCATTTGGTAACACATTCCATACATACAGAAACATAAATGTAAAAAATCCTACACAAAGTAAGATTACAGTGATACAACCTACTATGACCCCACCGATAAGACAACCTTTATTGGATTTTTGTTGTGACATTTGAGGTGGATATGGAGCGTTAGGAAAATTTGCATTGGGCATTGAGTTAAATCCGCCGTTTGGTAACGGTTGTTGTGACATGTTATTGGGCATGGGAGGTAATGGTTGTTGCATTTGTGGTACTTGAGGATATGCTTGACTAAATGTGTTATTATTAATAGGCATAATCTAAATCATATAATCTTTTGATAAATTTTACAAATTATAAGTCCGAATGTGATAATATTAATCCGCAGATGAATAACAAACTAATAACTAATTTCTTTGAACTTTATAATCAACTAAATAATGAACAGAAAAAGGCTGTAGATATGATTGATGGACCTGTTATGATATTGGCCGGTCCTGGTACTGGTAAGACTCAAGTTTTAGCGCTAAGAATAGTTAATATCCTGAGGCAAACAGATGTAGAACCAAATGATATCTTGTGCCTTACATTCCAAGATGCTTCTGTACAAGCAATGCGTAATCGGTTGATACGTTTTTTAGGAAATGATGCATACCGAATCAACATACATACTTTTCATTCCTTTTGTAATGATGTAATACGTACATATCCAGATATTTTTAATTTCAATCTAAATGTAAGTACTATCTCTGATGTGGATAAGTTGGATATTTTCAGGGATATAATTTTAAATAATAAGCTTGATCAACTACAATTTACTAACGATATTTTAGGTTATTTTTCTTCGTTAGTTCGTACAATATCTAATCTTAAAAAAGAATATATAACACCAGCAAAATTAAAAGAAATAATTCAGATATGGGCGCAAGGTGATCAGGATGTTGAACTGCGCAAGTTAGAACGGATGAACCAATTGGTTATTTTCTATGAAGAATATCTAAGAATAATGAAAGAAAGGAGTTTAATAGATTTCGATGATATGATCTATTATGTTACTGAGGAATTTACGAAAAACGATGAATTAGTACGTATTTATCAAGAAAATTTTTTATACACACTTGTCGATGAGTTTCAGGATACAAATAATGCCCAACTTGAAGTAATAAAACATGTTGCAAATTACGAAGGTCTAAATTCTAATATATTTGTTGTTGGTGATGACGATCAGACTATCTTTAGATTTCAAGGCGCGTCTCTGAGTAACTTTTCATCATTTTTGGAAATATTCCCTGATACAGAAATTATTGTTTTGAAAACTAATTATCGTTCAGGACAACAGATAATTGATGTCTCTGAAAATGTAATAAAAAATAATGAACCATTTCGATTAGTTAATAATGATTTCTTAAAATCACGAAATTTAGATAAAAATTTTGTTTCAGGTAGAGGTTTAGATTCGAGAGTATCGGTTCATGAATTTAACAATGCTCTACATGAAGACTATTTTATAGCTAGTTCTATCAAGTCGCTTATAGATTCGGGTGTTGATCCAAATGAAATTGCGATAATTACACGTAATAATAGACAAATATCTAATATTACAGGGTTTTTAGATGCTTTTAGGATAAAATATAAAATTAAAAAATCTAATAATTTGTTGGATGATAACTTTATTCTTGATATTATTACTATTTTCAAAGCAATAAATGATCCCAAACTTTTGTTTGATGATAGATTTATGTGGGACTTTTGCAATGTAAAATTCTGGGATTTAAATATATATGATCTTCTTGCACAGATGCACAAATCGCGTGAAAGTAATAAATCTTTCTATGAACTCATCAAAAATAGCAATGATATTTTATATATTAAATTTAAAGGCGTTTTGGATGAAATTGTTAATTTATCAAAGAAGATTTCAGAATTTTCGGTTGAAAATATTTTTATTAAAATGATTAATAAACTAGGTATATTGGAATATCTAGGGAAAATTGATGATTCTCATTTGTATCTACATAAAATTGGTATTTTTTATCAATATATACAATCAAGACAGAAATTTTATCAGACTTATTTTGGAAACAAATATAGCTATATATTGCAAAAATTAATATCTGATCTGGATAACATGCAAAAGCGTGAAGTTATAATACCTATTGATATATCTGATGTGGAGCAGATGGATGGGATAAACGTTATTACAGCTCATTCATCAAAAGGTCTCGAATTTGAATATGTTTTTCTCTATCAGTGTATCGAAAATAACTGGGAGAAGGTCCAAGGTAGGGTAGATCCATTTAAATCACCGTTGTTTAATAATTTAATACCATCAGAACTTAACGAAAAAGAATATGACGAAAGAAGGCTTTTCTATGTGGCCTGTACTAGAGCTAAGAATGAATTAATTATTACATTTGCGAATAAGTATCCTGCATCAAGTAGTGGTGAGCTTGATTGGAAGGAAAAAAACGTTAGTAAATATGTGCTTGAAACAAATATTGAAAAATTTATTAGACATGATGAACTGATAGATCAAGATGAAAAAATAAATCAGATATTGTTATCAGACATAGATGATGTAGTATTTGATGATAATACTAAACAGTATTTATCGAATATCATTCAATCAAATTTTACTTTATCGTTTACTGGGCTCAAGAAATATTCAGATTACTGTAAATATAAGTTTTTATTGGAAAATATATTCAAAGTACCTACGCCTACTAGTGCGGAGTTACTGATAGGTACTTTTGTTCATGAGGGAGTAGAGAATATCATTAAATATGGAGTTAACAATGAAAATACGCTAGATAATTTGATAAAAAAAATATTAGAAAAGGCAGAACAAGAGTATCACTCAAGCGATTTTATTTTTGAGGTTTCTTTAGACAAGATAAAAGATAAAATTAGTAAAAGTATAAAAGCTTATTTTGAATATTATCAAAATAATTTCTCCCTAAGGGTATATTCTATTGAAACTAATATCAAAGCATGGTTTGAAAATATTCCAATTAACGGCAGGGTAGATATGATAGGTTTTGAGCAGGGAGCTTATGTTATTTCTGATTTCAAAACTATTTCAAAAATTCCTTCGATAGGTGATTTTTTAGGTATAAATAAAACATCACAAAATCAGCATTTACAGCAGTTACTTTTTTATAAATTATTGATTGAAAAGTGTAGTTATCAAAATATAAAGTTGTTAAAAAATAAAATAAAATCACTTCGTATTGAGTATATTGATACTACAGATTACAGAGTAATTCCTTTTGAGATCCCGGCATTTGGTATCTATGAATATCGTAAAAGAGTTAATTCTAAAGAAACTTCCGAGTTTGACCTAGATCAGGTATACGAAGAGTTAAAAAATTCTATAAAAGATGTTTACAATTCGATTGTAGCATTAGATTTTAGAAAAACTGATGATTTGTCAAAATGTGAAAAATGCCCATTTAGAAAACATTGTCGTAGGTGATTGTATATTTTGGAATAGATAAAATAAATTCAATAAAGTAAAAACAAAAAAATGCATACATGCAAATAATTTCTTATATTTATTTAATAAAACAAATGTTCTTGAATTATATTGAAGTTAATAGTCTGGTTATATTACCATAATGTATTATTGTAAATTCATGGACAGGGTACATTGCGCAGTAGATGCCAATACTGGGTTACTATTCCATTTGGTTTTCCGTCACTTCCTACATGTACTAAAACAGCATAATATGCAGGATCATTTTTAAAAGTGCCGTTATAATCATAACAACCATATCTAATATACCCATCAGACATAGCGTATATTGGTGCACCATGATAGGACGCGATATCAACCGGACCTCCATGTGCTACTGATGATTGAGTGATCACGTAGTTAAACATTGGGGGATGAGAGACTAAATTATTATTTGCTCTTCCGGGCAGATATGTATCTGCATTTTTTCTTTGACCATTTACTATGACTTCTAGGTGCAAATGTGAGCCTAGAGAAGGGTATTGTACAGGATCATAGTAGTACCAATTTGGTCCCAAATGACTACAATAATTATTTGTTCTTGGTACTGGATTTGCAGGATAATAGCTACATGAAAAACCTGTTCTTCCTTGAAATCCGATCACCTGTCCTGCCTTTACAAATGCTCCTGATGGCGGCATGACAGCAAGTTTTAATCTATATTCGCTTAGTTCCCGTTCTAATCTTTTCATTTCTTCAGAGAGTTGAGCATCTTTAGAAAATAAATCTTTTTGATTATTGAGCGATTCCTGGATTTGTTTGTCTTTGTTTTGTTTTTGCCATTCGAGTGCCTGTTGTTGCATTTTTAATCCTTCGTATTTTGATACTGTTTCTTCTTTGATTTTGTTTATTTCATCTTTTTTTTGAATTATTGTTTGCTTTTTTTCTTGTAATTCATTTTCAAATGTAATAATTTCTTCTTTTTTGTTTTTAATTATTGTTGTTATTGCTTTTTGTTTTTCTTGCTCTAATATCGCATTTTCTAGACTTGTGGATTCATAAAGTAAACTTGGTGAGCTAATCTGGCGTTTGTATAAAAAGTTTATCGAAATTTCATATTCGTTTTGTAATCGTTTTAATTCTTCATTTAATTCTTTTATTCTATCTTCAAGTTTTGCTTGTTCATCTATGAGAATACTGAGTTCTAATTCTAATTTTTCTATCTCCAAACTTAGTGTCTCTATCATTATTTCGTTTTGTCTAATAGTAGAATCTAAAACGACCTTTTGCTGCTTGAGACTAGCTTGTTTTTGAGCTTCTGACAATATAGTATTTTTTATTTTCTCTCGCTCTTCTTTTAATTTCCTCAATTTTTCTTCGGTTTCTTTTAGTTTTTGTTGCATTTCACTTGTTGCTTGTGCGTGTACAAATTGGCTAGTTATGACATTTACATGTAGTAAAATCATTACAACAACACCTATTAAAATAAAAATTATTTTTTTTGCGGTTCTGTTTATCATTTGCTATTTACTAACATATTTTATTACAGCTATAAAGCTACTCATACAGCCCAATATTGCACCGGCCAATGAAACATATAAATAAAACTGTAATATAAGATAAGAATCAATTTCAGGCCATGGTACAGTGCCGATTATACCGAGTATTTGATTGATAGAATTTGGATAATAAGTAGTAATCAAATAATACGATGCCCAAATCATGCTTACAGATATTATTCCACTGATTAGACCATATAATGCACCATTTATAATGAATGGTGTTCTTATAAACCAACCCTGTGCGCCGACTAGATTCATTATCTCTAGCTCCTTAGAATGATAACCTATACTAAGTTTTGTAGTAATAAATATAAGTATCATGGATACCGTTGCCAATAGCCCTGTTGCCACTATACCTGCGATTTGCACAAATTCATTAAGAGATCTTATAAAGTCTGCCTGTCGAATGTCAAAATTATACCAGCCAAATTTGTCTATATTTTGTTTATCAACAAGAGATAAAAATTCTTCATCATTTTCTAAATAACTAATAAGTTTTCTCAGCGTTTCTTGGCTTTCTCCTCTGATAAACGCAATTCGTGGTAAAACACCTTCTAACACAGAATCATCAACTTCAATATCTTTAATTTTTTCTTTAAAATCACGTTTTGAAAATTCATAGTCTTGTAAATTAACATCAACATTTAGTCCCGAACTCTTTATCTTGTCTAAGAATTTCTGCCCTTCTTCATCGGTCAAGTTGCCTTTTAGATAAATAATCAACGGGGGTTTAGAATCTATATATTCAATTATTTTGGCAGATCCGTAATAAAGAATCAAACACAAAATAATTATAAAAAAAGAAAGTGTCATAACCGTCATCGAAGCTATACTAAGCCCAATATTTCTCCACATGTATTGGAAAGCAGTCTTAAAAAGTCTAGCAATTATAATAAAAATGTTTGTTTTATAGTTCATAGCCACCTATATAATCTCTTATAACTCTTCCGTTTTCAAATGCAATAACACGCTTATTAAGTGAATTTACCACTTCGACATCATGAGTTGCAACAATCACCGTTGTACCCCAATTATTGATTTTGTTTAACAATTGTATTATATCCCATGTATTGCTCCTATCCAGATTACCTGTTGGTTCATCTGCTATGAGCATTAATGGTTCATTTACTACTGCTCTTGCGATTGCAGCTCTTTGTTGCTCACCTCCAGACAAAGTTTTAGGAAAAGCATCTTTTTTATCAAGTAAACCAACCAAATCTAGTACATATTCTACAGCTTTTTTTATCTCTCTTGTGGGTTTACCGCATACCTCGAGAACAAATGCAACGTTTTCCCAGACAGTTTTAGTCTCTATTAGCTTAAAGTCTTGAAAGATAATTCCAATCATTGATCTATACTTTGCTAGTTTACTTCCAGAAAGTTTATCGACCCTTATTTTTGAATTAAATATTATTTTTCCTGACGTTGGTTTTTCCTGTTGTATTGCTAATTTCACAACCGTGGATTTACCAGCGCCAGAGGGACCTACCAAAAATACAAATTCCCCTTCGTCTATGGCAAAGGTAACATCGTCTAATGCGTATTTGTCTTTATATCTTTTTGTTACGTTTTCAAAGATTAACACAGTATTTTTATTCAATTGGTATTATAACAATAATAATGTTTTTTTCATCATTTGATATTCGATGAAACCAGAAGGGCAGATTTGATACTTCTAAATCAATCTCATATCTTTCTAAATATTCTAGTTTATCTAATACTTCTTTTGCTTCATTAATATTTTTTGATTTTATTCTGTTTGCAATTTGTTTTTTATCTATTTGTGGTTGGGCTATGCCGTTTATCCTAAACTCTATAGCTACAGAATCTGTTTCTGATCCTACTACATTAACAATAAAATTTTCTTTATTTCCATCCCATATATAACTCTTGGGTAATCTTTGTTTGATAAGATCATTCTTTATATCATTGAATTGATTTTTTTCAAATGCTTTTATTATGCCTTTGGCATTCATTCGAATATTGAAGGTTTCTGATTCATCTTCAGCTTTCTTGTTAATATTAGAATCAATTATTTCCAATCTAAATGTATTCTCGGCTATTAGATATGTATTTGTATAGTTTTTATTTGTTTTTATTTTAGTTAATATTTGAGTTTTTAATGATTCTTCTATATTTTTAAGGGCATTCTCGATATCTTGTTGAGTTATTATTTTCACTTTTTCTGCCTTTGTGCCGCCTGTAATTGATGTTGTGTTCGTCAGAAAAACCTCATTTATATGATCATAACTGCCTACGGAGAATCGTGCTCCGGCTGGTATATTGTATTTTTCGCTTATTTCCGAAGCTTCTATCTTTATTTCACCTTGAGAACTAAAACCAGAAACTTTTACCTCACTCAATAAAATATATTCTAAACCTGCGCACAAAGAAGATACACATTTTATTTTTGTGTTTATTGGTAGGCGAATTTCCTTGTCTGTAGAATTAAAAATTGCTACTTTTCCTGTTGCTTTGCTTCCCTTAATTTTTTCTCCTGTAGCATTATATTCAAGATCAAATGCATCTTCTAAAGTCAGTTCTGTAGTTTTTAGCTTATTATCATTAATATTAAATGATAAAACTCTATTTATACTGATTTTTTGTGTTTTATAGTATATACGTATGTATGTTTTTGCATATGCGTCTACATAGGTATTTAATCCTATAAATCCAATGAATAATAATATAATTATTGATATTAATATAAGCCTAAATAGCTTTGAATTTAAAGGTTTATTCAAGACATTATTTGACTTTTTAGGACTTAATTTATTCTTTGTTACATTCTTTTTATTTGAAGGGATCTTATTTTTCTTTGTTTTATTGTTTTGTATTTTATTTGTTATTAATGATATAAACTTCAACATTATTAACAAAATTCATTATTTTTGTTTGGATTCTAAAGAAAACAAATCATGATTAGCGTAGAATATAAGTTTTCGCGTACTTTTGTTTGTGTATTTTTTGATTTTTATATTTTTTCCATTATTTTCCTCATTTAAACGACTGGTTTTATTCTCTTCAGTGTTATTCTCTTCTGTGTTATTTAAAGATCTTTTTGACTGAGAAGGTAGTTCCTCATCATCCAAATTGAATTCATGCGATATTTGTGTGGATTGAGTTTCCTCTACATCATCTGAACTTACTTCTATTTCTTGATCAATATTGACTTCAACATAATTTGGTTGATTTAGAAAAACTATATTTGTATCAGTTACTTCTTTATTAACCTCAGTTATATCATTTTCTTCTTCACTTAAATTTTTTTGTTCTTGATCTCTTTTTTCTAAATCGTTGTTTATTAGGTCTTTAAGAGATAGTTTTGGCTTTTGACCTTCATCTTTCTCTTTTTCATTAGGTTTAGCAACAACCTCTTCTATAGCAGATGGAATATAGTATGTTCGACTATTGTATTGTTTTATAGCTTCAAACTTTTTCTTTTGTACCTCTTCCCAGATAGTGTTATTTATTTCTCCTATGCGTGAAACTACTACAAATCCGACTTTCTGTGCTAATCTATAGCCATTTGGATCCAAAGTAACAATCACTACTAATTTGTCACTTTTATCAATTACGCGTTTTAATAGTTTCAATGTTGGTACCGAATTAAATATAGAAGCGCGATCAGGTATTACTAGACATACTCTTTCATCTTTTGCGTAAATAATCTTTTCAAGAATAAAAGTAATTTCGTTATCAGTATCTATAAATATTTTCGTAGAGTCCATAATTAGTAGTTTAATATTTCTAGCAAAAATCGTGTAATAGATGCAGGTGTTACATCATCATACCCGGATAATAAATTTGTCTGATCTATTATTCCCTCTAAATCTTTTGGTAATAGATAATTTACTTTTGGTGCACGATTGAATGGTAGCTCTTTTGTCCATGGGTATTCGATAAGTGCAGTTTTGATCTCTGGTAGGTACGATCCCCCACCACATAAATAGAATTGAGATGGAAACCCATTAGTAAGTGTTAAAAATTCTTCCAATCCAATAGCTACTTGTGCGGCCCAGATAGGTGTATCCTTTAAAATGCTATTTCTTACTTCTGAAATTCTGATTTCTGTTAATTCGCTATTTGAATATTTAATCTTAAAATCTTCGGCTTCAGGTATGGATATTCTTAGATCATTAGAAATTCTTTTTGTAAATACACGACCGCCAAAAGCAAGCATTTGTGTACCGAGCACTATTCCGTTTTTGACTAAAGCTAGATCAGTAGTGCCACCACCAATATCAATAATAATTCCCGAGAATTCCTCATTTTTTGAACCTTTGATTGATCTAGCTATAGCAAAAGGTTGGGAGACTATACCCAAAAGAGGTAGATTTATGTGATTAGTTATTGATTTGAGATAATTTACGTGTACAATAGGGGCAAACGTAAAATAAAATTTTATAGTTACGTTAGTACCTGTCATCCCGATAGGATCTTCTACTCTAAAATTATCTATTCTGCTGTCAATGATTATTACATTGACAAGTTCTATATGAGAAATTTCACCCGTAGTATCACCTATATGGCCAAAAATGAGATTTTGAGCTTCTTTGTAAGCTTCTTCTGTAATTAATTCTTGGACTTTTATAATTTCGTCACGGGTAATTTGAGAATTTGGCTTTTTGCGGGTATATTTTGCTTCTACTGTAATCCCTTTTACTAATTCACCAGCTATTCCCATTATTACTCCATCAAACTCTTTTGCATCAAATTTTAGATCCATTAATGCCTCTTCAATAGTTTCTATAACTCTTCTAATGCTAGTGATAGTTCCATTTTTCATCGCTACAGAATGTTGTTTTTTCTTCAAATATTTTTCTATTACTACATTATTATCTTCTACAGCAAAAAACACTATTTTCAAAAACTCCGTACCGATATCTAAAGTTATATATTTGTTATTTGTATTCTTTTTTGTCTTTGTAAAAATCATGGATCTGATATTATTCTATCATAGCAAATTTATTGGTTAGATGATTGTTTCCTTTTATATTCTCTAATAATTTTGTCTATTAAAAACTTTAACCAGGCATCAGTAGAATTTACATCTGCATTATAATTATTTTGCAGAATTTTCTTTACTTGTGATGGAGATGGAGTAGGACCTGTGGAAATCATTTTTTTAATTACTTCAATTATTTTTGATACTACATCCGTTTGTTGAGTAGTTTGCTGAGGTGATTGAATAGGTTGGAATGTGGTTACTTGAGATTGATTTACCTGAAGATTCGATGATATTACATTGGGGAGTACAGAACCTCTTTCGATGTCTAAGACTCGTTTTTCATTTTGTGATACTAGATTCTCGGGGTTTGTGGGATATATTCTGTTGCCTTCCATAATTTTAGATTACCATTTTTTTAATCTCTCTTTCTAGTATTCGTTTTTGAGTGCTACGTTTTTGCTCTTGTTTTTTATCAATTTTTCTTTTAATTACGCCTAATACTATAATTGCTTTTATTTTATTTCCTCTATTAATTATGCTTGTAACTAGACCTCTTATTCTCTTATCTTTTTTTATAGATTTGATTTTTTCTATTTCTTTTTTATGTAATAAGAGTTTTATTGATGCCTGGTTATCTGCATTGTCGAAAACTATATTATCGATAAATACCTCGTTATTTCTTAAGTTTACTACACTTTCAGATATCTCAAATTTATTTGAACGTATGCTTTTTACTTGCGCTCCATTTAATACTAAACCAGCTTCAAATTCTTCATGTATATCATAGTCATGCAAGACTTTTTTATTACTCTTAATTACCACAGCCTTATGAAATTATAATATGATCTGATATATTACATCTTTCTGACCTATATAAAGATACTTACCGTCAGCCGTTATTATTAGATCTGTTGCTTGAGAAATATCCACAGGTGAGTTATTGGTTGTCCTTATCTTTATTGATTCAACAAATTGGTATTTTTTATTTCCATTTGGGTTTAAAGTTTTTTCATAGACTACAATTCTACTATTATCTTTGTCTAATACGTAAATATAATTTGTTTTTTCATTAGTTACTATTTCTGTGGCATTTTTCCATTCGCCTAGAGGGGTATCTAGACCATTAAATTCATTTGCTGATACCAATTTCCCAGTATAAAATCTTCTTAGGGTTCCATCACTTGCCAGTTCGTATATTGATCCATCTATTGCAAAACCAGAGGTGTTTTGTCCAAATCCAACATCAGTGTTCCACTTACTTGGTGTAGTAAACCCTTCTCCACTTCTTTGTATTCTAATAACTTCATTTTGACTTCGTCGATACAAATATACGTTTACGGTATTTCCGATTTGATATATTTTCATATCATTAGTATTTTGGCCTAATGATTTTAAGGCGGTATTTGATGTAAATTTTCGAAATATTCTTGTTGATAAATTAAGTATGGTTATTCCATTTTCTTCATCTAATACATAACATTCTGTTTGTGAGCATTCGATAAGTTTTAGTTTTTGCAAGGTCGAATCACTTGCAAAAGCTTCAATCTTGCCTGTTGTTGTATTAGTGCGAAGTATTTGGTTACTATTGGAGTCTATAGCATAGATTGTACCGTTACTTTCAGCAATATCGATGATATTGACATTTTGATCATCAGGTAAATACACTAGATTTGGCTTTTCCAACCTTTTAATATTAAATAATGTTTCTTCGTATGAATATACTTCATTTAATTTTTCATTAATAAAGCTAGATTCTAATTTTAATTGCTCAGCTTTTTTTATCTCTTCAAAGAATTTATTTAAATTTGAATTAAAACTAGTATAGTCAGATTGTATTTGGTTCTTTTTGAGTTCGGTAACTAGGTTCTGTATTTCTTGCTTTAATATCTCATTCGGATTTATATTATTTGTATTACTGGCACTCTGGTTCGTATTCGTATTCGAAACGTTATATGAGGGAGCACTAACTTGTTTCGGGATTAATTGGTAAATGATAAAAATACTTAATACTGCAAGAATTATACTTAATAATATTTCGAATTTTTGTTTTCTGTTGCTCTGTACTAATCGTTTATAGGCAACGGTATCTTTTTTGTAAAACAATGCAATCAGAAATTCCACCAAAAACTGACTGATACTAAGATAAAATTTGGTAATAGATTTGATTGTTTTTTTTACTATTTTAGAGCTTTTTTGTAGTAAGCCATTGATTTCGATTTTCTGTACGTATTGGTAAATATTATTCAGTGAATTCTGAAGATTTATTTTATTTTCTGGTTTTATATCCGGTGCTTTAGTTGATCTAGTAGTTTTGGCGTCTTCTTCAAATTCTTTGTGTGACAATATTTTCACGTTACTATCAATATTTTCTTCTTCAAATTGACTTAAATTAACAGACTCGGTTTTCATTTCTTCTTCATTGTCTGTACTTTCCAAGAATTTTTGTTCTATAGGTTCTGTGGCAAAATATTCGTCATGATGAATGATGATACAAGGAAATTTTGGGTCAATATTATCTGCAAACGAGAATGGGTCTTCTAACGGTTTTTCCAGGTACTTTGTGTCACTTATATATATAAGGTCGCCAAGTTCCAGTTTTGTGGAACCGTAGAATTGTAGCTTTTCTTTGTCATCATTTACTAATATTGTTTGATCTCCTCTATAGATACGTACGTTCACATCACCATCGAGCCAAATTCCGATTTTCCCAAAACCTAGCGCAATAGCACATACACTATAGTCTACATCATCTAATCTTTCATTATTATTGTGCAATTCGGATGCTAAAAAATCTCCACTATCAATGATACATTTATGCAGAGTAGATAATATCTCATCAGATTCAGAGTTAGTATATATCTCTTTGAATTTATCTAATGCTAAATTAACATAATATTCCAAGTCTGATATATATTCGCCAGATAGTTTTGCAAACACAATTATATCAAGACCATTGTGAAAGAAATTTTTATATGAATATGAAATATGAGGGTTACTATTTTGGGTGTAAGTAAAAAAATTTGTATCATGAACTATCCTGCTATCTTGTTGTGTTTTCATATTTATTAATAGATTACAACAATAGAATTATAATTACAAATAATAATATTAGATGTAAAAATACATATATAACACTAGCTATTTTCAAATATTCATCAGCTGATGTTTTCACTTTTTGTCTCAAAATTTGTAATTGTCTTAGTTGTAGTGCAATATATACAGCCACCCATATATAGAGAACAATAACTAATATAGTTAGAATTTGATCGAGAATAATGCTTGTATCTATTGTTGGATTAATAAACATACTTAATTTTTAGATATTTTTTCTTTTACTGCTAAAATCACGTCTTGGATGAAGTCACGAATTTTATGAGCTTGATAAACATTTGGAAGACTAAATGTCGTTTTTCCTGATGCTGTCAGAACTTCTACATCACCAAGTCCAAATATAGTCTGGAAAACACCGGTCTGACGGTTTTTGACGTCTTGTATATCTTGCAATGCTGTAGTTTCTACGCCAACATTAAATATTGTTTGATAATCAAGATCAACGAATCTCTTGTTAGTGACTATATTAATATTATAAAACCACTTAAAAAATATATTAAAGTAACTTATTAACCCATAAGATAACATAAAAACAATAAAGACTAGCCACCATTTGCTCGCTGTTAATACTTCTGTCTTAATAATTATGTTGATATTTTGTCCGACGATATTTAGCCCTTTTATTGCTAATAGTATCAAAAATGGTGCCAATGGTACTATAAGATTAATTAATAGATCTATAATGAGTATAATTTTTGCCTGTCTGACAAAAAGTAACATGTATTCATCGGGATCTTGATCAACAAAACGGACACATCCTGGAAATGTTGCTACACTAGTAAATGGGCTTACGTTTTGTTTTAGCTTTGGCGGTTGTGATAAATCGATTAGATTATATTTGGTAGATTCTACGTTTTGATGATTTTGCTGGTTATTCATTAATGTATAATTATAATATTTATTTTTTATATAAAAAAGTGCATAAATTACTCTACTTTACGAATTTCAAATTCGGTACTGTATATATAGTCTCCATCTGGTACTATAATGTTGTATATTGCACGAAAGTCCCAACCTGTTAATGTTTTCTTAATTCCGTTTTCACCATACAAATGTATGCGACTTACTCTATTGGACACATCTTTTATTATTTCTATTTTAACTATTTTGCCGACATTTGTGCGGCTGTCTCTTTTTAATATTTCGGATAATTCATCGTAAGAAAACGAATTAGTGCGCCATATCCAATTATATGGATAAATAATGTCTGGTTTACACAATGGATCTTCACTGTTTGTACATTTATTTTTATAAGGATTTGTAGTGTAATAGGTTTTGGTTGCCCATTGGTCATCGTTAACTGGTTGAATATATGGTTTATCAGTACTTCCCCATGCAGAGTTGATTGTAGTACTATGTCCTCTATGACTTGCAGAATAATATGCTACAATGGGTTGACCTTGATAGGTCATTACTTTTCCTTTTGTTTCTTCTACAAATTTTCTTTTACCTTGACCTCCTATATATACTTGACAGGCTGCTGATCCGCATATCTCACATACTTTTTTGTTGCCACACGTTCCCATAAGATAAGTCCGTGCAGCTACAACCTGGGCTTTTACTGCTTCTGCAGGCCAAGTATTTGGTACTTCACCAATTCCAGATAGATAATCATCAACACTAAGTTCGATACGTGTTGATATTCTTCCTGTACTATCAGTTGTGACAATTACTTTTTCTGGCTCATCATAATCCGTAATTTCGATACCTGTGTAATAGTGCTTAAGTATCTGTTCATAATTAAACCCTGCAATTGCCATTCCATGAGCTCCCCACTGTGACATGCCAAGTCCGTGTCCTTCAACAAGATCTCTTCCGCGTCCCGTGAAATAATATTCACCTGGTTCTAATGGATATACCATTGCTCTTTGTCCACTATTCATACGTCTTTTTTCTTCTTCAAGTAACCTTTTTTGTTCGGCAGTAAGAAAATTTAATTGAGACATTACAGACGCTAGGTTTGATGAAAGAGTATTTATTTGTTGTTGTGAGGAATTAATTACTGAGTTGTTGTATGCAATTTGCTTATTTATTTTTTGTATTTCATCAGATAATTCTTCTAAATATTTTTTATTCGTTTCACGGTCAGAAATTAGGCTTGCTTTTGTTTCATTTGTTTTTTGTATTTCTCTATAATATTTTTCAATCTCTTCTTTTAAAATTTTACTTTTAGCATTTGCGCTTAATAAGTCATTGATATATTCTAATATTTCTTTATCTTGAGATATTATTTGATTGTCAGAATAGAACGAGAGCTTAAAAAGATAATTCATTTGAAGATTAATCTCGTCTTGTCTTTCTTTTAATTTTTGTTCATAGAGATTTAGAAGTTCTTCGGTTTCATTGATTTTTTGGTTTAGATTTTGAATTGCTTCTTTAATTTCACTTTCTTTTTGTTGTAATTCCGAAAGTTTTAAGTATAAATTCTTATTGGATGAACTGATGATGTTTATTTGATTTTTTAATTGATTAATTCTTTTTTCTAATTCCTGTTTTTCCTTATTTTTCTGTGCTATTTCTTGTCTAATTTTATTTAAATCTGAAGCAAAAACGGTAAAAGTAGAAACACTTAAAAAGTTATAAAATAGTATAGAAGTTATCACAAAAACAAAAATGACTTTTTTAATCATAATATAACTATAAAATGCAAGTTTTTGTTATTTTCGATTGATTTATACAATTCAACAAGAAAATTTTCAACATTTTCATCATGGTCTTGTAAAAATATAAAATGTTCTTTATCTTTTTGATAGTATCTTTCTAAGAAAATCTGTACGAATGCAATGATTCTTTCCTTGTAACTTAGTGATACAAATTCGTTCGATATGTTATTATATGCTGCTTGTTTTTTTAATAGTGATTGAATTGTGGAATTAATTTTATTTAGCGTATTTATATTTTTTAATGACTCCTTGTTTGTGTTGATCATTTTGTTTAAAATATCTCGTATCTCGGACAATATTCTATCTATCTCATTCTTTAATTCATAATCGTTATTAAATGTGCGATTAATGTAGTTAACTGCAGATTCTAAAAATGTTTTCTTTTGTTTGAATCTCAGTAGTTTCTCTGGCAATGCTGGATCTAATTGTTTTATTTTATATTCAAGATTAATTAATTCTTTCTGTAGTTCTTGAAGTTTTTTCTCTTTGTCTGATAAATTCAAAGTGCTTATCAAATTGGTTCTTTCATTTATTAGTTCTCTGATATTCTTTTCGACACTGGCAATAAAGGCTTTATCAATGAAAAATTTTTCTAGGTCTGTATACCCTGCTATCCTAAGTAGAGATATTTTATATAGTTTTAAACGTTCTATTTCTTGGTTATTGCGTTTTTGTATGGTGTTAGAGATTTCTTTTTCGACTGTTTTGAATGAGTTGATGAAAACTATCAACGCTATTGTTATACCCGTTCCAAGTACAATTGCTTGTATCAAAAATTCTATATTTAATATAAACAATATTACATTAACGAAAAGTGTTAGAAATAGAGTAAAAATACCTATGGTGAAAATGCCAAAATCTATTTTTCTTGTTTTTTGTTTAGCAACTTTGATTAAGGATTGTGTCAATTCGATTTCTTCCTGTTCTAAAGATTTTATCTTTTTTTCAACCTCTATGATATCGTTTGCCAGTTTATTTAGATCTAAATTGATTATATTACCAAATTTACTTAGTTCTAATTTTTTTGTCTGGATTTGGGCGTCGATTTTATGAATTTCCGTAAATTCTTTTTGTATTGTATTAACCTCATTTTTCGTGTCATCATATTTTTGAATTAAACTATAAGATTCATTTAGTTCGTTTATTTTCGTCTCAAGAAAGCTTTTTTCTATTTCTATTTGTGCTTGATTCGGCAATATTTTAAGATATTTTTGTATTAAAACGTGATATTCTACATCTGTTAAATACGCTGTCAGCTGTGTTTCTTCATCAGTAAAATGTTGCTCTTGTGTGAATATATTGAGAGTATATGGTATAAAAAGATAAGTATCTAACGTTGCAAAGTCTATACCATCCAAAATATAATATCCATTATTCAGAATTTTGCGACATTTTAATATCATTGATAGCTATTTTTAATATCATTATTACAAAATTCAATCAAGACTAACAGGTATTGATATACAATTATTGTATTTGGTAATTTTGTATTAAACTCTATATTAATGAAAAGTGAATTTAAAGAGAATCATTTTTTATACTTTTTGTAGATTAGAATATATAAATGAAATTTAAAAAAGGTATCCTTTAAAATTTTTATTAGATGTTTGGAAATTGAAGAGTAATTTTATTATTAATTTGCTTCGGGAGTGATGGAATTACGTTAATTTTTTTATGATTTAGTTAGATTATTATCATGACTGGCTCTGTTTATATATAAAAATTCGATTATTTATTAAACATTCTGGTTATCATATTTTGACAATCTAACCTTTATTGTTTGTGTCGGATCATAGTTAATTGACAAAAATATTCTGAGTTTTTATATTGATATTATTAATAGATATATACATGTTTGGGAGCAATAGAACAGTAATAATTTTTGACTTTTCTTCAGATAACATCTATGCCGTATTAGTAAGTCTTGTCAAGTCAGGGGCTCGATATAAAGCAGATATTCTGCGTATAGATAATGTTGATATTTCTCGTAGTGAAATTATTGAGGGCGGAATAATTTATGATTATGAAACGGTCAAGAGTTACGTTAGAACGCTGATTACTAACATAGCACGCGATCAGAAAAAAATAGATACAGCATGGATAGTTGTTCCATCAAATAAAGCAGAAATAGTGAAATTCGATGTACTTAAGGAAAGTTTTGAATTACAAGACTCACAGTTTGCGGCAGTAGTTGAGGATGCATTTAGAACTCCAATGCAAAATTTACATGTGGAATATAAACCTATACATGAATTGAATAATAGAGTTTATTCACTTGCATATGGAATAAAACATGAGCATCTGTCGCCGTATTTGCAAATATTTTCGGAGCTTAATTTAAACGTAGAAGTTGCATATCCCAGATTCGATGCTTTGTATGAAGAGAAACGTGATTATTTTGATATACCAACACTATTTTTATATCCATATAAACGAGGTTTTAAATTTTTAGTTGCGGATGTTGATGGAGTGCACATGCATGCTATAGGGGAACATAACATAGTTGATTTTAATGAGCATTTTGATAAGGCTTTAATAGAAGTTATTTCATATGCGAAGCGTGACAAAAATGTAGCTGTTCCTATCAAAAAGATTCTGGTTTTAGAGTCGCATGATTATGATGCTGAAATGGTAGAGTTATATCTTCGAAAAATTGGTATTAGTTATGGTTGGATAAAGCTTGAGGATTCTTATGGATATGATCAACTCACTATTTTATCAATAAAAGGGGCAATAAAAAAAGCCCTGAAAAATGAAACTGGTCTAATTAGCAGTGAAAATAATCAGAGGTCAAGAGACACCACAAAGTTGCAGTCTAGCTTTAGTTATTTGTCTTCAAGAAAGCCTTCTGAAGAAACCAATTTTAGAAATTCTTATTCAGATTATGAGCTAACGCAAAGCAGGCCAGTGGTAAAACAATCCTTGGGTCATGAAAGTCTTTATAAACCTAGACAAAAATACATGACACAAGAAAATGCTCTTACGAGGTATATTGATATAGAAGATGAAAAAGGTAGTCTTTTGAATTGGAAAACTGTTTTTGTAACGACTATAGTTGTTTTTATCATTTTAGCCTTGGTTTATCTGGTAGGAATAAATTTCCTTAGGAATAGCTCAAATAATCAGATAAATACATCCCAAAATCAGAATATGACTGACATAGACATTACATCTAGTCCAACAAATGTACCAACTCCTACATTGGACGATGATTTCTTCTTTGTACCAACAGAAACTATTCAAACTCCATCACCAACACCAACTTCAATACCATTTGGCAAATCTGATGTAAAAGTAAAAGTTCATAATGGTACAACAAAGGCATTTGAGGCGGCTAGGATTAGTACAATTTTGAAGAATAATGGATTCAATACGCTTGAGCCAGCAAATCACACGTCAAATAATGTTGCTAATACTATAATCTATTATCGTGATCAACGTAGTGAGGCCTTAGCAAAAGAAATAGTTACACTTATTGAATCATCTTATCCTACAGCTTCTATAAAATATGATGAAACCATATCTTTTGATATACTAGTTGTATTAGGGGCTAATTAAGTTTAATATGCCTGTAAATAGTCAAAATAGTAATACTAGAGTTGTGTATCCAGGACAAAATAATGCACCTAATCCTATGGTTAATAATCGTAGCTTACCAAATGTTTTATCTAATCAGTCCTCTAGGCAAAATAATGTAATACAGAATATACCTCCTAATCAACAAAATTCTGCACAAAATCCGCCTTTACAAAATCCACAAAGACAGAATCTTAACGTAAATCAGAATCGTTTTCAGGCAAACAATAACCAAGTATTGCCTCAGAATAAAAATATCTCATTTGATCAGAAATTTGTAAACCAATCTGGTCCACAAAACACTAATGTTAATATTCAACAAACAAATCAAAATAGACAGAATATTCAGTCGCAGCAATCTATACCAAGATCAAATATCATTCAACAAGGGAATTTAGATCCTATTAATCCTAAATCTAATAACTCACAGATTCAAACTTCCAGATCAGAGTTTGAAAATATAAATCAGGCTTTGAATGTAGATTTAAATTTAGATGAAATAGCAAAAATCAACGAGGCAAGACAAATTATAGAAGAGGAAGAAAGTAAAACTGGCAGTTCAGAATTACAATTAAAATCATCGTCTAGGGATACCTATAAAGTTTTAAATCTGTGCTTGTATGTGGTTCCATTAGTAGCGTATGTTGTCCTAATCTCTCGCTCTATTAAAGACGAGGATGTGATGTGGCACGCAAAGCAAAGTGGAATTGCTCAACTATTTTGGTATGGTATTTTGATAGGCCTTTCTGTATTAAATTTACCACGACTTGGATTTATTGAATTCGTACCGTTTTGGAATTTGATCGCATATTCAGCCTTAGTGGTTGCCGGATGGAATGCATATAATGGCATCAGATGGCCAATACCTTTGGTGTTTGAAATTTTTGGCTGGATTTATAATAGGGAAGAATAATATTTAGCGACAGAATTTTTTCTCTAAATCATCAAATGGTATTTCATAAATTATTGGTCTACCATGAGGGCAAGAATAAGGATTTTCACAAGATAATAATTTGTTTATTAAATCAATGATTTCTTCTTTTTTAAGCGGATCGCCAAATCTGATTGCAGTATGACAAGCCATTGTGGCAGCTATTTTTTTGATTGATTTTTCTAAGTCGAAGTTTTCATTAAATTGGCCTATGAGTTCTTTTATAACTTTTTTATAGTTAAAAAACTTAGTACCTGCTGGTATGGCATTTATAATAATTTTATCTTTTCCTATTATTTCTATATCAAATCCTATCTGTTTAAAAATTGGCAAATTAGTTTCTATTATTTCAATTTCCTCTATTGTAAATTCAATTACTTCTGATACAAGTAGGTTTTGCTTGTCTAGATTTTTACTTTTCAAATATCTGATAAAGTATTCAAAAAAGTATCTCTCTGATGCTGCATGTTGGTCAATGATAACAATACTCTTTTTTGTTGATAAAACTATATAACTATTATTTATTTGGAATACATTTGACAAGTCGTAGTCATCAAATGTTTTTTCTAATCTTTTGTATTCTAAGTTTTGGATATCTAAATTTGTATCATCTGTTTTCGTATCATTTTGGTATGTGTTTTCTTTGATTGTATCATAAATATTTTGGTTAAATTTAATCGCTTTATCAATTAAGAAACTACTTTTTATATTTGGTTTTGCTTTAGATTGATATTCTGAAACTGATGAAGTATTTTCAGGATTGTAATAATGTTTTTCCTCGTTTTTTAAGAATTCTTCAAATTCTTGAATAGTAAAGTCAGGGTTTTTAACTTGGATATAAGTATTTGTGTTTTCAGGTTTTATTTCTGCAATAGTGTCTTTTACAAAAGACTTTAGATGATTTTTCAAAATTGTAGATATTATATCTTTAATTATATTAAATATCTTATTTTGATCAGAAAATCTTATCTCACTTTTGCGGGGATGGACGTTAAAGTCCACTTCAGCTGGATTGATCTCTATGAAAAGTACAAATCCAGGATAAGTATTATTCATGAGAAATGTACCATATCCTACCTGTACAGCTTTGGGTATATTTTGGTCAAATATGGGTCGATGATTGACAAAGAGATATTGTTTTTTTTTATCAAATATTTGTTTTTTAGGAAGTGTAGTATATCCAAAAATTTTTAGTTCATTATCATAATTTAATTCAAGCCAATGTTGTTTTTCAATTTTTGTAACATCACAAATTCTATCAATCAATTCAGATTTGGGGTATATTTTAAGATGACGATCTATTTCTATTTCAAATCTGATGTTTGGATATGAAAGGACATAACTCAAAATAACTTGCCATATAGCGATATTTTCGGTCCTCGGAGATTTTAAAAATTTTTTTCTTGCAGGTATGTTTTCAAAGAGGTTTTTTACTTTTACTATGGTTCCTTTTGTGATGGATGTTGGTGATATAGTTATCTTTCCATCATAGTGTTTTATTAAACTACCGTTTGATTCTGATTGATGTCTTGTTAATATTTCGATGTCGGATACTGCAGCAATAGAAGCTAGCGCCTCACCTCGAAATCCCATTGTGTCGATTTTTTCTAAATCATCAATTGAAGAGATCTTGGATGTAGCATGTCTTAAAAATAGTTTGTCAAAGTCTTTAGAATGGATCCCATCACCGTTATCCTCAATTTGAATTAATTCAGTACCATATTTTAATGCTTTTATTTTTATAATATCAGCTCCTGCATCTATTGCATTTTCTATCAATTCTTTGACTACAGAGGCTGGTCTTTCTACCACTTCACCAGCAGCTATCTTATTTATTACATCTTTTGAAAGTATATTAATCATTTTGTAGTTTCGTTAATTCGATAAGATTATCAACTAATCCCCAAATTGTCATTGGGCCCACCCCTCCTGGTACAGGAGTTATATTTTCTACTATATCTTTAACATTATCAAAATCAACATCACCACAAATCTTGCCATTTTCATCAAAGTTAATTCCAACATCTATCACTGTTTGACCTTTTCTAAAATATTTAGAAGTTAAAAATTTAGCTTTTCCAATGGCTGATATTACTATATCTGCATCTTTTGTAATTTCTTCCAAGTTATTTGTGTGTGAATGACATATAGTTACTGTGGCATTTTCTTTTAATAAAGCTATAGATAACGGTTTACCGACTAAATTACTTCTTCCGATGACACAAACATGTTTACTAGTTAATTCAATTTTATAATATTTCAATAAATGAATAATTCCTTTTGGAGTGGCGGGATAAATTTTTGAATTATCCGTAAGAAATCTACCAATACTGTAACTGTCTAAACAGTCAACATCCTTTTCAGGTATTATACGATCTAAAATTCTTTGTTTGTTGAGATGATCTGGTATAGGTAACTGAACTATTATTCCATTTGTACTTTCATCAAAATTAAGTTTATTAATGATTTCAATTAATTCATGTTCTTTTATTTTAGTTGACAGGTTTATTAAATTGAAGCTGAATCCTAATTTGGTCAGAAAAATTCTCTTAAATTTTAGATATTTTTTTGAAGATAGATTGTGCCCGATTTGTATGGCGGCTAGTGTTGGTTGAAGATTGATACCTTGGATAGATTTTTGTGTCAAAAATTTTTGGGCTTTTTTACCATCAAGAAGCATAAAATTTATTTGGATTATATCATTGATGATTTTATTGACTGATAATTGTTACAAAAGCTGCGGATATTATTGAAAGTGCTACTGCTGAAAGGATTATTATTGCTACTGTACGTATTAATAACTCTTTTAAATTTTTATTTAGTGATTTTTTATCAAAACTAAATATTTTTTTATTCTTAAAATAAACAGTTCTTTTATATATCTTTATTCCTAATTTCCTTTCCAACATAAGTATTTGGTTATTTTATTGGCATGATCCTATACCATCACCAAAAGTTACGTCAAAAACGATCTGTTGTTGACATAGTATATTTTGTTCAGGTCTACCGTTATTGCCTAAACCTAAGACACCCACAATAATAAAAGTAATAATAAAATAGCTAAATATGCCAACAAGTATATAAATTATTGAGTTAGTAATGCCCTGCCAACCTTTTTGTTTTTGCTCGGCGTTGTCGCTTGAGGTTGATATTAATATCGTAGATTTACCCAATCCAAAGGCTGAGACAGCACCTAAAACCATATAAATAAATGTAGTAATACGAATAATAATTGTTTCTATAATGTTGGGGCCAAGGCATGAAAGATCATACTGTTTTTGAGATGGATTAGATACGTCTACTAGTACATTACCAGATAAGGTTAAAGAAGCTTTTTTATTTTCCAACGATGAAATATAACTTTTTACAATATCTGGACAATCAGAGTCCTGAACTAATTTAACAAATTGTGGGGTAATTTCAAAGAGCTTTTCTGAATCAGCATGTAATAAGTTAGTATATGTATTTATTAAGTAGAATATTATGAATATAAAGAATATAAATTTAACCATGATTTTCATATCTATGAATTCTAACATTTACAGACCCAGATGTTAATACAATAGTGCTTGATTAAATATTTGATTTAAAATAAAATAAAATATGTTTCTGTTCATCAAAAAATTTTTATTTTTCTTGGTAATAATTCTATCTTTAAGTGCAAATTTGGCATTTTCCTATTATATAAATCCTAGAACATATGCACAAACGGGTGAACCTCCACCACCGCCTTCAGATATAGATCAAGTAGATCAATACGACGTGGTGTGTACTTATCAGAATTGTCCTTCTAATAAAATTTTTCCTTGTAGCGAGAACGTTCCAAATAGAGCTAATTATTTGTGCAGATGTCCAAAAAACAAGTGTCGTTTATCTATTTTACCATATCAAAATGACAGTGAGGCGAGGGGAAGGACTTTTGTGGCTGCTACCGTAGGCGGAATTCTTGCAGCAGTTGCAGTGGGTGTTGGTATAGTTGCGACTGGTGGGGTTGGTCTTATTCTGGGTACTTTAGGAATATTGGGTTCGGCTATAGTTGGAAGTGCTGCTGGTGCTACTGTAGGTGCTTGGACTTGGGGATTTTTCGATGATAGAATATCGGGAGTACCAACGGAATCGCTTTACATATGCTTTGATGAGGGAACTAAGATAACACTTAAACTATTGGAATCTATAGATCAAAACAAATACGGCTTTTTTGCGGTGAAGAAGGGTGGTGTCCTTTACAATAATGAAAAAAAGACAGACGACGATCCTAATTTAGAATATGTTTTATCAACTAATTTCCGGAATGATTTTTCATCTCCTGTTGGTAATCTTGTACCAGATGGATCCGAATGTAAACTGACATCAGATGGAAATCAAGCTTATTGGTCATTTAATGTATATAAGTTTTTGAGTGATACACAGGGAAGTGAGCAGAATATACTGTTTAAGAATTCGACATTCTGTGAAAATCCTATACTTAGTTCTTATGATCTAAGAGGATTACCTGTGGATGGTACATTTACATTTTTTGGATGTTTACCAAATTCGATAAATGGTTTAACATCTTTTATAGTACGATTACTGGTTGGATTAAGTGTATTTATCAATTTATTGATTATTTTGATTAATGTTTCTTTTGTTCTTTCTGATCCGACGAATCCTGATTCTATTGGAGAATCACAGAAACGAATAATAAATTCAATTTTAATTTTGGGATCCATATTGTTTGGAATATTCTTTTTGAGGATTTTTGGTATAATTCTTTTTGATCAAACGATTATATTGGGAGGATAATCATATATGACAAAAATATTTTTTAAAAAAAAACTAAAGTATATAAAAAATTCTAAATTTTTCAAACTCTTGTTTGTTCTCTTACCAGATAAAAAATTTTTTGTAAATACATTTAATTTGTTCTTAGCTTTTTTGATTTTTTTGATATTCTTTCTTATTTTTTATAGTACAGGTAGTACTCAACTAGCTAATGCCGAATCACCATTTGGCGATAAAATTGATAGTACGATGGATGGTGCCTTTTCTTATCTTACGGGATCATTCGGGGGACAAATGTTTAATTGTTATTACGCAAACACCCCGATAGGCAAAACAAGTGGAAATGATATTGATTGTGAGACTGGAAATATAAATCCTAGTAATATACAAGCTATAATACAGGGAACATATGCAGGACCTCTATTATGGAAAGCAGATGCTGGTGCGATAGGACGTTTGGTAAATGCTACAAGAGCAGTTTCTACTGTGAGAGTTTTGAATCCTGGTGAAACAGCATTATATTATGCTAAACAAGCAAGAAACGAAGTTTATGCTCAATCTATAGAGATACAATCTGGCCGAAACGTACTGGCACCTGTGTTTTTTCTTTATGAAACAACAAAAAATTTAGCATTGAGTATTATTGTGATTATTCTTACGGCAGGAGCTTTTAGCATATTAATATCAAATCTCACATTTTCAGAAAGTAAATTAAATATAGTACAGCTCTTTTTAAATACAGGTATCACTACCGTATTTATACTTTTATACTACGAGATAGCAGCTATAATATATGACTTGACCGTTAATTATGGAAATGCGCTAGTTGCTGGAGTTTTAACTCCATATATAAATGCAAGGGCTGTCCTTGAAAGACTTCAACCGGGTGGTGACCTTAGTATTATGGCACTTTTTAGTACTATGTATTTTGTAGGCGTGAACGACGCCTTAATAGTTGTATTAAAATCAATTTCGTCATATTTTGAACCAGTTCTATACCAAACAGCACAAGCTACTCAATCTATACTTCCTGGTGCAACAGGATATGCACTAGGAGGAAGTGGGGTTGCCAATCTTATTTCAGCTACAGTTTCAAGTATGACAGGATTTGTTGTTGGCCTATTCATACCAGGTATAAAATATATTCTTTCAGCAAAACCTTTATTTGATACGATACTGGCTTTTATCATATTTTTTATGCAATTAAGAATATTTTTTACTCTTTTGTCCTCATTTGTTGGTTTTATATTAATGACGGGATTTGGACCCATAATGATAGTAAGTTCTGGTATAAATGAGGGTTGGGAAAATGGAATACTGCCTAAAATTAAAATGCTCATGGCTAATGGTTTAGTTTTTCCTGTAACCTTTTTCTTTATTTTGCTTGCCGCTATTACATTTAATATTCGTATGCCAGAGTCTATTATCGCTGATATGGGTGAAAACGTAAGAAAAGAACAGATTTGTAGTTTTGATACAGCTATAAGTAATATAAATGGCGGAGCAGTCAATGAACAGGCTGATCGACTTTATTCAGACGCATATTATAGTCATAAGGTAGCTAATACTTTGAATCAAAATATATTTGATACTGTTCCTTCTTATCCTGGCTCTTGTAATACTTCTTTTGTAAGTCTCCCTTGGATGTATTTTCCCGCGCCTTTGGGTATTATTGGTCCACCATCAGAACAGCCATTGGTGGTAACTGGTTTAGTTATGACTTTTTTGGGCGTAGGATTCATAGTATTGGCTTCTCTTAGATCATCACAGTTTGTATCAGAACTTTTGGATGTCAAGCCAGAGTTTCAATCTTTATCAGGTATAGTAGGTGATACGTTGAGAGTTGTTAAAGCAGTGCCTACCGTAGCTACTATAACAGTACCGGTAACAGCTGGTCTAACTTCACTTGGCATTAGAGCTTTTATAGCCGGTGGCACATTTGTTGGAAAGCGTGGAATGGGATGGTTATTTCGACTCTTGGATAACACTATTGGAAGACGTTTTACTTCTACATCTGGTGGATCTACAACACCACCATCCGGTACTGGACAGAATATCCGACCGAGAGCAGGCTGGAGAGGTCCTGGTGATAGGCCACGGGTAGCTCCTCCTAGACGTGGTCAAGGAAGGCAAGCACAAAATTTACAACAAACACCTAATAATCAAGCTAATAATAATAATAATCAAGCTGCAGCTAATAATCAGGCTCTCACAAGAGCAGAGAGAATATATATGGGATTACGACAATTACTTACAGGAAGTAGGAATATAGGAAGAGAGACATTAGCGGATTACTATGACGATTGGGTGAGACCGCGATCTACTGATTTAACTGGGGCCGAAGATTCAGCGACAGGTAGACAATTGACCTATGAGGAATATGTTAATAGTTTGAGTAATAGAGTCGCTACAAGAGTAGGACGACAGGCGGGAGTCATAGGACCTAATCAGAAAACAACAATTGCGGGTTTACCTCCTCATTTACAGAGTACTGCCTATCAACAGTTTGCAGAATCATTGCAGAGAGGAACACAAGGTATACAAAATCTTTCAAATGCTGCTACGCAAGCAGCAAATGGTTTGAATACATTACTTAACCTCATAAATCAATTGGTTGGACGAACAGGTGAATTTTTAAAAATTATTGATACATTGGTAGGTTAAGCTTACTATTTATGTTAATTTTAACAGCATTAGCAGGAATTTTACCAATTAGACATATATCTAGACATATACCTAGTTTTATTAATAGTTCTGATTCAGACAGAGGGAAAAATTCGTATCGAGGCACCGTTGTTGTTTCTTCAGATTATGATCGTCCAGCTATAAGTTTATCTAGAGTTGTTCAAGAGCTCGGTAAGGATAGGACCCTGCAACGACCGAATAATGAATATAATAATGGTGAATATCAGTCTGATATTCTTACTAGATTAAATACTTTTTACAATGCTTCCAAGACGTACAATACGTACAATAAGTATGAAAATTATTTAAAAGATCTTGGTAAATTTAATTATAGTGAGAAGGAAGGACAGAATAAGTTAAGAAAAAGTATAGTTGGAATAAAATCAGACTCAACTAATAATAATGAAACAAAATATGAAAAAGAAGGCCATGATATAAATAGTATCCAATCGAGTATCCCTAATGAGAGATTAACAGTAGAAAAGAGAGAAAAAATAAAGAGAATTTTTTATTCATTACGAGGTATAAGTAGAGAGAAATCTAGCTCTGACTCGGGTACTAATAGTCGTATATCTAATGAATCTTCTAGAGTTTCTGATTCTTCGTATAATGATGGAAAAATCAATATAGATCCTAATCCAAATGCGCGGAGATTCACACAAAGTAAATTTTCTGGTTCTGTCGATGGTCAGCAATTATATTCAAAGCCTAATTCAAGCTTTGATAATAAACAATTATTCCAACAAGGGGGTACGAATCTACGACCTTATGATAGTTTGGCATCAACACTTAATCAACCTGATATTTACAATAGAAAAAGTAGCGTATATGGTCAATTAGGTGTTGGATCATCGAAAAACAACAATGATAGACAAGGAGAACAAACAAGCCCTAATTATTCTAGTAAACATGATATTAATACTCTTTTAGACGATGAATATCTTGATTTAGGTAGAGAGAGACAAGCTAATGGAATACTAGATTGGCCTGACATTATTAAACAGGAACAGCAAAAACAACAGACAGAAAATCAAGTAGAAGATGATGATAAAAAAGGTAAAGATAAAGATAAAGATAATGATAATGATAATGACAATGATAATAAAGAATCAAATATTCAGAAAGAATTTAGTGATATTAAATCTCCAGAGAAAGTTCAGTCATATTCTCCCAATTTATCAATAGAAAAAGATGAAAATAATTTTGTAAAAGAACAAAATAATGAAGCAGAAAAAGCAAAAGATATAAAAGAAAGTCTTAACAAAGCTACAGATCAATTAACGAGTCTTAAAAATAAAACAAAATCAGTTCAAGATGCCGCAAAAGTGGCCACAAAGGCAGCCAAGACTGCGGGAGTAATCTCTCGAGCTGGTGCAGCTATTGCTGCTGCCTTTAGTAATCCTGTTACAGTGACAATAATAATTATTTTAATAATTTTATTGTTATTATTCTTGATATTAATTTCTATCAACACCCGTCCCGCCACAGAGACAGCAGCAAATGATGTAATAAGAAATTCTATGTCCAAACTCACGACGGGTAATCTCATTATTGTTACTTACCCCAAGGACGCATCGACATCGTCTACATCGTATAACGCAGCGGGTGAAATACAGATTCAACCTAAGAGCACAGACGGTGGCAGAAATATTTATGAATTCAAGTTTGTTGCGAATTATCAGATAGATTTAGAGAATTTTATAAACAAAATTTTTTATGGTGCTTCTGGGTTGATAGAACAATATCGAGTCTTAATAACGAAAATTCAGGAGAAGATAACATTTAATAGCTCAAATGTTGAGATAAGAAGTATATCGTTTTTAGATGCGACAGGTACAAGACTATCTGCAAGTCCAAATTATACTATCGAAACTGATGACGAAACTGGTCTTGCTTCGATTACTTGGAATGTTGAAAAATCCGGGTGGGATAGTTCCATTTCTTATCCGTGTAAAATGAACCAGAACTCTGAGAAAAAATGTACGGGTGACGTAAAATTTTCCATAGAGTATGTATTAAAAAATAACCCTAGTGAGCTGAAAAATCATATGTTCTCTGTTGTTCATGAGGTAACAGCAGATGTACGAATCATTAAAAATGCACAGGGAGCGCAAATATATAATTATTCTTTGCCATCAGTGTCATATACTCTTTGTCGTAATAGAGCTGGAGGCGTATTTTTGTGTAGCATAGGTTCACCGGGATTAGAGGATGGGGAGGATCCCTGGGCGGGTGTTACCATAGAAGGAGTTAGAAATGAAGTAGTGTCGATCGGCGATCTGACTTTGGCATGTCCACTGAATAATACGAATGATATAAGATGTACAGCAGGACGTAATTATCCAAAGAATCTAGATAACGCATATGCCGGTAAACCCCATAATGCTTTGGATTTAGTTCCTAACCCAGCAAATAAAACAGTATACATAGCATCAGAAGCACAACGCATCAAAATTAACAACACAAATCCAAAGTGTGGGGCTACAGTTATTTTATATAATGACAATCTTGCAATTTTATATGCACATGTGGACGGCGATGCCGTAGCAAGTACTTCTGCCTCTTTTAAAAATGCGATGGATCAACAAAACAAAGTTGTCGAGATAAATGAGTTACAGGTTGGAGGTCCGATGGGTTGGTTAAAGGAAATAAATGGAAATACATATTTTTCTAATGGTACCTTGTGTGCAACTGGAACACACCTACACTTTACTATACTAAAAACTGATGGAACGCCTACAGAGGGTTTATATGATAAAGTGAACGAAGCGTGCGGTGGTAAAATATCCAGATGTCCTGATGAATAATTTTGTTATCATTTATATATGAAGATTGCAAATGAAAAAAAGGCAAAAGTGAGTAAAATACGTTATTTTATTGTTATTGTAGTATTAATCATTGTCCTTGGACTTGTGATATGGTATGTTTGGAATCGTAATAATTCTGAACCAGAAGTTAAAAGACCATATCCATATGTTGAGATAGATTTCCGTTCTGTTGATAAGTATGGCACAGAATATCGAATCGTCAACGCTGAGCCATTTAAACCTGATACATCAAAATCTCCTATTAAGTATTATGAGGTCGACTACACAAATATCGATGCCACCGTAGTTCAACGACTTACCTCCCTAGCGGCTTCAAAATTTGGATTCAACAACAAATTAGAAAGCAAGCAGCAAAGCTTAGTTGTATGGTCTGTTGATGGTTCCCAAGATTCTGTTGCAAAGTATGGATACATATCATATGGATATAAAACTAAGATTATTACTCTTTTTATAAATTCTGATGATATAAAATATCCATTAGAAAAAGATGATGAAGAAAGTATAAAAAAAGTAATATCAGAAGACTTCGGGTTTTTGCCAAATAATATTGTATTAAAAGAAAAATTAGATAAAGGTAATGGAGTTTATGAATATCATTTCATAAGTAAGATTGATGAATATATGATATTTCGTCCATCATATCAATCAAGTCATTTGGTTGTAAGGGTAAAAGATAATAATATAAAACATATAGATTATGTAGTTATTCCCAATGTGCTTGTTGAAAAAGGTAGTCTCACACCGTTAAAAGAGATAACTATTGCAAACGCCGCACGACTAGATATTGATGCCAGATTTGAATTAACAACTTTCAAACCTTATTCTGCAAATCAGGTAATAAAATATCCTATCAAAGTAAGATTAGATAAATTAGAAGAATATATGTATTACATGTATGTTGACTCTATAAATGATAAAAAAGTTTTATTTTTGCCTGTTGGTTATATCACTGCTCAGTTTGAAGATACTGATGGTATGAGAGGTATTGGGAGGTTATATGTCGTAAATCAGCAACCTGAATAATTGTCTAATTTTTGTACTTTTGTAATAATGATTTGTCTATGCCAAATACCACTACTAATGTCAAAACTGATTACTATGTGCCCCCAGATCCAAAAGTCGAGATAAAAGAAAAAATTAGAGCGTTCTTCAATGCTTTCGGAAATCTAATTACAGTAATAGCACTTATTGCTATACTTGGTGTAATATCTTATTTTTTTATATTTCCTTTCAATGTAGTCGATGGTATATCTATGCAACCAAATTTTTGTAATGGTGATATCTATATTACGAATAAGATTACTGATTATTTTAACAATTATTCAAAAGGTGATGTAATTGCCTTTAAGTATAATGAGAAAAGTAATTATATAAAGCGTATCGTTGCTATGGAGGGCGATACTGTAAAAATAGAGGGGGGGAAAGTATATGTAAATGGCTTAGAAATAGAAGAGCCTTATTTACCTGAAGGTCGAACTACTGAGGTAGGCGGGTGGAGCCAACTTGCCGAAGGAATGGAATATATTGTACCAAAAGGTCATTATTTTGTACTCGGAGACAATAGACATTTTAGCTCTGATTCAAGAGATTTTTTGGCCATTTCACCATCGAAAAATCCAATGAACGGCAATGTGATAGTTATAGTCTGGCCACCAGAAAGAATGAGGATTTTTGATAAAAATCAAGGTTTGCCAGAAAATGAATGTAATAAATAGCTTTGATTCTAACAACCTGAAAAACCAAATAGTTATCATATTAAAGAATTATTTTGTTTTGTAGTTTTCATCTTGTAGGCGAATAAGATCTAATTAGAAAGTTCATTAATAAGTTTTGATTCTGATAAAAGAAATTTATACAAAGTAAATTTAAATTTCATCAGTAAAAAATAATAAAAGTTAAGAAAATAGATAGAGAAAAGATAAAGAAAAGGACTAATAGAATCAGAAAATCCTAACAAATCGCAATAACACGTAATACATCATGATATTCAATTTCAACTAAATCAAATCCTTTATGTCTTCGGGTTTTATTAACCCTTTCTCAGTAATGTATCCACCTGTAATATATTTTGCTGGTACGAGATCAAATGCGGGATTGATAATGTGAATATTATCATGTGTGTAATCCCAAACTTCGTCTGGACTACGTAATTCTATCAAAAATTTTTCAAGATCCTTTGATCTGGGATCTAATTTCATAGTTTGTGTTACGACAAAAAATGGGATATTAGCTTCATAACACGCTAGTGCAAGAGAATAAGTTCCAATTTTATTTACTAAATCTCCATTTAGTGTGATTCCGTCGCTTCCCACAATTGCTACCTCAGGATTTTCATAACGATTATCCAATACAATTGAAGATATAAATGAATCTACGTAATGTATTACATGTACACTATTTTGTGTTAATTTTTCTGCGGTGATACGACCTTGAAATTTTGGTCTTGTTTCTGATTGAAATACTCTTATTTTCTTAACCTTATTTATTCCTATCAATGTATCTCTGACCAAAGAAGAATGACAGTGAGTAATAAATCTAGAGTAATTTTTCAGGATCATCATCGCATTAGTCCGGATCACTTCATATGATTCATCAATATATTTGAAAAATTGCTCTATTTTATCAATCATCTTTACCCTAAGCTCTTGTTGATTTTCACACTCATCAATATGAGCCAGTATATATGTCATTGCATTATATGCTATTGGTTCATTTGGTCTTGCCTCTGCCAATGCAAATGCATAATATTTTATTTTTTGCTTAAAAACTTCAAAATTATGAACTTTTGTGTGAGTTATATAATTCAATAATGCCTTTACAGCAGCTTTGGCTATATTGGTGTTTCCTTGTATTTTTAGGTCCTTTATATCTTGGATTGTTTTTTCTAGCTCTTTTTCCATATTGTGTTAATAAATTACAATGTTTTTATATTTCAAAATTTCGCATGCTAGATGAACCCTCTTATCGCTTGTAGAGTAAATAGTAAATAGCTTTTCCCCCTTAGAAACAGTTTCTCCGACTTGTTTATGTAGATAAATGCCGGCAGATTTTATATTTGGCGCTCCAAGTGAATGAGCCAAATCTTTGATCAAATGATTTTCTATGTCTGTTACAACACCATCATGATCAGCTGTGATGTCGCATTGATACTGTCCTGGTCTTAGATCTTCAGGCTGTACATTTGGATTTCCACCCTGTGCTGCGATGATTTTTTGGAATGCTTTATAAGCTCTACCTGACTGGAGCTCCTTCTTTGCTTTTTCATAACCTTTACCAGGTTTTGCTTCCCCACAAAGTTCCAATAGTTCGCCTGCTAGCATAAGTGATACATCTTCAAGAGGTAGGTATCTGTCGTCACGTTGTAAAAGTACTTTTAATAGATCAATGGCTTCTAATACAGGTCCTATACCACGACCATCAGGACCTATTGCATGTCTAGTGACAACTTTAATCTTTATACCAAATTTTTCTGCTATAGATTCGAATTTCTTTTGTATCATGTGAACATCCTCGCTGTGGTGTACTTTTGTGTCGGGACCATAAGGTATATCCAAGACCAGATGCGTCAATCCTATAGCCACTTTTTTTGCCATTATGCTAACTATAAATTTGTCATAAAGTTCGATCCCAAGGGGCTTTTCTATGTCGATAAGTGCTTCATCAGCCGGTGCAAGATCTAAACCTCCTCCCCAGACAATACAAGCATTATTTCTCCGGATCAAATCTTCAATTTCTTCTTTAGAATAAACCATATTACATAAAACCTCCATCACATCAGTTGTGCCTGCTGGTGATGTAATAGAACGTGTCGATGTATTTGGTATTACAAGTCCCAAAGACGATATTATACTAACTAATATCGGTGTAATACCTTTACCAGCCAGTCCACCTATACTGTGTTTATCTACCACTTTTTCATATGGCCATTTAAATACATCACCAGTGTAGGCCATTGCTTTCGTAAGATAATATAGTTCTTTATCATTAAATCCAGGATTGAATCCGCAAGCAGCAAAATATGTGGCTTCTATTGTGCCTAAACGACCAGAAACAATATCCTCAAGGATAGATTTTATCTCGTTATAATTTAATTCTTTACCTAATAATTTTTTTCTTATGCTTAATATTGATTTCGGTTGAGATAAAAAATTAACTTCGATAATCTCACCTTCATGTACATTTATTTTTTCCCAAAGAGAATTGGAAATGCCAATCTCGTGGTGAGATACTAATTTTTCAGTGATATCTACATTAACGATAAACTTTTTTTTAGAATTTGGTTTGCTAATCTCGAGTTTCGTGTCTGTAGTAATAGCTTCTTCTAAAGCTTTTCTATGATTAATGATTATCGTCTTTTTATGATTAGATGATAAATCTATTTTTCTTGCTCTAAGATAAAACATAGCTTTTTATATTCAAGATAGAAAATCTGAATAAATATTTCAACAGTGATTGCAATTATCTTTAAAATGATTTATTTTACATTAATTATGAAAACAGTAGTAATCACAGGATGTACAAAAGGAATAGGCGAAGCTTTGGCTTATAGATTCGCCAGAGAAAATTATAAAGTCATTGGTATTGCAAGAGATGAAGAAAAATTGAAATTGCTAAAAGAAAAATTAGAAGCAGAATTTAACATTAAATTTAATTATTTGGTAGCTGATTTATCTAAATATGAACAAGTTAGTAAAACTATTGATTTTTTAAGTGTTAATGATTTTGATGTATTGATAAATAATGCAGGGTTTGGCTTACATGGAGAATTTGTAGAGCTGGATATAGATGCTCAAATAGCCATGATAAATCTTAATGTTACTGCATTAGTTAGACTAACACATTTTGCAATTAATAAATTTAAGAAATTGGGGAAACATGATGCGACCGTGATCAATATAGGTTCTACTGCTGGTTTTATGCCTGGTCCTTATAATGCAATTTATTTTGCTACAAAGGCGTTTGTAAATAGTTTTTCACAAGCAATTCATGAAGAGCTAGAAGGTACAGGTATAAATGTACTTTGTATTTGTCCCGGTCTGACAAAAACTAACTTTTTTGAAAATGCAAAATGGGATATTAATGGGCAAATGATGACTTCTGAAGAAGTCGCTGATATTACATATCAAAGTTATGTTGAAAAAAAAGTTATAGTAGTAACAGGCTTTTATAATGCTTTTATGATCTCAATCATAAAACGATTACCAGAGTCTTGGAAAAGATACCTTACTAAGAGACTTCTTAAGTAGATTTACGTCTATTTGGGGATTTCGTAAACATTTTTGATTAAAAATTAATTGTAAAACTAAAAATTTCAAGATTTGTATGACTGCATTTTTAGGTTTGTAATTTAAAAATCTATTTAATTGTTTATAACTGACATAAGAAATGATCTTTGTATTATTTTCTGACTGTTAAACATTGGGATCTTATTGGAGTAATTGACTTTGAATAGGGGAAGTTTGATTATTTACCTTATTGATAACTCATTTAAAATCTTATTTCAAACCTTTGTGTTAAAAATATTTTTAATTTAATTTCAAAATATATTTTATGAATTGATATGTATTTTGTATAGAATAGCCTAAAGTATCATTATTAGGTACTTTTACTGATTCTGAGAAATGGATCACAAAATGAGCTATATTTCTAGCATCTAAAATTTCCCTTTTTGCTGTCAATAGTCGTGAAGTTATATTATTCTTACCTGCCATTTTCATTCTTCTTTTGATTTGATTGAGCGAGTCCGGTATGATAAATATAACAAGTAAGTTACACTCGTTTCGTAGAGCATTATAAATACTTCTAGCACCATTATTTTCGCATACCAAAATAGAATTCTGGTGATTTTTTATCGCATTCATAAGCTCGTTTTTCGGAGTACCATATAGACTACCAGCATGGATGTTGTATTCTAATAGTCCGTATTCTCTGATTAATTGATTAATGACATTTGAATCATTTATATCTATTTTATCTGTATCGGGCCTAATGTAATCATCATTTATATTGTCTTTTCTTGTATTGGGGCGTGTAGTAAAGGTACGAACTTTATAAAATCCTTGTTTAATAAGATATTCTGCAAGTGTAGATTTTCCCGCTGAGCTTGGGCCTATAATTATAATTAAATTATTTTTTTGCGAATCAAAAACAAATTTTCTGGTGGCATTTTCATATACAATGTTGAAATCTTCCAATTTTTTAAATTGTGAAAGTATTTTTTTGATAAAGCTAGAAACCATAGATTGAATTTTATATTAATTTGTGTCATAGATAAATTATGTTTAGATCAATAAACCCTTACACTGAAAAAGTAATATACGAAAATCCAGAAATTGCAGACGAAGAGTTAGAAAAAAGATTAGATTTAGCCTTTAGTGCATTTTTAAAATGGAGAAAGATTACATTAAATGAACGGAAAAATTTTATTGCAAAACTAATAGAAATACTTACGACTTATAGATCGAATCTTGCTCACCTAATTACTTCAGAAATGGGAAAAACTATTAAGGAATCTGAATCAGAAGTTGATAAATGTGCAAAGTTAATACGATACTATACTGACAACATAGATAGATATATTGCTGATGAGTTTATAGATGAGGGTAAGAAAATAATTTACGAACCTTTAGGTCCAATTTTTGCTATCATGCCGTGGAATTTTCCTTTTTGGCAAGTTTTTAGATTCGTTGTACCGAATTTATTGGCTGGAAATACTGTTGTTTTAAAGCATGCTTCTAATGTCCAAGAATCAGCAAAAGTAATTGAATTTATATTTGATAATATTGGATTTGGATCTGGATTACTAATTAATTTACCTATTTCTTCAGCAAGGGTAGAAAGGGTTATTTCTGATCAAAGAATTTTTGGCGTTACTCTGACTGGTAGTGAGAACGCTGGTAGATCCGTTGCTAGACTTGCAGGTGAATATATCAAAAAAGTAGTTTTAGAATTAGGAGGTAATGATCCTTTTATTGTATTTGAAGATGTTGATTTAGATTTTGTCTTAGATAATGCAGCGAAAGCAAGACTCAGAAATGCTGGACAGGCTTGTAATTCGGCTAAGAGATTTTTAATACATCAGAAAATTTTTAATCAGTTCGTTGATGGGTTGCGAGCAAGGTTTGCATCCGTCAAAGTGGGAGATCCTCTAGATCGAAATACTGATATGGGACCAGTGGTTTCTGAAAGTGCTAGAGAACAAATTCTTGAACAGATAGAAATTGCCAAAAATAATGGAGCCGAGGTAACTTGGGGGGGGAGAAAATTGCACAATCAAGGTTATTTTGTTGAACCTACAATTGTGAGTAATGTGTCACAAAACAATCCAGTATTGGATCAAGAGATTTTTGGTCCTGTTGCATTGGTAATGTCGTTTGGGGATCATGCAGGGGCTATTGAATTGGCAAATAAGACAGCTTTTGGATTGAATTCTTCAGTGTGGACAAATAATAAAGAGTATCAAGAGTATGCAATCAAAAATATACAAGCGGGTAGTGTTTTCATAAATCAAATAGCAACTTCTGATGTGATGATGCCTTTTGGCGGAATCAAAAAATCTGGCTTTGGTAGAGAAATGGGCGAGTCAGGAGTTAGAGAATTCTTAAACATAAAATCTGTTGTTTATAACAATGGCTAGAAAAGTATTGATAACTGGTGCATCTAGTGGGATTGGTTACGAGCTATGTCATGTTTTTGCAGAAAATGGATTTGATGTAGTTGGTGTTGCGCGTAATAGAGGAATACTTGAAATGATGAATAATGCTTGGTGTTCCTTGTATAAAACTAAATTTGAATTTTTAGTATGTGATCTTTCAGATAGTGGTGATCTATTAAATTTATTTGACTATCTAAAAAAAGAAACCGTAGATGTGCTCATAAACAATGCAGGTATTGGACTTTATGGTAAGTTTAACTCGACTGATATTCAAAGGAATCTGGACATTATTGATGTAAATATGATTGCGTTAACAAAGCTTACTTATCATTTCCTTAAAAATTCCGAAGTAAAACACAAAACTGTGATAAATATATCCTCAATAGCAGGTTTTTATCCTGGAGTGGGTAGCTCAGTATATTTTGCATCTAAATCTTATGTAAATAGTTTTTCTCAAGCTGTTGCTATAGAAAATGAAGGGGTCCATCGTGTAATATGCATATGTCCTGGTGATACTGCAACTAATTTTTTTGAGAATGCGGGTGGAAATGTTCATCAAAATGCTGCTGATCCTAGGGGAGTGGCAAAATTGGTGTACGATTCTTATGCCAAAAATGCATCACTGAAAATTGTTGGCATCAAGAATAAAATATTGTTTAGTTTATTGAAGATTTTACCAGCATTCTTGGTAAGAAAATATTCAAAGTATAGGCATATTTTTAAGAAAATTTGGTAGAGTATTATTCTTTCTTTGCATGAAATGTTTACAGATGTACAGATGTGGTGTTATAATTATTGGATTGATACACTTTTAGATCATATGGAGGTTTCAGATACACGACCGACAAGAAATAATTATATCACAACGTTTGCCAGGTTAGCATATGGATTTGGGAAGTCTATTGTATACCCTGTAGGACGGAGACTAGAATTGTTTGTAGATCAATGTATATATGGATTATCACCATTGCTGATCCTGGCTAATGCTAACAATCCATCAATATCATTAATTTTCTTATCTATATTAACCTATGCCTTAGACTATTTCGATAGTAGAACCGGAAATAACAGAAATAGGATCTCTGATATATTTATTTCCAGTGTTGGGTTATTTACGAAAATTCTTGCTTCACATGAAGTTATTACACAATTCGTTCTTAGGTATAACTGGAATATCACTGATGTATTATTGAGGGCTGGATCCAATATTTTATCTACTTTTATTCCCTAATCCACAGACTACATGGAACTTTGTAGAACAATATATAATGTTGCCTAATAAAAATAGATCAGTCTATACATATTCCATCAATACATAATGGACAGCAGTGTACTTGGTATTTTCTTCATTTGTCATGTACCAATTCTATTTTAACCTTCCATCTCTAAAACAGATCCTTTATGAGGACCTTAAATTTAGCATGAAAATAGATAAAAACAGTATATGCATGGGATGCTTTTTATTCCATATTTTGCGGCTAATATTCGAAATATTATTATCAAAACAATAATTTGTATAAGGGACATTGTATTGATTAATTGTGGCTCTCTTGTTATAGCTAGTTGTGTAATCATGCTGTGAACTATAGACGGTAACGGTAGGCTATCAACAGAACAACACTGTAAACTATATTCATTTTAGACTCAATACACACAATGGACAAGACAAGACTTGAATAAAGTTTCGGCAAACATTTATCGCTCATTATTGGTATTTCGTCCCTTTCCGGCCATTCTAAGAGGTGTGGTGTTGAATCAGTTTATTTCATCATTTATTGGTTTGGTAGGGAGTGGTGGTATATATGATCGTTTATTGGTTAATTTTTGTTATATCATTGAAGGGATGGTCACATTCATTGGTGTATGGGGTTTTCCAAAGACTGAAGGTACTCAAAAATTATGATATACTGCTATGGATAAAAAACTCTCAACTTATGTTGATCGTACTGAACAAACAGACATCGGTTCGCAAGTTTAAGACATTCGTCGGGGTTAATGAATATCGTGATCCCATATCAGGAAAAGCTCATGGTTTTGTTGGCATTTCTAATCTGAATTAATTCCCTTACCGAATTCGCATTAGTATGCCGTTATCGATGAAGAAACAACTAGGGTTAGGCATTTTGATTACAGTAAGTTCAAAAGTTAGTCGTCATTTGAGATGAAAGTATCCTATTTGTTCTATATCTTAAGGGATTTTCTTAACTTGTATTCAAGGTTTCTGTATTGATTTGTGTGGTAAAGAAATATGATGTACATGTTTGTATAACCAAAGGGAAATGAGATGTTATCGTCAATATGTGGTCAACCTTATACGGTATTACCTATAGTTCTCGCTTGTTAATCGAAGATGATTTTGTTTTATAACATAGGCTATTTTCCGTTATTTTAAAATATATGGACCGTTATCAATATCATTAATCGGTTGAAGTTGAAAATTTATTTGTAGCATTTTCAAGCTCTATAATTGGTTTCAGATGAATGACATTACTGGTAGGCAGTGAATATCCAATATTTAGTTGGGATGATTTAATGTAGCAATAAATGATAAAATGAACTTTATCTCTTGATAGTTTAATTCCACGTTTGTTTTTATACCTACGAAAAACATTCAATGAAATATGTACCTTATACAGAGAATTAGAAAAATCTGCTTTGGTCTGCTTATGCTGTATTCTACTGATATGTCAACTCCCCATCTCAATCGCAAACTCCTCATCAGTACCACTGAATGCTTATTAGGGCAATACACCCGGATAATAAGGTCAGGAATGCTCATTTATTGTATAGAGACATTTATGAAAGAGGTCTCGCTCCAACCACAAGATATGTAATCTAATTAGAAAGTTTTATCTTAAACCTACATTATATTGCTTTTTATAACAGTTTACTTTATAATTATATGCACGAACAATATGAATAGGTTTATATTTATAGAAGGTGCTGTGCAACTTTCAAAATATGCTTGGGAAAAGTTTGCGAAAAATCCTGAAGCGAGAAAGTATGCCATTAAAAATGCATCCAATGGGATTGCCACTATGGCTCTCCACATTTTCAGTGTGGTAGGCAATCCACTGATTGCTAATCATCTGAAGGGACCGATAGATACTTTGTTCCCTACGATGCTCGGCTGGATACCTAGTGGTGATATCTATAGTTGTGTGGCTTATATACCATATTCTGCCTCAGCGTTATTGACTGCTGTTGGTTTGTATGACTTTTGGAAGACTGAAGGCTGTCAGAAGATAGTGAGATCGTTAAATGGGACATTTTCATCATTGATCAATCACGCTAGGCAGACGAATATTGGTTCGCAAGTTTACGATGCTTGGTTAGGAGTTAGTGGACGTTGTTATACTGTGTTGGAGCCTGTTTGCAATTTTGTAGGAAATTTAACAAATTCTGTTATAGGTAAAATTCCGGATCGGTGTAGAATCAGTATGCCACTATCACCGAATCGGAGACTCGGAATCGGAGCAGCTAACGCACTCTGTTCTTTAATGGGCCATTTTTTAAGATGAAGATATTCAATTTGTTATATATGTCTGGAGATTTTTTATGATTCAGTGTTTTTGTATTGCTTCGTGTAAACGAGTACAATATCAGGTGACTGTCGATATGTAGTCAACTTGTAGATATATAGAGTCTGGTTTGTTTAGTTAGTTGACTATTACCGGTCTTGTGCTATAATATGAATAGCTCTAATTAATTAAAACTATATGGAAAATCCAGAAAAAAAATTATGATTCAATTCAGCGGCTTGGACGCGATATTGCTCCATCGATTTTTACGACGCTGTTATTTGGTGTTTCCTCATATTTATCCGGAAATGAACCTACTATTTTGCCATTTTTTGAAAAGGCTGTTGTAAGTTTGGGGGTAATATTATTTTTAAGGGCGTGTGCGTTTATCGCAAGTAGAGAAAAACCAGAATCTTTTTTTAGGGGTGCGTCGTCCTTAGGATTATCATTACATAGTTTTGTTATGCTTGCAGGAGCTTTTGTAACAGGTGTGTCTGGTGTTAAGGACAAGTTATTACCTCAGCTCTTACCTCCAAATTTACCATAGCATATCTTGGTAGTGTTTTTTGTTCGAATATATTTTTTGAGTTCTATGCGATTTACTGGAGTTTCATCTACATGGTGGGATGATTTATGCCTATTTATTCCTGATTTTGTTTATATTGATGTATCCTGATTACTTCAAGAAAGGGAAGCTGAGCTGATTTAGGAGTTTATGCTACTTACCGTCAAATTTAGATGCGTTTGTACATAGTATCCCTGGCTATAGTTTAACTGTGTTGATCATGCATAAGTTATGTTGAGTTAGAATCATTTATTTGTATATTTCGATCTCCCTTTTTTCAAAATTGATTTTCCAACTTAGGGAGGTAGATGATTTGTTTCGGGAAATAGGTGGGATGATTTCATGTAACAATAAAAGAAATAAAATAAACTTCTTCTCTTGATATTCTAATTCTCAATTTGTTTTTTTACATCTACGCAAGGCACCTATTAGTATATGTATCCTATCCATAAAATTATAAAATAAAAAGTAATTAATTGTTTTGGTCTGTTTATGCTGTAGTCTATTGATATCTCAACTCCCCATCTCAATCGCAAACTCCTCATCAGTACCAACAAGTGTGCATTTTGGTAGGACAAGTAAGGAATAAAGTATTGGGTGATTATTACCTTTTTCTAGTTCAAACTCAGGTTTTGACCAAATTTTGACATATATATCACGACCTTCTCTTGTACGGATGAGAGCTTGGATTTCTTTCAATTTTATCACATTTACGCCGTCACCGATGATTACAACATCAGGATTATCTGGATAAGAAGTTTCTCGATTTATAAATGTATGTGTGAGAAATATATATTTGATTTGACCTAGTTCCTTGTTTTGATAAGTATTCCAAAGTTCAATTGCTAATGGTGAAGTTTTCATTACTAAAGAACGTAATTCATTATAAAAAATAAAAGATGGATTAAGTATAAATTGTCTTTTTATACCGTCTTTTTTAATAATTAAGAGGTCTATTTTTACAAGTGACATCAGTTCCCTTCGGACAGCATTTATTTGTTCATCAATCTCGCGACCTACCTGTCGCATATGTCTATACGTATTCGGTTCAGAGAAAAACAGGTATAGTATCTTTCTTCTTACTCTTGAAGTAATAATCAGTTCTAAAATGCTATTTGGATTTAACTTTTGACTTAATTTCATGGAAATAGTATACAAAATTTAATCGGTTTTGAAAAGTAAAGATATAAAATTTTGATATCATATCATTATGTTTAGTCTTATAAACAAAGATTTTCAAACACTACGAAAGTTTTTCACCCGTTGTCCCAGATGTAATACAATATCATCCGAGTGGGAGATACGTAGAGTAAAATACAATCTTAATCTTTATTTTACGAAATTGACCATCTTTACACTTATCGAAATTGCTTGTGCATCGTGTAAGTATTCTATAAAGATGCATGAGAAACTTGTGCGACGTATCTTCGCAGGTGGATTTGATGGGAGTAAGTTAATCAGTCAGGCTGGCACATATTATAAATTTGGATTTTGGCATATTTTTTTGGCTGAGTCTTGGAAAATCTGGTTGTTTGCTTTTCTGATTATTAGTGTTTTTTTGTTTTTTGATTTTTTGAAATATGATGTGGTGTATGGTGAGCCAATTTTTATAAATTCACAAGGAGATATTAATAGTGAAATAGTTGGAAAGTATGTTTCAATTGACGGAAAAATAGAATTAGGACAGGTCTATACAGTTGATAAATATGAGGTAACATCAGATAATAAAACGAGCAATTTAGAAGAATCATTTATTTTTGTACCGCTATATGATAAGGCCGATCAAACACTTTATGTCCTTTTTGCTGGCGGAAAAGATGTAAAAGACAAGATTATCGATGATGGTATTGTTAATAACTATAATTTAGAAATAAAGCTAAGTGGAATTGTAAAAAATATTGATAAAACAGATATACCACAAGAGATTAGTGAATATATAAATAAAGATCTGGTACAAAAATATAAATTAAACCCGACAAAGATTATTTTAGATCAAAGATACATTATTGATGTGTTTGATCTTTTGCTGAAATATGTACCATTTTATCTTGTAAATTTGTTCTTGTTTATTATGTCATCTTATATAGATTCCCGTATAAATAAACTAAAATACACAATAAAATAGATATTTTTATTAACTGCAGAAAAATCTAGCCAATAATACTTTATGCTTGGAATTAATTGGCTAGTTTTTTATTTCGGATTAGATGGTTTTGGTATATCACTCATTTAAACTGGTATTTTATAAAAGTGATAAATTTTGGGTGTAGGGCTGGGCAGAAAAATATATTGTTTCTAATAAAATACCTTATTTGGACGATATATTCCATGTTTATTGTTCTATATAAATCGTAATTGTTCACATTTTGATATAAATAAAAAGTAAGTTTTGAAATAGATTAATCTAAATTTTTATCTATATTTTTGTTCAATACTATTGAGATATTATGTCGATTTAAATTGTTACAACAAGAAAATGTACCTCTCATGGGTATACTCTTTTGACTTTTAACTTGGTTTATTTAATAATATTAATACTATGATAGTAGAAACAATTTTAATTTTCATTTTGTGTTGTGGTATTTTATTTATACTAGGATTAGTTGGTTATTTAATATACCTATACAATTCTTTGGCATCATATAAAGTTAGAGTAGAAGAGACATTAAAACAAATCGATGTAAGGCTTCAAAATAGATATGATTTACTACCCGATCTGATTAATGCTGTAGAGAAAGCTACCAGTACTGATGAAAATATTCAAACAAAGATTGCTGAACTTCGAAGTGGACTTTCTCAGCTTAAATCAGTCAAATTAACTCCGGAAAATGCTAATGCTGTATCACAAATGGAGTCTAAGTTACTTTCGAACCTTGGTGCGATAAATGTCGCCGTTGAGGCTTATCCTGAGATTCAATCACAGGTTGCCATACAAAATTTCATGCAGCAAAATCAACAGATTGAAGAGATGATTGCTGCAGCCAGACAGATTTATAATGCTACGGTACGAGATTACAATGAAAAGATTGTCACATTTCCAAGTAATATAATTGCTAATATGTTTGGATTCAAAAAAGCAGAGTTTTTTGAATCTACTGCTGAAGCAAAGAAAGATATAATGCCCGACTGGGGCGGTAACGTCGTAGTACGTTAATATTTGAGTATGTACTCGCAGATTGATAAAAATCGTCTCTTGTCCGTATTTTTACTTTTAGGATTTCTAATTTTTGCTATACTTGTAAGTTGGTTTCTTTCATATTTGGTTTCTCAGGATATCATTTCTTCGGTTTTTGTAAGTTTTATATCATTTGGCATATCAGTATTAGTTTCTTTGGTTACTTACTTTTATGGTGATAAATTTGTGTTGTTTTCAACAGGTTCTATAGATGTTACAGATAATCCCGCATTTAATCATCTAAATAAAACCGTTGAAATATTATCGATAAAAGCTGGCATACCTAGACCTCGAATATATATAATTCCTGATCCAGCGTTAAACGCCTTTGCTACAGGTAGAAATCCTCAGAATTCGCATGTTGCTATTACACAAGGCCTGTATGAAAGAATGAATCAGCAAGAATTAGAAGGGGTAATTGCTCATGAATTGGCTCATATCAAAAATTTTGATATTAGGTTAATGCTAATAGTTTCGGTATTTGCTAGTGCCATAACCTATATAGCCGACTTTTTCATTCGTGTGATCAGTGGCAGTGACGAAGACACGCCACCATGGTTGATATTTATCGGTATACTTGTAGCAATATTAAGTCCCATTATAGCTACATTGATACAACTAGCTATTTCTCGCCGTAGAGAATATCTGGCTGACTTTACTGCAGTAGAGATAACACGTTATCCTCAAGGATTGATCAGTGCGCTTAGAAAACTTCAGGCTGATGATTTACCGGTTTCTAAAGCCACCGAAGGTAATGCACATATGTTTATAGATTTTCCTTTGAAGAGAACTCATTCTTTTTTTGCAAATCTTTTTTCAACTCATCCACCCATAGAGGATAGAATAGCCGCTTTAGAAAGATTATGAAATGCATTTTACAAACTTTTACAAATATTCTAATATAAATTAATAAAATCTATCATGTCTAATAACCTACTTGAAGGTTTAATTGATTTAAACAAAGTAAAGATCAAAATTAAACGAGTTTATTTTCTAGATAAATTCAGAAAGATAAGTTTTAATTTCGTTATTGTTATTCTATTGATATTAGTAATTTCAGTTTTTACATCCACTTATCTTGTAAATGTAAGCAATAGTAAGTTAGAGGCCGAGTCACTAATTGTTGGTTTAGGTCATAACTATGACGATATAATTGCTTATAACACTGAAATAGCAAAGAATACTCCTGTTTCTATTGATACGATAAAGATTAATACAGAGAGTGGAGACCCGAGAGTACTTGCAATATTTCTATTTCTTAAGAAATACAATTCACCAATGGCGACCATGTCGGTCGCTGAGGCATTTGTAATACATGCCGATGAAAATAAATTCGGCCAACAATGGCCGATTCTAGTCGCAATCTCAGGGGTAGAGTCTGGATTTGGACGGTTAATACCAAGATATGGGAATATAAGTTCTTATAACGCTTGGGGCTGGGCTGGTGGAAGTAAGTATGGGCGTTGGTCTTATTTTGACTCTTGGGAGCATGCTATAGAGGTTGTAAGTAATGGCTTGGCAAAAGGGTATTCTGGTACAGGCTATAAGCCCGAGGTTATGGTCCGTTTTTATTGTCCGGATTGCTATGAAGATAATAAAGGCACTAAATGGGTAGGTGGAGTAAATGGATATATTAATGAAATAAGACAAATCCATAAACAATTGACATCGTAATGAAATAATTTATTTAGGTATATTTTAAGTATTTTAAGTGTTTGTATTTCATTTTGAATTAATTCAATTTCTTAAATTTTTTAAATTATATTGGATTGAAAATCGTGGCTCTTAGTCTGACGGTGTTTTGTAAAGTATGTTGGGTTAATTTAGAATTTGTACTGGTGGTTGTGGTTTTATAGAATTTATATTTAAATAATCTTCTCGTAAATTAATATTCGATTAATGAAATTAAAATTTTAAATTATTACTTCCATTATAAATTTATATTTAAAAATCTCCATTTCGATATTAAAGACAATATATTACAAATAATAATCTATATTAGAAAATTAGTAATGATTTGTGATTATATGAATATTTCTAGAATAGTTTTTATTTATTTAATTAAAATTAACCTAATTTTACTACAACTAACGCAAATTAAATTAATTGATTCCTAATTCTTTCATCATTTCTGTAAGCATAATTATTTTTTCTCGTGAGTTCAAATTGGTATTTACATACATTGCATATTGGCCATAATTTAGGACAACAATTGCATCAGAAAAATTATTCATATTAATGTATTCTTTCATTGCTAAAATATCACCCATTGTTTCTCCACCGCCATAATTTTTGTAAAAATCCGTAGTGTCAATTCCACGTTCTTCTAAACTTTTTCTGTAAGCTTCGAGTATGTGTATATAATCTTCTTCTGACTTTGCTTTAAAGATACCGAAATAAATGTACTTTCCGTCTGTTGTCTGGTATACACAAACATCTGATTCGGCACGGCCGACGAGATCATCGGTCAATTCTCCTATAGTATATTCACCTTCACCTAAAATTCTTGATGGTTGATTTAATACCTTATTTGCCATCTCGGTTGTAAAAATTTCACATGCAGTTTTGCCATCCAATTTTCTGAAGGTCCTCTTCTTGATGGGCATATTCCTGATATCGGATGGTGGAGTAACCGGATAGTTCTCAATAACATTTGGGTTTTTTGTTGGATTTACTGGAGGATTTGTAGGAATTGGTGTATTTTGATATTGTGATGGATTAGTCTGAGTTGGATTTGGTTTTGGACTAGAATTCGGAACTAGTGATGGGGAGATTGTTTGTGATTGTGGGGGCTCTTCGGTGGGATTTGGATTATTACCTGCCGCTTGAGTTGGTTGCGGTGATGGAGTGACATTACCCATATTATTATTCTGATTATTCCTCGCTTGTTCTGTAACTCTTGCCGCGATTTTAGGTTCCTGTAAGGTTTCTACGGAGTCCCGATTTAATGCTTTTTGTATTTGTGTGAATACATTGTTTGCACTGATAGTCCCCTCGGGAGAATATGAAAATATTACTACACTAGTTAATACCATGGATAACACAAATATGGTCACTATTACCAGATTTTTAGTATTTTGATTTGTCTTGAACACAGTCCATTATAACATACATATCTCACATATCTCATGGAGCTAAGATATATATTTCTTCACCTGACTTATTAGACCTTTGTCTAGGATATTTGCAAATCTAAGATTGGGAATACCAGATTGTAAAGTGCCATAAACCTCGCCTGGACCACGAAGCAATAGATCATATTCGGCTAGTTCATAGCCGTTTTCTGTCTTTTCAAAAAATTTTAATCTCTCGTTTGTTTCATAATTCGTTGGTATTAAAAAACAATAAGATTGGTCACTACCACGTCCTACACGACCACGGATTTGATGTAGTTGTGCAAGCCCAAATCTTTCTGCACTTTGTATTATCATTATTGTTGCATTGGGGTTATTTATTCCTACTTCTATTACAGTTGTACTAACTAAAATGTGGAATTTCCCTTCTATAAAATTTTTTATGATTTCATCCTTTTCCTTTGCCTTCATCTTTCCATGTAATAAACCGACTTTATCTTCTCCAAATATCAATCTGTAATGTTCATAAATTTTTTGAACTGACTTGAGATCGGATTTCGAGGTTTCCTCTATCAAAGGGCATACTACATAGGCCTGAACATTTTCCCGAATAATCTTATTTTTTATCCATTCAATCATCTTATTTTCTATCTCCAGACTATTTATTATTCTAGTGATGATTTTTTTTCTTTCTGTAGGCTTTTCTATAAAACTTACATCAATATCGCCAAAAAATGTCAAAGCAACGGTACGTGGTATTGGGGTTGCTGACATTGATAAAGAATGCGGTATTTTGTTTTCATTTTTTAAAGTTGTCAGTATTTCTCTTTGTTTGACTCCAAATTTGTGTTGTTCGTCTATGATTACAAGGCCTACGTTGTTCCAATTTTGCGTATGATGTATTAATGCATGAGTCCCTATAACTATTGAATTTGATTGGATATTTTTGTGCTTTATTGAACTTGTCCAAAGTATTATGGGAATATTAAATTTCGACAAAATCTTATTAAAAGACTCAAAATGTTGGTTGGCTAGTATTTCTGTCGGCGCCAGAACTAGTGTCATTAAGTTGTTTTGCGAAACTTGAGATGCTGCAATTATTGCAAGTATGGTTTTTCCAGAGCCTACATCTCCATTTATTAACCTATGCATTGGTTTGTCTCTAGAGATATCGGCAAAAATCTCATGTATTGCTTCTTTTTGTGAAGCTGTAAGTTCATAATTTAGACTATTTACTATGTTTTTGTACAAATCTTTATCTATTTTAAGAGCAAATGATTCATGGGCGGTTATGTTAATTTTATTCTCTTTAATTTTTTGAATAAGCGAATAAATTTCTTCAAAAGCTAGTCTTTCTTTTGATTTTTTGATCTCTATTTCGTTTTCTGGAAAGTGAAGGTATTGTATTGCTAATCTTTTTGATACCAAATTTTCTTTTTCTAATATTTCATTTGGTAAAGTTTCTTTGATTTCATATACATCTATCGCATTTTTTATGATTTTAGAAATGGTAGCAGAATTTATACCCGCTGTTTCTGGATATTTTACTTCTATTTTAGCTAGTTTTTCTGGTACCTCCTCGAGACTGTTTAATATCACAAATTTAGGATTGTATATTGATTTGTCGTACACTATTCCAGAAAAAGCAATAAATTTACTACTAAGAAGTATCGGTAGTAAATATTCGCTATTAAACCAAGCAATTTTGATATATGATGTATTGTCTTCGACAATAGCTGTGATTAAATTTTTGCCTCTTTTGGTTTTTATTTTGTTAACATCTTTTATTTTACCTTTCGAATACCAATTTTCATCTTTTGTTAGAAAAATGTCTGAGATTGGTAAATATTTTCTTCTGTCAATATACCTTATTGGCGGGTGCAACAATAGATCTTCGATATTATGAATTTCTAATTTTTTTAATAACTTTTCTATCCTCGGACTTATGCCTTTGATATCTGTTAAATTCACGTTAGATTATTTCATGTTTTGTTTATAAAATCACTGATATGGCTGCCTACTATTATACCCTTTACATTTTTATAACTTTCTAATTTTTTCGATATATCCTTATCAATACCGCCGTCTATGTATATTTGAATCTCTGGGTTGATAGATGTGATTTTTCTTATTTTTTCGTAAGTTATGATGTTAAATTTTTGTCCTTGTTTACCTGATGGTACTGACATAATTAGTATTTCATCAACCGATTTTATAATTGGCGCATAGTCAAATATATTTGTGTATAAATCGAATGCATATATTATGTTTGGATAGCTTCTGACGTCGACTTCAATCTTACTTTCGATATGTATGAAGATCTTGTTAAAGTATGTTACTGTGTCATCATTTATTAATTTCCCATCATACTGAGGTGCCATAATATGGATATCAAATTTGACATTTGGGAATCTTTTTACTGAATCGATAATATCATCTATTGTGAGTGTGCCTTGTAAGTCCTTATAATGATTTGTAACAAGATCCATGTGAATATGAGTAAAATATTTTGTTAATTCGTGTATTTTCAGTAATAAATTATTTTTATCTTCTTCTAATATAGCTGGTAAGATGAACATATCACAGTTTTACTTTATTGTTTAATGTATCATTTGTTAATAATAGTATATTTTGCTAGTATAAGCATGATCTAGGTATGTTCAATAAACAGAAATTAGATTTATTTGATCCTAGAAAGGATAGGAGAAGGATGATATTGATCATTATCTTTGTATTTATTTTTTGCTCTTGGGTGTGTCTGGGTATCTGGCGTATACGATAATAAATAGAAATGTGAATCCGGATGATACGGCGGCAAGTTATTGTCGACTATGTTCTCAGCAATATGTTAACTTGGAAATTATTAATAGAGGATTAACAAATAAAAAGGCAGAATACGATTCATGTATGAACGAGTGTCTGACGACTACATGTACCCAACAAGATGAAAGCCAGCGGAGTACATGCCAAAATGAATCTGGATGGAATGTCTGTAATAATATTAAATGTCAATACATTAAACAATCTGTTGATGGGTTACAAGCTTCATATGACATAGCTAATAAGAATCTACAAGACTGTATTGCCCAAAATTGTCCACTCCCCAATGATCCAAGTAGAATACCAACACGTTTACCCGGTCCAACAACTATGCAGCCAACCGCCGACGCGAATGGTAACAGTAACGGATTACCAACAATTACGTCACCTTCAACGGGAGGTAACAGTGGAGGTAGTAACAGTAGTAACAGACCGCCATCACAAAACAATCCTCCCACTCAAAACCCGCCATCTCAAAATAATCCAAATCCCCTTGATACACTCCCCTGCGATCAGATAAGTTATGCACAGTGTCCATCAAATCGCTGCTTACCCATTCGGTGCGATGATGGCAATAACAAATGTGCACCGCCAGGTACACGAGCAGAGAACGTATGTAACCAAGGATGTCATGATAGATTCTGTAGTGTAGGTGAATATTGTGCAGGTCAAAGTGCACAAGGACAGGGTGTGTGCTGCCGAGTAAATCAAGACTGTTCTAGTCAGTTGGCGGGTGGCAACACTGGTGGCGGTGGTAGCAGCAACACAGGTGGAACGTCAGGTAGTAGTTCTGCACCAAGACCCGGTGGTGGTACATCAGGATCAGGAGGTAGTAGTCTGTCTCTTATACACATCT
>JAOAGR010000011.1 GCA_026415655.1 Candidatus Dojkabacteria bacterium
CAGTTGCAGTACACTCCATACCGCGTACCATTCCTTCGGTTGAATCCATAGCCACGGTTCGTACAACACCATTATCCAAGAGTTGTTGCACTTCTAGAATCACATGCAATTCATCTACTCTTATTGCTTCATAGATAGAAGGACTATAGCTATCAAAAAAAACATCAACTACCGGTCCCATTACTTGCACTATTTTACCTTTCATAACAAGTCGATTTTATTACAGTAAAACAAAATATTCAATTTAGAATTATTCTAACCTGATTTCCGAGATCAGGACTATCTATTAAGTATTTTAATATTACCTAATAACGGAATATTAAAGTATTCACCCGAGTAAGCTTTAACTATTCCTAAAATAACAAATACAACATAACCAATATACCACAGACATTGGCTTAACAAAATTAAGAGTTCTATTATACTTTTTGAATTAGCGGACACATCTACATTACTTCTTACTACACCAAAAAACAAAATCAAAAAAGGAATACTCGTCACTATACAACAAGCCAATATAATATTGGTAATCTGCAAGATGATTGCATTATTAGCATGATGCCTTACAAATGAGTTGTTTCTAGTTTCGGGCAGTAATAAAGGAACAAAAAATACAATATAAGCTAAAGCAGATAATAATCTCAAATTTCTTTCCGACAATTGATTATTTTGAAATGTGATCTGATCATGATTTTGATTATTTGTAATTGACTGATCCATGTTTAACTATTAACACAATTTTAATGAATATACAACACTCCCAACTCCACTACAATTTCGCTATTTGTGTAACATCTAACTCTACGGGCACTTCCCTACCAAGTATAAATAAAAGTAACTGAACCTTACCATTGTCATGATTAATACTAACAATTTTACCTTTTGAATCCTTTAAATCTCCTGATATTACCTGAACAAGATCACCTTCAGAAAAATTGATTTTATATGATGATTGAGTTTCTGACAGTGAATCTTTTATTTTTTGTACCTCTTTTTCAGAAATAGGTATCGGTTTTTTACCAGTACCAACAAAATTTACAACACCTTGAGTATCACGCACCAATGGCCATGTATGGTCATTTAAAACCATTTTAACTAATATATACCCTTTAATAGGTTTTTCATAAACCTCAACTTTTTCGCCTTTTTTATTTAAAGTTACTTTTTTTTGTTTTGGTATATATATCTCTTCAAAAAATTCCCATAGACCTGCATTTTGAGCACGTACCTTTAACAATTCAGCAACACTATCTTCATATCCCGAAGTAGTGTAAATTATATACCATCTATATTTGTTTTCTTCCATAATTTATGCATTAATTATATCTTAATAATATAATTTGTTATAGTAGAAACGACAGTATCTATTCCTAAAAATATTATAGATGCAACAACCAAAAAGCATACTATTAACACCGTATATTTAATTACAGTAAACGGTTTAATCCATTCAACATTATTTAACTCTTTGATTGCACCACCGTATATAGCATAATTAAATAACCATATTACAAAAAAAATTACAACAACAACAAAAAGAACAAATATATTAGAATAAAATACCGGCAACTCTCTACCCCCCAATATAAATTTTGTTATTTCAACAGTCCAATCCATAAATATTCTTCGACAGTATAGCATGGTTTAAATTCTTTACAATATATTTACACAAAAAACAAAAACATTTATATTTATTCTTGTATGAAATTCAACTTACCAGAACTAGAATACGGGTATCAATATTTTGAACCATTTGTAGATGCAATCACAATGGAAATCCATCATACAAAGCATCATGCAGGGTATATAAATAAATTAAATGAATTAGTTGAAAAAAATCAAGTACTACAAAAATACAAAACGGCTTCGAAAATGTTACGGAAGTTTTCAAAGCTTCCTCCGAGTGTCCAAGATGGTGTTAGAAAGTTTGCCGGTGGTCACTGGAACCATCTATTTTTTTGGAGAATTCTTTCTATTGAGGAACAAAATCCAGAAAGACATGGACCTAATTTATATAAGGTCATACTAGAAAATTTTGGATCATTTGAAAATTTCAAGGAAAAATTTACAAATGCTGGTATGTCTCTCTTTGGTTCGGGATGGGTTTGGTTGGTTGCTCTAGATTATACAATGGATTTAGAGATCATCACCACACCTAACCAGGACTCTCCTCTGATGGATATCTACCCTAACATCTACCGACCCGTTATTGGCCTAGATCTATGGGAACATGCTTACTATCTACGTCATCAGAACAGAAGAGATCAGTACATCTCTCATTTTTGGAGATTTATAGATTGGATGCAAGCTGATCTAAACTTTTTAACCCTCACTGGATATCGTGTATCTATGGGGAAAAAGGATTTTAATGATCTACTTGATAAATCCGCTAAAATGCATGTAGATGAATTCATAAGAGAGGAAAAGGAAAGACTAGCCAAAAAGTTCAAAGAGGAATAAAGAAACGATGATGCTAGTGAGTTGAAATCGTAGTAGAGTTAAAGATATCAAGAGTTGCAGATAATAATGCTTAAAATAAAGTGATCTTGATTTTATTTTGTAATTTATTGTAATTTATCGGAACACCTCCATTTATCCATCACACAGTCAACATAGTTAATTAGCAAAATTCTAAATAGGAAAATAAAAAAGGCAAGTTTTTATTCTTTATTAATAAATTTAAACTAAAGAATTCTCCATACAAAAATTTCTTCAATCCTATCAATTCGTATACAAAATTCTAGTTTTACTAAAGTTAAAAATTTGTTTATTAATATCATCCAAAATTCTAAGACTGTAAATATGTGATCTAATAATTGGCAAAAATAAAATCAAACTTGAATCCATTAAATTAATTCACTCTATTTCTACTTATCTAATATTTTTTTACGAATTTTTTTAAATAATAAAACCATTTTGTTTTTATTTAAATACAATACTAATATCAGAATCAAAACTCCGAACAAATAAAAATAATCTTCAATACTTTTTACAAATTCTATCGCCACATTTATATTATCTTTAAAGTACCAGCCAATAAAAATATATACGGCATTTCTTATGGTACCTCCCCAAAAAAATATGAGCAAGAATTTTAAAAAATTGTACCTTATTGCACCACTAGTCAAAGCTATTAAAATACTCGGAACTATTGGAAAAACTCTAATTAAGAAAAGATAAATTTCATCATGATAGTTTTTATTTAATTTGCTTTGAAACTCTTCTATCCTACTCCATCTGATACCAGTGAGCCAAGAAGTCCTATCAACAATCCATTTACCACCCAAGTAAGCGGCAAAATACCAAAACAAAGCTCCCAGTGTAGCACCCAGCGACGCTATAAGTGATAAAATTGACAACTCTGAAAAAAAATTAACATCAACATTATTATATTTAAACATAACAACAGCCCCAGTCATCAATAAAACAACTGCAGATGGTATAGGTGCAACTAATTCTTCCAATAAACTACCCAAGAAGACAAATGGATATCCGTGGATCTTTATATTTTCAACGACAAAATCCGTAATCCTGGAAAACATGACTTATAAGTTAGATTTAATCATCTCACATACTGCTCTTAATTCTTCATCACTTGCTTTAGTTTGTTTTCTTTTAGCATAAGATGGATTCATTGTAGGTATTAAATGTACATGCAAATGATCTACCAAATATCCCTCTATCATAACAACGACTCTATTACATGCAAAAACCTTCTTTAAAACCTTTGAAATACTTTTCACAACTTTCATTACCTCAATATAAATTTGATCATCGCATTCAATGAAATCAGAATAATGCTTTTTAGGTATTACAAGTACATGTCCTCGTGTTTTGGGGAATATATCTAAAAACGCTTTAACAAAATCGTTTTCAAACACAACATGAGAGGGAATCTCACCTGAAACTATTTTGCAAAAAATACATTGATTACTAGACATATATAATCATTTTAGCTTATCCAACAAAAAAGATAAAATTTGATCTGGCACTGGCATACAAGAAAGTCTTGGATTTTTTACCAAAAGAAATTCAACATTTTGCCTTGCTACAAAATTCTTTATTTCAGATAATGTGACCGTTCTATCATATTTTTTCACAAATTCTACATCTACAACCCATGAATATCTTGAATCATCCTTATTTTCATATGGAGCCGAAATTACTTTTGCCAAACCAACAATAGCTTTGTCACTCTGAGAGTGATAGATAAAAACGAGATCTCTTATTTGCATACTCTTAATAACATTAATCGCTTGATAATTATGAACTCCATCCCAACGAGTGACGCGATCCTTCTGTAAATCATCTATGCTGTATGTATCTGGATCTGTTTTAAATAGATAATATTTCATATATCTCTAAAGAGTAATATAATACTGCTGATTTATCAATATTTTTAAAATCATGGAAAATAAATCAAAACAAAATCCCGAAACAAAATATAAAAAATGGGAAAAAATTTTCAATTATGTATTCTCGCCTATTTTGCTAATATCTTTACTAATATTAACATTTTTTTATGCACAAGGACTTAGGTATGATGGTGAAGAAAAGAAATTAACTCCCATTGGTAATATTCGAGCACTAGATGTAAATGAAGCTGAAATATTTATCAACGATGAAAAATATGGCGATACAACTAAAATAATTGAATCAACAAAAATAGATACTGATGATCCTCCCATCAAAATTAATATCAAAAAAAAAGGAAGAAAAACTTGGGAAAAATATATGAAACCAAAATCTGGGTATATGTTAAACATATACCCAATTCTCTACCCTGAAACAGCTAATTTCTCTACGATCAGTGAAGCCCGCAAATTCTACCCACAAAAAGACAATACAAACTTCTTAATTTATGAAAAAATCATTGAAGATAAAATATATCTAATAAAATATAGCGTTATCGCTCAATTAATATTTTCACGACAAGAAGAAAAACTTATCGCAAACATAACTGATTTAATACTAGAAAAAGAAAATGAATTGATAAAAGAAAATAAATATAATCTTTTTATATCAAACACTGGAAACTATTTTGTCTTACATAATTTAGACAAAAACAAAATATATTTTATTAATGATAACAATATAAGAGAAATACAAAATATAGTACCCGCAAATCTCAGTGATATCATCTGGAGTCCCGATGATAAATATATAGTTTTAAAATTTGCTAACGAGATCTTTACTTACGATCATGCTCAAAACCGTTCTTTTGTACTTTATAAATCTACTTTCCCTACAGATATAATATTTTTAGGCTCTGATGGACTAATTATAAGCTATAAGGAAAATAATCAACCTCAAAAATATTTTATCGAATTAACATATGATGGTAGTAAGCAAAATACATTAAAAGAAAACTTATTCATTAATCAAAATACAAGAAAAATATATCAGATTGGTAAAAACTATATATCAGAACTAGAAAACAAAATTTTGTATGGTGATATAGAAAAAAATCGTGTTATTAAGGAATTTCAATTTAACGATAGTAAAATATTTAAAATAGATTCAACGAATGAGATATTAATTATCAAACAAAAAGAAAAATTATTATTTTTTGACTTGAAAAACGAGTATAATGCTGAATATTCCGTTGAATACTCAGATCTCACACTATTTAATAATAGTTATTCAGCATTTTCTTTCAATGGCAAATCGCTTAATTTGTTCGACAGTGATGGAACAAACACCTATACATACACTCTAGATAAAGAAATCAAATCTGCTCATGCTATCAAAAATAGAGATAATGTAAGTTTTTTTATCGTACAAGAAAAAACAATTTCACCTAGTCTAGATGAAATTTTGGTTATTGATTCAAAAAAAATGAATATTTATCAATTAAAAAAGTTCGATTTTAAAAATTAGATACCAAACACTCTTAGTATTAACTATTCCCATTTAATCAAACATTGTGATTTTCGATACAAGCCCTAAATAAGTATAAAAGGTACAAAAGAAGATTTTTACAATTTATACTACTTATACTACACAAAATAATTTACTAAAGTTTTTAATTTACTAGCCAGTTAATAATCGTTATTTGAACATAGAAGGAATCGTCTTTTTTTATAAAATTACTTTGTGCTGAACGCAACCAAACGTCCTCTTACCACCAATCTATGGGTATCAAAACCTGGGGGATAACATGTCTGCAGTGTAGCAAATCTTCCATCCTCTTCGACATTAAAATAACTACGGTCATCTGCTTCTATTATTCGAATAGCATCCACAACGTAGTCATATTGTCTACCTTGATAAAAAATAGTAAACAAATCTCCTCTTTCTAACTTTGACAAAAGTGTGAATTGCGCATTATATCTCCACATATCTTGCACATTTCTCGTAGAATGAGAAAAAAAGAAAGCATTGCCATAATCACCAGGTATTGCTGAGCCTCGAGCCCATGCTATTCCCTTTTTCATAGCTTCCTCTGATTCTGCATCATTGTTTATGTCATTTACAACAACAACCATTTCATTAACACCAATTTTCGGTATAACAATTGCAAAATCACGGTTTTTGGGGTTATCAATATTATGTATAGGATATGCCTTTACTTCGGGTATATCTTCTACTCTTTTTGCTAAAAGATCTTCAAACTTAGGCGCATTGCGAGATTTCTCATCAAAAATTTGCATAAAGGCAAATCTAATTTCATGATAAAATATAGGACCATAAAATAGAGTTATCCAGAAAATTCCTAAAATCATTATAGCATTCAAAGTCACCAAAATAACCGTTTTTTTTCTTTTTTTATTGGCTTTTATCACGATTAATATTATATCATTCTACATATTTTTGATATAATAGATTCTGAAAAAATAACGCGCATGTAGCTCAGTTGGATAGAGCAAGGCACTCCTAACGCCTAGGTCGTAGGTTCGAGTCCTACCTTGCGCGCCATGACATTATTTATATTTCGAAGTCGAATTAATATTTGTTTTGTTGTACTGGCTATATTTTTTATTGTATAAAAAATTATTTCATCATCTAATTCTCTGTTTCTCTTAGTAATAATTGTTTTTATAAAATTTGTCTGATCTAAAATTTGATTTAAATCCAAAGCGAATATATTATGAGAAAAATTTTTATCAACATTCTGTAAGCTAATTAGCAAAAAAATTATTCTTTCAACATTCATCAGATATTTATACATCTCAAAGAAAAATATTATATTCGAATCGGTCAAAACATACTTAAATTTTAGGCTATAAGACATGAATAAACTATTTTCTAAATCCTCGTAAAAGTTTTTAGTATGATTCTTATATAAATCACTATTTGTTACTGGTATCAAATAGTCAAATTTTTCCAATTGTTTTAGTGAATTATGAATTAGAATAAAAACTTGTTCTATCTCCTCTGTTTTACCTGATTCAGAAGTAAGTGATACGCATTCTGTTTTATATTTTTCAACCGTATACTTGAAGGTATCAATCAACTCATTAATGCTTCTATAAAAAAACAAATATCCGACAATCATAGAGATATGATTTACTTTTAAAAACTTAAATACATCTTCTAAATCTATTATTCTCTCATTTTTTTTATTTTTATGTCCTAAAAATTGAATAAATGCGGATGGATTGTGGGGAAATTCAATCTCATCATACTCTTCTTTGTTCGTAATAGCTTCAATTATTTCAAAAATATAATCGAAGTATTGATTTTGCGAATCTGATAACAACCAAAGCTTCATAATCTGATTTAGATACTTATTACTTTTCATTAATTTATCTATTGATAAGATAAGATTTGAAGCTGATACCGAATCTATTTTCCCATGCAAAAGAAGAACCCTAATATACAACTTCAGCACATTAAGATGATTAATAACTATATTTTCACGTATAAAATGTCTTATTTCTTTATCCTTCATTAATTTAGAATATAACAATATATTTTTATTATCAATTTAGTTTGATTTATTTACTTGATATGATATTATTCAATCGTAATGGCTTTATCGATAAAACCTGAAGTATTATTTAATGCTGGTAATTTTGAAGTTACAAATTCATTTATATCTTATATTTTTATAATTTTATTTACTTCATTTATTTATATTCTTATATCAAAGAAAATATCTATTTATCCTAAATCTAAATTAGGTCTGGGAGTAGAAATAATTATAGAATCATTAAAAAAGACGTGTGAAGACGTTGTGGGTACAAAAATAACTAAAGAAATATTTACCTTCATTTTTTCATTTTTTGTATTGATATTATTTTCAAATCTATTTGGCCTTATGCCATTTACCGGTTCCATCGGTATCGCTCATCCCAAAGACGAGTCAAAATCAGTATCGTTAGGATCTGTATATGTGATCGAACTACAAGAAACCAGTCATAATGAAGAAAAAAATAAATTTGAAATTATTCCATTTTTCAGATCACCTTCTGCTGATTTGAATTTTACAGTATCCATGGGCATAATCACTTTTTTGTTAATTCAAATAACCGCATTAAAGCATGCAAAAATTGAGTATCTAAAAAAATTCTTCGATTTGAGGGTGCCGATCTACAAAGGCATTAAAATAATATTTACTCCAATAATGTTTGTTATTAATCTATTTTGGCGATTATTAGAAACTGTACTTGAACTTTCTAAACTAATTTCTTTTTCATTCCGTCTTTTCGGAAGTATATTTGCGGGAGAGGTATTATTGTTTGTAATTACATCGTTAACATTAGGTATAGGTACTTTATTAATTTTTCCCATAGAGATATTTGTGTCTTTTATTCAGGCATTTGTGTTTATATTCTTAACACTGGTATTCATTAAGGTAGGTATAGATACCCACCATTAATGTAACATAAATAAATATTTGCATATAAACAATTAATTGATAAAATACGAGCGATGGAAGAACTAAAATATATAGCAATAGCATTAGCAATCGGACTAGGCACACTAGGTCCGGGTATAGGTCTAGGTTTAACAGCATCAAAAGCTGTAGAAGCCTTGGGCAGGAACCCTGAAGTAGAAAATAAAATAAGAACATTGATGATCTTGGGTATGGGGTTGATTGAAGTTTTAGCCATTTTTGCATTGGTTATAGCATTCCTTATTGCTTTTGTACTGTAAAAATTAGAATTAAATAAAAAATGGAAGCACTCGGATTAAATTTAGTACAAATTATAAGTTATACAGTTATATTTATTTTGTTTTATTTGATTTCAAAAAGATTCTTAAGCAATATTTTTAAAATCATCGAAGAACGCCAATCAACTATAAGAGAAGGATTGGAGAATGCACAAAAAGCCAAATTACTAAAAGAAGAAGTAATCTCGGAAGCACAGAAAGAAAGTCAAAAAATACTAGAACAAGCATATTTAGAAGCCAAAACAATTATTAATAACGCAAAAGAAAAAGAGCAGAAAATAATTGCTGAGGCTGAAAAAAAATATGAGGGAATAATTTTACATGCACGTGATGATATAGAAAAAATGAGAGAAAAAGCCAAACAGGAGGGCTTGAAAGAAGCCGAATTAATCATCAAGTATGCTATACAGCAAACTTTTAGAGAAATCCAATTAACTGAAGAACAACATAAAGAATTTATTAAAAAGTCATTAGATTTGATTAAATGATGAAAGCATATATTTACTCAAAAATCGAATTAGATAATGAAACAAAAGCACTAGTAGAAAAATATGTTAAAGATAAATATCAAATAAATGAATTTCAATACGAAATTGATAAAGAAATAATATCAGGTATAAGAATAAGAATTGGGGGCAAAGTTATTGACCTTACTTCTAATTTAATATTAGAAAATATACTATCATAAATAGTTTATGTTACTTGAGAAAATAAAAAAGACAGAAAATCAGGCCAAACCAAACATTATCTATTCTGAAGGAAAAATTATCAAATATTATGATGGCATAATAATTTCAGATGGATTAGATTCAGTAGGATATTTTGAAATTGTCAAAATTTATTTGAATGAAAATGAATTCATAAGAGGTATAGCAATAGATCTCAGACATGACGAAGTAGGAATTATACCTCTGGAAGATACTACAGATGTTAAAATTGGCTTAAGAGTAGTTACTACAGGTCAAAAATATACAATTCCCTGTTCTGAAGCCTTCTTCGGAAGAATTATTGATATATTAGGTAATCCTATTGATGGGAATGGAGACATTTTACACACAGATTCAAAACACCAACCAGTTGAAAGAAAAGCATATGGTGTTATAGAAAGAAAATCTGTTAATGTACCTTTATTGACAGGCATTACAGCAATAGATGCTCTAGTACCTATCGGTAGAGGTCAACGTGAGCTAATAATTGGTGACAGACAAACAGGAAAAACATCTCTAGCAATAGATATCATCATTAATCAAGCTAAGATAAATAATAAAATAGAAAACGGTGAAGAAAATGGAAAAAAGGTTTACAGTATATATGTTGCTGTTGGCCAAAAAAGATCTAAACTAGTACAAATTGTAAACACTCTTAAAAAGTTTGACGCTTTGAGATACACAATTATTGTTGCCGCTACAGCCTCAGAGCCAGCCCAAAAACAATTTTTAGCACCATTTGTAGGTACTGCAATTGGCGAATACTTCATGGAAAATGGAAATGATGCTCTTATTATTTATGATGATTTAACAAAACATGCAAAAGCCTACCGACAGATATCTCTACTTTTGCGCCGACCTCCTGGTCGCGAAGCTTATCCAGGTGATATTTTTTATTTACATTCGAGACTTCTAGAACGTTCAGCAAGATTATCAGATGAACTTGGCGGTGGGTCACTAACTGCTTTACCAATCATCGAAACACAAGCTGGTGATGTATCTGCTTATATTCCTACAAATGTAATATCTATTACTGATGGACAAATATATCTCAAATCTGAATTATTCAATTCGGGACAAAAACCTGCAGTCGATGTAGGTCTATCAGTATCAAGAGTCGGTGGATCTGCTCAATACAAAGCTACAAAGCAAGTAGCAGGTTCTTTACGCATTACATTAACACAATTTAGAGAACTTATGAGTTTTGTACAGTTTGGTGTTGAGGTAGATAAGGTTACCCAAAATCGCATTGACATGGGATTAAAATATACAGAAGCACTAAAACAAGGACTACATGAGTTATTTTCTATGCCTGAGCAAGTTGTTGTTTTATGGGCAATGAAAAATGGTTACGCCAATGATATAGAAAAAAGTCAGATACAGTCTTGGGTTCGACGGCTTTTAGAATATATTAATGACCATCATGAAGACAAAATTATTAACAAAATAAACACCGAACAATCAATTACTGATGAGATAGAAAGTTATTTACATCAAGCATTAAAAAATTTTAGATTCTAAAGGTGTCAACACTACTTAATATTCAAAATAAAATAAGAGCAACAAAAAACACAGGACAGCTCACAAAGGCTTTGGAAATGATATCTGTTACCAAACAGAAGAAAGCTCGTGAGTATCTGATTTTCAATTCTGCGATTAGAGATGGTATTAGAAAAATAATTAATCAATTATATTTTCAAGAAAAATTAAACAATTTAGATAATGAAATATTGCCTAAGTATTTTAGAAAAAATACCGAATCATCAAAAAAGCATCTAATATTGCTGATAATGTCCCAACGGGGACTATGTGGTAGCATAAACACACTATTAATTCAAAAGTTGATAAATTACAAAGAAAATATACTTAGTAAAAATAAAAATATTAAATTCGATATAATTAAAGTAAACAAATACGCACAGAAAATTTCAAGATCGTTAAACTATAATATAGTAGCCTACTTCGACAATATAAATGATCTGCCATCAATAGAGGATACATTACCTATCTCTGATCTAGTAAAAAAATTATACGATGAATATGAAACTATACATATAGCATACACACAATTTGTAAAACCTGGACAGACGACACCAGTAGTAAGACCCATATTACCGATAAATGTATCTACAGGATGGGAAGAAAATTATCTCTCCTCTACTCCATACATAATTGAACCCAATCCCATCACCGTATTAGAAGAGATAGCAAGACTATATATTGATTTAGAGATTTACTATGCTATCTTAACATCACAAGCCTCAGAACATACATCGCGAATGATTGCTATGAAAAAAGCTTCAGATAATGCAAAAAACTTGGTAAAAACCCTTACTCTTTTATATAACAAAGAGAGACAAGCCAAAATTACTAAACAAACTATAGAGATAACATCATCTATATAAAATTATGAAATGGATAAACAAATACGATATTAGAACTTTTGTAAGCATCATTGGTTTAATATTCTCAATCATTGGCATCATTGTCTCTCTAATACTATCTTTAGAATATTTAACTTTATTATCTAATCAAAATAAAACATTAAGCTGTGATCTAAGTGAGCAAATTAGTTGTAGCAGCGTAATGTTATCTGATCAAGCCAAAATTTTCTTTAATATTCCTAACACATACTTTGGATTCATATTCTATACAATGATATCGACTTTTTTCCTAATAAATATATTCGAACAAATAAATAATAAAATTCTAAACTCAATATTTTTTTTACTTAGTCTATTTGGAATAATATTCTCTTCATGGCTAATGCATGAAAGTATCGTAGCAATTGGAGCTTTATGCCCATATTGTATTGTGTCATTTATATCAGCCTCTTGCATCTTTTTTTCCGTCATTTATTTAACTATAAAAAATACAAAACCATCATCTGCCTTAATATCGACAATAGAAAAATTATTATTTGAACAGAAATGGATATTTTTCTTTATCTTTGCATGGTTTTTCGTTTGGATATTAGCAATTTTTATTAAATATAGAACACTCTAAATCATTGACATTGATGTAACCAATATATACAATATATTTGGCAGACGCGAAGTGTGTCTGCCAGAAAGTAATTAATCGCGTATGAAAAGAGCACTAAAACTAATAAACCCATGGATCAATAGAGATCCATTCAGTATATTTAATGAGTTAGTAGGTGCAAGTATTGCACCAATGTCATCTGATGATGACACATACACATCAATTCTTCCATTAAACTTGGAAGAAAAAGATGATAGATACATAGTTACTGTTCACGTTCCCGGCATACCCACAGAAAATATAGATATATCTCTCAACAATAATGTTTTGACCATATCTGCTCACTATAAAGAAGAAAACGAAGAAAATTCAAAATATCACATTAGGGAGATATATGAATCATCTTTTGTGAGATCAATTGTTTTACCAGGAAAGGTAAATGAAGAAAAAATAGAAGCAAACTGTAAAGATGGAGTTTTAACAGTAGTATTACCAAAGTATCAACAAGACAATATAAAGAAAATTAAGATTAATTCATAATAGATTTTAATAAATTATCAATTCAAACCTCCTCGCAAGAGGAGGTTTTGTTTTATATATTAAAAAATCTAGTATACATCATCGGTTCTTCGAATTTACTATCCTCAACTATATTTTGCCATATAATTTCTGTTACAAACGGTACAAATGGATGCAACATATATATATACTTTTTCAGAATAAAATATATTGCAGTCTGTGTTGCTCGCCTTATCTCTTCACTCACCTTATAATCACCTGTATTTTTATCTTTTAGTAATCTATTTTTCGTATCTTCAATATATTTATCACAAAATTCATGCCAGAAACTTTGATAAAGCTCTTCTGTCAAAATACCAAACCTATATTTAGCAAACAACTTATGATAACGATTCTCAAATTGATCTATATAATCTAGAAATTCATTATCCTTCGAATCCAAAATCCATCTCTTATCCAAAATGAATTTTTTCAGTTCTGATACGTTATTGATCCTATTTAATTCATCAAAATATGAATAATCCTCCAAATTCATACTTACAAACTTACTGGCATTCCAAATTTTATTATTAAAATTCCTGAATGTAGTTAACTTATCATATGTAATAGCATAAGATCTTCCTGCTTTATTTTGATAAAAACAACATAATCGAAAAGAATCAACTCCATAATTTTGAATTATTTCGTCTAATGAAATTGTATTACCTCTAGACTTACTCATTTTTTGTCCATCAGTACCTTTAACAAGACCCGTCAAATACAGGTTACGAAATGGAACATCCCGATACTTCGCCCAGCTAAAAAGCATCATTGTCAGATCCCATTTAACCAGAAGATCACTTCCTGACACCAGTACATCAGTTGGATAATTGGCATCAAAAAGTCCATAAGTCCGAAGTGTCAAATATGGCCACTGTCCAGAAGAAAACCATGTATCTAATATATCATCATCCTGTTTCCAACTATCACCAGGAGAATCAATCTGAACTCTCATATGATCAGAATTTTTGGGATCAAAATCAACCCACTGATTGTTGATATTTATTAATACCTTAACATGACCGTCATCATCTATTGTCTCCTTCAGTTCACCAGAATACCAAACAGGGAGTCTATATCCCCACCACAAATTGCGTGATATAGCCCAGTCACGCATCTTATTCACCCAATCATAAAAACGTCCTAACATATTCTGTGGGTGTACGTCTACTGCCTTAGTACGAACCATTTCTCTTAATGGATCTTTAAACTCAGATACATCCATGAACCACTGCGACGTAATCATAGGTTCTATTATTGCTTTTGTTCTGTCAGAAATAACCACATTTTGTTCGACCTCTTCAATTTTTTCTATATGTCCATTTTCATGCAGCTCATTTATCAATTCATCTATCACCGAATATACATTTTTACCCTTATAATGAGATGGAACACAACCGCAATAACATGATTCTTTGTCAATGACATTCACGACATCAATTTTTTTATCAGGATTTTCACGATTCCATTCGATCATTATCTCCCAATCTTCATTGGCATGTGCTGGTGTAACTTTTAACACACCCGTACCAAAATCTCTAACTACCCTTTTTGATGATATTATTGGAATTTTTTTGTTTGTTAATGGAATTTTAATGAACTTTCCAATAAGATGATTATATCTATCATCATCAGGATTTACAGCAACAGCTGTATCCGCAAAAATAGTTTCCGGTCGAGTAGTCGCTATTATCAAAAAGTTATTAATATCTTGATTTGAATCGTCTAGGTAATATTTTATGTAATATAGTCTAGCTTGTCTTGTTTTTCTTGCACATTGATTGTCAGGTATTGTAGATTTTGCGATAGGATCCCAATTAACAATTCTGACTCCTTTATATATCAGTCCCCGATTATAAAGCTCTATAAAAGTCTCCAAAACCATGTTTACAACTCGTGGATCTAATGTATATAGATCTTTTTCAAAATCTGCAGATAATCCTATTCTTTTTTCATCTTCTTGAATAATTTTCTGAAACTTCGCCTGATGTTCCCATACCATCCGATAAAACTCATCTCTAGAAAAATCAAACTTACTTTTACCTTGTTTATCTAAAACATCCTTGATGTAAGTTGCCTCTCCTTCTAATCCAGCATGATCTTTCCCAGGAATCATGGCAACATGTTTTCCAATCATTCTGTTATATCGAGCCATTGCATCCATATAAGCATAACCAGATAAATTACCAATATGAGGACGATCATAGGCGTTTGGTGGTGGACAAATTAAAGTCCACGAACCATTGAATGGAATATTGTTTTTAGGTTTATATTCAGTTGAAAAAAAATTTTTAGAGTGCCAGAATGTTAATATTTGTTCTTCTGAACTTTGATAGTCGTATTGTCCTTTTGGTAGAATTTTCATGAATTTTAGTATATTAAATAACAATAGATATATCAATATTTATAATTATTCAACATGGTATATATCTTTTTATAATTTTTAATTTTAAAATCCGCTAAATTAAAATTATTCTTATTCATACCAACAAGACATGTTATAACATTAGCCCTCTTTCCAGCCAAAATACCTATACGGTTGTCCTCAAAAAATATGGCTGATTCATGATCTATATTCGTAATATCTAAAATTCTATTTATTCCTTCAGGACTCGGCTTTGTTCTAACTACATCATCGGAAGTAACAATAACATGAAAATATCTACCCCACTCTAACTTATCAAAAATTATATTAACGGTTTTTGCTGAAGTACGTGTAAATAACGCTAATTTTTTGTTATTTTCATAAGCCCACTTGATAAATCTTTTAGCATAAGGTACTGTTGGTATGTTATTTGCGGAAAAAAGACCGTTCTCTAAATATTTTTTGACAAGACTAGATAGATCAGTCAAATTTACATCAAAACCATATCTTGTCAACAACTTATCTAACACAACAATCACATTCTGATCATTTTTATTAAATAATTTTAATGTTTGGGAATAACTTATCTTTAGATCGAATTCTTGGTCTAATAAAGTACGTAAAATAGCTACATGTCTCCATTTTTTTCTCAATAAAGTTCCATTTAAATCAAATATTAAGAGTTCTGTTTTTAAGATAATAGATGGTAAATCTTTCATTATTCAAATTATAATTGAATATATTTTATATAAAATTGAAAAATGGCTGAGAATAATCGCCAAAAGGTATATGAAATAGTAAAACTTATTCCGAAAGGAAAAATAATGTCATTTAGCCAAATTGGTAGACTAATAGGTCTTCATCCTCGTACAGTAGGAAATATATTAACAACGATGAAAGGTGAAGATCTAGAAAAAATACCCTGGCATCGTGTTGTAAACAGTAAGGGATACATTAGCGCAATAAAACTTGGATTAAAGGGACAGATACAGGAAAAATTACTACGAAGAGAAGGTTTAAAGATAATAGACTATCAAATCATAGATTATGAAAAACACTGGCATAAAATTATCTAATCTTCAGGATAAATTCTTACCCAAGTACCATTCTCATATTTTTCAACAATAATTGCGAGCACTGGACAAACCATCGCAGATTTTTTCAGTCTTTCAAGACCCTGTTCTGTCACCAATACTTCTACCCATTCTCCATCCTTAGATTTGGCGACCACATCATCTATATTTACTGTCTCATTTGGTATAGCTTTACCATCATCATCTAAAATATATAATTCGGGCTCTACCGCAATACAAGTCATTGCAGGTACACATAAATTTTTATCTACTTTATATCTGCATATAATATTAGCTTCCATGACAATTATTCTAATTTATTGGAATCATTTTTACTAACACTTTGTAACTTCTCATAAATTTTCCCCAATATACCGGCAACTTTTTTAGTATATATATCCGCACCAAAATCTCTCAAAAGCTCAATAGCTTCATCAACAGCTACTTTTGGCGGTGTTATGCACGCATCAAATCCTTCATATATTGCTAATCTTAAAACAACTAAACTCAATGGATCTAAATCTTTTGATTTTACAGGTGAAGAGTAAGTATCAATATAAACATCCAGCCTATCATTTTGATCTTTCAATCCATTTAATATTTTTTCAGCTAATTTTTTTGAGTAGCTAATGTTTTGTGTTGAACTACTTTTTTCTAAAATTTGTAATATTTCTGAAAAAGTAAATTCATTATATCCACAATCAACATAAAAGGTTTGATACAAAAACATTACACATAAAATCCTAGATAAATGTCTTGGATCACTAAAAGAACGCATAATTAAATAGCTTTCCTAACAAGGTGACCTTTATAGTAACCACAATTTGAACATACTCTGTGAGGTTTTTTGAGTGCGCCACAATTTGAACACTTAGATAAACTGACCAACTCTCTTGCAATCCTTACATGATGAGATCTCCTATTATTCCTCCTAGATTTACTATGTCTTTTTTTTGGTAATGCAGCCATAATTTTTAAATTAAATAAATGTCAAGGGATTTTAACACACTAACTCTTAATTTCCAATTTCTACATTAAAAAACAGCTTTTAAAAGTCTTGATATTTCTATTTAAAAACCACAGACCTCCTTCTTACCGGCAAGATAACTTGCCACTTTGTTTTTATCATTTATTTCGAAAACAATAGCTACCTGATAAGTACAGCCCTGCTTTGAACCACTACCTAAATTTTTCTTGCAGATCATAAGCTTTGATTCTTCAAAACCTTCGACTACTCCTGTCTTTGAATATATGTCATTAAATAAATATGTATCATAGTTATTAATAACACACTCATATCCTCTTGATTCTAAAGCCATCCTTATTTTTTGAGGATCGAATTCGAATCTATCTAATTCTATACCCTTTAATATTTTTGAAGCCAACTCTTCTCGTGAAGAAGCAGCCAAAATTTCTCTTTCATTTGCGCTATTTATGAAGTTATAAGCAAGAAAACCACCCCCGATACACAAAGTAACCAATATGCAAAAGACAAATACTCCAATAAGAACATAAAAAACGGTTTTGTTATTACCCTTTGTTAAATTATTAAGTGAATTAGGAAAATTTCCTGGAGATACAGTTTGAGTTGGCTGCATCATATTCTGAAATTGAGTCTGTGATGGCAAATAATCTGTATTATTAAATCCAGTTTGTAGATTTTGACTCATTTGCGATGTTTGTTGCATCACTGTTCCCTGCCCGTCATTCATTGGAATAGTATTTTGTGTACTTTGATTATTTATTGTGTTTTGATCGTTCATACTATACTATTTTATAAAATTTAAATTACTTTTCAAAGGAGTACCTACAACCCCATCATTGAGTATTAGTATTCCATCATTTTGTCCTAAATTCAGTCCCAGTTCTTTTGCAGAACATAACATACCATAAGACATTACTCCTCTTAAATCTGTTGGTTTTATCTCAATAATTTCACCAGTCTTATGAGAAAATAATCTAGCGCCTGGTAAGGCCACAGGGACCAATACATTTTCCATTCCTACTAATATATTACGTGCACCTGTTACTATCTGAACAATATTAGTCTTATCAATATCAGGCTGAATAGTAACATATTTATCTCCCAAATCAACAGTACAAACAACCAATCTATCAGCATTTGGATGTTTCTCTACATTTATTATTTTTCCAACCACTATATTCTCAATATCATCTAAAGGATTAAATGTATTGGAAGTATTCTCTCTTCCTCTTATCTGGACTTGATATTTGGATATCAATAGATTTTCAATAGCAATATGTAACGCATTTACCTCATCAAGAGTCAAAGTACGATCTTTAGCTTGATAAAATATACGGAGTAAAATAGATCTTTTTTTCTCATCATATTCGTATACATCGTTTACCTCAACTGAACGAACATACTCATGGTCAAATCTCCTGATTTCATCTATCAACTCATCAGCAACAACAGATTTTGCGACAAGTACAGACATATCAAGCCATGTACCAGGATATTGCGAATATTTCTCGTATGAATATGTTTTTCTCTTTATCTGAGCTGATTTTTCAAGGTCCAAATCAAAACCAACTACTAAGTTATTTATATCAAAATGCTTTATCAGCATAGAAGAACTAAAAATACCCATATTTCCCAAGAAAATATCTTTTACATACACATCTGCACTAAGCTCAAAAAAAGTTCTATCTGATTTAACATACTTTATATCCGTATATCCTAAATTTACTAATAAAGAATGTAATACACCTTTTAGATAATAAAACAAATATTCATGATTATTTTTTTTAGTTATATCAGCATAAACAGCTCCTAATTTTGTAATTTCCCTGTACGGAAATTCTTCACTCGAATTTTTATCTTGATAATAAATCTTTCCTATCTCAAAAAAATTAACTTCCTTATCACCACGATCAACGACTCTTTTTAGAGAATATAAAAGCTGTACATAAATATTTGTACGCATATGTGTATGCTCAGATGTTGGTGGATTTAAAATCCCAACTGCACTATCAGCTAAAGGATCATTCATATTAACAAAATCTTCATACCTGGCCATCGGTACAGTAATCAATTCATTAAAACCAAGAGATATCATTAAGTCCTTAATATCCTCCGATAATTGCAATATAGGTAATCTAATTTCTTTAGGCACCTCGCTTTTAAGGTAACGATTTGGTATTTTTTCATAACCATAAATCCTTAATATCTCCTCAACAATATCTGCTGACTGTGTAACATCTGTACGAAAATATGGTACCGTAAGGTTAATAAATCGATCTTGTTCAATTGAATTTATTTCAAAAGATAATTTTTTAAGAATATTTAATATAGTATCTAAATCAATATTAATTCCTCCAAGTCTTTCAACTTCATATGTGTCAAAAACAAAAGATATACTAGTTTGCTTCTGAGGATATATATCATCAATATACTCAACAACAAAATCCTCACTACCTGCATATTCGGCCAAGAAATCTATAGCTCTCGCCAAAGCATAATCACACTCCTCTGGTGAAATATCATGTGAGTGTCTTTTTGCGGCTTCGGTAAACAAATTATGCCTTAACATTGACTTTCTTATTGTTGCATATTCATAAGCCGCACATTCTAGGATAATCTCATTTGTATCTGCAGCAATTCCAGAATTTCTACCTCCTATGAGCCCTGGCATACCTAGTATCTCATTTCCATATGAAAATACGAGATCTTCTTCTGTTAATTCCACAGATGATCCATCGAAAGTCTCCAAAACTTCTCCTTTTACCGCATTTCGTATGGAAACATTGCCTCCTAACTTAGATGCATCAAAAGCGTGCATCGGCATACCTGTTTCAATCATCACAAAATTTGTTATGTCAACAATATTATTTATTGTTGATATTCCATAAAGTGATAAGTATTTTTTCATCCACTCAGGTGAATCTTTTACGGTAACACCTTTTACTTTCGCATACTTAAATCTTTTTAAAGAATCTGTTTGAGAAAAAAAACGAATAGGTAGACTCTCTTTATCTCTGTTTGTTTGATAATCTTTTACAGAAGGAACATGTAATTCACGATCGAAGGATACCGCAACTTCTCTAGCAATCCCCAAAATAGAATAACAATCTGGTCTGTTAAATCTAAGTTCTAAATCAACAACTAACTCTCCATCAACTTCAAATTTCTTATCAAGCATATGACCTATCATCGAGAGCTTATCTGTCAATTCTGAAATCGATATATTTTCTATATTTACATAATCTTTTAGCCAAATTATTGGTACATTCATAATTTATTTTATTTAAATTAAAGTTCCATTATACAAATCACGAATATCACTGATTCCATACTTTTGCATAACAATACGATCCAGACCCATCCCCCAAGCAAAACCAGAATATGTATTTGGATTTATGTTCATCATGCGAAGAGAATTTGGATGGACCATCCCAGCCCCCAACATCTCCATCCACCCCCGGTATTTACAAACCTGACAACCGTTACCATTACAATGCAAACAACTAATATCTACACCTGCACCAGGTTCTACTTGAGGATAATACTTAGCTCTAAATCTTGTCTTCACATTTTCTCCAAAAAATTCTTTTACAAATCTATCTAGTACCCCCTTTAAATCAGCCATAGTCAGATCTTCAGCTATAGCTAGACCCTCATATTGAAAAAATGCAAAGTGATTTGTAGCATTAAGATCTTCATATCTGTAAACCCTTCCTGGCACAACAATCCTTAGAGGAATAGACTCATTTTGCATAGCTCTACCTTCTACCGATGATGTATGAGAGCGTAATATTATTTCAGGATCGTTTATAACTAACGTGTCTTGCAAGGATCTTGCTGGATGATTTTTAGGAAGATTCATTACCTCAAATACATAGTAATCTGTCTCAATCTCAGGTCCGGCATAAACAGAAAATCCCATGTTTCTGAAAATCGAGTTCATTTCCCTAATAACAAGCGTAACAGGATGTAACCGTCCAATCTTAAATCGAATACCAGGCAAGGTAACATCAAAATAATCATATTTTCCTTTGGAAAAAGAATCAATTTGTTTTAATTGCGAATAAAGTTCTTCAGCTTTTTTTCTAAGTATATTCGCTCTTCTTCCAACAACCGATCGTATATCCTGCGGCAGATCTTTTATGACTGATAAAATATGCATTAGAGACGACTCCTTTGACAAAAATACCGCTTTTAATTCATTATAATCCTTATTTTGCTCTACCTGAACAAATTTATTTTCGAGATTCTCTAATTCTCTTAAAATCAAGTCTACATCCATAAATTATATTTGATTTTAGTACAGCAATAATATAAACACAATACAAATAGAATATAATACTACTAAATGCCTTCTGAAAAATACATAAAATTTGAAAATCAAATATTGCATTATTACCTGTTTGAAAATTCATCTAATAGAACATACTATGTAATGCTTCACGGATGGGGGCTCGAATCAAAAGTTTGGATTGATATTGGCAAATATATTTATGATATTAGCTCATCAAACGTCATACTCCTAGATCTTCCTGGATTTGGCCAAAGCAGTAAATTAAAACATAAATATTCGTTTTACGCATACTGCGAGATGATTGAAAAAATAATAAATAAAGTATGTAATACAAAAGCGGAAATAATCCTAATAGGACACTCATTTGGGGGGAAAATATCCTCCGTAGTAGCTTCTAGAAAACAGCTCAACATAAAAAAAATAATTCTTATCGACTCAGCTGCATTTAAAGATAATTCGTTTAAAACTCAAATTATTAAATTATTTTCCACGATAATGCCAAAACAGATTAAGGAAATTTCTATTGTAAAAAAAATCACACAAAAATTCAGAACATCAGATTACAACGAAATAAATGATGAAAATATAAAATTTTTGTTTCTATCCACCATAGAGACAGATATATCTGAAATTCTGAAAAAGATTCAGACAAAAATAGATATTATTTGGGGTGAAAATGATGAAATTACTCCACTTTCTCAGGGAATAAAAATTCAACAATTAGTAAATGCAAAAAATCTTTTTATTATCAAAAATGCAAAACATCTACCATTTTTAGAAAATAAAGATGAATTCTTAAAAGCTTTAAATCAAATATTATGAAACTAAAAGATCTAGCAAGAGAGATTTATCTTTTTCAGCTTGAATATTATGATATTAAAAGATATTTGAAAGCATCAAAACATGTTAAAGAAGTTTTTTTCGAAAGAAAAATAGATTTTACTCCCAAATTAATTTCTATTCTTATTGCATCAATTCTATCTTTGTTTTTAATTAATTTAATAATTTACCATCTTTGGGGCATATCTTTAACATTGATTTTATTTATACTGTTTTCTAGTTTTATTTATATTCACTTATTTAAGTACTTTCTTATAATTGGAAGTTTGTTTGTTTATCCAATCGAATTAATTATCAAAAATCTTATTTATTTTATAGCAAAATTAAAACTTAAAAGATGCAAAAACCTTATAGTCATAGGTATTGCAGGAAGTTATGGCAAGACATCAACAAAAAATATCATCTCATACTTACTTGAACAAAAATATATTGTGCTAAAAACCGATAAATCTATCAATACTCCTCTTGGCATCTGTAAAATAATACTTAAACAGCTAAACAAAAGTCATGATTTTTTTGTTGTTGAAATAGGAGAATATAAAAAAGGTGATGTGAGGGAAATTGCAAATATAGTGGAGCCCCACATTGGAATAATAACCGGTATCAATGAAGCTCACAATGAACGCATGGGAGGAATAAAAAATGCTATTGAAACAATATTTGAAATCACTGAATCAAAAAAAATTGGAGAAATTTATATAAACATTGATGATATAAATATTAAAAACTCATATAAAAAATACGAATCCGCAAAATATCAATTTGTACCCTACTCTTCTTCCAAGACTGATGAATGTGGTATTGAAGAATTGGAATTTGATACTGATGGAAATGGCCAGAAATGGAAATTACAAGATTTTAAATCAAGCCAAACAATAATTGGAAAAACGAAATTAATAGCGGAATACGCTCTCGGTTTGATAATGCTTTGCTATCTTTTTAACAAGAGATTCAATATAGTTTCAACTAATCAATTTATCAAAATAATTGAACACTATAAAGGTACACCACATCGCTTATATTTAATAAAAAATAGCAAAAACTTAATCATTATTGATGATAGTTATAATTCAAATCCAAATGGCGCAAAAGAGGCGATAAAAACACTAGCAAAGTTTAAAAACAGAAGAAAAATTTATATCACACCAGGTATAGTAGAACTAGGTGATTTATCGTACGAAAAACATTTTTATATAGGTGAATTACTAGCTGGTTATGGTATAAATGTAATATTACTTATAGAAAATTCAAATATAAAAGGTATCATAGACGGTGCCTTATCCAAAGGTTTCAGAAAAGAAAACATAATAATCTTTAGAAATAGATCAGAATTACATAAAAATATCGAAAAATTCACTGAACCAGGAGATGTGTTATTATTCCAAAACGACGTTACAGAAAACTATTTTTAATTTATGGTAAAAACGCAAGAAAACGATAGAAGCCTAAATTTTGTGATAGGTGTAATGATCTTGGGCTCAATTCTAGCTAAGATATCAGGACTCATCAAAATTCAGGTTTTAACATGGGTATTTGGTATTCAATCAAGAGATTTAGACTTATTTAATGCAGCTAATATCATACCAGAATTTATATTTTCAATTATTGTACTCGGTGGCCTAAATGCAATACTAATACCACTATTTGTTAAAAATGAAAAACAAAAAGAACAATTTGAAAAAACTTTTTTTACAATATTAAATCTATTTCTAATATTTTTCATAAGCCTTGCGATTATTACAATATTATTCGCTAATCCATTAGTATTACTGCTAAATCATCTATTTAGTATTAATCTTTCCGCAGAAGAAATGAAAAAATTTGAGGAGCTATTAAAAATACTAATGTTATCACCTATTTTTTTGTCAACATCTAGTTTGATCACAAGTGTTTTACAAGCCAAGAAAAAATTTATTTTTACATCCATTACAACACTTGCCTACAATATCGGTTTTGTTCTGGGCATCATAGTAGCTTATTATTATGATAAAAATGTAATCTTTGTAGCTTGGGGAACAGTAATCGCATCTATGTTTCACTTAATTATACAAATTCCTGAATTACTAAGATATATCAATAATTACAAACCCACGATTGATTTGCACAATAAAGAATTAATTAGTAGTCTTAAACAAATATTTCCAAGACTCATAGGAGTATCTGCTGAATATATTGGAATAATTTTTCAGAATTTTATAAGTTTAGGACTTGCATACGGATCATTAAACGCCCTCAAAATAGCTATTTCACTACGTGACATGGCTATAGGAATTATTGGAATCCCCATAGCGCAGTCCGTTTTTCCCTTTTTATCAGAGGAAAAAGTCAAAAATGTGCACAACAATCAAACTTTAATATATGGAATAAAAATACTTTTTATTCTCCTGTTTCCTATATTGTCTATTTTTATAGTACTCAACACTCCAATCGTAATTTTTCTTTTTGGGCTAAACGAATCTAATTATACCGGAATAAGCATAGTATCTTTACTAATAGAGATTTTAGCCATTACAATCATAACTTCGTCATTGAATGGAATATTAAATCGCGTTTATTATGCTCTTGGTGACATAAAAACAACTACATATATTAGTATTTTTATTTTAATATTAAATATTCTTTTGTCATTTTCTCTTGTACACATATTTAGGATTTTTGTATCACCGACTTTTAATATATTTTCTCTACAAATTAATTGGACGATAGAAACAACTGAGAGTCAAGTTGCCATAGCCGGTATAGCAACCACAATATCATTGTGTTCAATTATTAACAATATTTTATTAATATTCTTTTTAAAAAAGAAACATAAATTAGAACTAAAATTCTTATCATTAATTTTGAAAAAAAAGTTAGTAAACTTTTTTATAACAACATTATTAGGATTTTTATTATACATGTATACAAGCAGATATATTGAATCTGTATTTTTAGTTATTTTAATAAATTCTATTTTTATTGTTTTATCTTTTTATACTATTTCTAAAATAATTAAAGATGATGACATTGTTATTATTGATAAATATATTATACGAGCTTATTTATACATAAAGTCGAAAACAAACTTCATAAAATTTAATTAGACTTTACTATTTTAAATAAATATTTTTTTGTCTTTTCAATAATATTTATATCTTTTAAAACTGAAGAGAATTCTATTGTACCAACTATTACACCAAAAATAGAAAGATTATGAGAACCGCATAAAAGTTCCTTGTTATCTTTCATTAGAATTTTCATGTGTATACGTTTCTTTGTGTAATAATGTTCAAATCCAAAAATAAATTTGAATATATTAAACAACCAAAGAGCAATAGAATAAGGAAATTTCTTCATATGATGATCTTTAGTATGCGGCGTTATACAAATAATTCTCATTTTGGGATTTAGAATCTTCTTAATTGCAAACATAAATAGAAAATCAGGTTCAGGTGGCATTTGTTTTACATAAATAATCTCTTCTTTTGCCTGCCATATCATTTTCATTCCATCAATATAAGTGCGCGATCTAAAGGGATTGCCAATATCTAAATAATATCTATCTTCTCCATGTTCAAAAATAATATCATCTTTATATTTACTATAGTTCAAATTGACGTCATAGATTTTATTAGCTAAATCATTATCAGAAACTCGTATCATAAAATCATGAGATAGTTTTTTGTTCCAATTTGTTGATCCAAAATAAGCAATCTTATCACCATTTTTTTTATGAATAATTATAACCTTACGATGATCACGCAACGCAAAAGGAATAAATTTTTTATTAAGGTCAGACAAAGGTCTTGTAAAATAAACAACAGCACCAACACCTTTCATTATTTCAAAGAATAATTCGTTCTTCTGTCTTAGTTTTCTATATTTCTTGGAATTCTCTTCTTTTTTGCTTATGTAGTAACCAAACTTATTTATTTTATGAATAGAAAACATTTCATCTAGCCAGAAGTTTATTTTGACCTTTTTATCGCGAGCCAAGTGATAAAGTATGAGTTGCATTTTATTGCGTATATATCCATATTGAAATTTAAAATAAAAAAAATCTATCTGAATAATTCCTTCCTCTAAAAGATCTTCTTTAAGCCTATTGATAAAATCTTGATCAAATAGAATTTCTATATTTTCTTTATTTTCCATATACACTGGTTATCATGTGATATAATTTTCATAGAAATTTATATCAAAATGCCAAATAAAATCAAATTATTCGTTCGAATAATATTAGTAATTTTATTTATTTTTACGATAATTTTTTTTAGTGTAAAAACATACAATGATAATTTAGTCAAAAAGGAATTTGAAACAATAAAAGAACAAACGGTTAAAATCTTAGATGTACTTAATGAGATTGTAACAATATACAAAGATACATCTGCTAACATTAGACAAAAATTTAATGAACTAAAAGACTTATTTTTTTACTATAAAGAGAATTTGCAAGAATTATTAAGGAATAAATCGAACGAAGCTTTAATAGAATATAAAAACACTGTAGCAAAATTAATACAAAAAGGCGAGGAATTTATATTGTTTTTAGACGAATATATTGATATAAACGAGCTTTTCAACATTATTAAAGAGAAAATAGCAACTATTTCCGAATATATTAAGAATATAAACCTACAGACGATTGCAGAAACATACGAGTCTATTAAATCCGAACTAGACGCTTTAATAGAAAAAATCAATTCCTCAAATATCAGTTTATCAACCAAAGAATTCTTCACAAAATTTGGCTTAGATATAAAAAATTTTATAGAAAATCTGATATCTACCATTAAATCAAAGGATTTAACTCTACTAAAAGATATAAAAGACAAAATAAATGAATTTATTGTCAGATCAAAAAATGAAATTACTGTGTTTATGGAAAAGCTATTTAATAAAGGAAATGAATCAATCAATGAAATTAACCAGATAATAAAAGACTTCGAGAAATTTTAGAAATATTTAATTTTTGTTTGCTAATATGATTTTGATATTATGTATTTCATGAGGAGCATACTAGTTTTATGTACAATAACAGTTTTGTTAATAAATTACATAACCCCTAATGCAGAACATACTAGTTTTATAAAAGCATCCAAAACAGAAACAGAAAAAAACGCAAACCAAAGATACCGAAGTGTGTATGCTGATATCAAGACCGACAGTTTCATCACAATCAAAAGCATAAATGGTAAAAGAACATTAGATAAAATACCAGCACATATTAAACTGAGTTTTAATACACACAACAATCTTTATCCTAACTTCATTAGAAAACCACTAAGTATACCTAACGATCCTCTTTATAACAGCACTGGAACAATAATTACTGGCGAACCTGATCAGTGGAATCTTCGTCAAATCGATCTTTTACCAACTATTGATCCCAACTCCGCATGGAACATAAATACCGGTAGTGAAGAAACAATAATAGCAGTAATTGACACTGGTATAGATTTGACTCATCCCGACATAATAAATTATGACAAGTCTACAAATATTTATTACCCATCTAATATCTGGGTGAATCAAAATGAGATTCCAAATTCTTTAAAGTCTATTCTGGATACTGACAATAATGACTATGTAGACACCAAAGAAATAATTACATACTATATTAACAACAATCTTGATTTAGACAATGACAGTAAAATCACTTTCAAAGATGTACTGATTTATAGTTCAACAGTCGGTGTGAATATAATAGCTGATAACACAGATCAAGATAATAATAATATCAAAGACGATATATTCGGTGCAAGAATGAATTATGGTAACGATAACAATGATGTAAATTATCTTGATAATCATGGCATTGGAGTTGCAGGTATAATTGGTGCTGCAAAATCTAATAACGCTATCGGTATATCTGGTATTTGTTTTTCTTGTAAAATAATGGTGATAAATCCTTTTCAAGTTATCACCGGGTTTGGGGTTGGAGCATATGACATAGATATTGTAAGATCTATAGAATATGCAATTAATCAAGGTGCAGATATAATAAATTTAAGCCTTGGCGGTGAGGGATATAGTGCCTTATTTGATCAATACATAGAGGATGCATGGAATCAAGGAATTTTAGTAGTTGCCGCTGCTGGTAATAGTAACATGGATGTAGATCGATTTAGCCCAGCATCCAGCGATAGAGTCATTACAGTAGGAGCTTCATCCTTCAACAAAACTAAACTATCTTTTTCTAATCATGGTAATAAATTAGATATAATGGCACCAGGAGGAAATATTCTCTCAACAAGCAGTACCTCTATGTCATCCTGTATTGGGTCAAACACAAAATATAACTGTGTCTGGGGAACGTCAATAGCTGCTCCACATGTTTCTGGAGTAGCTGGTTTGATACACTCATACAGTGTTAGTAACGGTTGGAATGCAAAACAGATAAGAAAGGCTATACTGAAATCAACCGAGGATCTTTCCAGCCCAGGTTTTGACACTCAAACGGGTTATGGATTTTTAAGAGCAAAAGCCGCTCTAGAGTATAACTATATCCCCGATACTACTTCTCCTACTCTCTCAATAACAGAGCCAAATGATAATGAGATATTATCTTCAAATATTTTAATCAGAGGCAGTGTAAATGATAATGATCTATACAATGTAAGAGTCACTATCCTAAACATGTGGAACTGGCCCATATATAAGCAAACAAGAAAAGGATCGGTGAATAACAATATAATATTTGATATCAATACTATTACTAATTATATTCCTGATGGTACGTATACAATACGAATTCAAGCTGAAGATTTTGATGGCAACATGTCCACAGAGGAAAGAAATATTACTATCAGAAAAGGTGCATACATCCAAATTACCACACCTGATGGCCAGATCACAAATAATAAAAGACCAACTATTAATTGGGACGTAGTAAATAATCCTAATCCAAGTTATACAAAATGGTATTTTGAAATAGAAGAAATTGGAAGTATCTCAAACAAATTTGTAGTAAACGACACAAATGCCCGTTCATTTACATTTCCAAATGATTTAGAATTTATAAATCAAGAAACTTTTATATCAATAACATCTGTCGTATGCTTTGATAACCCCTCACAATGCTATGATTATGAAGAAGATTGTCATACGATCAGTTACACCGCTGATACCATATCACCTTCGCAACCTAATGCTGAATTGGAAATCAACCGAAACAACATAAAGCTTAAAAATTTTACTTCCTCTGATAATTTAGCTGGTATCAAAGAATATATTGTAACTTTCAATGCATCAAATACTGCAGTACTACCAGGCAATGAATACAATGCAAATAATCTTAATGACGGTAATTATACAATTAGTATAAAAGCAAAAGATAATGCAAATAATGAATCAGTACCAAAAGAAATAACATTTGAAATAACTGCACTTAGAGATTTTCGCAAAACAAAAGCAGATTTTAATAATGACGGAATAGTTAACATTTCTGATCTAAGTATATTAGCTGCCCGATGGCTGCAAGATAATGATGTAGCGGATGCTAACGGTGATAACAGAACAAATCTTTCAGACCTAAGTATTTTAGCGGCTAACTGGCAACGCAGATTTGATACTCTAGAATAAAAATGTTAATAAAAAGTAATTTAATATGACAAAGAATATATTAAAAAAATTAGTACTGATAATTTGCTTATTTTTTTTGAATTTAAGCATTTTTTTACAATATCCAGAAAATCAGGTACACGCAGCAGGCTCTATAATAATCACAGGACCAAATCAAGTATATCCGAATCAAACATTTGATATAACAGTTTTTGTTACAAGAGATCAAGCTTATAATGCCGTAGATATATCAATTAATGTAGGTGCTTTTTCAATACAATCTGTTAATTTAATTGGTGGCTGGACGCCTATAACAGGTCCTACAACAAGCGGAAGCAATATATCGTTTTCTGGCGCAATTCTAGGACAACAACTAAATGGGCAAAAAGAGGTCTTATCCATAAAATTGAGTTCACCAAATTCATTACAAAGCATAACTATAACTGGGAATGGATCAGTAAGCGGTGAAGGATTCGGTACCGGATCCGATAATGTTTCCGGATCTAAAGTTATAAGTGTTTCACCAACACCTACTCCATCTCCCACACCTACTCCACGTCCAAGACAAAATACTCCGACACCTACTCCATCTCCCACGCCAAATCCACAAAATTTATTACCCTCTATAACTTCAATAAATTCGACATCTCATCAAGAACCAAATAAATGGTACAACAATAAAAATGTTACTGTAACATGGACTGCGAATAATAATGCTAATGGATTTAACTATGAATTTAGTAAAAATACTACGTCAAATCTGACAAACGAAATAAAAACAACTTCTACAACGGTATCTTCAGAGTTAAACGATGGCGAAAATTACTTTCATGTGAAAGCAAAGAACAATAATGGATGGGGACAAATATCATCTTTTAAGATAAATATTGATACTCTACCACCAGAAGATTTTGATATAACAATAAACCAAATAAATAATAACGCGTATCAAATTAGTTTTAATACAACAGATTCACTATCCGGTATAAACAAATATGAAGTCTATATAGATAATGTTCTTTTATCAAACGGCACTTCGCCAATAACAGTTCAAACATCTTTTTCTGAAGTTAAAGTAATAGCGTTCGACAACGCTGGAAATCAAAATGTATCTGTCAAAAAATTAAATTCATCACAAACTCCATCGCCTACCAGCATAAATGATAATCATTCAAATATAGATTCGAATAGTACAATGAATAATGGCTCGATAAATAATAAGAATTCGGAAAAAATTCAAAATAATCTAGAACAAATAGGATTAATTGTGTCGCTTATACTGAATATACTCTTATTAATTTACGCTATTATTATGTCATATTTGTACTTTTTCAAGAAAAAGTCTAATGACAAACAAGATTCATTTATGCAAGCTAAAGAATCCATATATTCTAATAAAAATGAGGTCTCAACAGATCAAAATCAAGAACCAGTTTTTACTTACGATCCCAGTCCCTTGGTAAATCATAAGCCCAAAAAGGAAAACTAATATTTTGATATAATAAATTATGAAAACAATAAAAACAGTTGGTGTATTTTTTGGAAGTAAATCAGCAGAGCATGAGATATCAATTGTCACTGGGCAGTTAATTATTAATACCTTAAAGAAGCTAGGATATAAAGTAATACCAGTATACATAACAAAACAAGGTAAATGGATAGTAGATGAAAGACTATCAAACATCACTTTTTTTACACAAAATACTGACTTCGTAGAGTCACCTGAAAAGTATATTAAGTCTAACTTTAGTATTGATGTCACGGCTACAAAAAAAATTGTGATTAGATCATTTGGTAAGCTTTTTCCAACTACTTATGAAATAGATATTGCGTTTCCTGCTCTTCATGGCACTTTTGGAGAAGATGGAACGATACAAGGTATATTTGAAATGCTAAACGTACCATATGTAGGTTGTAATGTAACTTCTTCAGCTATAGCAATGGATAAATCGCTAACCAAAGAATTGATTTCTTTTCATGGGATTCCTACTCCAGATTTTATTACTTTTCATAAAGATGAATGGAAATTAGATAAAGATTCATTGATTCAAAACATACAAAGTAAGCTTAAGCTACCTGTTTTCGTTAAACCACCACATACAGGATCATCAATCGGTATAACAAAGGTTAAATCTTGGGATGATCTTGAGAATGCTATTGAAGTTGGATTTTTTTATGATAACAAAATTTTAGTAGAACAAGGTATAGAAAATACTCTAGATCTAACCTGTTGTGTAATTGGTGTTGATAAACCAATAGCTTCTCTTATTCAACAATCAGAGTTTAAATCTGACCTTTTTGATTTTAATGAAAAATATATAAATGATGGCGGAACACAAACAGGTAATGCAACCAAAAATTTGATTATTCCTGCAAAGATTGATTCTGAAACAACAGATAAAATTCGAAAGACCGCTATAAATGTATATAAAATTCTAGGAGCAACTGGTATAGCTAGAGTTGATTTCGTAATGGATAGCAACACAAAAGAATTTTATGTTACTGAAGTTAATCCGCTTCCTGGAACACTATATCATCACTTATGGAAGGCCAGTGGCATTGAAATAGAAGAATTAGTAGAAAATCTCATTGAATATGCTATCCAAGCACATTTAGAAAAAAATGAAATCGAATATACATTTAAATCTGATGTTTTGAATAATCTAAAAGGACAAAAACTTAAAAGTGTAACCGAATAGATTAGCAAATTCATGAAAATTCATAATGTTTTTATATCTAAAGACGCCCTTTTACACAATTTTCATCTGTTCAAATCATACGTGCACCATAGCACAAAAATAGCATGTGTTGTTAAAGCCGATGCTTATGGACATGGTATAGAAAATATAGTACCAATCCTCGATCCGCATGCGGACATGTTTCAAGTTGATGACGTAAATGAACTTATTAAAATTCGCAAATATACTTCTAAAAAAGTTTTAGTACTAGGATTTGTGAGTGTAGAAGATATTGAGGAAATTGTAAAAAACAATGGTACTCTAGGTATATTTTCAAAAGAGCAAATAATTGCATTAGAACAGATTTTAGAAAAGCACGACAACTCAATAAACGTACATTTAGCCGTAGATAGCCTAATGGGAAGAGAAGGATTTGTTTTTGAATCAATCGAACTTGACGAGATTTTAGATATAATAGCACACAGCAAATTTATAAAGCTAGAAGGAGTCTACTCTCATTTTAGCAATGCTGATGATCTTACACTACATCCAGAACATACTCAAAAACAAGTTAATTTATATGAAAAGTTCTTAGAAAAAATCAGAAAATATGGATTTAAACATATAACGCGTCATATCTCTTCAACAAGCGGAACTATAATATATGATAAAAATTTTGGTAAGAATGACATTGTAAGAATCGGTGCAGGACTGTATGGTATATATCCCTCAGAAGATATTAAGTCTTTTTTGCATCAAAAAAATTTATATCTAAAGCCAGTATTATCATGGAAAACTTTTATTGCTCAGATAAAGACAGTACCTCCTAGAACTCCAATTGGATACAATATGACTTATACAACAAACCGATTCACAAAAATAGCTGTGATACCTGTTGGATATAGCGATGGTTATGATAGAAGACTTTCAAACAAAGGTTACGTTTTGATTCATGGAAAAAAGGCACCAGTAATTGGCCGAATAAGCATGAATATGCTCACAGTAGATATTACAGATATTCATTCCCCTACTCCCAGTATAGAAGATGAAGTAGTATTAATAGGTGAACAAGAAAACCAAAAAATTACAGCTTCGGAACTTGCAAATTTATGCGGAACTATAGAATATGAAATATTATCTAGGATAAAAAGATAGAACATTATAATTTTAATATACAGATTTTTCTAAAATCTTTTTATATGAGCTTATAAACAATTGCATTTATAATTTACCAATTACAAATATAATATTTTTGTTGAATTAATAGGGATAATCTAATTTAATTTATTTCAAAGTCAGATGAATTAGTATCCGTTAATTTTTATCCTAAATAGGCATTGTAACAAGTATTATTCTATCTGATAAAAAAATGTTATTTTTACAAATTAAACTAGTGCATTCAAAAAACGACTTAATAGGAATAACAAGCATTTATATATTTATAAAATAACAAATGATACTTAAAATAATACCAAACACATCAATCCTCGAACTAAGAACAATAAATATTATCAATAGCCCCAAAATTCCTTTTATACCAAGCATTACATTTTTACCAATTTTTATTCTGTTGACTTTATTAAAATCACATATACAATCAAAACGTATGACAAACATACAAACACAAAATAAAAAATATGATGATAATCTCGGCGGAGAAACATTGGAATTAACAGAAAATGGAAGAAAAGTACTTATAGATAGGTACTTACGCAAAGGTGAAGATGGAAAACCTACAGAATCTATCGAAGAGATGTACATGCGTATTGCTAGACATATAGCTCAGGTTGAATCAATGCATGGTGATGATGTAAATAAAGCAACAGACACATTTTATAGATTATTAACCGAATTTCGATTCTCCCCAAATTCACCGACATTCACAGGTGCTGGTACCACACTTGGACAATTGGCGGCATGTTTTGTTCTACCGATATCAGATGATTTAGGTAAGGAAAGTGATGGAATATTCCAAACACTACGTGATGCGGCATTAATTCAACAAACTGGTGGTGGTAATGGTTTTTCATTCTCAAGACTGAGACCAAAGGGTGACACAGTACGAGGTAGTGCAGGTGTAGCTTCTGGTCCCGTAAGTTTTTTGCGGGCATACGACACGGCGTTTGGAGTAATAGCCCAAGGAGGTACACGAAGAGGAGCAAACATGGGCGTTTTACGTGTTGATCATCCTGATATCTACGAATTTATAAGTTGTAAAGCTAAAGAGGGTGAAATAGCTAACTTTAATATATCTGTAGCAATTACTGATGAATTTATGCGTGCAGTCGAGGAAGATAAAATGTTTGAACTTGTTAATCCACGTACAAAAGAGGTAACAAAAGTCGTCCGTGCACGTGAACTTTTCGATGAAATAATAAAGTACGCCCATCTTAATGGCGAACCAGGTGCACTTTTTATAGATAGAGCGAATGAGACAAATCCAGTACCGCACCTATATACATTAGAAGCGACAAATCCATGTGGCGAACAATGGCTTGGTCCATATGAAAATTGCTGTTTGGGATCGATAAATCTCGCAAGACACGTAAAAAATGGTGCCGTTGATTGGGAAGCACTCCAACGTACAATAGAAGAATCAACACACTTTTTAGATAACGTTGTATCAGCGAACAATTATGTACCTGCAGTCCCCCAACTCAGGGAAGCTGCTTTAAGAGTACGAAGAATAGGTCTAGGTATCATGGGACTTGCAGATATGATGTATATGCTCGGTATAAGATATGGATCTAATGAAAGTCTAGAGTTTGCATCTCAAATGATGGAATTCATCAGGTACCATGCAATGCGTAAATCTATAGAACTAGCAAAGACAAGAGGAGCATTTCCAGCCATAAAAGGAAGTATATATGATAAAGATAATTTTAGGTGGCAAATACCTACTCCTTTAGTTCCATATACCAAAGACTGGGGTAGGCCCAGATTAGATTGGGAAGCTATTAGAAACGATATCCTTACATACGGTATCAGGAATGGTGCACAGACAACTATTGCACCCACGGGTACTATAGCAACTGTTGTAGGATGTGAAGGATACGGATGCGAACCAGTATTCGCGCTAGCATACACTCGCTATGTCATAGATCATAAAACCGGAGACAGAACACAACTTCAGTATGTGAGTCCATTATTTCAAAAAGCTATTGATGCTTCAAATTTATCACATGACGTAAAACAACAAATTATTCAAAGAATTAATGAGGAGGGGACCTGCCAAAATATAGAGGAACTCCCAGAAAATATAAGAGATACATTCGTAGTTGCTTCTGATATAGCTGGTACAGAACATGTAATGATGCAAGCAGCATTGCAACGATTTGTTGATAATAGTATTTCAAAAACAATTAACTTTCCTGAAGGCACCACTCAAGACGAAGTCAAAAATGCTTATTTCTTAGCTTGGAAAAATGGTTGTAAAGGTATTACTGTATATGTCGCAGGGACAAGACAAGTCGTAGTATTAGAAACCAAAAAAACTGCTAAGCAAAAAGAAGAAATCACAAACACATCACCAAACTCGGAAAACACTGCAGAAACAATACCAGCAAATAATGCAAATATTCAAACAAGCCCTATATCTGTAAAAGATTATCAAAAGCCCCGACCTAGTAAATTAAAGGGAGAAACAATAAAAATTACGACCCCGCTTGGAAAAGGCTATGTAACTATCAATCAAGATGAAAATGGTGATCCCTTTGAGGTATTTTTAAATATTGGCAAAGGTGGATCCGATCTTGATAGTATAAGTGAAGCCTTCGGAAGGCTTATTACTTTTATACTCAGATCAAATAGTGGTATATCACAAAAACAAAAAATAATGGGAATTATTGAAGAACTAAAGGATATTGGTGGTTCAAAAATCATAGGTTTTGGTAATGGCAAGGTTAAATCTTTACCTGATGCCATCGCAAAAGCACTTAAAGAATATTTTGATGAACACTATTCAAATGTCAATCATCAAGAAACATCAGGAAATCAAGAAAATGATAACTCATATCTAAATCATGAACCTAAGGCTTTATGCACTCAATGTGGTGAATATGCCGTTGTTGAGATGGAAGGCTGTAATAGATGTCTAAATTGCGGCCATAGTGAATGCTAATAATACCGTATTCCTGGGTCAATAAAAAAGCTCCCTTTTAAAAAGGGAGCTTTTAATTTCGATAATAATTTTAATTTATTATTTAGATTTACCTTTGATTATCTGTTCCTGTATGTTCGCGGGTACAGGTGCATACTTACAAAATTCCATTGATGGCGAACCACGTCCCGATGTAATAGACCTAATTTCTGTTGTATATCCAAACATCTCCGCTAGTGGTACTTCTGCAAATAACACAGATACATTTCCTCTCTGTTCTGTTCCTAAAATCAATCCCCTTCGTGAAAGTATTGATCCCTGTACTGCACCTTGATATTCGGTTGGAAAAGTGACTTCCACTTTCATTATTGGCTCTAAAAGAACAGCTTGAGCGGGTGGTTGCTTCATACCATCTTTAAATGCCATGGAAGCCGCAATTTGAAATGCCGCATCAGATGAGTCTACTTCATGAAATGATCCATCAAAGAGTCTAACCCTTACATTAACAACTGGATACCCCGCTAGGACACCTGATTCAATAGCTTTTCTTATTCCCTTCTCAACTGATGGAATATACTCTTTTGGTATCACCCCACCAACGATTTCATTAACAAACTCAAAATCTTTTTCAGGGCATGGTTCTATCTTGATCTTCACATGGCCATACTGTCCTCTACCACCTGACTGACGAATATATTTTCCTTCTTGTTCGACAACCCCCTGAATAGTTTCTCGATAGGCAACTTGCGGATTACCTGTATTTACATCCACATTAAATTCTCTTTTTAATCTATCAATGATAATATCAAGGTGCAACTCCCCCATACCAGAAATAACTAATTGTCCAGTTTCCTGATCGGTAGTTACACGAAGTGTAGGATCTTCATCAGCGAGTTTTCCTAAAGCCTCACTTAATTTTTCTTGGTCTGCCTTTGTTTTCGGTTCAACCGCCCTTGAAATAACTGGCTCGGCAAATTTTATACCCTCCAAGCGTATTGGATTTGACTCATCACATAATGTATCACCTGTTTTCGTCACTTTAAGCCCAACTAAAGCTCCAATCTCTCCGGCTGTTAATTCTGGGACTTCTTCTCGCTGATTAGCATGTAATAAGAAAATACGTGAGATTCTTTCTTTCTCTCCCCTTGTAGAGTTATAAACATAGCTTCCAGATGTAATCTTACCTGAGTAAACACGAAAAAATGTTAATCTACCAACATGTGGATCTACAGCAATTTTAAATGCTAAACCAGTTAATGGTTCGTTTACATCAGGGTTTCGAGTTATAAGTTTTTCCTCATTTAATGGATTATGTCCAGTAACAGATCCTCTATCAAGAGGTGAAGGTAAGAGTAAAGCAATGTAATCCAACAATACTTGTGGTCCTTTATTACTCAACGCATCACCACAAAAAAGGGGGAAAAATTTAACTTGTAGCACTCCTTTACGCATTGCCATCAAGATCTCTTGTTCAGTCAATTCTTCTCCAGCCAAATATTTTTCCATTACAGCATCATCATATTCTGCGATTTGATCAATTAATTTCGCTCGATATTCCTTTGCCAGTTCAACCATGTCTTCTGGAATCTCTTCTATACGTACATCCTTACCAAGATCATCATAATACTTGATAGCTTTCATCTTTATCAAATCAACAACCCCTTTAAATTCTGATTCAACACCTATTGGTAACAATACTGGCGCAAATCTAACACCAAGTCTAGAGCGAATCGAGTCCATTGTTTTAAACAAATCACCGCCCATTTTAGCCAATTTATTGGCATAAATCAGTCTTGGGACACCGTATTTGTCTGCCTGTCGCCACACAGTTTCTGATTGTGGTTCTACACCTTGAGAAGAATCTAAAACACAAACTGCACCATCCAAAACTCTTAAAGATCGTTCTACTTCGGCAGTAAAATCTATGTGTCCAGGTGTGTCAATCAAGTTATAACGATAATCTACCCCATTTACAGTCCAAAAACAAGTAGTTGCTGCCGATGTAATGGTGATACCCCTTTCTCGCTCCTGTACCATCCAATCCATCGTAGCTGCACCTTCATGAACCTCACCTAACTTATAAATTTTACCTGTATAAAAAAGTATTCTTTCTGAAAGCGTTGTTTTTCCCGCATCAATGTGGGCTATAATACCAAAATTTCTTACTTTATCTAGTGTTACTTTTTTTCCTATTGCAGACATATATATTTTATTTCAAGCCGATTTTAGCACAAAAGTCATGATTGTAAAAATATATTGAACCGACAAATTAAAATTATAAAATATTATGTAATATGACTTTTAAAGAATACCAAAATAAATCTAGAAAAACCGCTTTATATACAAATATTGATAAAAGCGTAATTGGAAATCATATACTGTATCCAACTCTAGGCTTAGCTGGCGAAACTGGCGAGTTTGTTGAAAAAATCAAGAAAATCATGAGAAACAAAAACGGAGTTTTTGAAGAACAAGATAAAGATGCTTTAAAAGGCGAACTTGGTGATATACTTTGGTACATCGCTCAGCTAGCAACTGATTTGGGGCTAGAATTAGAAGATGTAGCTGAATCAAACTTGGAAAAAGTTTTATCTCGCTTGGAAAGAAATACAATTAATTCTGAAGGGGATAACAGATAAACACCACAAATTTATCCCTACACTAATAAATTATTAATAGAAAAACAAATACCAGAATATGGAAAATAATGTTATTTTTATCTATAAAAATCTAGAAGGCGACACAAACAATCTTAACAAAATTCGAAATTTTAATTAATTATATTTAAAATTTGTCTTCATTTTATAATAAAAATAACACTAATAATATTTCTGTATAAATTCATATGCCTTAAACAAAAAGAAAAAGCCAATTAACAACAGAAAATTTATAAAAATACCAAAACTTGTGAATAATTACCTAGTAAAATGAGCATACGTCTTATTAGCTTCTGCCATCTTATGTACTTCATCTCTTTTCTTCAATACATCTCCCTGATCAGTCAATATATCCGTAAACTCTTTTAATAGATCTTTATCAAACGGTTGTCCTTTTCTTTTTCTAGCAAAGTCACGTATCCACCTCATTGCTATCAAAAGTCCTTTTTGTCTCTCAACCGGAACGGGAACTTGTATATTCGCGCCACCTACTCTTCTAGACTTAAGCATCACTGTAGGCCTGGATTTGTCCAGAATTTCTTCAAAAAGTTCTAATGCTGGTTTATTTTGTGTCTCTTCAAGTTGTTTTAATGCCGAATAAACCAGTTTTTGCGCAACTGTTTTTTTACCGTTACGCATTATTATATTTATAAACTTGCCTACCAATACAGAATTATATATTGGATCTGGTTTGACTTCCCTTCTTTTTATGTTGCTTTTTTTTCTCATATTATTTTTAATTTATCTAGGTGCGTAAAAATAGCAAAACTTACTAAGCACCATTTTCTTCAGTTTCGCTTGCTTATTATAACATAAAGAATAAACAATCCAACATCTATCCTTCAAGAATATTTCTTTCAAATGATTTTGGTCTGTTAAAAAAGGACAAAATCATGATAATTGATATTAAAATTAGTATAGGCAAAAAAACATCATTGATACCAGCATTTGGTGCGGCAGTAGAAATATTTACTCGTGCTTTAGCACAAATTTCTTCAGGTTCTATCAAACAAACTTCATTTTCTGTATTTTGTCCTGGATTATCTACTCTGACCTTGTAAGTAATAACTATGCTCTGATTAGGATTTAGTTGTTGAATAGTATCACCATCAAATTCCCATCTGATAACTCCATCAGAAGTACTGACAGGTTCAAATGCTACCTCCTCACCTGAAGTTTTGACAAGCTTAGGTTCTCCACTATAAACAAATCCCTGAGGCAATTTATCCTCAACTATTTCTGGAGTTAAAGTTTCAGAAGTAGTAATATTTTTGATTGTTACTGAATAAATAACAGAACCACCTCTAGCAACAGTTTGTGGAGAGACATTTTTTTCTATAGAGAATCTTGTACCAGTAGCAAGATCCGCAAATACATAATGAGATTGGAGTAAAATTGAAAATACCGATAGGGTCAAAATGACGATAAGCTTGATTACAAAACACATCTTATCAAATATATAAATACCAAACATCACATCCATATTAGTATTTTTATGAATAAAAGTCTATAATGTATATAATTTATGGAAATCAAAAAAATATTTGAAGAAAATAAAGCAATATTCATTTCTGTTATTGTATTTTTTATATCTTTAATTGTATTAGGCTCTTTGCTTTTATTTATATTATCAAACAATAGAGACAATCCAATAACCTCATTTTTCAGTCAAAGTAACAATTTTTCAGTATTTAATGCCAATACAAGTGTCAATGTCGAAGAAGTAAAAAATAAAATGACTCCTACTTCGGAACAAAATACAAATAATAATGATCCTAAATATTCTTATAACCTGAACTTTTCATTTAAATCAAAAAAAAATCAATGTCCAATATGATAAAGAAATTGACTGGATATCAAAAGAACCAAAAATAATCATTGGTAGTCAAGATGAAAAAATTGGTGATAAAAAATACAATATTATGGACATTGTTTATCTTCCAAACGATGACAAATATTATTTTATTGGTAATTCTATCATTAGAACTATGCGTCTAGTTGATACAAATTACGAATATCTAAATACACCTAAAACTCTTCAAAACACAAACTCTGCCGGCACCGTAGAAATAACTGAATGCAAACCCGTAAAAACATATTCACAAGATATAAAAGCCGTGGAATGTGAGTATTTCTATGTTCCAGTTGGTACAAATTCACGGGCAAGCACAGGAAAAGTAGTGTCTTGCTATGTGCCTATATTAAATGATAATTCATCATATGTAGAATTCTCTGTTAAATCCCGTCCTGATGGTATAAACATAGATATGTGCGAAGAGATAAATAAAATGCAATTGCGCAGCATAAACACTATTGAATAACAAACTCTTTTAGAAGATATTTATTAGAAAACATATACATAAAGATCTATCAACAAATATTCAGCAGAAATTTTGTAAAATCATTTCATTGATAAATACATGAATTTTATTGAATTAATGTATGTTTACTGATTAGACAGAGATTTTATATTTCAAATCAAGAATCCCCTAATATCTTAGGATATTTGTGTGTTTTTTTGCAAACTGATATATTGAATTGTCGTTTATTTAAAAATGTGTAATATGTATGGAAATACACATTACAACGAGATAATTAAAATATTTTTTCATTAATTTTAGTTTTATGCCCAGATCTTTTCAGGAGACTCTTAAAACTTTATATAATTTAAATTCGGACTTTTTCTTTACAAGTGGATATGCATGTTACATATACAAATTTAGATCTCTCACTACAGTGATATAGATATTTGTGTGTCCGATAAACTTTTTAATAAGATAAGTACCTTATTTCCTGAATCAAAAATAAAAAAAATTGACAAGGATATTTATTCGTTTGTACTACAGACTGATCACGGTGAAATAGAATTCGCAAAGTTTGACAAATTTTACAATAAAAAAGGTCATCGAGTGTCCTTCGGATTTGATAGCCCACTAGTGATCTCGAATATATCAGAATATCTAATTTTCCAACATAAATTACCAATAATTTCGCTAGATGCTCTCATTGTTTTAAAACTATTTTTATTGACAAAGAGACAAAAAGACTATGATGACGTTCAAAAAATCCTCAAATATACAAAAAATATTGAAATACCCAAAATAATAAAACTAGCAAAAATGATAGATGTTTTAGATGATATATATGAAGTTTTATGTTTTCTTGAAAAGTAAATTTATTTATCTACGTCACTCATTAAAATTTCGTATGCTCGATCGTCTATTTCCATTTCTATCCAATAATGATTTTTCTGCTTAAATATTCCAATAATATTGTAAGAATAAGGATAAATGAGATACCTAGATCTAAAAAACCTTTCTATTGATTTGTTCAACTCACCATCTAAAAAAAGCCGTATATTGAAATTATCATTACCAAAAACTCCAAGGATTTCTTCTTTTTCAACATTTGGTACCAAAATAACTTTAATTCTTATTCTCATAAAAATTCTTGAGATACTTCTCTACTCGCGAAAAAACGCCAAAATATCGATCCAAAAAATAAATTAAATTAACAATTATAGTAATGAAAACTTCTGTCGAATAAAAAATATGTAAATCGCTTAATGATTCGGGTAAAAATTGCAGCAAAAATATTATAAATGCACCTACAAACCCATAAAAAACCTGTTGAGTTACCTCTATAGGTGTGGTTTTTGGTTCATTAAACATTACAAAACTGAAAAATACCATACTTAAAAATATATCTACTACCAATCTAGTTATATCACTTAATCCCAGATCAAATGTATTTATAAAAGATACAAGATCAATAATTTTGAAAACTGTTGCGAATATAATAAAAGAAATAGAAAGATAAATCTTTTTAAATTTGTAAGCATAATAAACAAATACCAGAGCGATTGAAATGGCCAGAAAATATTGTATAAATAAGTTATCAAAGATCTTTAATACATTCCCCGCCCACCACGATACACTCAGATCAATAGGTTGTAATCTAAATACAAAGCTTAATACATCCAAAACAACTAGAAGACCGAATATAGAAGCCATAGTTGGATTAAATATCGGTCCCCCCTGATATCTAATGAATGCTTTAAAAATAATCAGAAAAATAGCAATCAAAATCCAATAAATCATATTAGTTTGAACATCTAATATTGCCAAAAGCAATATACCAGAAATCATCAGATTTAAAGGATTAACAAAAATGTTAAAATATTTTGTAGCAATAAAATAATAAATACCAAATACTAAAGCCAAAACTATTATTTTCGATATTAAATCATATACAAAAATACCCCATAAACTATCTTGAAATATTCTAAAAACCAGATGATAAAAAACAAATGCTAACAATACAAGTACAAACTGAAAGGTTGTATTTTTAAGTGTAAAAAATTTTTGCATAACTTTATTGTATCACAAGAGACAAACAGGCACTAAATTGATAACTCAATCTAACTTTATTATAATGGAAAATATGAACAATAAGAATAATCTGATCATTTCAGGATTGATTATCGGGACTTCTCTAATAATCGTGTCTGCTGGAATAATATTTTGGAATTCACGTACCTCATCGAATGAAAGCGCGGGGGGAGATGTAACTGATCAACCGACAACCCACACAACAAATAATGACACAACATGTACGGAAAATGATAGATGTTTCGTACCAAGTGATATCAATACAACTGTCACCAATCAGACGTCAACATACAAAAATGGTTCGTACACCACAGAAGTTGCTTATAGTGTACCGGATGGGTTTAACAAACTAAAACTATCCATCAAACTTGAGAATGGTAAAATAACAGAAGTAAACGTTACACAATCAGATATAGATAGTGAATCAAAAAAGTATGATCGAAGATTTCAATCCAATTATAAATCTTTTGTGATTAATCAAGATATCGATAACCTTAGACTCGATGTAGTTTCTGGGGCATCCCTTACAACGGATGCTTTTAATAATGCCTTAGAAAAAATAAGACAACAAGCAAAATCATAAGATGTATCCTTGTCCGAATTTATAGATCCAAAAAGTCTAAACAACTATTCATTCAAATCAATTGGTACTTGTTGGAATATCTATTTAGACAACAATAATCCAAAACTAACTACAAACATAAAGAATATTTGTACCTTATTCGAAAATCGATTCTCTCGCTTTATATCCGCATCTGAACTCTACAAACCAAAAAACAAGTCAGGATATTTCAAATCATCACACGAATTTGTCAGGATCTTAAGGATTTACCAGAAACTTTATACAATCTCTGACAAAAGGTTTACGCCGTTAATAGCAATTAGACTAGAAGACCTCGGATATGATGAAAACTATTCATTCATATCAAAAGAAAGATTAAGAGAAATCCCTGACTTTCTAGAGAATATAAAAATAATCTCAAAAAATGTAATTTTTATAAATAAACCAATATCATTTGATTTCGGTGGAATCGGAAAGGGCTATCTTATTGAGAAACTATTCAAATATCTAAAAACAAAATGTAACACTTTTATTATTGATGCATCAGGAGATATCAAATACTTTGACATAAAAAAAAGATTAGTAAAAATAGGTCTTATGTCATACAAACATGACAAAATCATCGGATATTCAAAATTAAAAAGTGGGTTGAGCTTGCACGGATCGAGCAATCACATCAGAAGATGGCTGACACACTCTCACATAGTAAACCCACTGACCAACAAGTCAGATTCGGATATAGAAGTCTGGGTTTTGGGAAAAAATTCTATACTTTGTGATTTTATATGCAAGTTACCATTTTTAGACTTTGACAAAGGAGAGATCAATTCCAAATTTCCAGACTATGAGGTGCTTATCGTAGATTAAAATCTTCCATGTAATTTATCTGCAATACACGTCAGTAACCCATTAACAGATCTCCACAAACTATGACTTTCATAATATTTGGTATCTTTAACAAAGTAACTTGGTTTAAATAACGGATTTAATAATAAAAAAGTTGTTAATACACACGAGGAAAAACTCAAAAATCTGACTACAGGGAGTTTGGCACAGGTCCTACTCATGTTTGTATCAACAACGAGAATCTGTCCAGATTCTGGGTCAAAAATTGCATTTTGTGTAGCTAAGGGATTTAAAAATTCCACAACAGGCCAACCTGCGATATCTGGAATTAACTGGCCTTTGCTAAACAGATAAACAAGAACAGATTGTAGAAGCAAACGTATTAAATTTTTGCGATTGGAGTAATCATCAAAAAAGCCAAGCATCACAGCATCTCTCAATGGTATACCTTTAATTCGCCTTTGTATAATGTGCATTTCTGCGTTATCATGAGTACCTGTGACATAATACAATGTATTCGGGAACAATCCAGGAGCAAGTTTTTTTATTTTTCCATATTCTTCACAGTAATATTTAGTCTCCTGGCGAATAGTTTGAGTCCCACCACTTTCATTTCGGCTACCTTGATGCCTTTTTCTTATCTTTACTACAAAAGATTCAGGTTCTAGCAAATAGACACTAGATGTTCGTCCTTCACCAACCGGCTTCATATAGTAATATAATATATTTCATAAAATAAATCAAAATAAAAGGCCACCCGAAGGTGGCCTTTAACCTGGCCACGACCTATCCTCCCGCATACCGCAGTACTTTCGGCGCTGGAGCGTTTCACTTCTCTGTTCGGGATGGGAAGAGGTGGTTCCACTCCGCTACAGTAGCCAGTAAAAGATTTCATTTTTTATAAAACCTTATACTGACTACCATATATTCTGCCAAAACTGAATAGACAACACATCGTAAGCAAGCATAATGCCTTTGTTAGAATTAATTAAAGAATTTTTTGACCGATTAGTACCACTTGGCTGAGTATGTCACCATACTTACACCTGTGGCCTATCAAACCCGTGATCTGCGGGTGGTCTGATGACGAAGGCTAATCTTGAGGCCAGCTTCGCACTTAGATGCTTTCAGCGCTTATCTGTTATTAGCGTAGCTACCCAGCTGCGCCACTGGTGTGACGACTGGTGCACTAGAGGCTAACCCACTCCGGTCCTCGCGTACTAGGAGCAGCACACTCTTCAGCCTTCGAACGCCCGCACCGGATAGAGACCAAACTGGCTCACGCCGTTTTGAACCCAGCTCACGTACCGCTTTAATGGGTGAACTCCCCAACCCTTGGAAGCTTCTTCACCTCCAGGATGCGATGAGCCGACATCGAGGTGCCGAACCGTGCCGTCGCTGTGGACGCTTGGGCACGACTAGCCTGTTATCCCCGGGGTAGCTTTTATCCGATAAGTTTTGGCAATTCCATGCTTTGCCAAAAGATCACTAAGTCCCACTTTCGTGACTGCTCGACTTGTGAGTCTCACAGTAAAGCACCCTTATGCCTTTGCACTCTATGCCCGATTTCCATCCGGGCTGAGGGTACCTTTGAACCCCTTCGTTACTTTTTAGAAGGGAACCGCCCCAGTTAAACTGCCCTCCATGCACTGTCCTCGATGAGGATACACTCACCAGAGTTAGTTCTGAAAATACAAAAGTGAGGTGTTACATTGGCGACTCCACAGTAGCTGGCGCCACTGCTTCAAAGTCTCCCTCATACGCTCTACATTTGCACTCCCAGAACAATACAAAGATGCAGTAAAGCTCCACGGGGTCTTTTTGTCCTTGTGCGGGTAGGCCGCGTCTTCACAGCCATCTCGTTTTCGCCGGGCATTCCGTTAAGACAGTGTCCGACTCGTTACGCGTTTCATGCGGGACGCCAATTAAGCGCCAAGGAATTTCACTACCTTAGGACCGTTATAGTTACAGCCGCCATTCACCGGGCCTTAGGTCAGAGGCTTGCACCTCCTTCTTTGAGCAACCGGCATTGGGCACGCGTCAGCCCCTATACATCATCTTGCGACTTTAGCAGGGACCTGTGTTTTTGTTAAACAGTCGGCCAGACCTCTCTTGTGCCTCCAACAGCATTACCTGTTGGACAGTCTTATCCCGAAGTTACGACTGCAATTTGCCGAGTTCCTTAACGGAATATCACCCGTCCACCTTGGTATACTCTACCTGTCCACCTGTGTCGGTTTACGGTACGATCAGTACATGTTCTCCTTAGAAGCTTTTCCTGCGAGCTTAAGCTTAGCAGATTGCCTTTGCCCGAAGGCATTGGCTTTGCATCGTAACTTGTTTTCAGTGGACAAAGTCCACAACGAGATCTAAGCATTTCTCTCAGATCTCTAACTTGTTACTTGCACTCTGACCTGCCAGAGCCTGCATTCTCAAACTCGGTCACTCCATCGTGATAACGAACATGTACTGGTAGGAGAATATTAACTCCTTGTCCATCGCCTACCCTGAGTTTTCTCAGACTCGGCTTAGGATCGACTAACCCGCAGCTGATCATCATGGCTGCGGAACCCTTGGACATTCGGTGGCCTGGATTTTCACCAGACTTTCGCTACTCACGCCAGGATTCTCACTACTTGCCGCTCCAGCATGCTTTACAGCACACCTTCACCGCTGACAAGTACGCTCCCCTACCAATCTTGTCTCTAAGAACAAGATTCCATAGCTTCGGTACATGGCTTAGCTCCGTAAATTGTCGGTGCAACCCCTCTTTGTTAGTGAGCTGTTACGCACTCTTTAAAGGATAGCTGCTTCTAAGCTAACCTCCTAACTGCTGTCTCTTATACACATCT
>JAOAGR010000008.1 GCA_026415655.1 Candidatus Dojkabacteria bacterium
TCCTTGTAGAGCCCTAGCTCCAATATTTGAGAAATTATCTCAGAAATATGGCGATAAAATTAAGTTTGCAAAATTTGATGTAGATAAAGATGAAGGTTATCAAATATCACAAAAATATAGCGTGATGAGCATACCCTGTGTTATTGTGTTCAAAGATGGAGAGGAAATTCACAGATTCATTGGACTACAACCAGAAAGTGCATATACAGACTATATAAACTCATTACAATAAATTTAATCTCCCCTTGCAATAGACAATGCATATATCTTTGCAAGGGGATATTTTTTTAATATTGACTCAGCTACATTTTCCACGGTTGTTCCTGTTGTTATGACATCGTCTACAATGAGAATATTCAAATTATTTAGATCAATCTCACTAATACAGACAAATGCATCTTTCAAGTTTTTTAATCTCTCTTCACGACTAAGTTCTATTTGATCTTTTGTATCTATAATTTTTTCACATAAAAATTTGTATGGCTTCTTCACATATCTTGCTATATTAGTCGCCAATATTTCAGCATGATTAAAACCTCTTTCGGCCAACCTAGTTTTTGATACTGGTACAGAAGTAATCAGATCGATAAAATCAAAATTTATCTTATGAAACTCATCTGCATCTATTAATAATTCAAACAATACATCAATTAAATTTATATATTTTGCAAATTTCGCATATGAAATAAGTTTAAATAAAATACTATTATAATGATAAAAATAAAATGCTTTTTCTAAGTTTGTTTTACTCTTGTATCTTTTCTTTATAACCCAATTTGAGCTTGGCTTTCTTGAAACATAGCATTCTGGCTTGTATTTTTTGAGTGTACTACGACATGTATTACATAAAAAATCGCTTCTATAAAGCCCACAAGCAACACACTTTTTAGGAAAAAGAAAATCAACTAAAGAAGAGAAGATATTTTTCATAAAAAACGAAAAATTGGAGCGGGTGATCGGGCTCGAACCGACAACCTTCTCCTTGGAAGGGAGACATTCTAGCCAATTGAACTACACCCGCATATAGAATTGATTTTACACTAAAATAGAGTTTTTTAGAAGAGACCATTACCACCTGCATCCTCTATATCTGGATTAGATTTAGAACTGTTGTTGGATTTTTTCTTAAAATATTCATTCAAATTCAGATCAACTCTTATTTTTTCTCCCAATCCGTCAAAATAATAGAGACAATTATTAGAAACCAAAAACTCATAAATACGCCTGGTAATGTCAACATCATTATCACAGTATTCTTTCAATTTCTCTAATTGACCAAGTTTATAAAACCTTACTGCTTCTAATCCATGAGCATTTTTTCCTTCACCCAAAGTGGCATGAGCAATATTATCTAGTTTTAGATACAATCCATGCTCTTCAACCAAAATCATAAAAATATCAACCAACTTTTTGGAATTCCAATCAAAACTAAAATATCTATCTAATACTGGTATATCATAACCTAGTATATTATATCCAACTATTTCGTTGGCGTCCTGTAAATCTTGTAAAAAATTATTTAATTGATCTTCAAAATAACCCTTTAAAACTCCCTCGTCAGAGCGAAATACGCCAACATAGGAAACTCCATTATCTCGAAAATCGGGCATTATATCTTTTGCTTCTGTATCAAATACTAAATACATGTCCGATATTATAAGAAATTTATATAAATAATCAATACAAAGAAAATTGATAAAATAAGAAAAAGCAAACATCCAATAAACTGGAGAATAGAAAAAATAAAATATTTAACTATTCGAATAATAAAATTTTCTTTTTTTTCAGGGTTATCATTATTTTTTATAACGACTCTTTCGACAATTTTAATAGGTTCTAATTTTTTATCTGCTTTTTGATCGTTCAAATGTGTAGAGTAAAGACTCGATAAAGAAATTCGCGATTTTTCTTCAGGACTCTTCGGCGATGTAGTTTCCTGCTGACCTACATTTGTAGAGTAATAATTTTCACCACGGTCAATATAATTTTTCTCATCAGATTTATTTATTAAATCTTGTTCATTTTTTTGATAGGAAACTTGTAGACTAGGTTGCTCTATATTTGGCGTACCATTGCTTTTGTCTATATAGATTGTATCTTTTAAATCCAGTTCTGGATAAACTTTAGATTCAAAATGAGGACCATTATTACGCCCATTTAGATTTGTGTCATTAGTATTAATTTGTGATAGAATATTATCGTTAATAAAACCCAAGCTTACTTCAGAAACTGAATCTTTTGCACCAGCCTCTACATGCGGATGAGAAGTATGAAATTGATTTATTCTATCTTTTTCCTCCTCGGTATACGAAGTCTCTCTTATAGGCCTAGGTGCCGTTTTTGCGTATCGTTGTGTGTCTATATCATTGGTATCTATATTATTAGCAATAAAATCTTGTTTTCTATTATTAAATGATGAAGAAATAGTAGAAACACCTCGTACAATGAGCCTTCTTGGCTGTACTGACGGTCCCTCTTTTATATTTTTTGGCAAGCCAATGAAGTCTTTTGACCTTTTTCTAGGATCTATTTCTTCTTCTTTCTTTAAATATTTTATTGAATTTTGTTCTTTTTCCTCATTCATTACATTTTTTATTTTCCAAAAATAATCTGATACTTTGACCTGTGGTAAGTAAATTATCTAAAAACTTTTCTGATATATTTTCAGTGTTTGGGACAAAAGAAAGTTGCGCCATTGAAACTTCATAAATGTCTTCAGAATTTTTGATTATAGTTATAGCTATTAATTTTAATCTATGTATAGGCAAATTACACTTATTTGACCAGAGATATAAACTTTTAGTTTGTATTGAAACATTATAGGGATTAGAAATATTAATAACTTTAAAATTCTCATTAATTTCATTAAAAAGCTGGTTAAGATCACCATAATTGTAATATGTCTTATTTTTTGTAACAAAGTCATTGACTTTTCTTTCTATCTCTTGAACAGAAGTACCACAATACTCAAACTTTATATTAAAAGAACCGACATATTTATAACCGAACTCATCGATATATCTGCCGATACGATATAAAATATCTAATGATGTATGCAATGGTAGAATACTCTTCATTTTGTCTATTTTGTTACCATCATTCTTTGCATCATAATTAATTGTATTTACTTCACATTCTATTAAATCAGATAGACTAATTTCCTTAGCATTGACACTTTTAATAGGATTAAAACCAAATACAATAAACAATATCAAAAGAACATAACCTAAAAACGAAAATATTTTAATAACAAACTTCGTCACATATAAATCATAGAAATATTAAAGTTTATAATCAAGTAACTAGATGTAAGATGATGATTTTTAGTATATACTAAAGAGTATGGATTTTCTTGATAAAGATACCAAAAGACTTCTTATTGCTATAGCTGTTTTCATTGTAGTAGCTTTAGTAGTTTTACCATCATTTTTAAGTGGTAATATGTTCAGATTTCCGGGTTCCGATATATTAGGAAATATAGCTGGAGGAGTAAGAGAAAGTGCCAAAAGCAATCCTTTTATCAATAACAATAAAACCATTACTTCAAAGAAGGATTATAAATTAGAAAACGATGTTGACTATTCAATAAATATAGAAACAAATAAAGGAAAAATTAAAATAGATTTATTTGAAAATTACGCTCCCAAAAATACGGCAAACATACTAAGTTTGGTTGAAAGCAATGTTTATTCCAATGTTTTTTTTCAAAAGAGCAATAAAGTAGTACTAACAAAAACTAACGTAAATATAGATTATAACGTGGAAGATGAAATAAATGCAGATTATTTAGGACTAAATTCTATATATGTAAGAGATGCCTACTTTTTGAGATCAATATATGATCCAAACAATCCTAATACCAAAAATTTCTCTCCAGAAAATCTCACAAAATATGAAGAACTAACATTAAAACAGTTTTACAGCAACATACTTGGATATAAATATAATCCCTCTCTTCAGACACCAAGAGCACAAAAATATATGGTATATATGATCTCTTCCGGTCCTAATACCAATAAAGCAGACTTTTTTATTCTAATGACTGCCGACAATCCTGAGATAGATGGTAGATTTACACCAGTGGGTGTTGTAAGAGAGGGAATGGATATTTTAGAACAACAGAATAATATCCAAATTAAAAACATTGATATTGTAAAGCAATAAATTATGGACAAAAGAAAGGTAAAAATCGGGATATTATTGGGTACCACACGTTTAGGCAGGCAATCAGAAAAAGTATATAAATATATAAGCGAATTGTTAGAACACAAATTTAGCGAGGAAGTAGAAATCTTTTTATTTGATATTAGATTTTTATTTTCACAATTTGATAAAAATAATTTTAGCTTTAACAAAGAAGCAATAGAAAAATATCAAGATTTTATAAAGAAAATTGATGGTCTGATATTGATTTCGCCAGAATATAATCATTCATTTCCTGGTGAATTAAAAATGGTTTTAGATTTAGAATATCAAATTTATAGAAATAAACCTGTAATTGTTGTCGGAGTTTCTTCTGGCCCCATAGGCGGAGCAAGAATGTGCGAGTCACTAATCCCAGTACTAAGGACTATAGGTTTTCGTGTTTATCAATATGATATTTTATTTCCAAATATAAATAACTACAACTTTGAAGACTCAAGAGAGGAAGAGAGACTTTTGAAACAACTGAAAGATTTTATACATACAATAAATTAAATATCAAAAAATGAGTGAATATATTTTTGGATTTTTTGGACTGGCTGTATTCATCCTACTTTTCATTTTTTTCTTTATATGGATTACAAAGAGTAATGTAATTAAAATATCGTTTAAATATTTATTTACCAACAAAGTTAGTTCCCTCCTCAGTGTATGTGCTATTACCATAGCTTTTTTCACAATTCACTTCAGTTTGATTTCTCAGTTTAACTTTCTTAATGGAATCGAAAACTATATCCGCAAAATGTATGGGGATATCGATGGTGTTATATTTGACCGAACGGGTGGATCAATCTCTATTGAAGTCTATAACAAAATCTCCTCTTCTTTAATCCAAGAACGTATCGAAACATTGCCAATATTTTATGATGAGATAAATATAAAGAACAGAAATATATCACTAATTGGAATATATAAGGAACAGAATAGCTTTTCTATAAATGATAACTTTTATAAAGAAGAGCTTAAAAAACTTATAGAACAAATCGACTCTAATGAGGTCATAATATCTACTGACATAGCCAAACAACTAAATTTAAACCGAAATGAAAGAATAAATCTTTATGAAAAAGAATATATCATCAAAGAAATAGTCGATCCTAACGGTCTTTTAGGGTTCACAAAGGGTAATCTCAATACAATAGGATCAATTATTGTACCAGTAAACTTTGTAGAAAAAAGTCCGAATTTAATACTAGTAAATTCTCTTGATGCATATGATATTGAAGCCCTGACCAGAGTAATACAACAAAAGATAGTATTAGCTAAAAATACTCTGGTATTTGATGAACTAAAAGAAAAAACTATTAACTTATTAACAAATGCTGATGCACCGATCCGTCACTCACAGCTTATATTTATTGTTTCAATTCCCATATTTTTATCCGCATTATTAGTACTTACCATAATAAGCCTAATGATCATAGATAGAAGGAAAATAGAGATATCAACACTAAGAGCCATAGGATACACCAATCTTGATGTAACTCTAATTTTTCTTACAGAATTTTTTATTTATTTATTTGTAGCCTCAATTATACAAATAGTTATAATATTTTTATTTGTAAACTTTATAAACAATTTATGGCTAGAAAATTATATATTTCCAAAGACTTATATTACATATATACAACTAGACAACAACTTAGATATTAACATAATATTATTAATTCTTTTTAATACACTATTCTTGGGTAGTATAATTTTTGCACTGATTTTTTCCCGAATTATAAACATTAACATAGCAACAGGACTGAAAAATATTCCAACTCCCGAATATAAACCATTTAACCTAAAAAATAACACATTTTCTATACTCATAATTTTGTTAGGCATATTGGGTTTAAACACAATATTCAATAATTTGATAACGGATCCACTGATTTATGACACTATTTTATATGTATCGCTGATAGGCATACTCGGGGGAAGTATTAATCTCATTAGACAAATATTTTCCTCTAAAAGATATAAAATTATTAGTTATTCGACATTAGTCTTTATATTCATTTCTATTTTTTCCCTAAGTACAGACCTTTTTAAAAGCCTAAAAACTGATCTAATTTTCATAATATCAAATGCTATAATTTTTAGTCTTTCTATAACTATTCTACTTGTATTAAATATAGAAATTTTTACAAAGATATTTAAATTTATTCAAAATAGAATTTCATATATCGTTATTGGTATAAGATATTCATCGATATCACCATTTAAGACAATTTTATTTGTTTGTATTATAACTATTTTATTAATTACGCCGGGAATAGGGCTTCTAATCAATCAATATATTTTTTCAGAACAGAAGAAAATAATCGAAAATCTACAATATAATCTTATTGTCAATGACCCATTGAATACTTTGAACTTAGATGTATTAAACAATGAAAAAATTCAGACTATTGGAATGATCAGCTCCCAAGGTATTTTTATGCCTGAATACACATACTCTCAAATAGAATATTTTGATCCAAAAGCACCCTTACCGGTTAGAGGTGATGACAAATTTAGAGATGTCTTAACTAGTTTAGATGAGAATCTGTTTGAATCAATAGGATCGATAGATACAAAGGTATTGAACATAAAGACAGAATTTTTAGAAAATGATAGATATGTTTTGCTTGGTAGAAATTACAAAAGACGAGCTAGCAATACAAACTTACGTCCTGAATTAAAAATAGGCGATAAAGTAAAAATAGAATTCTTTGACGGTACAACGATTGAAAGAGAAGTAATAGGTATAATTGATATACCGAAAGGTTTCGAATATTCAGAACAATTTTTAAATTTTGCCAATCTGGGAAATTATGGGATATACATTTCGAATATAGACGCAATTAATCTCACAGAAAATAAAAATATCTTACTACCAAGAGTATTTTATGTAAAGACGAAGGATCACGAATTGCCAAGTGAATTAGTTGATAAAATAAAAACATATACAGGAACAACTATAATTAATCAACTAGATAAAGTAAATGAAAATATAGCAATTTCAAACAACATCCTGTCTTTGGTAAACAAAGGTGTAATCATTAGCTTTATATTAGTCACTTTATCTATAAGTATACTGATAATTAAATCAATTATAGACAAACACGAACAAGTATCTATTTTATGGTTTATAGGAAAAAGTAAGAATTTTATAGCGAGCATATTTGCTACAGAATACATAACGTTCATTTTAGTATCAGTTTTCGTAACAATATGTATCTTCTGTTTTTTGTATTTATTAGTCCCACAGATATTTAACTTTATTAAAATAGAAGAATTTTTAATATCCTATCTTGATATCTCAAAAATTTTTATATTCATCTCACTAATCTATATCTTAGTCCCATTCATTAAAATGTATACCACAAACAATTTCAATATAAAATCAAAAGTAGAATGAAAGAGAAGAAAAACAAAAATATAAAAAAAGAAATTATTTTATCAGTCAGAAATTTGTCAAAAAACTACCGTGATTATGATAAATATTTGGAGGTACTCAAAGGGTTGAATTTAGATATATATAAAGGTGAAATAATCGCAATCACAGGTCCTTCTGGATCGGGTAAAACAACTTTTTTAAATTGTATATCAACCATTGATTCGTTCGATGATGGAGAAGTAATATTTGATGGAAAAAACATATCATCAATGAGCGAGAAAGAAAAAAATAAGTTTAGATCATATAATATGGGGTTTGTCTTTCAGAATTATAATTTGATTAGTGTATTATCAGCTCTAGAAAATGTGCAATTAAGCCTCTCAAATAAAAAAGAGCATCTTCTCAATAGCATTCAAATTTCGAAAGAAATACTAGAAAAAGTGGGATTAGGTGATAGACTACACAACAAACCAGATCAGCTTTCTGGGGGTGAAAAACAGCGCGTTGCTATAGCAAGAGCTTTAGTACACAAGCCTAAAATAGTCTTTGCAGATGAGCCTACAGGTAATCTGGATAGCAAATCAAGCGAAGATATAATGAATTTAATCCTACAAATGAATCAAGAGTATGGTGTAACATTTGTTATTGTTACGCACAACAGTATGGTCGCATCAAAAGCGCATAGGGTATTTAGACTTAAAAATGGTAAACTAGAGAAAGTATAATGAGCAAACACATCATTGGTGAAAAAGATAATCAATATCGTTATAAAGTTTGGATGGAACAAGCAACATTTGATCTCGCAGCGGCCCATATTAGTTTAAATAATAGCTTTTTTGAATGGTCATGCTTTCAATCTCAGCAAGCCGCCGAAAAAGCACTAAAAGCACTCATAGCATATCATGGAAAATCAGTACCAAAAGTTCATAAATTAGGGGTTTTGGTGGGTATGATAAAAAGCTTCGAATATAGACTGAGAGGTATACATATTGATATTTCTGAATTGCAATCTTATACTTTTATCACAAGGTATCCATTTTTAATACCAGGAGAGGCAAAAACACCTCATAAATATATAAAAAAAGAAGAAGCAGAAATATGCATAAAGAAAGCAACAATTATTTTAAATTTGATCCAAGGATTATTAGACGAATAAATCAGGCCGTAGAAACGATTAAAAGTATATTTGGAACTAATATTATAGAAATATGTCTATTTGGTAGTTATTGTCTAAATAGGTTTCACCAATATTCATCAATTGATATCTTGGTAATCTTACATGAATGCGATATGGAATTTATAAAAAGAAAAGTTGAATTAGAAAGAATACTAAATGAAGATTATTTGGTACCACTTATAGATCCTTTAGTATATACAGAAGCAGAAGTAATTTCATTACTGAAAGAAAAAGATAGCTTTATGGATTCCGTGATACAAGAAGCCGTAGTACTTTATAACGGATTTAATGAAATAAATATAGAAAAGTTATCAGCATCCACAATTATTAAATCAAGATATTTAACCGCTTCTCCAAAATTACAAAAATTGTTATAATCGAGTTCATATGGTCCAAAAAGGAGATAAATTAAATCTAGAAAATTTGAATCTTATAAATCAAGATGGTGAAAAAATTTTATTATCAGATGAAAAATATAAATATCTAGTTTTATATTTCTATCCAAAAGATATGACACCTGGATGCACAATACAAGCATGCCAGATCAAAGATAATTATGACTTTTTGAAATCCAAAGGAATATTAGTTCTTGGTGTAAGCAAAGATTCGCAGAAATCACATAAAAGATTTAGAGATACATTTAAATTAAATTTTGATTTGATAATCGATGAAGATGCCTCACTATCAGAATATTTTGGTGTGGTTAAAGAAAAATCTATGTTTGGTAGAAAATACAAAGGAATAAATCGAACTACATTTATAATAGATCTATCATCTGGAGAAGTACGTGATAGATGGGATAACGTAGATCCAAATAAACACATCGACCAAATTAAACAATATTTTAATTTATAAATAAAAATATATGGAGAAAGCAAAAGAATTTTTACTTCATCCGGTATTTATCAGTATAATTGCATTATTCGTTATTGGAGTAATTTTATATTATTTAGTGATAAATGCACCTGAAGTACCTTCGGCAGAGAGAGTAATCCATTTCAAGGGTAAAGAAGACTCAAAAATAGTAATCACAGAATACACAGATTTTCAATGTCCTGCATGTAAAGATTTCTTTGCAACGAAGAAACAAATAATAGAAAAGTACGGTAATTACATTAAATTTGAAGTTAGGCATTTTCCTTTAAATACCATTCATCCAAATGCTCAAAGTGCTGCAGAAGCGGCTGAAGCAGCAGGTGCTCAAGGTAAGTTTTTTGAATATAGCGAGATACTTTTCGAAAGACAAGGTGAAAGTCAAAATTGGAATACAGAGAAGTTTGTTGAGTATGCACGTGAAGTAGGGGTAAACGATATAGACAGATTTAGAAAAGAACTAGTTAATAGGTATTACCAAAAAGCAGTTATTGAAAGTTTAAATGAGGCTCAATCTAAAGGATTTACCGGTACTCCAACAGTATTGATAAATGGAAGAGTTTATGAGTTAAATGGTCGTCCATCAGTACCTTCTTATTCTGAACTCGAAAGTGAAATACTCAAGTTAGCAAAAGGGTATGGCATTGAAATAAAAACAGATGGTTCATCTCAAAATACAGGAAATAACAACATTAGTCCAACAGTTACAGAATCTACAGAACAGAAAATAGAAAATAATCAGAATAATACTCAAACTGAATAATAAGCGATGATCAAATTTGTTGGAATAAAAAAGGGAAATACATGGGATCTCATCTGGATACTTTTTCGTACTGAATTTAAACTCAAATATAATGATTCTTTTTTGGGCATTATATGGGTTATTTTAAAACCGTTTTTACTTTATTTAATATTGTACTTTGTATTAACTCAGGTTTTTATCAATCTGACGATAAAACATTTTGCAATATATCTTTTTATTGGACAAATGTTTGTAAACTTATGGAATGAAACTACTTCTAAAGGCATGGAATCCTTTTTATCATATGCTCATCTTATTTCAAAGATAGTTTTTCCAAGATATGTAGTCCTAATATCTTCTACACTAATTGCTATAGTTAATTTTTTAATAAATTGCATAGTTTTATCTATATTTATTCTATTTAGCGAAATTAGACCATCCATTTTCGAAATATTCTGGTTTTTAATGTGTGCTATATTGCTTTATTTCATTGGAATAATAATATCAATGTTTATCAGTATTATATATGTCAAATTCAGGGATCTAAAGCAAATATGGGAACTATTTAATACAATGATATTTTGGCTTACTCCTGGATTTTATCTACCAGCAAATCTAGCAGATAAAAATGGCCTTTTATATTACATAGTTGAGCATATTAATCCAGTTTCCATTTTATTAATTGGTGCACGTGATGGACTAATATATCAAAGTATAGGTAAATTAAATGAGATAGGGTTAATATTTATTGTTTTTTCTGTAATTGGGATTTTGGGATATGGATATTATAGAAAAAACATAGCACGCATAGCAGAATCATTTTAATTTATGTTAAATAATGTAGTATTAAAAGTGAATAATGTAACAAAAAGATTTCTAAAATCAAAGTTAAAATATCAAACATTCCGCGAATATTTTTGGAATCTACCACATGAAATTTATGAAAGATTAAAAAGTATATTAAATATATCCAGTTCTTACCAAACTAGAAATCAAAATACATTTACAGTATTAGAGGATATTTCATTTGAAGTTAAGAGAGGTGAGTTTGTCAGTATAATTGGAAAGAATGGTTCAGGGAAGAGTACTCTTCTAAAAATCCTTGCCGGTATTTATATCCCTGATGATGGCAATATCGAAGTGTATGGAAAAATCATACCATTTTTAGAATTAGGTGTGGGTTTTAATACTGAATTGACCGCAAAAGAAAATGTTTATCTCAACGGAATTGTTTTGGGACTGACAAGAAAGGAGGTAGACCAATTTTATGATCAAATAATAGATTTTGCAGAGGTGCGGGAATTCGAAAACATGAAACTTAAATATTTCTCTTCTGGTATGCAAGTACGCCTAGCATTTTCTGTTGCAATACATGCTCAAGGTGATATTTATCTATTAGATGAGGTTTTTGCCGTAGGAGACATTAATTTTCAAAAAAAAGCGTTAGATGCAATACATCAGATCATCAAGTCAGGAAAAACAATCATTTATGTTGGGCATGGTATGGATACTGTACGCAAATATTCATCAAATGTTATTTATTTAAAGGAAAAAAAGATAGCTGCAACCGGTATAAGTGCTATTGATACATATGTTGCAGATCAATCGTCGTCAGGTAATTAGAAAACAATTTTTAATATTTAGATTTTATAATTCTTATCTTTTGTTATACCAATCGCAAAAAACAAACAATTTGATTGATTTCACAACAAGAAATCAAATTATTTTTTTTCAAACACTACATATTTATACATCAAAAAACTGAAAATCGTCTGAAAAAACATAACTATAAACTTAGCCACAAATGCATGGTAAACCAGAGGATGAATGAAACCCACCATAAAGCCCTGAAAAACTATAATATTAAATACATGTGTGGCTAAAAATTTTGAAAAATATTTTACGTTTTTAACTCTTTTTACTTCAAACACCCATATATTTTGTAATAAATAATTTACTAACACGGCTATCACTGCAGATATAACACTAGCAAGATATATATTCGTCGGATATAGAATCAAAGTAAAGTTATAAAAATGAAATAAAATGTGGTATAGGCCTGCGTCTATCAAAAAGGTAGATAACCCAACAACTAAAAATCTATATATCTCTTTATTTTGAATTATTTTTTTAATTCTTTTTAAATTTTTATCGATAAAATCCACATGCAAATATATCATTATTTGATAAAATTTTTAAATGCTTAATCTATTTATAGAGACCGTAAAAAAACTTGAGATTACAAGCTCAACAAAGGAAAAAACAGAAACTATAGCTAATGCATTAAAACAAATAAATATTGATGAAGAACTTTTACTTTTCTCTCGTTATTTATGTGGAATAATTTATCCGGCATATAGTCCTAAAAAAATTAATCTTGGCACAAAACTCATAGTACAAGCGATAATAAAAGCGTATAAACTCGATAAAGAGACATTTCAAGAGTTCTTTAAGGGATCAGAAGACATATCAGAATGCATATCAAAGATTTACACACAATACAAATCAAGTGTTCGCAAATCAATCATATTTTCGGATAGATCTATTCCCGAATCCCTAAAAGACATTCAAATTTTATTTGATGATATAAGCAATATTTCAAGTAATATAAAAAAAGTAAACTATATTATTGATTTAATTTTCTGTCTACCACTAGACATTTTGCTTACTGTAATAAAAATTTTAACGAACACTTTACGAGTAGGTATAAAAGAAGCAATAGTTGAAAAGGCTATATCAGTTGCGTTTAATAAAAATATACAAATTATTCGCAAAGCTATGTTTTACACAGGTGATATAGGTGAGGTGGCTGTACACGCCAAGAATAATAAAATTGAATCAATAAAATTTAAACTATTCCATCCAATAAAAGTAATGTTAGCATCAAGTGAAGAAAATATTGATGAAATATTTGAAAGAATGGAAAAAGATATCTGGTGCGAATACAAATATGATGGTATAAGAGCTCATATACATAAGGAAGACGACAGAGTGGAAATTTATACACGTGATCTCAAAAATATAACGGATCAATTTCCAGAAATTGTCTTTTTTTTAAAAAAAATAGAACAATCGGATTTTCTCCTAGATGGCGAAATCGTACCTTTTCAGAACAATAAAATTATGCAATTTTCTTTATTACAAAAAAGGCTAGGAAGAAAAGAAAAAATTGATATCGCAGCCAGAGAAAATCCATGTACATTTATAGCTTATGACATTATTTATGACGATGGTAAATTAGTTACCGATTTACCGTTACATAAACGAAGAGCATTGTTAGAAAATAAATTTTCATCAAGCGGATTGTTATTTTCTAAATATAAGATAGTAAATACCAAAGAAGAGTTTATTGATTTTTTCAAAAAAAGTAAGGAGGAGGGTAGAGAAGGACTGATGATCAAAAAGATAGATTCAATTTACGAATCAGGCAAAAGAGGTATTAACTGGATCAAATACAAAGAAACTTTAGATCCTCTTGATGTAGTAATAGTCAAAGCAGAGCAGGGTGAAGGAAAAAACGCGAAGTATCTTAGTCAATACACATTCGCTGTATGGGATGAAAAAAAGCAAAATTTGTTAGAGATTGGAAAAGTTTATTCTGGAGCAACTGAAGAATTACTTGAAGAACTTACTAAAAAATTGCAAGAATACGCCGTCAAGGAATTAGAAAATGGTTATGAAGTTAAGCCAATTATTATCTTAGAGGTAGCTTTTGAGAATATTCAAATATCTAATAGATATAACGGAGGATATGCGGTTAGATTTCCTCGTATAATACGAGAAAGAACAGGAGACAAAAGCCTTGATGAAATAAACACAATTGAAGATGTAAAAAAATTATACTTAAAATTACAAAAAGAGGCTAACTAAGACCTAGTCTTTTATCTTCATGCATTGCTTTAATAAGATTCTCAGTATGCTCTACTATATCTAATCCTATTTCCTCTAATGCTTTGTATATATCATCTCTATTTACACCTCTAGCAAAAGCTTTATCTTTTAGTTTTTTCTTAACGCCTTCACCATCTACATCTAATAATTTATTTGGTTTCATTAAAGCATAAGCAACAATAAATCCGGATAGCTCATCACAAGCAAATAAATACTTGGCCATCAAAGTATTTCTAGGAGTATTTGTTCTTTCTGGATATGCATGCCCTAAAATCGCATCAATTATTTCTTCAGAGATATAATATTCTCTTAGTATATCAGGTATTTTGTTTGGATGTTCATCAGGATATTTTTCCCAGTCCAAATCATGCAAAAGTCCTGCTGTACCCCAATCTTCAATCTCTTTTTCGGACAAATTCAGTAACCTAGCATAATAACTCATACAACTTTCTACAGCAAAACAGTGTTTTTGTAAATTGGGATTAGAAATCCACTTATTTAACAGATCATAATGTTTTGACATAACAAAATCATTATTTATTCGAATCTGATTCCTCAGATATTAGATTTGATAGATCCAAAATTGTAGGCTGATTGCCGAGCACCAATGGTAATTTGCCGTCCCATTTTTCTATAAACATTTTTTTAATTACTAATTCACTCAAATTAGATTTAATTATTTTTAATGCCTCTGCCTCTGCCGATACTATCTTCTGTTTTGCTTCAATCTCTATCCTTTTTAGATCATTTTCTGCTTTCAATGCACGCTGCTCGGCTAGCTGCTTTTCTTCTATAGCTTGGGTAAATTCAGGAGAGAACTCAACGTTTACTATACTAACATCCTCTACTCTAATAAATAATGTTCCTAACTTTTGTTTGATTAGATTAACTAATTCATCTCTCACTATCTCACGTTTAGTGATGATTTCTTCTGCGGTATATTTGGCTGTAGTGGCCTTGGTTGCCTCTTGCAAACGTGGAATAATTATTCTATCAACATAATCTTCCTGCATGCCTAACTCTTGATATATTTTATCAACCATGTTCTCTTCAGTCCGATAATTTAAAGCAACAGTTACATCTACTTGTTGCAAGTCCTTTGAAGCTGCCGTTGCCAATATCTGTTGCTTACGCACTCGGGTCTCGAAAAAAATTGCTCTATCAATAAATGGTATCTTGAATCCCAATCCTTCATCTCTAACTCCTGCAACACTACCATATCTCAAGATGACCGCCTTATATCCAGCATCTACTATTACTAGTGAAGATCTTATTGTGATTAAAAGAAAAATTACCAATATTACGTAGACCCAGATTTTAGGGCTTGATATTAATTTAGTGAAATTTATTTTATCCATAACGCTAATATTTTAGCAAAACTTTTACAAATAAAAATAAATTTTTAAAAATTTTATGTTCAATCTAATTTAATCATATTTATAATGCGCACAAAAAAGTCTAGTGAATAAGTCGGATTATTAAAAACTATAGGAAATTAAAGCAAAATATACTGCAATACTGGTGCCGAGGAGAGGACTCGAACCTCCACTCTGAAAAGAACATGGTCCTAAGCCATGTGCGTCTACCAGTTCCGCCACCTCGGCTATACCTAAGTAATTCTAAAATAAAAAAGAAAGTTTTACAACAAAATGTAATCGTCATATACTATGATATTTGAATGACAGAAAAAGAAATACAAGAATTAGTACTCAAAGCTCAGCATGGTGACAAAGGTGCGCTAGAAAAAATTTATAGACATTATTTCAGGATTGTATACCAATATGTTTATTCAAAAATAAATCATTTACATGATACACAAGAAATAGTTTCAGATATATTTCTATCACTAATTACAAATCTTAAAAAATATAAGGGACAATCAAATTTTAAAAATTTCATATTTGGAATAGTCAAAAATAAGTTAAATGATTATTTTCGTAGAAAATACAATTATGCAGATTATGTACAACAAAGTTATTTAGAAAACGACTTCTTTTACAACATAGCAGAACCTGAAGAAAAAGTATATTCAAGAAAAGAGAAACTTATGAAAATTGTAAAAAGGATACTATCTTTATTAAAGCCAAAATACGCAAAAGTATTAAAATTAAGATTTTTAGAAAACTATTCTGTCAAAGAAACAGCACAAACAATGGGTTTGTCTGTAAATAATGTGAAAGTATTGCAACATAGAGCAATACAAAAAGCACAACAAATTTGGCAATCAAAATATGAGGGCAAAATTGATTGAACCAAAGATCGACGATCCACAATACATAAAACAAGTGGAAGATAATCTATGGAGAAAATGTTCTACTCTTTGCTCAGGCAATGGTTGGAGTTACACATCTTATTCCAAAAAGTTGTTTATTTTGGTCTTACTTCTAATAATTTTTAGTTTATACCTATACATTGCTATTAGCATACAAAGTACGCCACAACAATATCAAATAAATGAGATAGAATCGAAGTCAATAAAATTTTTAATTAACAAATAAAGAGATATGAGTGAAGCAAAGTACATTAAAATAAATGTAGTTTTTTTGGTTATTTTCTTTTTATTTTTATTATTCTTAACAACAAGTAATATATCTCACAGTAAATCATCGGCGTATGTTGAAACTCAGTATAGTACAATACTAGACGAAGTTAATGATTTAATTAGATATGTAGAGAACAAATACTTCAATTCACAAAATAAATCCGAAGAAAAATATATTTATTCTGATTGTCTGATAAGGTTGAAAAAAATCAAGGAATTAATTATGTCTAAAAATTCCCATTTATCAAATCAAGATGAGAAGGTAATAAGGCATAAGATTATCTGTATTATAAATGAATTAAAGAATTTAGAAAGCTCTCATACCAAAACTTATATTTATACACAAATATAAATTTTCCTAATCTTATTTGTAAATTTATTAATTTATACTGAGTTCATGAAATAGAGAAACTGAAATTCTTTAGCTATACTGATAACAGTTGGCATTAATCTATTTATTAAAGTATAAACTATGAGATTCATGAAATAATCAGTATAATCTTTTCATGGAAAATATTAAAAATATTTTTGCAGCTATACCTGGAGGCGATATTGTATCTATATCTATACTTTATTTTCTAGGATCATCTATTTTTGCTTTTTTAATATCTCCATTGATTATTCATATTTTGTATAAACTAAATATACGACGCAAATCAAAGGGCGATATAATAGGGAAAAAAGATGAAACACAAAATAAAGTTGGAACACCTATAATGGGAGGACTAATAGTTGTTATAACTGTTGTTGTAATAACATTTATTTTCAACTGGGAGAGGAGTATGACATACATTCCCATAGGTGCATTTTTACTAGCTGCATGCTTGGGTGGCATTGATGATATATTAAACATATTTGGAAACATTAGAAACAAACCACGATCAATAAAAGTCCATATTAATCTAATCAAACATCATGCAAATAAAACAAAACGATTTTATTATCTTTTAACCTTACCTATTGCTATCATCAAACGTTTTCTATTTTTACTTGGATCCAAACCTAACTCTGGATTACATGTATACGAAAAAATATTTATTCAGACAATTATTGGTCTCGTTGTAGGTTCATGGATATATTTTGTAAATAAATGGGACTTTATTTGGTTACCTTATATTTTAAATATTGACATAATAAGGAATACCCTAGACCTAATACCAGGAATCAAAGTAAATCAATTTGGAGATGCTTATACTAGTATTAGTGTCGGCTGGCTGATTATTCCATTTGTAACACTTGTAATTATTACAATATCTAATGCAGTCAATTTTGCTGACGGCATGGATGGACTTGCATCAGGTCTTCTAATCCAAAATTTTATCGGACTTGGAATAATCGCATTCAGTTTAGCAGTCTACAATACTGAATTATACGAATTTAGACATTTATCATATCTAGCTTTTACGGTAGCAGGGGCGTTAGTTGCATATCAATACTTCAATATAAAACCCGCACGTATTCAACTAGGCGACATAGGTAGTCTAGCACTTGGTACACTACTTGCTGTCATGGCTATAGTAATGAAAAGAGAATTTGCGTTGTTTTTTATAGCTTTTGTTATACTTTTTGATGGAATACTTAGTCGTATTATCAACACGATATATAGAATATTTAAGGGAAGACGTCTATTTTATGTCATTCCATTTCATTATCATCTGGAATTTATGGGCTGGTCCGAAGAAAAAGTAGTTATGCGAATGTGGACGATAAATATGATCTTTGTCGCTTTCGGTGTATGGTTGGCTGGTATATAGCAAGGGTTACTGTAATAATAACATCATCGAAGAGATAGATAATAATGATCCATTAATAAAGTCAGACGAATGTAAAACTTTTTTCCCTGGTATTTGTAATTCAATTATTTCAAGATAACCGTCAGATAATTTCAAATATATTTTCTTTTTCTTTTTATCCACAATAAAAAATGATTCTTCTGTTACACTCGAAAAATTAGCATTAGAATAATTAGACCGCAAAATATTTATAAAATTATTAGCATCTAGTTTTACAAAAGCTTTAGGTTCAGGGTTTGCTCCCATTATTTTTCCATGAGCAATCCTAACTGTATCAAATCTTGTTATTTCAAATTTAGATTTATGCATATCCGATACATAACAATAGGATATATTTACGTTTGACTGTTTATAAAATTTCCATTTTTCAGGTTTGAAAATGACATTAAATTCTCTGTCTAAAATATCTGCTGCGTTTTTAGCTAAAATTTCCATTAAATCACCCGCCGTATAACTAGGTAAAATATTTATTACATCATAATGAAGATCCATCACATCACCATCATCCAATCTTGGTGTCATTTTAATTATATTGATTCCGGTAAATTCATCCTGATTTATAACCGCCATTTGTATTGGACATGCACCTCGATATTTGGGCAAAAACGAACCATGAATGTTCAAAAATCCATGTTTGGGCTTTCTTAATTGGGATTTTTTTATTATAGCACCATAAGAAGCAACCAAAGCAAAATCTAATTCCTTAAGTAATTCGTTAATTATGCTCTTTTGTTGAGAAGTATAAATATTCAATTGATTATTTTGACAGTATCTTAATATTGGATTTTTATCAAGTTTTGATCTCGATTTTTCTATTGTTACAACAAAACGTAAATTTATCAAATTACTTTTATGCAAATCATGCAATTTTTCTAAGATAGGAAGACTAAAATCAGATGAACCGAAAAAAGCTATATTTACCATAATACTAATTATACCTTAAAAATCTAACAGAATTGAGCTAAATCATTTTGAGAACTATCCTCTAATCAGATTAATTTTCATTATTTTGTCTGAAATTAATCAAATTCCAAAACGAACGATATAAAGACAATTTATTTTCAAAATCATATATATTCTTTGCATACAATATAGCACTAAAACACATTTTATTCGTCCTTGGTAAGTCTATACTATCTTTTCCATCAAAATAAACATCTTCAAGTTTCCAGTCGTACGATCTACCATATTTTCTAAATTTAGAGACATAGAAATATAAATACCTTCCACATGATTTTGAATAAAAACCGCGTTCAATTACTTCGAAGTGACAGAATACAGTTCCAACCAGTTTTTTTGAACCACAAATACTAATCTTTTTGTCATCATAAGGATCCAAATTTATCTGCTGTTTGTCCAAAAATGATGGTATATCATCTAAAATCTGTTTGAGTTTATACAGTTGTTTCTGCGTGGGCTGAGTATGCTCTAGATCACCCTCTATCAATATTGCAATGGACTTTTTATCAACATAAAAATTTCCTGAATGAAACTGCGCATGATCTAAATAACGACAAATATATATTTTGTCTGAATCATCCATCGGTATATAAAAATGACATGCAAATCCACTATTTTGCATATCAAAAATATGTGTATAATTTAGATCTCGTAAACGAGATTTAACATCTGTATTTTGATAATCATTCGTCCCTGTATGATGTATCACTATCAACTCGGGTATTTGATTCTGAAAACCTTTATCAAAAGAAGGAAGAGCATTGATAACAACATCATAAACAAATCTATTTCCCATTCTATTTGAAATTATATAATGAGAATAAACAATTTACCAAAGGGGATCAAAAAAGATGTAATGACCTATTTCCAAAATTGAGATAAATCTGATATTATTAGCGCATGGCAAATCTAGCTATCATAAAACTAGCGGGATCGCAACATCTTGTGTATCCGGGCGATATTCTAAAAGTCAACAAATTAGAGATAGATGAAGGTACAGAATTTCAACCAGAAATTATATTGTCTACCGATAACGGTAATATATCTCTCAATTCTGGTAATGTTGTTGCACAAGTGATAAAACATACAAAAGATAAAAAAATGTATATAGTAAAATTTAGAGCGAAATCACGATATCGAAGAAAGAAAGGACACAGACAACATGTGAGTATTGTGAAAATTTTGTCAATAAATAATGAAACTTCTGAAAATAATCAACAAAAATAAAGCAAAAATTAATTTTATTAATTAAAAACAGCTATGGCACATAAAGTTTCAGCAGCATCATCAGCACGACAAAAGGGTAATGTAATAGGTAAAAGAAGGGGAGTGAAAGTATCAGAGGGTGAATTTGTTAATGCAGGCTCAATATTAGTCAGACAACTCGGTACAAAATACTTACCCGGAGTAGGAACAGCATTAGGTAGAGATTTTACAATATTTGCAATGGTCTCAGGAAAAGTCCATTTTACGAAAGGTACTAAAAAAAAGAGAGGTAGAACTGTTGTAAATGTAATATCACAATAGAAACTATATCGTTTTTGATTAGCATGTAATTTATTGCTAATACTCTTCATCGTAAATCAAAATTTTGTTTTTATCAATCGTTTTAAATATACTAAATAATAAATTTGGTTATTTTTTATATACATAAGGGAAAATTACCTCATGATATAAAAATTAATTCAGGAAGAACGGAATAAGAAACTACAATCATCTTCGTACTTAAAATAAAAAGTACATAAATTAATAAGAACATTCTTATTTTTAAATTGATTGTTGATCTATTTTTTGCTTGACGATATCTAATAATATTTCTCTCTGATTTTTACTAGGATCTTCAACCACAATTTCGTAAAGATAACCTAACATTTCACCAATAGACTTACCTTTGAGTCCAAGTTCTTTTAGATCATCACCATTAACTTTTAAATCTTTTAATTTAAACAAAGCATCTTGTTCTTTCAATTCCGCCACACGTTTAGATAAACGTATGACATCCTCTGGATTAAAACTTCTATGTGGATTAGCCAATGCATCGGATATTCGAAGTTTTATAAGATCATCAAAATTTTCATATCCACCAACCTTATTAACAAAACGACGAATAGCAGCATCAGACCAACCACGCATAAATGATTCATTCCGTTTTGTTTTTTCATCTTTTACATCTCCATCCGTAGGTATATAAAACATATGCCAACGCACCAAATTAGTAATTTTTTCTATTTGATTTTTAGGAAATTTCAATCGGGTAAGTATAGATTTCGTCATCTCAGCGCCAACTTTATCATGACCATAAAAATGTTCACCATCTTTTGTTCTAGGTTTTCCAATATCATGAAAAAGCGCCGCAAACCTTATCTCTATCGGAGCAATATCTAAAGTACGCAAGTAATGATCATATATATTATCTACATGATATCTATTATGTTTCATTCCATATCCTTCTAAAAGCTCTGGTATGAAAATCTGTAAAATACCTGTCTCACGTAACAATTCAATTCCATAAGATGGTTTAGGACTTTCCTCAATAAGTTTTATGAATTCATCTCGAACCCTCTCGATACTTAAATTTTTTACTAATTCCACATTTCTAAGTATTGATTCAAACGTATTTTTCTCTATCTTAAAAGACAGACACGAGGCAAGCCTACAAGCTCTAAGCATCCTCAATGCATCCTCCTGAAACCTTTCATCTGGATTTCCTACAGCTTTAATAAGTTTATTTTTTAAATCATTTTCTCCATCAAATAAATCAATAAGATAGTCAAAAAATAACTCTTGTGTTAATGCATCATATTGAGAGATATCAATAAGTCTTATAGCAAAAGCATTAATTGTGAAATCTCTTCTTTTCAAATCCTCATCTAAACTCCTTGTAAACTCCACATGTGATGGCCATCTGCTAGCGATATATTCTTTTTCTGATCTAAATGTTGTTATCTGGACCTCATCTAATCCATCATTTGGATCCAATAAAACAGTAACTGTACCAAATTTGATTCCTGTCGGTACTGAAGTAGGAAATATATTCATAACTTCTTCAGGTGTCGCAGATGTGGTTATGTCATAATCTTTTGGCTCCTTACCAAGCAAAATATCACGTACCGAACCTCCGACCAAATAAGCCTCAAAATCATTTTTTTCTAATCTTTCTGCAACATGAAATATTGATTTTGGTAAATTTATTAACTTCATTATAAGTATCTTAAAATATTATAAGAATCAATATATCTTTGTCTAGAATTAAGTAAGATGACAATATATGTTTTTTTATTATAAGATTGATATAGAAGAAACAGATTCTCTCCAGCCATAGGGGTGGTACCTGTCTTTCCGCCAATCACGCCAGAATAATTATTTGTCAAAAGATTATTTGTATTATACAGATCATATTTAACACCACTTGTATCATCTATAATAAATGAATATCTTATCCCTATAACATCACGAATAACCGGATCTCTCAAACATAATTTTACTATTTTTAACAAATCAGAGGCACTGGAATAATGATTTCCACCATCATCATAGCCAGCAGGATTGGTAAAATTTGTTTGCTTTAGTTTTAGTAAATTTTTATATTTTTCGAATTGTTCAATAAAATTCAATTTATCAAAAAACGCAAAAGCCACTTGATTATTGCTAGAAATCAATAACGCCTTGATACCATCGTAAGTGGAAATCAAACTGCCTTCGGAAAAATTAAGAGCACTACCAGAATAATATGTGTGTTCTTTTTTTATCTCGACAAAGTCATCTAACTCATAGTTATCTACTATCATTTTTGCTGTAAGTAATTTAGTTAAACTAGCAACATAAGTTGGAACATCCGGATTTTTAGAAAAGATTATAGAATCAAGATCATAATCGTACACAATAACAGATTTTGCATCGATATTAGGGATAAATATCTCATTTATATTTTCTCTTCTTTGATAAGTATAAACGTATTCATAACTTTTTACATGAACTCTTTGTAAAAATTTATTTACCTTTTCCTTATTAGATTGAAAAGAGTAATTATTAATTAATACAAAACTAAATACAAAAATAACAATATACACGATTAAAAATAACAATATGGATTTTTTGAAAAGTAATAGATAAGAAAAATTTTGATCATTTTCCAGAAGAGAATTATTTATAGAGTTTTTATCTATTTTTTGTACATCAAATAAAGTTTTATCATTAATATTATGCATCCAGATTTGTTATAATTTAGATTGTTAATTTTACAAAATTTTATGAAAATAAGTGTAACAGGAATAAAGCCAACAGGTAATTTGCATCTGGGGCACTACTCAGGTGTAATCTCTCAAATACGCGATCTATCAAGAGAAACTAAGCTATTTGCATTTGTAGCCGATTTGCATGCAATGACAGTACCTTGGGAGCCTCAGTCACTAAAGTCCAACAGAGAAGAGATAGTCAAAATGATATTGGCAAGTGATATTAATCTAGACAATACAATATTATTTTTGCAATCAGATAATCCTGATCATACTTATCTTTCTTGGATTTTTGAAGGTATTACGGCATTTGGAAGATTAAAAACAATGATTGAATTTAAGGAGTTATCTCAAAGATACAAAGGATTTTCTGTAGGAATTTTTACATATCCGGTACTCATGGCAGCTGACATTTTACTTTACAATGCTGATTATGTTCCTGTAGGAGAAGATCAAAGACAACATGTAGAACTTACAGCAGATATCGCAAGAAAATTTAATCAGCTATTTGGTGAAACATTTACTATACCTCAGGCAATAATTAGGACTTATGGAAGACGAATAAAGTCCCTGCAAGATCCAACACGCAAAATGAGTAAAAGTATTAAAGACCCCTTAGGTACGATCAATCTTTCTGATGATCCAGATGAAGGTGCTAGAAAAATACTCAAAGCAGTCACAGATTCTGAAAACGAAATAAGATATGATGAAGAAAAAAAACCCGGCATATCAAACTTAATCGAGATTTATTCTATTTTAACCAATATAGAAATAGATGAGATAGTTAATAAATATAATGGTAGTTCATATAAAGCATTAAAAGAAGACTTAGCATCTATAGTAAAAGACTTTCTGTCAAAATTACAGACAAACTACAAGAGAATAGAATCTGACATGCCATACCTTAGAAAGATAATTAAGGAGGGAGCAAATAAAGCAATGGAATACTCATCTCCTGTCATAAAAGATGTGAAAAGAAAAGTAGGATTATATATTTAATCGTGTTCAAACTACTTTATAAAGAAGGAAACAAAAGATTAGGAATTTTAAAGACTAAATCTGGATTCATTATTACCCCTGCATTTGGTCCTGACGCCACAAGAGGAAATATCAAATTCTTGTCTTACATTGAATTCTCTGAATTGTCAGAAACTACGTCATTAAAACTCCAAACCAATGTGGTGTCAGAAAATTCATCGATAGACTTGGCAAAAGATCTTTTTTTAAATGATGAAATCCAATTTATATTGACAAACACATATCACATGACATCTTATCCCGGTGCTGAATTTATACAAGAAATGGGGGGAATACATAAGTTTATGAAATGGAATCGACCGATTCTGACAGACAGTGGTGGATTTCAAGTTTTTAGTCTTATACATGCATCACAAAAGCTAAAAGGCAAAGTAACAGATGACGGTGCTTTTTTTACAGATCCAACATCAGGAACAAAGGTAACACTAACTCCTGAAAGTGCAATAGAGATCCAATTTAAACTGGACTCTGATATAATGGTCGTTCTAGATGACTGCAGACATTACCAGGATCATAAAGAATTAAAAAAATCAGTTTATAGAACAATAGAATGGGCAAAAAGATGTAAAAAAAGATTTGACGAATTAGTCAGTCAAAACATACAAAACAATCCTTCTTACAAAAGACCATTACTTTTTGCTGTGATCCAAGGAGGAACAAATTATGAACTGAGAAAATATTGTGTGGAAAAATTATTGGAAATAGACTTTGATGGATATGGTTTTGGTGGCTGGGCTATAAATGAAAAGGAATATTTCCCATATGATTTACTCGAATATGTAGCCAAACTACTCCCAGAAAACAAACCACGTTATGCGATGGGAGTGGGCTCACCAGAAAATATCATAAAGTGTATTGAATATGGTTATGACTTATTTGATTGTGTAATCCCATCTAGAAATGGACGACATGGACTTGCATACACGACACAAGGTCAAATCAAGATTAATCAGTCTAAATATAAAAGAGATAAATCTCCACTAGATCCAAACCTTAAATCTCAGATAAATCAGATCCCAAGATACTACATTCACCATTTATTTAAAACAAATGACCCTGCTGGAGGAAGGATTTTAACCATACAAAATCTTAAGTACTATAATTATCTTATTAGAACTCAATTCACGAACTTATCTTCTTTAGACGAGCAAACTTTTGAATAAGCTTCTTTTTTCCTGATATATCAAAATCAATAACAATCATATCCTCATAGAGGTCATCAACTTTTCCATAGCCAAAAACTTTATGAAATACCCTATCACCAATATCAATATAGTCATCAGTACCTATAGCCTCTATTTCCTCAGTAAAATTATTGATTGAAATATTATTCAAATAAAAAAAATTCGTTATTTTATTTAACAAATGTTCAGGGATATCCTCTAAAAATCTTGAAACTCTATTTGATTGAGTTGAATTGTAATAATTTCTATTTAAAGCATATGTCATGTAAAGATTTTTTTTAGCTCGTGTTATCGCCACATAAGCCAATCTTCTTTCTTCCTCGATTTCTTTTAGATCAATAAGAGTGCGTGAATGGGGGAAAATACCTTCCTCCATACCAACAATAAATACTGTCTCAAACTCCAAACCTTTCGATGCATGGATAGTCATAAGCGTGACTACATTATCATTATTTTCTTTTCTTTCCTGTATATTTTCGAGCAAAGATACATCCTCTAAAAGCTTATGTAATGCTGTGTACGTATCTAAGTTGTCATATTTGGATGCGACATTGGCAAGTTCAGACAGATTTTCTATTCTTGATTCATAATCATGGAAACTATCTTTTAGAGCTTCCTTATAATTTATCAAATCTATCAAATAATTTATAAAATCCGAAAGAGAATATAAAAATAAAGCCTTGTATAATCTATAAATCACTTCACCAAAATTAACAATTGATTTCGATTGTATTGTTTTATAGTTTTGATATTTTGATCTTAAGTTTTCAATAAACGTAATAAAATTTGGATGATCCGAATCAAGATTTATAATCTCATCTATCGCAAAATCTTCTTGCGTTTTAATATCATTTTGAATTCCACTTATTCCAAAAACATCATCTATGTCATCATAGGTCACGTTTTTGTATCTATCTAAAAAATAAGATATCAGTAAAGTATCAACAGGGGAAATATTTTGTTCTTTTGAAAAATCCAAAATATCTGTTATTGTCTTTGGACCAATCCCACGAGTAGGGAAGTTTATGATACGATTTAAAGATAATACATCCTTTTTATTAACTAATATTCTCAAGTAAGCAATTATGTCCTTAATTTCTTTCCTTTCATAAAATCTCTGTCCACCCACAATCTTATAAGGAAGCCTTGACTTTAAAAAACTCTCTTCTAGATATCGACTCTGTGAATTAGCTCTAAATAACACAGCCACATCTTTTAGGTTATTAACAAATTTATTTTTTATCTCTCTGACAACAAAATTTGCTTCATCTTGTTCATTTTGAGCTTCATATACATTTATGAGCGGACCATTTTTATTTACTGACCAAAGAGATTTATCTCTTCTTGCCGTATTTTTTGATATCACATGATTAGCAGCATCTAGTATAATCTGTGTAGATCTATAATTTTGTTCTAGCTTTACAACTTTGGCCTCCGGAAAATCTTTCTCAAAATTAAGAATATTAGTAATGTCAGCTCCACGCCAGGCATATATTGATTGATCATCATCACCAACCACAGTCAAATTTCTCTTTTGTGAAGATAATAATTTTATAAGTTCATACTGTATTTTATTAGTATCCTGATATTCGTCTACTAAAATCAAATCAAATTTATCTATATATTTTTCTAAAACAGTCTGATTAGACTTAAACAACAATACAACCTTCAATAAAAGATCATCAAAATCAACACCGTTTCTTTCTTCTAATAAATTTTGGTAAACAGAATAGATTTTTGCGACCACTTCAGTGAAATAGTCATTTACAAAATTCGTATATTTCTCTGGTGTTAAAAAGTCATTTTTTGCTGAAGCAATAGCCCATTGTATGGCACCAGGACTTACTTCTTTTGGATCTAAATTAGCTATTTTTAAAGCTTCTTTGATTAAATCTTTTTGATCATCCGTATCATAAATAGTAAAACTAGGCTCTATGCCTATATATTTTCCATCAATTCTCAAAATCTTCACACAAATACTATGAAATGTCCCTAAAAAAGGAAAGTCAACGTCTTTCTTTACAATCTTTCTAATTCTATCCTTCATTTCAGTGGCTGCTTTGTTTGTAAATGTAACACCAAGAATCCTATTCGAACTCATTCCATTAGCATAAAAAAATCCCATACGATGAGTTAGCACTTTTGTCTTACCAGATCCAGCACCAGCTAATATGAGTAATGGCGAATTCTCATGGAGTACTGCCTGAGTTTGCGCCTCGTTTAGATCTTTGAGTAAATCATCATGTACAGCCACAGGTCAATTATAAAAAATTAAAGCACATTTACCATTAACTTATATAAGATTAATATGTTTATACACAATTATCTTTGCAAGAATTACACTTATATTGATATTATCTTGTTAATACCGATGGAAGAGATAAATATAAAATTAAATAGGATTTTAGAAAAAATAAATTTAAATCAATTAGAATCTGAGCTAAATGAAATGAACAACCAACTATCTGATAGTACAATCTGGAATAATCCCGAAAAGTCTAAGACACTTTTACAAAAACAATCTCAAATCAAAAAGCGAATAGAACAAATCAGATCAGTACAAAAAGAAATAGATACATTAAATACATTTTACGAAGAATACTCAACACTTGATATAGAACTACAAAAAGAATTAGATACAGAAAAAGAAAAAATAAAGCAAAAAGTTTATGAGTTAGAGATACAAATTTTCTTGAACGGTAAATATGATGAGGGTAACGCCATAGTTTCTATTCATGCTGGTCAGGGTGGTACTGAGGCTTGTGATTGGACTGAGATGCTATTTCGTATGTATAGTATGTATTGCAAAAAGAAAGGATGGGAGATAGAAGTCATAGACATGATTCAAGGAAACGAAGCTGGAATCTCTAAAATTGTTTTTGAAGTCAAAGGATATTTAGCTTATGGATATCTTAAAAAAGAATCAGGAGTACATAGGTTAGTTCGTATCTCACCATTCAATGCCCAAGGACTTAGACAGACATCATTTGCTGGGGTAGAAGTACTACCGGTGATTGAGAATGATATTGATATAGAAATCAAACCGGAAGACATAGTAATGACAACAGCACGCTCAGGTGGTGCAGGCGGCCAAAACGTAAATAAAGTTAACACAAAAGTTATTCTTTTACATCTACCAACTGGTATACAAGTTCAATGCTCTAGTGAACGATCACAGGTTCAAAATAAAGAGCAAGCAATGAAACTCCTAAAAGCAAAACTGTTTCAGATAGAACAGGAAAAGCTAGAAAGGGAAAAAGCGCAGTTAAAAGGAGAACACAAGATATTTGGATGGGGCAATCAAATACGTAACTATGTACTTCATCCATATAAACTAGTGAAAGATCTACGTACAAATGTAGAAACAGATCAAGCAGAGGATGTATTAAATGGTGAAATTGATATATTCATAAATGCTGAGATAACGCATTTAGATTAAAATTGATAACGAATTTAGAAAATATTCGAATACACAACTTCTATTAATAATTCACTTTTACCTATATAAAAAACGTCTCATATAATGTCACTTTAGATTATTTCCCAATTATTCAAAATTTGCAGTATTATAAATAAACTCTGTCCATATAAAAATAGATAAAATTTTTGAGATAATTTTCTTTCACGACAATGAAAACATGATTTATTATAAAACTAGGAAATAATAGAAATTATATACGTAAAATCTAAGATAAAACTACACAATAGATCAGTATTCAAAATTTAATTTATGCTTGACAACACCGCGGAAATATCATCAAACATTGTACCGGTTAAAGATTTCATCTTGCTTTGTTCAGGTAAAGAAACTTCAATATATAATCTATTTTTTTGATTTAACGGTATTATCGCTCCACCATTAATCAGAATTTTATTTATATATCCCTGCTCATTCTTACACAATGTCAAATCGTAATTTTTTCTCAATATTTCAATACCTTTTTCATAAGTAGATCTATTACAAAAACCGTAACCCGAAGGAGCAGGATTCCCATTTTGATCCAAAGAAGACACTATGCTAATTTTATAATTATCAGTTTTTGAAGCTAACTCTATATAATAACAGGTACTTTCACCACAGGATTGAATTTCTTTCTTAGTGACATCAAATTTTTTATCTGAATAATTTAATGATAAAACAGGAGTTTCTAATTTTTTAATATTATCATTCACATCATTCACATTTGATTGTGTAGGACTTGGTCTAAATGTTGGCGTAGGGGTATTAGTCACATCATTTTCTTGATTAGAATCAGTTTCTATATTTTCTAATCCATCATTTTCACTGTCCTTATTACTTTGATTAATATTATCAATTCCCGATTTATTCGATGATAAATTTGCCTCACTGCTTGAATTGGTAAAATCAGAATTATTAGTAGAACTACTATTTGATCCTCTTGTGATTACGAGATAAACAGCAACAATCGAAATGACGAAAACAAAGATTAGTATACTTGCAGTAATTAATACTAGGCGAATATCTATATTTTTCATATAAAATAAATTTTATAATATTTTAAAATTAATGACAAATTTTACAAAATAGCAAGAATTCTTATATAATCGTTGCAAGATAGGCGATATAGCTCAGCAGGTTAGAGCGGAGGTTTCATAAACCTCAGGTCACTGGTTCAAGTCCAGTTATCGCCACCAAAATTTTTATATTTCATATTTTCAAGATATTTAGTATTAAAAAAAATATTCCAAAATATACAAAAATATAGGCTGCTGTTGGTGAAAGTGTTTTATTAAATTCGTTTTTAGCAGAGAAGATTATTAATATGTTAAAGAAAAATGTAATTAAAAACCAAGCTATATAGTTTTGTAAAGGTACAGTATCTTCATTCCAATACCAAAAACCAAGATCTATGGCTACCGGTTCCAATACTATATCAAAAATAACTGCAAAAACTGCCGATATAAATACCAAAAACAATTTCGATGTAATAGAACTAAATTCAAATCCTAAATTTTTTAGTACATGATAGGCCAACGACAAGGCTCCCCATGCTACGATAATCCAATTAATTCCTAAGATAAGTGGAACATTAAAAAGTTTTATACCTAATACATCACCATAGTAGTATGTGCCAAAGATTATCTGTGTCTCTACTCCAAGAACTTCGATGAAAAAGCCTAAAAAACCAATAAGAAATAAAATAAACAAAAACTTCCAATTTTTCTCTGGAAAAGTTTTAAATATCAATATAATGAAAATTAAAAATATCACCCATGGAGTGTAAAATACATAACTTCTATCCACAAATTTCATCATTATTACTCCTGATAATAATATAAATGGTACATATGCCACATAATCAGATAATAAAATAATCCTAATAAGTCTGAAGAATGTCCAGAATGCTTTTTGTAACATAATAACAAACTCATATTATCATAAATTATTGATTCAATATATGGTAGAATTATTATATGAAGCAGATGGCCTTCGTATTTGGCCCGAATGGATCTGGTAAAGGTACTTTATGTCAAAATATAGAGTCGGAAATTAAATTTTTGCATATTAATCTTGGTAAACTAGTACGTGATTATATAACAAGAAATAATCGAACTGACCTTGCTGCAACTATTAATCGTGGTAATTTCATAAATGACGAAATTATTAGTGAAATCATATTTACTCATAAAATAATACAAAATATAGAGTTCAGCCCTTACAAAGGCATCTTATTTGAGGGATTTCCACGTCAATTATCACAAATCGAAATCCTAAAGAGATTAATAAAATATAAAGCAATTGAACCTTTGTTCTATATTGAATTAGTAATAGATTTGGAAACCATTATCAATCGCGTAAAATATAGGGTCATCGCACCCGATGGTAAAACATATAACCTTATGTATAACCCACCGCCCAAAGAAATACCAGAAGAACTGTTACAGAAACGAGAAGATGATGATTTATCAGTGGTTAAATACAGATATGAAAAATATCAAAAATTGACAAAACCTTGTCTAGATGATTCTTTTTTTATTAAATTACCCAAACTCACAATCGACGCAAGACAATCCATTGAGGATATACAAAATCAAGCTTTAGAATTCATCCAACGAATAACTTAGAAAAATGAATAAAATCCATTACCCTAAATTTGATGCAAAATTAACATTTTTAGGAGGTCAAACATTGACTTGGGAAGAGGAGTTTTATCCAGATAAAACAGTATTTTGGGGATTTTACAGCAAATATATCATACAAATTAAATATGATATAAAGAAAGAAGTTTTATATTGGCAAACTTATCCACAACAAGATAGATACGATATTATAAAGAAAATATTAAGATTTGACTATTATTTTGAAGATCACAGTAAGCTAGAGATAGATACACTCATATCAGAGACAAAAAATATAATTCCTTCGCCAATTATAGTATTGGAACAGGAATTCTTGACTACGGCAGTTGCATTTATAATCTCACAGAACAACAATATAAAAAGAATCAAAAAAATCATAACAAAAGTCAGACACACACTTGGCCAACGAATATTTATAAAAAATAAAGAGTATCACCTCTTTCCGACACATAACGAATTAGTATCTTTGGTGAATTCGAACAAAATATATGAATATGGTCTTGGATATAGATCTAGCTATTTAATCGACTTTATTAGTAGGTACAACAATATAAATACTACAGATCCGGTTGAATTAGAAAAACAGCTATTGTCAGTTAAAGGTATTGGGCCAAAAGTGTGCGACTGCATATTGGTTTTTTCTGGAGTAAAAAAAGATACTACTCCTGTCGATGTATGGACTAAAAGAGGAGTAAAACAATTATTTAACTTTGAAACTAAGAATTATAAGAAAATGCGTTATATATTGTCACACAGATTTAAAGATGTAACATACATAGCCGGACAATATATATTTGAGTATGCAAGATTGGCTAAATTACAATAAAGCTTTATAATCTATTTAAATTAATATGACAAACGAAAATAATCCACAAGAGAATAATAACACACAAAGTAATAAAAAATTTAATAAATGGAGATATATTTTTTTTATGTTTCTTTTAATTATTCTTGTTTTTGCTGAACTAGGATTAATAATCTATGGTCTATGGTATGGATATACTCTTAAAAACCAATATGATGGAGAAATACAATTACTCAAACAAGAAAACAAAATCCTAAAAGAGGAGAGAAACATTGACGTTGTAGAACTTAGAAAACAAAACGAAGATCTACAGAACCGAATTAAAAAACTAGAAGAAGAAAAATCAGCATTACAAGAACAATTAATTTTAGCACAAAATGAAATAGAAAGATTAAAACCTAAAAATATAAGAGATTTTGATTATAAAAAACAAATTGCGATAAATGAGAGTAGGGGAGATGTATGGCTAAAACCAATTTATGAAGATATAACGAATGATAATGTAATTGATGGAATATTTGCTTATCGAGAAGGTGCTGATACAGCGAGACTGAATGTATATGTATACAGTTACTTAGATAATCAAAATACACCAACACTTATTTTACGAGCGGAAGGCTATCCAATGGGCAGAATTCAATACAATGTAGAAACACGAAGGCTAGATATAATCTACGAAACAGGTGACGCTACCAACCCAAATGTAACAAAGGAAACCTACGAATACTCAAAAGAACAGAAACAAATGATTAGAGTCAATTAATATTTCATCATCTATCTAGACACTCAAACCAAAGAGAAATTTTTTATTGAATTACTTTGTAATATTTAAGTATATTCAGCATGTAATCATCAATACATATTTACGATTTTTATGAAAATTTTTGGTTAAATGTTTTATGACATTAGAAGGTTATAAGAAAAGATAGTTCTTTAAATAAAGTATTACTCAATTTCTATATAGCAAAATTTATATGAATACAATAAGAAAATTTATACAAATTAAACGAATAAAATTATAAATCGAATTCATTTAGATTTAAAAAATTCACCCCATCCAGAAATTAATTCTTGATTTTGTAAGGATAGTATTTCAGCCTTAAGCTTGTTTTTCTCTAATTGTATCAATCTATATTCAGAACTCAAATAAATGATAGGTATAGCACCTATTAAAAAAGATGAAGAAAGAATAATGAGCATATCTATAAAATCTAATTTGTTTAAAAATACTATTGAGATAATAGACAAAATTAACGAGATTAAAACAGATATTATGTAAAGTATCCTAGAATGAACGGCGGACAAAAAGAGAAGTATATTTAAATTTAGTAAAAAGGTAAAGCTTATAGAATAATTATCTAAATATAGCATTATTCCTAATAAGATGAGTTTAGATATCCAAACTATAAATAAAATCTGAATATTATAGTAAGCCAAAAAAGCAAATAATATCATTGAGGTAAACGAAACAATTATCAAATAAGCAAAAATAGCATTTAAATCCTTAAATACAAAATTGTACTTTATCGAAAATAATACAAGATTAATAATTTCAATTATAATTATTTGCAAGATTAACCTTCTTTTAATATACAAAGTACCTTGTCTTTCTTTTTCTTCTAATTGTTTATATTTAATCAGCAAATCAGAGCTTACTAAACCACAATCTGTTTGATCGTTCATTAATAGAAATTTTATTAAATTTTAATAAACTATACAAAATTAATTCTATTGATAAATTTCTTACCAACTTTGATAATCAGCCCTGATTCAACATTAAAATTAGTATCTTTTATAACATTACCATCTATTTCAACTGCAGATTGCAAAATTAGTCGTCGTGCTTCACTTCTAGAGCACTTAGCTATAACTGTAACCACATCTACAATGTTATCTCCTTTCCTGATAAAAACCACATCCTCAACATCTTTATAATCTTTATTTTGTACTAATTTTTCAAAGTTTTCTGCTGCTTTACGAGCCAAATCCTCACCATGATAAAACTTAACTATTTCATAAGCCATTATTTTCTTGAAAATCATAGGATTTTCTCCCATCTTCATTCTTTCTTCATATTCCTTAATCTGCCAAAGTGGTATGCGTGTCACATATTCCATATACTGTGTTATCAATTCATCAACTACAGACATAAGAGAAAAGTACATCTCATCCGGAGTAGCCATAACGGCAATATAATTTTTTAAGCTTTTACCCATTTTTCTTCCATCACTTCCTGTGAGTAATTTCAAAATAAATACTATTTGAGGCTTCATACCAAACTCAGACATTAGATGCCTACCTGCAAGTATGTTGAAAAGCTGATCTGTACCGCCAAACTCTATATCATTATTGAGGGCAATAGAATCATACCCCTGCATGAGTGGATATAAAAATTCTGAAAGTCTAATTGGTTTACCTTGTTCGTATCTTAACTTAAAATTCTCACGCTCTATCATCTGGGCAACAGTAAACTTCTTTGCTAAATTTATTACGTCATTGAAGTTTAGAGGCTTCAACCACTCGGAATTACGGCGAATAATAGTCATTTCAGGAATAACTGTCTTGAAGAATTGCTCCATATACGTCTGTAGATCAGCTTCTATGGCTTCCACAGTTCTATCTTCACGCATATCAGTTTTATCAGAGTGATCACCTACAATAGTAGTAAAATCACCGATAATTAGAGTTAATCTGTGTCCTAACTCCTGAAAATCCCTTATTTTTCTCTGCACAACCGCATGTCCTAAATGTATTAAAGGACCCGTAACATCTACTCCTAACTTCAAATGAAGCTGCTTACCAGATTTCAATAAATCAACTAACTCATCAGTATCATGTATGATATACACCCCTCGATTTATCAAATCTTGTATCTGTTCATCTGTAGGTACTATAACACCATGACTTGTAGTCGAAGTAGAAGTTATTTGATTCTGCATAGTTCTAAATTCTACAAAAGCAAGAATTGTTTTTCAAATTTCAATATTCATTTCAGACTTGTTTTGCAACAACTATTAATCTATCGGTCCCAATACCATTTGGCCAACAAGACATAAGTGTAAGTTTTTTTTCATCAGAATAAGAAAATATAGGCGTTAGATCATTAGCTTTTACAACTTTTGTTTTTTGTACGATATATTTATATTGGATGTCATTGTATTTTATATATATTTCATCATTTACATCTAGCTTGTATAAAAAGGTAAAAGCATTAATTGGCGCCTTAGGATTTGCCATAGCAACAATTTCATTAGTGCTATGTCCATATATAAAAGTATTACCAGGCTTATCAGGAAGAGAAGTACCTTGAAAATGTGCCAAGTTATTTTCCAACACTTTCATATAAGAATTAGTATCAAAACTATTTACATTTATAACGACCGGCAAATTCTCAAGCTCAAGCTTGGGAATTGTAAGATACATTTTGCCTTTGATATCTGCATACTCAGGAAATGTCTTGGGATCAATATTTATTGTCTTGGCAACATTGTTAATATTCACCGATAAATTTGTTAGATATGCCGAGGAAAAATTATTACTACTTTGATAAGCTAAAATTTCCGGAACATTATCTACATCGGCATTTGGTGTCAATAAATAATTAATTAAATTATTTTCTCGCGGTGAAGAATTACTAAATAAATATGGATATATTGCAATAAATAATATCGCTAAAATTAAAACTAAAATGATGTAATAAACAAGATTTCTCTTTTTTTTTGTAGCTAATGGTTTATTAACAAATTTTATAATCGGTGCTTTTCGCATATATGTTCTCATGGGACAGTGTTTTTTCTTTTAATATAGTAAAAATTAATAAACAGATCAACTATTAACTTATTTTTTTCCTTGACTGAAAATAAAAGAATACATATTATCAATCTCATAAATATGAAACTAGTAATTGTAGAATCTCCTTCAAAAAGTAAAACGATTAAAAAATATTTAGGAAAAGAATACGAAGTTGTATCGTCTGTAGGACACATCATTGATCTCCCAAAATCCAAAATCGGTGTAGATTTGGAAACCATGGAACCACAATATATAGTTATTAGTGGTAAAGAAGATGTTGTAAAAAATCTAAAAAAATATGCAAAGAAATCAGAAGAAGTAATTCTTGCTACGGATCCCGATCGTGAGGGCGAAGCAATATCTTGGCATATTCAAAATATCATTAAACCAATAAATCCAAATATACATCGTATTACTTTTCACGAAATTACCAAAAAAGCCATCATCGAAGCAATACAAAACAAAAAAGATATAAATCTTAACCTTGTAAACGCTCAACAAGCCAGAAGAGTACTAGATCGACTAGTTGGATATACATTATCACCGTTATTATGGAAAAAGATAAGATACGGAATATCAGCGGGTAGAGTACAAAGCGTTGCGTTGAGGCTTATTGTAGATAGGGAAGAAGAAAGAGAAAAATTTGTTCCAACAGAATACTGGTCAATACTTGTTAGTGTAACAGAAAATCAAAATGCTGAAATTAAAATACTAATTAAAAACAAAAATCAAACCATAAATTCTGAAAAAGATCAACAAAACTTAGAAAAAGAAAACAAATATTTAATTTTTGAATTAAAAAAATATCAAAATAAAAAATTACATATAAGCACTGAAAAAGATGCCCAAAAAATAGCCGAAACTATCAAAAAATATAATATCCTAGAAGTTAAATCAGTAAATACTAAATTAGTCAGACTTTCGCCGCCCGCACCATTTACAACATCAACCTTTCAACAAGAAGCCATAAACAAATTAAACCTTAGCGCATCTCAAGCAATGAGGATTGCTCAAAAATTATATGAAAAAGGGTTAATAACATACATGCGTACTGACAGTACATCACTTTCATCTGAAGCAATAACAAACATCAGAAAAATTATCAGTCAAAAGTATGGTGAAGACTATGTAAATGAGAAAATTCGCATTTATAAACACAAGGTAAAAAATGCTCAAGAAGCTCACGAAGCTATAAGACCAACAAATTTTGAAACTACCGAATTGTCAGATGAATTTAATACAAAAGAGAATCAGGTTTATCAAATGATTTACAAACGAGCACTAGCCTCACAGATGTCCGACGCTATTTATGAACAGAAAACTATTATATGTTCACAAAACAATGATGAATTAGAATTTGCAGCCTCTGAAAAAATCTTGAAATTTGCGGGATGGAAAATTTTATATAATGAAAACAACATAAACACTATCTCAAAAACTTTTCAGGATATAAAAGAAAACGACTCTCTTTTTGTACAAAATATATTGTGTGAACAACATTTTACCGAGCCACCTGCGCGATATACCGAAGCCTCACTAATAAAAGATTTAGAAAAGTTCGGAATAGGCAGACCAAGTACCTACGCCTCTATATTATCAATAATCACTCAAAGAACTTATGTTAGCAAAGAAGGAAAATATCTTATTCCGACAGAAATGGGGAAAATGGTAACTAAGTTTTTAAAAGATAATTTTTCAGATATCGTAGATATAAACTTTACAGCAAAAATGGAAGATTCATTAGACAAAATTTCAATTGGAGAATTAGAATGGAAACCTTATATAAAATCATTCTTTATTCCATTTAGTAGTCTTGTAAAAGAAAAAGAAAATAACATATCGAAAGAAAACTATACTATTTTGGGAGAATCAGAGGAAATTTGTGATTTATGTGGAGCAAAAATGCTAAAAAAAATAGGTAAATATGGAGTATTTTTATCATGTTCTAAATTTCCCGAATGTAAAGGTATAAAATCCATAGAACAACAGATTAGTACCAATGAAGAATTCTTCAAAGTCTATAACCCCCCACCGAAAACAGATGATGGCAGAGAATTTTTATTAAAAACAGGGCGATTTGGTCCATTTTGGGCTCATCCCGATTATCCCAAAATAAAGGAAATCAAACCATTAGAATACAATCAAGAATATATTATCAATACATTTGGTGAACCTCCTGTATCTAAAGATGGAAAAACCATGAAATTGGTGAAAGGACGATATGGATATTTCTGGGCACATCCTGACTATCCCAACATAAAAGAAATAATAAAAATCAAGAGAAAAACAATGTAGATTTATTAATATTATCTGTTATAATAGCAAGCATATATGAAAAGAACTTGGCAACCCAAAAAAATCAGAAGATTAAGAAAACATGGTTTTTTATCAAGAATGCAGACTGCATCAGGAAGGAAGGTAATAAAAAGACGACGTGCACGAGGAAGAGATAACCTTACTGTTTCTGATGAGATGAGAAAAATGATGAAGAAACCTACTCATACCATAAGGTAATGTGCCAAAAAAATATTCATTAAAAAAAAGAAAAGAAATAGAAAATTTGTTTAATGATTGTTCTTTTTTCTCAAATTCTTTCTTTAGAATTGTTTATAAACCAAATAGTGATTTGAAGATACTAATTTCAATCCCCAAAAGAATACAAAGCAAATCAGTAAGACGTAATAAAATCAAGAGAAGAATAAGACATATTCTATATCCTAAATTAATCAGGTCAAAAATTCTAAAACCAGGATATTATGGAATTATTGTCAGACAGGACATCTACAACACAGAATTCTCAAAAATAAAAGCAAATTTAATCAATTTATTGATGGAAAATAATTTATTAGAATATTCACAAAATGTCAAAACATCGTCATTCTAATAAGTCTAGCGAACATGATAGTAGTTGGGAACCGGTTGCCAAATGGTATAACAGTTTAATTTCTAAACGAACTAGTTATTATCATGAAAAAATTATTATTCCACGTATAATAAAAAAATTAGAAAATAATCCATCACCAAAAATACTAGACCTCGGATGTGGGAACGGAATTTTAGAAAGAAAAATCAATAAAAATTATCAATACTTAGGTATCGATATTTCTAAAACATTAATTAACTTTGCTGAAAAATATAAAAAAAGTAATAAACATCTATTTAAATGTGCTGATATCACCAGAGAACTGGAAATTCAATCACAATATTTTACTCACGTAATAATGATATTATCCCTACAAAATGTTGAAAATTTTGATAAAGTTTTTGAAAATGCATCAAAAGCCTTGATATCTGGAGGTAAATTTATAATAGTGATTAATCATCCTTACTTTAGAATACCAAGACAAACAATGTGGGGCATAGATGAAAATAAAAAATTACAGTATAGAAGAATAGATATGTATATGAGTCCATTAAAAATACCTGTAGAAATTTATACTGAACAAAAACAAAGAACAATAACTTGGTCATATCACAATCCACTTTGCTTATACACAGAATCACTTTACAAGCATAATTTTTTAATTGAAAAAATAGAAGAGTGGATTTCAGATAAACATAGTGTTGGAAAAAATAGCAAAATGGAGAACAGAGCAAGAAAAGAATTTCCCATGTTTATGTGTCTCAATTGCGTAAAAAAATAAAATTCCTTTGTCCACACAAATATCTTAATTTTGATATAAAGAATCACATCTTTTTGGTGATTTTAAAATCAACATTAATCTACATCTTACCAATCTATTATCAGAATATATTGATCAAATAAGGCATATCTATTAACATAGTAATAACATATTATCTAACTCAGACACAAATTGGGTGAATTCCAAAATCTAGATATTTACATAATCAAATCTGGAAAATAGTTATTGAATAGATCTCAAATGTCTTGTTCTGGTGGCCCCAGCAGGACTCGAACCTGCGACCTTTACAATGTGAGTGTAACGCTCTACCAGCTAAGCTATAGGGCCATCTTATAACACTAATTTTAGCAAATAAGATTTATAAATTAAAACATTAATGCAGGTTAAAATTCGTAAATTAAAAATAGACCTATTAACCAAATATCAATACAAATAAAATTTTAAAATACAAAAATTAAAAGAAAAAATAATGGTGGACTCAGCAGGACTCGAACCTGCGACCTTTACAATGTCAATGTAACGCTCTAACCAACTGAGCTATGAGTCCTAAACCACTGTATTTTAATCAAACTATCAGTTTTAGTCAATTTTTATTTATCTACTATGCGATTTCTAATTCTACGAGATACTTTGGATTCTATTATTTTTCTTCTATTTTCTATTATATACCACATCACCACACTTGATAGTGCCAAGATTCCCATAAAGATAATCCAATTAATGTACCCAGAGAAATTGGTATCGGGTAATCTGGTAGTTATTACAACAGTAGTGGTTGTGGTAGTGATGGGCCGTGTGGGTGTTGGAGGCTCTGGTGTTGCGCATTCTCCCATGACATTAACATTTACTCTATTGGATTGTTCGGTTCTATTTGTAGAAATAGCGCGAGCTTGGTTTGTTATGACATCATTACAAATGTCTCTACTGGGGAAGTAGCTGTTATTTATAGTCACAGTATAAGTAAGCTGTATAGACTGATTAGGTGATAGATTTGGATTTCCATTGTTTGCATTGATCAGATTTTGGGAAGTCCAAGTAATGATATTACCGGATATGGTACCACCATTCGAAATGTTTGAAACAGTAATATTATTAATAGCATCTGGATCAAGAGTATCCCTTACGGTCATATCAGTTAGATCAAGAGGATTAGAAGATACATTAGTCAAAGTTAAAGTATAATTTACGGTACCACCTACGTTCACTGTATCACGATTCGCTTGCTTGGAAATGATAAAGTTAGGTTGTGCTGTGCGTACGATAACTTCATCACAGCCAATCAATATATCCCCATTATCAATTTGATCATTATTATTGACATCTCTATAAAGACAGAATTCATTTTCAAGGTTTGGAGTACCTGTATAACTACCAATGTCTACTCTGACAGTACCACTATATGTCTCACCAGGTGCAAGCACCCTTATCTTATTCCACTCGACACCTTTTACACTTTGCGATACAGTATAGTTGTTACCAGGATTTAAGGAGCCTATTGTGTTTCCGTTGGCATCAAGAAGCCTCCTAGGAGAAACGGAAGATGGATCGGAGACAGTACCACCACTTCGCAGTAGATCAGAAGCTTGGATAATATCACCAAAAGGAGGATTAATTACATTTCCTGAACTATCGTAAGCTATAAGACGATCTCTTACTATCACATTTTGCATTATTGCATTACCAGTATTACTTATAGAAACATCATATTCTACTATAGAAGTAGAATTTACTATGTTGCCTGTATTCAAATTTATAGAGTTTGCTTGGTCAATGTTTTTATCAATATTTGGTCTTGGAGAAAAACTAAAACCAACCCTACAATTATTTGATGTTGAATTAGTTGTACCGTTTGCTGTATATCCATCAATCTGAATGCTTTGGATCTCGACATTACTTGGTATCTGCAAGCTAAATGTGTTTGAAGATTGAGGTGATATAGACTGAGTGACATTTTGATTTGCCCTGGTACGATAAGCATAATTTATGAAATAACTCGTTGCATTTGTACCCTGAATTTGTATATTCAGTCCATCACCTTGTCTTACTTGACATGCTGATGGGTTTGTTGGTGTACAGGACGCATTATTTCTTGTATTTGTCACCGTAATGCCGGTACATTGTGGAGGGACAGGAGTCGGGGTGGGTGTGTTGGTGGTTGGCGGGGTGGTTGGAGGAGTTGTTGGAGGAGTTGTCGGCGGAGTAGTTGTGCCTTGTAATTCCACCTGAACATAACAATTTCCTCCTTGAGTAAGTCTTCCCGCTTGTCCATCAGATCCTAAGCCAAATAACTCACCTCCAAATCCCCTTAATGCTACCTTACGCAATAGTCTACCTGGTTGCCACGCTTGAGGATCTTCATTATTTGAATCTGGTTGATTTAGTTGATTATAGTGTATGACATAACTGAATGTAATACGATCCCCGTTTGAGACTCCATCCACTATCCATCTATAGCCCGTATCACTAGCCAAAAGTTTACTCATACTTGTAGCCCCATCAACATCGGTTTGAGGCAACCATGCTCCTCTTGGGTTATTTTCTGGTGGTGGTGGATATAGATTCGCCATGTTGTACGGAAATATCCAACCTCTTCCTCTATCAAGCGGATTACGCACTACCATAGTGATATTTAGACTTTCACCAGGTCTTAATATTCGTCTACCATTCTGTACTGTACCACCAGTTACTGTGAATGATTCACAGATTGGTCTATTATAGAGTGGTTCAGTCCTTACAACACAATAATTTCTACAAGAACCAGGTTGACTAACCATTCTCCTCTCTCTTGGATCGTATAATCTAGCGCCATTCGGATCATATCCAAGCTCGTTATAACAAATCAATTCATTCGGTGCTGTCCATCCTCCATCTTTTGTGTATATAGCACCAAAGACTATACCGTTTTTAAAGTTTAACGCTGGCAAACCAGCACAGTTAATATCCTGTCTGGCTGCATATGCATCATTTCTACGTATATCGTTACCATACAGGTTATTTGGTAGTGTAAATGTTCTATTGGGGTCACCTGCATTTCCACCCCCTACCGTGCCTGTCGTATCAGTAAAATTAAATAGATAATAACTACAGGCATACTCACGCGTACCTGGTGTATTCCAAGGACTGTTCGGATCGGGAATGTATGGCCTCATAAAATATAATCTAAATCTAGGATTTCCATTCGGTACTCCATTTGTACTATTAAATGTTATTTGTGTACCTGGTCTAGGCATATCTCTTACAACCATACTATCTCTGGTATCACCAGCCGATACATTCTTGGTAACTCTTTGTCCAGTCATCGTTTCAAATGTCACTGTCATGGAAGCACAATAACCTTCAGGGTTACGACGCGTAGTTCCGGTATCACACTGAGGATCATAAGTTGAACTCGTAATATTGTTATTGCAATCACGAAAAACCATATTAGTGCCCTCACATCTCGCCCTTGGTTCACATGGACCACATTGTTCAGGTGTTTCGCTTACAGTTTCATTACCATTAGCATCACATGTAACTATACGACGTATATTTAAACCTGGTATACAACTATTGTCTGGTTCACAAGTCCTCCCTGTAGGACTATCAGGACATCTATACGGGTTACCACACACAGAGTCAGAATATACGCCTCCTGCTTTTCCTTCACAACTTGCTCCACAACTTTCTCTATTTGGTAACAACTGTTCTAATCTTGTACTACCATACCTAAATCCATCATTTTGCACAGGTCCCAATTCTCTACACCAACACATTTGATTTACACCAGGATTACAATTTATAAATTCTGCTGGAGCACATCGAGCAACATTTCCACTTTGTCCTGTATAAACTCTACACGTACTCCCAGCTACTAACCAACTTCCAGAATTAGTTATGGTACATGTAAATCCATTACTACCACAATTAAATTTAGTACCAGCTGCACCGCTACATATGTTATTCCCACATGCACATAAGTTATTATTCCCGTCACAATTTTTATAACAATATCCATTAATGTTTCTATATCCACTAGGACATACACCACCTGGTCCCGCTTGTAAACCATCTGGTCTTTGGCAAATGCCCCAACCACTGTCATAGCATCGTTGAACTCCTGTGAAACGATCTGATCCTTCACTTGTACAAGCTTTATATTCTCCAATAAAAGCATTTGTTCCATCACCTCTTGGACAAGCAGGATTACCTGAAGATACTGGTGGTGTAGGATTTAGAGGACCTAAACATGACCTTTCAGAATATTGTCCTGCACAAGTTTTTATCCTACTACCATCTCTACAAACAACTTCTAAACAGGTATTTGTAGAACATTCTGAGGCAACACTACATCTCTCTCCTGGTGCTTTTTTATCTCTTGGTCTATCAACGCATCTTCCTTGATAATAATCCTTTCCCTGCAGTTCGCAAGAACGAGCTTGTTCACATTCATCATAGTCTGTTTTGTATCTTGAACAGTCAATCCTCCCCCAGTCACCTCTTTGACAAGCTTGTAGATTAGCTAATTGTGTGGAACAGTCTCTTGCGGCCGCAGTCTCTTCTGGCGTAGTATTTCTAGTTAATATTGTATAAGCCAAAAATCCAGAAACCCCTAAAAGCAACAACGTAAAAAATATTATAAATGCCAATATTAAACGTCTATCAATTTTCTTTATATTAAATGTAAACTTTTTTAGTCTCAGATGTGTATTATTTTGATTTGTTTCATTTGAATATTGTTTAGGCATAGATCTTATTTTATAAATATTTTAAAACTTATTATATTTGTATAAAATAATCAAGTAGTATGAAAAAAACAATTAAATTATTTAGTATTTTGTTTATTTTTACACTATTTATTTGCATTTACATCTTGGTTTTAATCCCATATGCGAACGCACAATCAATATCTCCATCGTCCACGCAAACACCTACACCAACAACCACTCCAAGTCCAACACCATTAATTGATCAAACTCCTCCAACTCCTCCTGTACCAAACATACTTGCTACAACAACAAACGCTATTACTCTCAAATGGAATGCAGCATCAGATCCAAGCGGCATCTCAGAATACAAAATTTTCCAGTCCAATCAATCCAACGGGTCATACACACAGATCGGTTCCACATCAAATACTGAATATACAGTCAGTAATTTAGCCCATGACACTGAATATTGGTTTAAAGTTTCAGCATGCGACAACTCGCCAAATAAGAATTGTTCAGCGCTTAGTGATGCGGTAAAAGCAAAAACTAAAAAAGAGATAATCAAACAATATGAGATTAACTCCAAAATTGACAAAAACACAACGAACGCCAATGACCAATTTACAATAACTTACAATGTAAAAAATACTGGTAATGTAACAATAGAAAATTTTGAAATAAGAGTACCGTTCTTGAATAACATATCAGATGTCCAAAATCCCGTAATAACACCTGATTTAAACAGACGTCTCGATCCTACAACAGATTTTCCTCAAGGTTTTAATACTCGTAGTTGGGTGACAAATATCAATCCAGGAGAGGAAAAAGAATTTACAATTACGTACACTGTCAGTAATAACCCCAGTATTCCAAATGGGCACTTGTGCATATATACCTTACCAATAAGTTGGATAGATCCTGCTGGGGATCCTTCAAATCAGCTTATTCAAACAACAAATTTTAGGGCAGATATCTACATCAACCGCCAATACGAAAAATCAATAAGAGTAACTTTACCCACATTAGAATCAGTAAATTCACCAATTGCAAGTGTTCAGTTACCATCACAATATTTATTTGAAGGCTCGAAAACAACAAATTTAAGATCAATAAATAAGGATAACATCTCTAAATACGAAAATTTTACTCTCGAAAATGCTCAGTTCATTATTGAATGGCTAGAACCGATTGATTTATCAAATGCTGATATACCAGCAAAACTTATTAACCTTGATAACTTATTAAAATACAAAACTTATGGCATAGATTTCAACATTCAGGAGTTAAGTTTTCTTGCCAAAAAGGTTAGAATAACTCTTAAAAAGCATAATTATGTATTTTTACCGAGAATTAAGATTGATAATGAAATAAAAGATTTACAGTCTTACAATGGTGAAATAGATTTTTTATCTAAATTTATATCTTTTGAAATATCACCAATGCGATCATTTACACTGGTGTCTGATATAAAATTTGAGAATCCAAAAAAAGAGAATGATCAATACTCAATAGAAATCAAAGTATCAAATCCAAAAGTAAAATTATCTTATAGTATAGATGACTCCAGTTTTAAGACTGGGTGGATTGACCAAGAAAAGGGTAATCTTTCAATAATTCTACCAGAGAACGATATTATAAAATTAGAGGTTAAAATCGTGGACGAGAATAATGAAGAATTTTCAAGGGTAAAAATTATAGAAAAGACAACCCCAACTCCAACCTTTATACAAAGAAATAATAACACACAAACAAATAGGCTCAATTTGACAATAAACCCACTAACAATTCTCCTTTCTGTATTAGCTATAGTCATATTTGTGTTACTGTTAGTTATCGGATACATAATGTTGCGAAAAAGATTCTCTAAAAAAAAGGAAGATAATACCTTAAAACTTGACTTTGCTACTTCACTCAAAACAAAAGTATTAACACATACTAGTAATACAAAAACCGTACAACCGGGTACACTCTCAGATTATGCCCAAATAGGCGAATACGGGAATAATCGAGAAACACCAAATGAAGTAAAAGACAACATTACCATTGATCTAACAGCACTAAAAAATAGATACACAAAGGATTCAAATAAAGAGAAAGACCAATCAGATAGAAAATTATGACAATTTCATTAATATCAACATTTGTTATAGTATCTTTTCTTGCAATATTTTATCTAATAGTGAGAGATTTATTAAAGCGTTATAAACCTGATATCTTTAATAGAATTTTTCACATAAGATTTGATACAATACTTGCTTTTTTGATAACTATATTGATCAGTATTTCGACGAACATGAAAATATCCGAATTATCTGACAAAACTATGTTGATATTAAATGAAGAAATACTTTTTGCTATCTTATCATTTTGCATGGCATTTCTGTCATTCGGGATTGGAGTTAAATTTATTATAGAAACAATCAAAAAATACATTAATATAGATAAATTGCTTGCTTTTCATAATAGTTTTTTAATATATCAAAACTTTGCATCAATCTGGATATACTCTTCATTCCTTACATTGCTAGTTATAGTATCATATCTGGAAATCCAACAAAGTTACGAACCAATAAGCATAGAATTATTTTTGTTTTTTCTGATATCATTTATTATAAATACAATATTAATCAAACAAATAATCAACGGTCAATCTGCAAACACAAAACTACAAAGGTTATATGTGTTTTTTGATTTAACAACAGTATTGCTATTATCATCAATGATTTTTTATAACGCTGATAGAACAAATTTTTTCTTTTACTATCCATTAACCATCTCCACACTAGTAGGACTAATAACTGGAATCATATACAATTTTTTGGAAGAAAAAGTAAACAAAAAGTTTAATAAAATATAATTAAATTCTGATATAATCCTATTTAGGTATCATGAAAAAAAAGATCAGCATTGTAATACCTTTTTACAATGAAGAAGAAGTAATAAATCATTCGTATAATGAGATCACAAAATACTTAAATCAATTGGAAAACCAATATAATTTCGAAATTATTTGTGTCAATGACGGTAGTAAAGATAAAACTCTAAAATTTCTGTTAGAACTCTCCGAAAACGATCCAAGACTTAAAATAATAGATCTATCAAGAAATTTTGGTCACGAAATGGCTATCCTAGCAGGACTTGAGAATGCTACGGGTGATGCAGTGATAACCATGGATTGCGATTTGCAAGATCCTCCCTCACTAATATCAGAAATGTTAAAACTATGGGAAGAAGGCTACGAGGTAATACATGCAAAAAGAAGTAAACGAAAGACAGATTCTTTTTTTAAAAAGATCAGCGCTAAACTTTTTTATAAAATATTTAATAGATTATCCTCGACCCAAATGCCTGAAAATGTTGCAAATTTTCGTCTACTTGATAAAAGTGCATTAGATGCACTATTGAGATTTAAAGAACATAAAAGATACTACCGGGGACTAAGTGTACTCATTGGATTCAAACAAACCTTTATAGAACATGAAAGAAATGAAAGGGTTGCTGGAAAGACAAAATATCCACTAAAAAAAATGCTCAGACTCGCTACAGATGCTATACTAGCATTTTCTAGTATTCCATTACAAATAATAACCCAAATTGGCATTCTGATCTCATTTTTTAGTTTTTTAGGAATAACTTATGCCCTGATAGTTAAGTTATTTTTTTCCGAATACGCAGTACCCGGTTGGGCTTTTACAACTATAGCTATCTTTTTCCTCGGAGGTATACAGATTCTAATTATGAGCATAATAGGCATGTATATCGAAAGGATATATACTGAGGTTCTAAACAGACCACATTATATAATACGTGCAATTTATGAAAATAAAAAATAATATTCCTCATATCGGCATAATAGGTGCTGGATTTACTGCATTTGCGTGTACTTATTATTTATCTAAAAAAGGATATAAAATAACTATCCTTGAAAGAAGTGAAGACATTGGCGGATTAGCAGGTGCTTTCAAAATAGGCAATTCATATTTGGAAAAAGCCTATCATCACTTATTTAAAACAGATATTGACATACTAGAACTCATCAATGAAATTGATCCTAATCTTATCGAATGGCATGAAAGTTCGGTTTCTAATTTTTATAAGGGTAACTTTTATCCATTCAATTCTGCATTTGATTTACTAAAATTTAAACCTTTGGATTTTGTAAGTCGATTAAGAGTAGGCTTAGCATTATTTTACGTGCAAAAAGTGAAAAATTATTCAAAATTTGAAAAAATTTCAGCTATAGAATGGCTTAGAAAATGGACAGGAGATAGGGCATGTCAAGTTCTTTGGATTCCATTATTGAAAGGCAAATTTAGAAAATACTACGAAAAGATCTCAATGGCATGGATGTGGGCACGTTTACACATAAGAGCAAATTCTAGATCCAATATATTTGAAAAAGAAATGCTTGGATATATCAGAGGCGGATTTATCAACTTGATTAATAAAATTTTAGATACGTCAAAAAATATTAAAGTCTACACAAAACATGAAGTAATAAACATAGAGTACAATCAAAATACAAACAAAGTAATAGTTAGTAGTTTTGACAGTACAAAATCAAGAAAAGAATTTAGATTTGATCGGGTTTTAGTTACTACGCCATCGCATATTTTTGCCAAGTTAATTGAGTCAAATCCAGTACATCAAGATTATCTGAATAAATTAGCACAGATCGAATATATAGGAGCAATATGTATGATACTAGAAACGAATCAAGATCTAAATTTATCTTATTGGAATAACATAAATGATCTTACTGTGCCTTTTGGTGTAATAGTACAACATACAAGACTGATTGATAAGAAAAATTATAATAATAAAGAAATTTATTATATTGCTGGGTATTTTGAGCATGATAGCGCATTTTTCTCACTTTCAGATGAAGAATTGGTTGAGAACTGGTTTGAACATATGTCTAGGATCTTACCAATCTTTGATAAAGAAAAAATAGAAAACATTTTCGTATTCAAATTTAGAAATGCACAACATATTGTAGATACAAACTACAAACAGAAAATACCCGCATACGAAACGCCAATACCAAATGTGTATCTATCGAATTTTTCACAAATTTATCCTGAGGATAGAGGAACAAATTATGCTGTTAGGGAAGGAAAGAAACTAGCAATAATGATATCAGAATCAATAAATTAAAAGGTAAGAATATTGTAAACTCTAGAACATATTAACATTTTATAAGCAGAATGGCCCACTTTTAATAATTACAGATCATTTTAATATATTTTATACTGATCTTATTTGTAAATTTCGAACTGAAAATTTAAATGCCAAAAATACATACAATTCTTATGAATCTAACCATAAAGTTTACTGACAAATTTCATCTTTGTCTGTGAAAGATATTTCTTCTTGATCCATGTTTTTTTAGCACTCTTTGGGTTGTTTCAGAATCTTTATAATGTTTTTTTAAAGAATATAAATAATCTTTCATAACTTTTGAATTCTTCTCATAATCACAAATAACTGGAATATATCCCTTTATACCGGTATTTTTATTATTCAAAATCTCTTCATCTGGTATTTCTTCTAACTCAGGTAACCATCTACGAACAAATTTTAACTTCGGATCCTGATCCAAAAGTTGTTTATGTGGACTATAAACGCGTATTACATTAATTCCTACAACACCAGCTTGCATCTGTAATTGACTAATATGAATACCAGGTTCAAAATCTAAAAAAATACGCGCTAGCAGTTTATTTATATCACGCCAATCTAAATGCAACACATGGCAAGCAAAAGAGGTAACTAAAGACCTCATTCTGAAATTTAAAAAACCAGTTTTATGAAGACAAACCATACAAGCATCTACCAATGGAAACCCAGTCCGTCCATGATACCAAGCTTCTAATTTCTCTTTATCAAATTTATATGGGGGATTTTCAAATATAGGATTTAGAGCATGAAATTCCATCTCTGGTTCCATCTCAAGACGTTGTATAAAATGATCTCTCCAGTACATCCTACCTAGAAAAGCATTTAAAGATCTTTGAAAAATGACATCATCACTTAATTCTTTTAATCTTTGTCTTGTTTTTTGTACTACGACTCTTGGCGATATAGTACCCCAAGCAAGATATACTGATAACCTTGAACCATGATAAAAAGCGGTATTTGGTGAACTAATACTTTTTTGATAAAGTCTCCCACGATATTTTAAAAAGGTATCAAGAGTTTTATGGGCTTTTTTTTCACTAACTTTTTGAAGTAAATCACAATCAAAATTATCAATTAGTTTTTGTTTTAAATAATCAATATCTAATGTATTTTGCCTAATATAATCTAGAGGTACTTTTATCATATCAGGGGCTGGGACAATGTGTTGAGCCATAAAAGACTCCCATAATCCTTGCCATTTATCCCTATTTTTCAGTCCACGAAATACACCTGTTTGGGAATATTCATTAAAAACAATCCTATTTGACTTAGCCCATTTTCTTAGTTTCTTATCTCTTTTGAATGTTTCATCCACTCCAATCTCTTCATGTGCAAAAATGTAGGAAATATTAAAAGATTTAAGTATCTCTTCTAATACAAAAATAATATCACCATCTTTTATTAAAATATCACCACCAATTTTCCTAATATTATCCTGGAGGTCACGCAGAGCAGAGAGCATTGCGTCAAGATGAAATCTAGAAGTATATTCACTATTCAAAAGGATATCCTCAAAAACAAAAAGTGGAATTACCTGTTCACAATGTCTAACTGCTTGGTACAGAGCTTCATTGTCTAATAATCTAAAATCACGTTTTATAATCCAAACTCCCAACATATGATATAATCAAATCTGGTATATTATATAAGAAGACGAGATGGTGGAACTGGTAGACACGCTACCTTGAGGGGGTAGTGCTTCGCGGCGTGGGGGTTCAAGTCCCCCTCTCGTCACCAAGAAGGGTTATTAATGTAAATGATGTAATTGATGTCAAATAAAAAAAAATTTCGTCATAAGAACAAAAGACATTCGAATAATATAAACAGACGAAATAAAAATAATTACAAAGAGAGAGAAAACTATCATTCTCAACGGGAAAAATTTAGAATTAATAGTGCCACCAATTGGGGGGAGAATAGTACTTATCAATTTCAAAGGTCTGACTCCGAACCGGTAAAAATTATCCCAATAAATGGTCTAGAGACTGTGGGTACAAATTGTACCTTAATACAGTATAAGGATGATATCATAATCATTGATCTAGGTCTCGGACTTGCTGAATATAATCTCCCGGGCGTTGATGCGGTAGTACCGAATTTATCATATCTAGATGATAAAAAAGATAAAATACGTGGAATTATCATAACACACGGCCATACAGACCATATAGGTGCATTACAATATTTATATGCAGAACTTGGTTGTCCACCGATCCACGCTCCGCGAATGGCGTCAGAAATGATAAAAGATAAGTTCGAAGAAGCTAAATTAAAAGATAAGCTTAAAATAAACCAAATAGATGAAAATTCAAGTTATTATTTGGGTATATTTCGGATACAACATTTCCGGATGACACATACAATCATGGATAACTATGGTGTAGCTATTGATACTCCGCACGGCAAGATAGTTACACCTAGCGATTATAAATTTGATTTATCACCGTACAAAGAACCTCCATCAGACTATTCAAGACTTGTAAAACTTGGCGATGAAGGCGTGCTGCTACTTTTAGACGAATCAACAAGCGTCAAAAAACCGGGCTGGGCTCCATCAGAAACGACAATAGCAAAAGATTTAGAAGAGATTATTCGTACAGCACCAGGTAGACTAATCATAGGACTTTTCTCCACAATGATTAGCCGAGTGCGACAAATAACAGAAATCGCATTCAAATATAATAAAAAGATCGCAATATTAGGCAAAAGTATAAAAACAAACCTTGATATAGCCCATAGACTTGGTTATATTAATGTAAGTAGCAGTACTTATATATCTCCAAAGGAAATTAACAAATACCCTGATAATCAGATAATAATACTTTCTACAGGATCACAAGGTGAACCAGATTCGGCACTTATCAAATTAGCCCAGAATGAATACAAAAATGTCTATCTCAAACCAACCGATACCGTGCTATTTTCATCATCAAGAATACCAGGTAACGAGCTCAGAATTGATGCCTTGATAAATGAATTAGTTTTGAAGGGATGTAAAGTAATCACCAGTGAATATATGATGGTTCATGCATCCGGCCATGGATGTAAAGAAGATCATAGACTAATGATAACTCTCACACGACCTAAGTTTGTTATGCCAATACATGGTGACCCATCAATGCGTCAAGCAAACAAAGACCTACTTTTGGAGATGGGATATAGGTCAGATGAGGTAATTCTAGTCAATAATGGACAAATAGTTGAATTATGGAGTGATAGATGGCAATTAGGTGATAGTGTCGATGTTTCACCTCTATGGATAGAAGGCTATAAATTAGGTAAATTTGATAGTAACATAGTAGAAGAGAGAAAAGCTTTAATAAATGACGGACTATTAAGCATAACTATTAAACTAAGAAATAATAATGGTAAGTATCAAACAGAAAACATCCAAGTCCAAACAGTAGGAATGTTTATAGAAATACATGACAGTTATATTAAACAAGAGCTCAAGCATGAAATTATCAATCAAATAAGTCAAATTAATAGCAATGTATCGACTGAATTTTTTATCAAAACAATTAGACATTTTGTATTACAGAAAATAAGAGAAAAATATAATAAATCACCATATATTTTAATAACTGTCATCTGAAATCGATATAATTTACAAATTGTAATTTTGTTTATCAGCATGGTAAAATTTTGAGTTTATAAAAATAATTTATTTGTGTTAAAGTAGGACTATGAAAGTGGGGATAATATGTAATAAAAAGAATAAAACAATTAATCGAATTTCTGAAGAACTAGAAAAATTAGGCCATGAGTGTTATAGATTGTATTTGAAAGATTTTATATTTTCTATAGAAAACAACGAAAACTTTACTATCTCCCACCGTAAGAAAGAGATCAATGACATTGATATATTTTTTTTCAAATTTAATACAGATAATCATAGTCTTCAATCGATTCTGGAATTTATAGAGTCTAGAAATAAAAAAGTTATTAATGGACAAAATACTACATATTTGACCAATTTTTATCTATTTCACGCACTCGTGAGAAATCATATAAAAGTAATAAATCTATATCATACTGCAGGACTTAGGGCAGCACGCGATGTACTCATTGATTTAGAGCATCCAATAATGATTTTGCCATTTGAAGGTAAAGAAACACGCGCAGAGATATCGGATGACTGGACCGAGTCATTTGATGTAGTCAAGTCAGAAAAAATTAAAATTTTTGATTTTTTAGAAATACCAGAAAATATATATAAAACCGGAACTTATAACACATCTATCATTGTCAATAATAAAATCATTTTCAATGCGGAGGTAAGTACAAAAGACAAACTCCTCTGGGCTAGCACACTCAAAAAATATAAAACTATCGAACCAACAGAAACAACTGTAAACCAATTGCAAAATATAATGTCATTATTGGAACTAGATATATGTCAAATTGATTTTTATATTGACGAAAATTCCAATGAAATAATTGTACTTAACATAAGTTTATTTCCATCAATCTACAGTATTGAAAATAAATTTAAAGTCAATTTAGCACGAGAAATCGCTGAATTTATAGTTTCAAAATGATAAAACTGCAAAAAAAGTTTAAGCTGGTAAGCAATTTTAAACCTACGGGAGATCAACCACAGGCGATAGAGAAATTAACTAACGGAATACTAGAAGGCCGTAAACATCAAACACTTTTAGGTGCAACAGGTACAGGAAAAACCTTTACGATGGCAAATATTATAGCCAACGTACAAAGGCCAACTCTGATTTTGGCTCATAATAAAACACTAGCCGCACAACTGGCAAGTGAATTTAGAGAATTTTTTCCAGAAAATGCTGTGAGATATTTCGTCAGCTATTATGACTATTATCAACCAGAGGCTTATAAGCCTTCAACAGACACTTATATAGAAAAGGAAGCGCAAATAAACGAAGAAATAGAAAAATATCGCAACGCTGCTACTCAAAGTCTGTTGACAAGAAATGATGTGATTATAGTCGCATCAGTATCTTGTATTTACGGTCTTGGATCACCAGAAACTTACGATGCTTTAGCCTTTGAAATAAAAAGGGGACAAATATTTGAACGAAATAAGTTGCTTAGAAGATTTGTCGATCTGCTATACACACGCAATGATCTAGAATTAAAAAGGTCCAATTTTAGAGCTAAAGGCGATATAGTAGAGATCTTTCCATCATACGAAGATAATGTCATCAGAATAAGCTATTTCGGTGACGAAATAGAAAGTATAAAAATCATAGATCCATTGACTGGGGAGATAATCGATGAACCAGAGGGAGTTAGTATATTTCCGTCAAATCATTATGTAACACCATTTGATATATTGAAAGAGAAAATACCAATTATCCGAAAAGAGTTAGAAGAACGAATAAAATTTTTTAAGAGTCAAAATAAATTATTAGAAGCTGAACGAATCAAACAAAGAACAAACTATGATATTGAGATGCTAGAAGAAGTGGGATATTGTAGGGGGATAGAAAATTATTCACCGATTATCGAAGGTAGATCTCCGGGTGAGCCACCATCTACACTCTTGGACTATTTTCCTGACGACTATCTAATGTTTATAGATGAATCGCATATTACATTGCCCCAAGTCAGAGGCATGTATCATGGTGACAGATCAAGAAAACAAACTTTAGTAGAATATGGTTTTAGGCTCCCATCGGCAATGGACAATAGACCTTTGAATTTTTCTGAATTTCAAAAACGCATTAATCAAGTAATTTATGTATCCGCAACTCCCCAAGAATACGAACTTATAAATTCTATAGAATCAGCTCAAAAACTCTATCCTAACCCAAAAATCACTGATATTTTATCGGCAGCAGCACAAAATACGAATGAAGAAAAGAAAAAATCAAAACTATATAACGAAATAATAACTAAACTTGATTATGAAGACCATAAAATCACTGGCATAGCCCAGCAGATTATCAGACCAACGGGACTTTTAGATCCAAAGATAGAGATACGGCCTATCATGGGGCAGATCAAAGATCTAGAAAAAGAAATTCAAATAAGAAAGAGTAGGGGAGAAAGAGTACTTGTAACAACTCTTACCAAAAGAATGGCAGAAGAGCTTACGGCTTATCTTAAAGAAAATGGATTTAATGTACAATATTTACATTCTGATGTAGAAACTATCGAACGTGTAGAGATCCTTAGAGATCTTAGATTAGGAGTATTTGATATTGTTGTTGGAATAAATCTGTTACGTGAGGGGCTGGATCTACCCGAAGTGTCACTTGTTGCAATACTTGATGCAGACAAAGAAGGTTTTTTACGCAATCAGACATCCTTGATACAAACAATAGGTCGTGCCGCAAGGCACCCAAATGGCTATGTCATCATGTATGCTGATTACATCACAGATTCTATGAGACTCGCCATTGAAGAAACAGAGCGCCGCCGCAGGATACAGGAAGAATACAATCGCATTAATAATATCACACCAAAACCCATCATCAAAAAAGTAGAGGTACATTTACAAAGATCAGATGACAAAGGTAAAAGAGATAAAAGTGAAAAATCTCGTACAAAAGATATTAATTTGCCAAAAAACCTAACTGGAGAGCAAATAGAGAAACTAATCGAAGAATACACACGCAAGATGAAAGAAGCCGCAGATAATCTAGAGTTTTTTACAGCGGCGGAGTATAGGGATAAAATAGCGTCAATAAAAAATTATATAGTCAACAGATGAAATAAGTGATCATAAATATATTTTTAGGCGATAAACAATTTTTAATTCAAAAATTTTATCCTTCTTATCCGTATCCTCTTTGATGTCTCATCTTTATATTCTTCAGATAGTAAGGTAGTATAAAGTAGACATAATCAAAATAGATAACGATGAAAATTATTCCAATCTAAAAATATACATTCATATACAAACCCGACAACAAAATATTTATCATAGCTAAGCACTTAATCCGTATAAAAAGATCTACTTGGTTTTAAATATTTAAGTTTACCCAATAAATCAAAAAATCTATACAGAGAAACTATTTTTAACTTTTCGAATTGTAAAAAAAGACAAGGTCCCAAAGACCTTGTCTATGCCTTATTTATATAGACAAAATACACTATCTCCTACCATCTACCACTATAATGTCCATTCACAGGATCTCAATTTACGGAACCCCCATATTTTATTGTATACCCCCCTTCACCATTAGGCGTGGCAATGGTTAACTTCTCAATCTGTTCAGCTAACTCTTCCGGAAAACGTACAACCTGTACTACTTGACCAGGTTTGACAAAATTAGGATTCCCGGTCTCATTTATATTTGGATCTAATTGGGCTAAATATCCCTGATATCCCACTTTACCTTCTTCTCCAAAGGCTCTCTCAAGTGCCATATTTATACCCTCACCGGGTTTTATTTCAATAGTCTCGATTTTACCTCCTAATGCTTCAATAATTTTTTGCAGATTAGGATCCTCTAAATTTGCATCCGGATTCTGATTTAAATATTCTACTAAGTCATTAACTGAAACTGTGTGTACACCAGGCTGCTCAACTTGATAATCGTATGGACCCCTCGAAACATCTGCTACTCCGCTCAATGCCTCACCAACAGGAGGTTGTTCAGCATTATATCCAGCACAAATAGCCCCTATGCCGTCGGAAACGGATCTACCAGCCCAAGTTCCAAGCAGTGCAAGAAGGACCGCTGAACCAACTCTCAAATGTAAATAATCCGAACGAAAATCTTATTAATATACGTAATTTTTACTTAAAACCTTTCGCAATCCAATATGTATCTCTTATACGTTAATTAGCAACTCAAATCCATACCCCTTTCTAGATTTTAATATATCCTTAGAATAACCCAAATTAGTAATCTTCCTCCTCAACCTCGACATAAACTGATCTATAGCGTCCGCTGTGACTTCGTTTATACTTTTTTGCCATACTATTTTAGCCAACAGTTCTCTTGTTATCATTCTGTTTTTTACTAAATATCTGAGGACGTTCACCTCTTTGAGAGTCAACTTATCTGACATAGATTCTATATCTTCAAACGTTATTGTTGTTTTTTTTGAAATTTCCTCTACTGATGTAGTTTCTCTTGATTTTTTCTCCTTATGATTTTCTTCGTTTATCTGATTATCTATTTGTGGAGTCGATACAATATCAGATTTTTGATTTTGTACAGTATTATTAAGATTCTCAAATACATAATTGTAGACGTCAGAGATTTTACTTAATTTATTGACTTTATAAGTTTTTTCAAATATCAACACCAACCGTCTATAAATATCATTCAAAAAAAGTGAAGAATAGGTAATGTATAGTTTGTCAGGAAATATCTTACTATCCCTTTCATTTATGATAATCAATCTAAAATTGTACTGCAGAGCAAAACCCATTATAAATCTGATTTTGATTTGATCAAGCTCTAGACATACCAAATATTTATTTTCTAGATTATGTTCTTTATCTCTTGCTAATTTTGTTATTTCCTCTTCTAGATCTTCTAGATTTTTGTCATTTCTAAAATAACAAAACTCAAATTTAGAACAAATATCACGACAATTTTGTCTGTCAGAATTTAGTGTTAAATCGATAAAATACAAGATGTCAGTTTTATCTCCAATAAGCTCAATTGATTTCCTCTGATTTATTAAGGTCACGAATTTTTCTTGAAGTATCGTTATATCTTTATCTTTATTTGTCAGCATAACGTCATGATTATATCATGACGTGCGGAGATAAACACTAACGATTATATCAATAAGAGGTTTAAAAAATTAAATTGTATTAATTTTCTCCTTGAACAACCTAATGAATTAATAAGTAATTCGGTATATCAAATTCTTTATACTCATCAATCGAAGATTTTTTTTTGATAATCCTACTAAAGCACTCCGCCTCCAGAAGAGCGTCCTCTAGCGCATTATGACTTTTTCTAATAACTCTTATTCCACAAAATTGAAGAATATAATCAAGGCCGAGATTGGATCTCTTATCGTAGAGCGGTATTGGTATACCCAATTCTAAATGCTTCGAATAAACAATGCTATGTAAGTCTAAAATACGATCACCAAATTTGTGATTTATACCTGACCTCTGACACTCTGCACGTAACCATTTAAGATCTACATGAACATTCTGTCCTGCAAGTGTCTGATTATCAAACTGTTGAAGCCAACTAATGAAATCTACTAATATCTCTCGTGGCAATGGCTTATTTGTATCTTTGATTGATTCAATAGTAAAACCCGCCACTTCTAAAGCCTTTGGATCGATGTGACAGTCATCATAAGCTCTAGATTCAGCATAAAATCTTTTTTCTGGATTATCAAAAGATACTGCACCTATACTGAGTATCGATGACTTTTCAAAATTTAGGCTGGTGGCCTCAATGTCAACTACTATCATTTTTTCTTATTTTTACTTTTAGCCTCCAAGAATGCCTTTTCCAACTCCTCTTGAGCTTTTCTGATAGCTTCTTTTGCTGATACTTTCGATTCTTCCTTCCTAGCAATTCGCTTTATCTTTGAGGTATAACGCAATACCGTTGAAGCAACCTGACTATCAACAGACTCCATAAACTGGGCAAACATATCATAACCTTGATTTTGATATACATACAAGGGATCTCTCTGAGCATATCCCTGGAGAGTAATACCAGTACGTAAATCACGCATATTTTCTAGATGATCTAACCACAAAGTGTCTATACTTTGTAATAAAACATATTTTTCTATTTCACGCATTGTGATAAATCCTTCTTCTTTTTCTTTTAGATCATATACCTCATCAACTAATATGCTAATTTGTTCTTTTAATCTTATTTTTGAAGGATTTGACAATATAAATTCATAATAAGTCTCATAATCAGAATCAAATTTGTTATTGATACCAGTATCAATGTACTCCTGTGGAATAAATTTATTTAATTCTTTCAACAAAAGCTCCAAATCATTTTTAGTAAAAGTATCAGATTTTATGACTTCATCAACAATACTAACGGCATATTTTTTAACCTTTCCAACGACATAATCTCTAAGCCTACTAGTACCTTCTGGCACTCCATCATCTTTTGTATCCTCCTTGATTTCTTGCGTTCTTTTAAGATAAAGTTCTTTTGCCTCATCAAAAAGTCTCATTATGCTTCTTCGGCGTTCGTATACAACCAATCTTTGTTGATTTAAAACATCATCATAATCAACTAAATTCTTACGTACATCAAAATTTTCTGCCTCTACCTTTCTTTGGGCACTTTGAATCGTCTTTGCAAATATAGCTGCAATCCTTCCTTCTAATCTAAAATCAGATGGTAAATTTGCTGTTTTGAGAATAGTTTTGATCTTATCACCACCATAGATACGCATCAGATCATCATCTAAAGCTAGATAAAATTGTGATTTACCAGGGTCTCCCTGTCGTCCTGCACGTCCTCTAAGCTGATTATCAATACGCCTTGATTCATGCCTTTCTGTACCTATCACATACAGTCCACCTAATTCACGTACACCAGGTCCTAATTTGATATCGGTACCACGTCCCGCCATATTGGTGGATATCGTAACTGCATACTTTTGTCCAGCTTTTGCAACGATTTCAGCTTCACGCGCGTGATTTTTAGCGTTCAATAGTTCGAATGGAATCTTTTCCTTTTTCAAAAGTTCTGCTAATTTTTCTGACTTCTCAACAGAAACTGTACCCACTAGTACTGGCTGACCTTTTTTGTAGTGTTTTTTAATATCTTTTACGATAGCCTTAAATTTACTATCTATATCTAGATAGAAAACGTCAGGTAAATCTTTTCTTATCATTTGTCTGTGAGTTGGGATCACAACTACATCAAGGTTATAAATTTTACCGAATTCTTCAGCCTCAGTCAGTGCTGTACCAGTCATTCCTGACAATATTGGGAATAATCTGAAGTAATTTTGATAGGTAACAGTCGCTTCTACCCTAGACTCCTGTTTTATTTCAACTCCTTCCTTCGCTTCGATAGCCAGATGTATACCATCCGAAAACCTTCTTCCATGTTGTAAACGCCCAGTGAACTCATCAACAATAATGATCTCCTTTCCTGACACAACATAATGCACATCTTTTTTATAATAGTATGTTGCTACCAATGCACGATTTAGGTGTTTTACCAAAAGAGGATTTGACCAAATAGAATTATCACCAAGTTCTGACTCTACTTTTTTGATACCACTTTCGGTCAAAGTAACGGTCCTATATTTTTCATTAACTAAATAATCAGACTTATCCAATTTCTTTACTAAAGCCGCAAACTTACGATAAAGATCAATAGAATCGGTAGAAGGTCTAGAAATAATAAGCGGTGTACGAGCCTCATCTATCAAAATAGAATCAACCTCATCAATAATACAAAAAAATGGATCACGTTGATTCATATCTTCAAAACTTTTTTGCAAATTATCTCTTAGATAGTCAAAACCAAATTCTGAATTTGTCCCATAAGTAACATCACAACTGTATGCATCCTTTTTATCAGTTTCTACTAAACAAAAACCCTTTAACGAGCTATAATTAGTCCAATCAATCTTTTTAGCTTGAACCACTATATCATCAGGTACACTAAAATCAGCTAACTTTTCGGGATCTACATATTTATAAGATTTATCATCATTTACAACACCTACCGTAATACCAAGATACCCAAGCATATGACCAACCCATTCAGCATCACGACGTGCAAGATAGTCATTAACAGTTACCAAATAAGCTCCACGACCAAATAATGAGTAAACAAAAAGGGCAAGAGGTGCAACCAAAGTTTTTCCCTCTCCAGTTTTAAATTCTATAATTCTGCCTTGTGCCAAAGCAATACCAGCCATTAATTGTACCTCAAAATGTTTATGATCAGATGTACGTCTTGCCGCTTCTCTGACGATCGCAAAACACTCAGGTAAATTTTCTATCACAAAATTTAATACTTTTTTACCTTGAGTTGTATCAAACCATGATTTGCCCTTTTCCATCAATATTGGCGTATCAGGCGGAAAAAATCTTTGAAATTTCTCACGCAATTCTTGTGTTTTCTGTATTAGTTCATCTTGGGTAAATTTTTCATACTCTTCAGACAGTGAATCAATTTTTCTTGATAATTTGCGTAATTTTTCTACCTGTTTTTCATTTGTGTCAAAAAATACAGATTGTAACTTATCAAAAAATCCTGCCTTCTTGGTAGTTTTATCTAATACAACATCAGAAGGTTTATATTTCCTTGTAAAAATTTTTAATAATTTACTAATTTTTGCATCATTACTTTTTTTAATTTTGGATGCTTCTTTTTTGGTATCCCTTTGTACTTTAGAATTTTTAGAAATGGTTAAATTTTCTTGATTGTTATCTTTTTTACTATCAAACTTTAACTTTTTTTCAACTAATTTTTTTTCTTTTTCCATATGTTAAAATGAATTTATCTTGTGTGATAATATCAGATTTTTTGAAATATATTAAATTATGGATAGTGTAACATTGTATACAGATGGGGCTTGTTCAGGAAATCCGGGAGTAGGGGGGTGGGCATGTCTAATCCTCTACAAAGACGAAAAAATAATCTGTAAAGGCTATAATCCTAGCACGACTAATAATCAAATGGAACTAATAGCCTTTATAGAAGGAATAGAATTCGTACTACGACGATATCCAAATATAAAAAACATTATGGTCTTTACGGATTCCCAGTATCTATCAAAAGGTATTAACGAATGGATACATAAATGGGTTGAAAATGATTGGCAAAATTCTGATGGTAAAGAGATAAAAAACCTTGATTTATGGAGAAAAATCTATGATTTTTTGAAAAAATTAAATATCAAATGTAATTGGACAAAAGGACATAATAATGATGAATATAACAATCTTGTAGATAAAGAAGCACGAAGCATGATAGAAATAAGTTAATACTTCACAAATATCTTATTTTATTGTATATTTTTACGCCTGTGGCTCCATCGTACAGCGGTCTAGTACATTGCCCTCTCACGGCAAAAACAGGGGTTCGAGTCCCCTTGGAGTCGCCAAAATATAATATTCAAGAGATAAATTTATAATCTAAAAGCTAAACAAAACGCTATAGTACAATCTAGTTCATCCTAAAAATTAATTAATTAAATATCATTGTGATGTAGATATAGTTTAATGTTTACTGCAAATCTACATTCTTAAACTAAAAATTTTTAAATAAATTCAGCAGTTTTCGCTATTATAAATTCTAAGATTTACATTTATATCATGCCAAAAATTCCAATAAAAGGCGAGCGTGACCAATGGGCTAACCCATTAGTCATCTTGATAAAATGATTAAAGCCAATAAATATTTTAAAAATAATTTAATATTCGCAACAAACAATTTAAATATAAACTAATATCTACATTATACCCGAATATTCACCGCCCTCATTAGTATAATCAAGAGGTCCACGAGATAGTATGCTTGCTGATCTTCTTCCTGGCTCAGGATTTACATCACCTGTCCTTACAGAATCGTATGGGACTAATCTTCCGTCTGTATCTATACGTCTCATATATATATCAACTGGATGCCCATATGGATCAATTAACATCGTCGTACCATCTGGAAAAACTTTAATAAATCTATCATATATATCAACCAAATAACCATACTCATCTATAAAGTAACCATTTCCATCTCTAATTCGTTTTTGATCAGGCAGTTTATTACCTTTTTCATCTATATATTCACCAGTCTCCGGATCTATCAAATTACCTTTTCTATCAATGAATCTTCCATCTGAACGAATATAAGCTCCTGTTATAACGTCTACTATCCTACCAAACCTGTTAACATACTGTCCATGACTGTTCATGTAAACTCCTGATTATCAATATAAAAAACAATTAATATCATTTGAAAAAGACCTATGACTAATAGGATTTATACAAATATCTTGACGTCACCCATGGCCTCCATCCCTGCACATCATAAATTTGTTTTGCTACTCTGATATTTGTATCTATATCTAAAAGTGCGTAACAATCACCGGAAAATTTATTTCTATGCCAATAACAATTTATCTGGAAAAGACCATAATCACCAGTGTGAGATATAGCGTTAGGATTATAACCTGACTCGTACCTGACAATTGTCAGAGCTTCATTGCAATTGTTGTCAAAAACATCGCATATTTTTCGCACGATTTCCTCGTTTGAATATGAAATAGGTATGAAAGCCATTTGGGATCGTTTTTTTTGTTCTTCTTCAATCTCTTTTTGAACTTGAGATGATATTTGATCTAACTTTTCTTCTGAACTGTGAAACAATAAAGATATGCTTTCGTCCATTAATGCACTAATATCCACAGAGCTATGATCCAATTCTTCTAATGTAAATTTCGAATATCCATGAGTCTCCACAATAAATACATATTTAGACAAATCATCCACCGCTTGGGTCACAGTAATAACAGAAGATAATGATAACATCGAGACAACAAAATATATGCACTTAATGAAAATTAGAATTTTTGTCTTATTCATATATTTATGGGATATTTGCAAGAAAATATTTAGTCAATTATTTGTTTTAGACATAAATTTTTTACTAAGAGACAAGATAATAACATTAGATCGTGAACTATGTCAATAGTCACCAATAAGATGGAGGTTTTTTTATTAATCAGAATCTGCTAAATTATTAACATGATTAGTAAAAATTTTATATTATTATTGTTTTGTGTGATTGCAATCTATCTGATAAATCCAGTACAAGCAGAAGTGATGAATTCATCGAACTACCAATTACATATTTACGAAAGTGAGACTGGATTTGATAGTAGCACTGATACTATCATGATAGGAAGTAGTGTAAATTTTAGATTAGGAGGAGATTTTGAAGATTTCGATACAGCATTTACAAGTGGTGGTAACTTCAAAATAAAATCTGGATTTCAGCCTACATACGAAGCAAACGTACCGGAAATAGCTATAGCATCTACCAATGATAACGGTGTAATATTATTTGATAGAGCAATCATAGAGATAGATCCAAATAATAATCCAACCTCGGCAAATGGAGCTTGGTTTGCTTTACAAATATCCAAAAACAGTTCATTTCCACAATCACAAACTTATTATATAAATAGAACAACAGATGCTATAGACTATACAAGCAACCAAAATTTTATAAATTATTCAAATTATTATGACACATGTGCTCAAACAAATAACCCAAATGATCTTGATTGTGGAACTATTACAGGACATAAGTATTACATAAAAGGCCTTGAGCCTAATACCTGTCTCTTATA
>JAOAGR010000009.1 GCA_026415655.1 Candidatus Dojkabacteria bacterium
GGAGAATGTAGAATCAGGTTTAATCCAAAATTCTATAGTGAAACCTCCGTTACCGATATTAGTTGATGGATTCGTGATTACACTAAATGCAATGCTGCTTCCTGTTGTACCGTTAAAATACACTGAATAATTTGAGGATGCATAAATTTTGGGTGAATAAAAAAATAAGCATAAAGAAATACTAACAAATAATATTATTAATGAATATAGAAAATAAGAAAATTTTGTTTTCATCTTGAAATGATACGATTTTTATTTAATAATTACAACTCATTTTTTGATTTGAACGCACATGCATGATAAAATATGTTATGAGAAAGTTTTTGGGCTTGGTAATACTTTTTTTTGTATTGATGTCGATATATGCAGTAAATGGGTTGGGGGTTTGGAAAGCGAAGTATAGGTATGTAATAAAAAGTGGTATTTTTCATTTGCAAAATTATGAGAAGTGGAGTTTTCTAAAAACACAGAATGTTTGTGATGATAATTTTAGGTCAGAAGATTTCGACGAAGAATTCGCCCGTGCTAAGTTGTCTGATATAAAAACATTTGTTTATCAATATAATAATATTTTGAATTGTGTTGGTATAGAAAATATTAAAAATTTTTTCATAAAAAATGAGTTGAAATTTTCTTTGTTGCTTAATCTCGAGGATATTTATCTTGTCAGAAATGATTCATTTGAATGGGTAAATTATTGGATATTTCGTACAAATAAAAAATTTAATGTTGATACACAAATACAGGTCTATAAACGTATGCGTGAAGTTTGTCCTAAAGCCAAAATTGGATTTTATCTTGTTCAACTAGAGGAAAGTAAAATAAAAGAAATTAATGAATATTATGCTGATATTTTAGTTTTGGATAATGATAACCATGTTTTTGTGAGACCGTATATTGTATGGGAAAAAGACAAATTGCCGGAGAATTTTATTTTTGATGGTTATTTGTTTTAGATTAGTTTTATATTTTTTTGTTATAAAATCTTGACGTATCTGATGTTCGTGATTATTATACTTTTGGCAGCAGACGTTGAGAGCTGCTAAAAGTTCGGCCTATGAAACACAAAATAAAACCAATCGGGCGATACATTCTGGTAAAACCAGAAGAGCTCGAAACTACTACGAAAACGGGGATAGTAGTAGTACAAAAAAATGAAGAAAGACCACAAACTGGTACAGTAGTAGCACTGGGTACATCTGTTAGATTTGATGAGTCTAACAATGTAGTCAGTGTCGAGAATACTTATCTCAATTCGCATGGAATGTATGTACCATTTGTAGTAAAGGAAGGAGATAGAGTATTGTTTAGAAAATATGGTGGTAACGAAGTAGAACTAGACGGGGAAAAATATTTATTACTCACAGAGGACGACATATTAGCGGTTTTCAATGAATAATAAATAAAAAAGCTATGGCAAAAAAAGTATATTTCAAAGAAAAAGCACAAAAAGGCATCCGATATGGAGTAAATTTAATAGCGGATGCTGTAAAAGTAACACTTGGACCACGCGGTCGATATGTTGGGTTACAAAAGAAGTATGGTACTCAACATATGACCAAAGATGGTGTAACCGTTGCTAAGGAAATTGAATCAGCTGATCCATTAGTTGATTTCGCTGTCAAGACAGTACGAGAAGCAAGCTCAAAAACAGCGGATATTTGTGGTGATGGTACCACTACTGCTACCTTACTTACTCAAGCTTTATACAATCATGGTTTGAAGTATGTAACTAGTGGAGCAAATGCTGTAAGTATTCAACGAGGATTACAGAAAGTTGCTCGAAGAGTAATTGAACATATTAGGTCAAATGCAAGACAGATTACTGCTGATGATATCCAACAATTAGAATATGTTGCTACCATCTCAGCTAATAATGATACTGAAATGGGTAAAAAGATTGCTGAGGTTGTAGCTAAAGTAGGTAAAGAAGGTGTTGTAACTGTAGAAGAATATCAAGGTACTGGTCTTTTGATAGATTATGTTGAAGGAATGCAAATTGATAGAGGTTATGTATCACCTTACATGGTTACTGATTCTTCACGAATGGAAGCTGTTGTTGAGGACGCTTATGTTTTAGTTACTGATCAAAAGATATCATCTATAAAAACAATCCTTCCAATCATCGAAAAGATGATGGAGGCTGGTTGTAAAAATCTTGTTATTGTCGCTGAAGATCTAGAAGGTGATGCATTAACAACATTGGTTGTTAACAAACTACGAGGTGTTTTGAATGTGGTAGCGGTGAAAGCTCCTGGTTTTGGTGATAGAAAAAAAGAACTTTTGCAAGATATTGCAGTATTGACTGGTGCTACAGTTATCTCAGAAGAACTTGGCAGAAAATTAGATGAAACTGTTGATCTTAGTGATCTAGGTAGAGTAAGAAGATTTGTAGCTGATAAGGACAATTCTATATTTGTAGAGGGTAAGGGTGATCCATCAAAGATCAAAGAAAGAATTGCACAGATAAGAAGTGTTTTAGAAAATACCACATCCGAATACGATAGAGAGAAACTACAGGAAAGACTTGCAAAGTTGTCTGGTGGTGTTGCTGTTGTTAGAGTAGGTGCACCTACAGAAGTAGAAATGAAAGAAATTAAAGATAGGATTGATGATGCAATCCATGCAACCAAAGCTGCTCTTGATGGTGGTATAGTATCTGGAGGTGGTGTAGCTTATCTTAATGCAATAAGAATTCTTGATGATGTAGAGAATGAATTAAATGGTGATGAAAAATTTGCTGTTGATATCATGCGCAAGGCATTGCGTGAACCAATGTTGCAAATCTTGGTAAATGCGGGTCATGATAGTCCGGAATCTGTTGTTACTTCTTCTTTCGAGGCTGGGGATGGTATCGGATATAATGCTTTGACTAATGAGGGGAATATCAACATGTTTGATGCTGGTATTATTGACCCTACAAAAGTTGTAATTTCTGTAATAGAAAATGCTACCTCAGTAGCAGGTCAGCTATTGGCAACACAAGTTGTAGTTATTGATTTACCAGAGAATAATTCTAAATCCTCATCAGGAGCAGGAAGTGATGATGAAGATGAGGATATGATGATGTAAAAATATTCTTGATTTAATAATAGCCCCACCATACAATATGGTGGGGTTATTTTTTTATGTTGGATATTGAGAATTCCAGAGTTGAGATTTCACCGAAAAATATCAAATTTTTATCTTTTGAGTATCTAGATAAATTTCACTTTCATTTTGTTCATAAAAGTAATAATTTATCTCATATAGAGTTGTTAAATCAATTAATTCAGGTAAACAGAAACTTGAGGTTCACTCTAAATTTATCTTTAAGGCATCTTGCAGATTATATTAGGATTAATAATCCAGATTTGATTGTAGATAAAATAAATGTTCGTATAAAAAGAATATCGAAATATACTAATATATCAGATGTTCTTTTAGTTAGTGGTAATGGATCAAAAATCTTTACTCATGATATTATTAATCGGATAAAATCAAATATTCCTATTGGCGTTGCATATAATCCATTTTTCAATAAAGAATATGAAAGATACAAACTAGAGCTGAAATTATCAAATCCCCATGTAAGGTATATTTATTTTCAGGTTGGTGAAGATATAAATGTGATAAAGGATGAAATTTTGTTTATCAAAGAACGGTATCATCAAATTAATATAGTACTAAGTATCATATTCCCTACTCCATCCTTTTTTGCTAAATTCAGATTTAGACCTTGGAAACACGTGCTGCTTTCCAAAAGATATTTGATTGATTTTGAATATTCTAACTCTATATTTTTACGACAAATCGAGTTTTGTATAGATCAAAAAATACAGTTTATTTTGGTTGGCGATTTAAGAGATATTATTAAGCACTTTGTTTCATCGAAAAAATGTAAAAATTAGTTTTTTAGCTAGGATAAATAGATTCTATATTTTCTATTAGCCAGTATTTTATAAAATGTGGTAGTAAATTTATTTCGCTTAATCTTTCAATAGGAACCCATTCTAACTGATAAAAATTGGATTCACAGCTTTTTTCTTTCTCTTCACCTCCTAGTTCGGGATATCCAACAAATTTGTCACATACAAAAAAATATTCATACTTTTGGAAAAGATGATCATGTATTTCTACTAATAGTCTGTGTTTTATTATTTTTAGATTCGTTTCCTCTTTTATTTCTCTTATTAAAGTATCACTAATATTTTCATTAGGTTCCTGTTTACCACCCGGTAGTGTGTAATATTCTCGATCCAACTTTCGTCTAAACATTAAGAGTATTTTGTCATCTTTCAATATTATCCCTGACGTTCTATGTTTCATAATTCTTCAGAAGTTCTTTGACGATATATGTAATATGATATACCTAGTATTGCAGCAATCAAAATTATTACAAGTATTAACCATATAAGCCAGTTGTTATTAGATTCTTCGATAAGTACGAAATTTATATTTTCTTGGTTTGACTCTTTTATCTCAATATCTTTTATATTGCTTTCTAATTTTAATCCCTGTCTTAGTGATGGTTTGTCAATTTCTACCCTGTAATTATTTGGACATACTTCGAATTTGTAGTTACCTTCATTATCCGTGATAATGGTGCTTATTAAATTGTTGTTCTTATCTTTTAGATAAATTTTGATGTTGGATAGCTTTTCGTCATTTTCATCAAATGAGTTATTACTATTCTTATCAATAAAAAGTTTACCTGATACAATATATTTATTTTCACACTGTTCAGAGATCTGTTCACCGAGTACTTCACCATTATTTTGATTTATTGTAGGAGAAATGAAATTGGTGGGAGTTAGTGTTGGAGTATTTGATTGGTTTTGTTGATTGTTATTTGTGTTGTTTTGACTTGTGTTATTGGTATTGAAATTTTGTGGACGGCTTTGAGTTGGAGTAGGTGTATTGGTTGCTAGAGGTGTTGGAGTATTAGTTGGTGTTGGGGTTGGTGTTGGAATTGATGTTGGTGTTGATGTTGGTGTTGATGTTGGTGTTGATGTTGGTGTTGATGTTGGTGTTGATGTTGGTGCCGGTGTTGGTGTTGCAGTAGGTGTTGGTGTGGAAGTGGGGGTACTTGTTGGCGTAGGCGTACTTGTTGGTGTAGGTGTATCTGTAGGTGTTGGCGTATTTGTTGGCGTAGGTGTACTTGTTGGAGTAGGTGTATTAGATGGATCAGGAGTTGGTGTCGGTGTGCTAGAAGGGGTTGGAGTAATTGATGGACTTGGAGTTGGAGTGTCGGTTGGAACGGGAGTATTTGTTGGTGTTGGTTCGGGGGAAGGTGTTGGCGTAGGTGACGAAGATGGAGTTGGTGTATTTGTTGGACTAGGTTCTGGTGACGGAGTTGGAGTGCTTGTTGAGCTAGGTTCTGGGGTTGGAGTTATGGTTGGAGTTGGGGTCGGTGGAGTATTAGATACTGTGTAAGTTACACTTTTTACACTAGATGAATTTCCTGCCTCATCTTTTACATAGTATCTAAACTGATAGTTTCCGGCTGGTACTATTAATGGATTTATGGTTGACATCGGTGGGAAGCCTAGTAATGTCAAGACATCAGCAAGTGTCCAAGTATACGATGTATTGTTTGTACTTTCATCATCAGAAAAACATCTTGTACTATATTCTCCCAAAGGTGAAGAAACAATTTCTATACATATTTCATCGATTCCCAAATTATCATGGCCTGTTACTGAGAGTGATGGTATAGGATCACCGTGGTAAAAAGTTTGATTACTTAAATCATCTACAGTTGGTGGTGTCAGATCAATTGTCATAAAACACCAAGTATTATCGACAATTACATTGTTCCAAACACTATCATCTATAGATTTGTTACCAGCTCCGTCTATTGCTCTTATTCTTACCGCATATTTGCCTTGGCCTCCATTTGGATTTGTTGATGTATTTGGCGTAAATGTTCCTGTGTAGTTTAAAGTTCCATTTGGATAAGTGCCAACATAATTAGGGTTGCTATTAGGGTTTGGGGTATATGCTACTTGTCTTTCGTATGTAATTGTTGTGCTTAAGTTATCTGTGGAATGAGCCCATAATCCTCGATATAGCTGATTATTGGTAATGTATCCATTGCACATTACATGGCGTGTAAGCCCTGTACCGCTATTAGCAATATATTCAGGCGGTGGTGTATCGTATCCCCATTCTGGTATCACTGGTGTTGGTGGTGTTGTATCAAAAGTTAAACCGTAAATGTAATCTGTGTTCTCTATATTGTCAACATTATCAATTGCCTGTACTCGTACGTCATATACCCCATCTCGGGCAGGAATCCAATCGTATTGCCATTCAAATCTTGTAGGCCATTGATTATTGTCATCGGGTTCAGTAAACATTCTAGTAATCTCCGTCCATTCGTTACTATTATTTTGATTTGTTTGACTATTTCTATAACTTAAAATAACTTCTCTTACTCCAGATCTCATGTCATTGGTTATGCCTTTTAAAGGTATGGATCTATTAAAGTTCATACTTTCGGGATCTTCAAATTGGGAAGATGGTAGTTCAGCATCAATTTTAATATGTCTATTAAAGTTTATGATTGCGCTGCGATTAAGTACTGTATCTAATGCTCTAAATCTCACCTCATATTGTTCTCCATCTATCATTTCTGGAAAATCAGCATTTGAAAGATCACTATCTGTTATAGAAACATTACAAATATATATGTTGTCCGCATAATTACCAATGAAATCACTGTTTTTCCAGCGGGACCATCTACCATAAGTCGTTGTCCCATTCTCTTCTATAGTGACTTTTCTGTAGCTCATTTGACACCGTCTTATAGGCGATGTGATATCAGATGCAATCAAGTTAAAAGAAAAAGTTCTACTAATGTAACCGTTATATTCTGATATAGGCTCTATGCCAATTATCACTGGAAGATCAATATCATGAATTCTTCTTAATGTCACAGTTTGGTTGGTATTGCCCGCTTTGTCGGTTACCCTGATAGCCAAAAATAATTCCTCACTTTCATAATGTGATATGCCTGCAGCGATACATCTTGCATTACTATCATCATACGGAAATTCTACCCATGTAGCACCGTTATCTATGGTATATTCACATCTTGGTGTTCCATTTGATTCCTCGACATTGACGATCATATCAAATGGTGATGTGATATATCTCTCGGATCTTGTAGGTGTGACTCTGAACCTGGTAAGACGAGGTGGTGTCCGGTCGACAACTATTCTGACTTGATTATCTCCATCAATAGGCCCCCTTCTTTCTATTATTCCTCCCTGATCTATCGCACGTGTGCGAATAATGTATTCGCCCTCATCCGGATTTAAATTGATGACAAAATTGCCATTATCTATATCGAATTCATCAACTATTTGCCAATCTTCATCTCTAGGCCAATCTGGATCATCTGTTCTTTCTGATGTATATGCATATTCAACTCGTTCAATTGGAAAATCACCCTGTCTTGCTTGTCCTTCGATAACTATATTATTTGTATTAAAATAAGGATTAAATTCTTCAGCGGGATCGGACGGGGTTACTATTCTATCATTTACTTTAAGTATGCGTGAAAATGGTGTCGCATTAGCATATATTGGAGTATTACTAAACAACACAATATTTAACAAAACTAGAAAGACAAGAACCACTAAAAAAAACAATCTAGCATACTTTTTTAGGACAAAATTGTAATCTTTTATCATATATATATTATATTGAATGCTATCACTTGTTAAAACTCAAATCAAGCGGAAAATTTGTTTGACTATTATAAATTGTTTTGTTAGTATACAAGATTAATTATGGAAGAAAGTACAAATACCGACATTACTGCTCACAATTCTAGAAATGATCAAAACAACAATATTTTGTCTGATCAAAAATTACTGCAGCATTCAGGTAATCCTTATTCACAGAATACATCCAATATGTATATGAGTCACCAGATTCCTTTTCAAAATAATTTTTCTAGTTGGAATAGTGCACCACAAAACAATAAAGGTTCAAGAAATCCTATTATTTTTGGATGTTTATTTGTATTTATAGTGATCATACTGATTGGAATTTTGTGTTTTGCATGCATGTTTATTACATCATTGTTAGGTACGGTAAGTACGCAAAATACAGGTTTGGTACAATCTACCTTGTATTCTGATGTACAAATCAAAGAGATTCCTTATAAAACTAGCAATGAAACTAACAATAAGATCGTAATTATAAATATTGTCGGTCCTATAGATTATGTTGGGCCAACAGGAGAAGCATTTGCTAGTGGATCTGTCAATGATAAGATCATCCTCGCTCAGATTGAACAGGCCAAGATTGATCCAAATGTAAAAGGAGTCATTTTTAGATTTGACTCACCTGGCGGTGTTGCAAATGTTGCAAGGCCAGTTTGTGATGCCATAAAAGAATTGAATAAAGAGAAACTTACCTATGCATATATAGATGGCACTGGTGCGTCTCTTGCCTATTGGTTGCCGAATTGCACAAGCAAAATCTATGCTTCGCCAGGATCTTTGGTTGGCAGTATTGGGGTGATTGCAACTTTTGTCGATTTTTCAAAGGCATTAGATAACCTAGGTATTAAAGTGGTGGAAATTACAAATACCGTCGGAATTCATAAGGCGCAATCTGACATACTCGATCCAAATTCTGAAGAGTATAGAAAATACAGGTCAGTTCTTGACGAATTGTATGAAGAGTTTTTAAGCGCAGTATATGAAGGCCGAAAAAATAACGAAAAGGTTAAAACCAAGGATTATATCAAAAGATATGCAGATGGTAGTATATTTCCAACAAAAGAGGCTCTGGAGATTGGTTTGATTGATGATATGGCTCCATCTGTTGATGCAGTAGCTGCCAAACTAGCAGAACGTAAGCAGATAGGTGCATATTCAATAGTTTATTATGATATACAAGGAAATCCTTGGGCTGTGTTTTTTAGTCAACTGCAGACAATACTTCCATTTTTGATGGGAAATAAAAATGTTCCTTCATCAAGAGTTATTATACTGTTGATGTAATGAAAATTAGGTCTAAATTAGGTTTTTTTGTTACTTACTTTTTGATAATTGTTTTATTTTGTTTTGTTTTATATCGGGTATTTGATATACAGATTGCCAGGAGTAATGAGTATATCTATAACGCTAAACAGGCATACATTTATTCTTATGTTTTATATCCTTTGAGAGGAAAAATTTATGATAGGTATGGAAAAGTATTAGCAGACAATCAATTGAAATATAGAATTTTCGTATATTCCAAAGATGTTGACAAAATCAATGATGAAATTGTCAAATTAGCAAATATTTTTGGTAACTATGTTTTTGAAAAATATCGTGATTCTATCGATTATTTGAATCGTAACCCATACATAGATAAAATATACATATTGGACGATTTAGAATATGATGAAAGACTTCATAGATTTGAGATAGAATTTTCTAATAATCCTGTGATCAATTATGAGGAATATTATAAAAGGGTATATTTATACCCAAATATTTCCCATGTGTTGGGATATATAGGATATGCTGATGATAACCAGATAAAAACGGGCAAATATCAACATGGGGATTATGGAGGTAAAACAGGTATTGAATACCAATTTGAGGATATTCTATCAGGACAAAAAGGAAAGGCTTCGAGATTTTATTCTTATGTAGAAAGAGAATATTTTGACACCATAATTTCCCAACCTAAAAATGGTTCAGATGTATATTTGACCATAGATGTAGATTTACAAAATTATATATATCAGGTTATAGAACAAGTACTGAAAACAAAATATTATACAAATGCTATTTCTATTTCTGTTGTTGTTAAGGATCTTAAAACAGGAGATTTACTTGCTATTGTAAGTGTTCCAACATTTGATTCAAACCTGTTCGTAGACGGCATTTCTTTAGAAAAATATGACGAATATTTACAAAATCCTGGTAAGCCGTTAATAAATAAGCCTTTTCAGTATGCACAAAATCCAGGTTCGACATTTAAAATATTCATAGATTATCTTTTATTGGCGAATAAAATTGTTGATCCTAATGAATTTATAGAAACTGGTGGTGTTTTTAGATACAAAGATATCGAATTTGTTGATTATAACCGGATAAATTGGGGTAGGATAAATATGTCTAGAGCTATTTGCGTATCGTCAAATATCTATCATATGCGTGGTGTTTTGCAATGGCAAGAAAATTCTGATCAGGATATTGCGACTACTATTGCGCATTTAGCAGATAAATCTGAGATTACTCAAATAGATGCGGGATTGTTTGGTACGATAAATGGCTATTTTCCCTATCCTGAAGGGGAAAAACAAATGAACAGAACATGGCTACCAGGTGAACTTTTAAACGCAGTTATTGGACAGGGAAAGAATCAGATTACTCCCCTTGGCGCAGTCAACTTGGTTTCACTTATTGCAAATAACGGGGTATATGTAAAATCTAGATTAATTATTGATAAAAATTCAAATACTAACGTCAATCAATATCAAATTATAGGTCCTATTGATACTGATCCAATATATGAAGGAATGAAATGCACAACTGAATCAAGTGCGCGCACAGTTGGGGGTTATCCTAAAGACTATCCGCTATATTACTCTAAAACAGGTACTGCTGAAACTGGAAGATTGTCAGATGGGAAAGAAATAATACATGGATGGGAAGTAAGTTTCGGTCCCATCGATGATCCAAAGTACGCTATTTCAGTTTTTGTAGAAAATGGTCGGCTAGGTAACCATGCCAGCTTAATCAGTCGGGAAATATATAAATATTTACGAGATAAATAAGCTTAAAGATGTATAATCCGTTTATGATCGAAATTTTTGCATTTATCTTTGTGGTTATCATGTGCTTTTTTTTAATTATTTTGATTATAAAAATAATTCGTGCCGAACAGAAAATAACAGACATAAGTAATAATTTTTCTTCAATTACGAAAAATATACAGGATTTTTACTCTAAAAATATTAGTTTTATCACACAAACATCACATGATAATCAAAATCTTATAGAAATGGTAAATCAAAAGGTTTTACGTCTAGAACAAACTAATTCAAAAATATTGTCAATAGTTGATACTATACAGAAACTGGAAGATGTATTTTTAAACTCAAAAAAACGAGGTATATGGGGCGAAAAGAATCTTGAAGTTCTAATATCAGTGATTTTTTGCCTTATTATAAATTTCAGTCCCAGTACAAAACAAAAAGCGGATACATTATTGATTTTGTTATATTTTTTGAAGATTATGTTTTACCGATTGATGCGAAATTTCCACTTGAAAATTATCTTATTGATGATTTTAGGTCTAATAATGATCTAATTAAATCTTTTGCACGAGCCGTAAAGATGCGTATAGATGAAGTATCTAAGTATGTAGAGATAGAAGAGAATCCTTTTGGAATAGCTTTTTTGTATCTTCCAGCCGAGGGGTTATATTCTTTTGTTTTGAGTGATATAAAACTAAATATGACTTTTAACGTTTTAGAATATTCAACCAGAAAAAACGTTATTTTAGTATCACCCAATACGTTTATTCCCTATTTAAATTTTTTCCTAAAATATTTTGTGCGCCAAAATGTATCGACTGAATTTGATCTGATATACAAAGAATTACAGGCGGTTATAAAGGAGTTTGACAAAATCAGTGAATATTTATCTAAGACAATGAGGCTAAATGAGGGGATGTATCAGAATCTAGTTATTATGAAAAAAAGCATAGATAGTGTTGTTATGTCGGCTGAAGAGATCAAAAAATTGAGGCAAAAGATTTGACATTGAATATTGAGTCATCAGATATTTGAATATTTTATGAAATATTCGACAATGAGATAAAATCTTAGTTACGTATTTATAAAATCAAAAAAGCAAAAAGATATTGATATGCTCAGTTTAGGTGATTTGTTTAAACAAAAAAGAATCGAAAAAAAGTTCACTACATCTGATGTTGCAAGAGAATTGAATGTTAGGGAGGTGTTGATATTGGACCTAGAATCTAATGATTTTTCTAAATTTGTTAGTGAAAAACACGTTATAAATCTTATTAAAATATATGCAAATTTTCTTGGTATAAATCAGGATAAAGCTTTAGCTATATATCGCAGAGAGACGGCAAAAACTGAAAAAAAACGGGATTTATTCAGCAAAAATGGTGATAATGTACAGCTGCTTGCATTAAGAGTAGCAGACAAACTGATAGGACTTTTGTTGATGATTGTCAGACCTGTAAATTTGATTTTACTTTTATTTATTTTTATATTGATTTTTATATTTTATTTTTTATATACTCAGTGGAATAATTTTGTAAGACCACCAGAGGTTATTATTTTATCTCCTTCTAATGGTGATATTCTTACAGAAAAAAGGTTTACTGTATCTGGTATTGCGGAAAATTCGTCTATAGAGATCTCTATGAATGGCATACAGGCGACTTTCATAAATGATCAGGGGGAGTTTAGGATCGAAGGTGAGTTTCCATCACCTGGGCTACATAAGTTCAATATAATTGCGACAAATCAATTTAAACAAAGGCGTATCATTACTTTAGAATTAACTTATGTTGAAAAGCAGGAAGTCAACTCTGTCAACATAATCAATAACACATCAGATAGATCTGAGGTCATTATTTCTATTGATGATTCTGAGTCTGAAAAATTTGTGTTGGAACCGAGAACAAATAGAAGGATTTCCTTTGAAAGGAAGCTAACTATACAATCCAGCTCAGGGATAAGACCAGATATCTTTCTAAATCAATATGAAGAAAAAATAAATAAAAACAGTGATTATACCCAGATAGATATATATACGACTCCTTTTGTACTTGTAATACTCAAATAGTTGGCATACAATATGTACTAATGGCAAAGTCAAAGAAAGTTTCTAAAAAAAATGTAGTTGAAGAAGTAGTTGTTGTTAAAAAAAATCTCAAGAAAGAGAGTGAAATTGTAAATATATTATTGATACCATTAAGCATTGTTTTGGCAGGAATAATAATTGCAGCGACCGTGCTTTTTTCTGCTAAGGCAGTTTTGGATAGCGATAATATTGTAACCAAATCAAATTTAAGGGATGAGATATCGTTAGCTTTAGATAAATATAATTTACAGCCAAATACAGCAAATAACACCAACACAAACACACAACAAACAGCACCAACGCCATCCACCATTTATACAAGACTACCGATCGGGGACGGTATAGTTTTGGGTTCAAAAAACGCAAAAGTTGGTATTATAAAGTACAACGATTTTAATTGTGGTTTTTGTGCCAAATTTCACAATGAATCTTTTGAACAGATAAAAACAAATTTTATTGATACTGGTAAAGTATTGTTTATCACAAAGGACTATGATAGAGGTGCAGGAAATGACCAGATGCTTTTGGGCCGTTGTATCAATAAAGTAGTGGGTGCGGAGAAATATTATGAAGCTAATACATATCTTTTTGGATCTTATACTGGACCGTCAAGTATAGATCAAATTCTTAGCTCCATAAATGTATCAGGCAATAATGCAGCTCAGATCAAAGACTGTTTCGATAAAAAAGAATTCATGCAAAATATTGCAGCAGATACTCAAGAAGGACAAAATGCAGGTATACAGGGAACGCCGGGATTTTTAGTAGGTAAGATAACATCTGATGGTTATATCGATGGAGAAATAGTACCTGGTGCTTATCCCTATTCGACATTTGAGCAGCTGTTTAATAAATATTTAAATGAATAAATCAGTTATAGAAATATTATGAGACAGACATCGATCATAACTAATCCTAAAAAATCCTCCAAGATTTATGATTCCGTAAATGCTACTCTTTTGATAAAAGGGGGGTTTATAAATCAAGAAGCGGCTGGTATCTATACATTTTTACATTATGGTAAAAGAGTCTTGGATAAGATTATTAATATAGTACGTGAAGAGATGGACAAAATAGGGGTTGAGATATTGATGTCTGCCTTATCTCCGTTTGATAATTGGATAAAGACTGAAAGAATAAACAATGTTGATGTATTATTTAAGGCTGATGCCGGCAATGAACCAACACGAAAAAGATCAGATAGTGCATATATTTTGCAACCTACTCACGAGGAAATGGTGACACCAATAGTAAAAGAGTTTGTTTCTAGTTACAAACATCTGCCCGTAGCTTTTTATCAAATACAGCCGAAGTTTCGCAATGAGCCCAGAGCCAAATCGGGACTCTTAAGGGGACGTGAGTTTTTGATGAAGGACCTTTATTCCTTTCATAAGGATGCTAATCAGTTCAAACAATATTATGCAAAAGCGAGAGAAGCTTACATAAAAACTTTTGAAAGATTTGGGTTTAAATATAATCAAGATTTCTTTGTGGTATACGCTAGTGGTGGTACTTTTTCGGATGATTTTTCTGAAGAATTTCAATTGCGCCTAGATGTTGGTGAAGATTTAGTCTTTAGGGTGCCCTCCACAAATGTTTGCTATAACCGTGAGGTCGCTCCTTCAAAGGCTGTTGATCCCGAGATTGAAAGTGAACAATACGAGATGAAAGAGGTCTTTGGCGAGGGCATAATCGGTGTTGATGAATTGGTAAATTTTTTAAATATTGATATACGTAAGACTATAAAAACTCTTATTTACATTGTGAATGAAGAATATCCTATTGCGGTAGCAGTACGTGGTGATTATGAGATAAATGAAGATGAAAAACTTAGAAAAGTATTAAAAGCGACAACAATTCGTCTGGCAACTGAGGAAGAAGTAAAAATGCATACCGGATGTACGATAGGATATGCTGGTATTCTAAATTTAAATCCAAATATTAGACTTATATGTGATGAATCTATTGCCAATCTGACCAATTTTGAAACAGGTGCAAATAAAGAAAATTATCATCTGATAAATGTTAACTGGGGGCGTGATGTAGAAAAACCTTCAGAGTTTTATGATGTAAAAGTTGCGAAAGACGGAGATCTACATCCATCTACTGATGAAAGGTATGAAGTCTTTAGAGCTTCTGAGATTGGCAATATATTTGATTTAGGTACAAAATTTTCTGAAAGTTTTGATCTAACTTATGTTGATGAAAAGGGTGAAAAGCATTATGTTCACATGGGATGTTATGGTATTGGTGTGTCGAGACTTATGGGAGTAATAGTAGAAAAATATCATGATGATAATGGTATAAAATGGCCAAAATCTCTGGCACCATATGACATTCATATCATAACTATTGGAGACTCTGATGATGTCATGGATTATTCGAAACAAGTCTACGTGGATTTGAGGGAAAACGGTTATGATGTACTGTGGGATGACAGATTAGATTTGTCAGCTGGTGAAAAATTTGCTGATTCGGATTTGATTGGTATCCCCATTAGAATCATCATTAGTAAAAAGACTTTAGAAAGTGGGTCTATTGAAATTAAAAATCGTCAAATTAATGATATTTATTTTATTGAAAGAGCCAATCTTATCAAGCAAGTTCGGGAGATTTATGATAATTTATTGTAACATACTATTGCTTCTTCTGTCGCGATGAAATGTTATTCCGAATCTGTGAGCTTCGTCCCTAATTCTTTGTAATAAAAAAAGTGCTTCTTTTTTGTCATGGAAACTTATTGGATTAGGTTTTTTTGGTATGTAGACTTCCTCTCTTTTTTTAGCTAATGAGATGATATTGATATCGGAAATATCTAAACTCTTCAATACTTTGAGTACCGCGTTTAATTGTCCTTTACCACCATCAATAATTATTAAATCTGGCCTTGTGCTAAATGAGGAATCATTTTTCTTAATTTTATTCTTCACTTCTTCCAGTATATTTACGTTTTCATTTATATTAGAAACAAGATATAAAAGTCGTCTTTCTAACACCTCTTGCATCATAGAAAAATCATCGGGTGTGTTTTTAGAATGTATTTTAAATTTTCTATAGTGAGATTTGACCATCTTACCACCTATATTTACTACCATCGAACCTACCGGGTTTGTACCTTGGATATTTGATATATCAAAACATTCAATCCTGAAGTTGTCTAAATAATTTGCAATTTCCTCCTTTGATTTGTTTTTAAAATTAAACATACCAAGCCTATTAACTATAATTTTTAACCCCTTGATGGCTCGCTGATATTCTAGGTAAAGTACGTCATCCTCTTCATCACCCAGTCCTATCATCTGATTGGTATTTAGTTTTTTGATCTCATCAATCTGGATTTTTATTTGTGCTGCTTTTTCGAATTCTAAGTTATCGGCATAGTACTTCATTTTATTTTCGAGATCTTTGAGGAGAACTGTTTTTTTATTTCGTAGAAATTTGATTATTTTATCTATGTTATCATGATATTCTTCCTTTGATATCAAATTTTCGCATGGTCCTGGGCATCTACCGATGTGGTAAAAAGTACATAATTTATTTATCAATTTTTCCCCTTTTCGTCTGCGTTCCTCACGTATTTTGAGTTCTTCTTCATTGAGATCATAGCTACAAGATCTGTACGGAAATTCTCTACGTACAAATTTTAGAATTCCGTCTCTTGCCTCAGCGGTTTGAAAAGGACCAAAATAATAAGCATTTTTGTCTTTTGTATTTCTTGCTCGTGTTACGATTGGATATTCTGATTTTGTAATTTTTATCCACGAATAAGATTTATCATCTTTCAAAAGTACATTATATTTTGGTTTGTATTTTTTGATTAATGTAGCTTCTAAAAGTAACGCTTCGTATTCACTGTCTACAACGAAAGTCTCAATATCACGAGCATTATCTATCATTAATTGGATACGTTCTACTAATTTAGAATAATTTGTAAAGTAAGAACTCACTCGTTTTTTTAGATTTTTTGCTTTACCTACATATATGGGGGTATGGTTTTCATCATAGAAAATGTAACATCCGGGTAGTTGGGGAATCGTTGAGACTAAGTTTTTGATTGGGCTTTCGTGCATGATACGCAAGATATTATAATAGGTTTAAGGATGATTTCTGAATCTGATAATTTAGAGTATTATATAGATCTGGATAATAATAGTATATATTTCATGTGATACTGATGAGACATGCTCAAATACTGACGTTGTAAATTTTGTTTAGCAAAAACATTATTTATCTTTAGACCTGAAACCCATTAGACCTGAGACCCCATGGTTAACCATGGGGGTCAAAAAGTCGACAAAAATTTGTTAGAGTATTTTAATAAATTTCATAATTTGTATATTTAATTTATCTTCCCAACAACTTTACAAGTATGATTATATAAATAGAATTACAATTAGCATTGATTGAATTCAGAGATAAAAAGTATTTGGTTTAATTGCAAGATTTGAAATTGCCATTACGCTTTTTGCAAAGTCTTAACTGTAGGTTTGATATTTAGTACTATGTGCGGAAATTGATATTCAATATGTTCATACATAATAAAGAGTTGTGCATAGATTTTAATTAGGTATTATGTAAATAGTATATAAAAAGAGGGTTGTACATTAAAAAAAAGTATGTTATAATATTATCGTATGGCAGGTGAACGTGACACATCAAAAGAAAAACCAAATTGGCTACCTGCCGTATGTACTGGATTAGGTTACGGGGTATTATCAGCTATTGCAGCGTCATGTGCAGGTATAAATAATCCCGCACTAAGTTGGGGGGGTACCAATTGCTGGCACCGCCGTGTTGGCGGGTTACGCTGCTTTCCCATTATGGAAAGTTTGGAAGCGTAGCCATGAGAACAGAGAAGTTGATATTCCAAAGATACCACTATCACCGCGAGCTTATGATGATTATGATGATTATATGTATAATTTGTATCATGAACTCGCAGCAGCCGAAGCGAAAAAAGACTGGGAATTCTGGGGAGAAATAGAGAAAGTATTAGGAAGATTTTTTCTTGTGCCTGCTTTTGTGTATTCGAGTCTTTTTCCAGTCATAGCACCGTTTTTTGGTTTCGTATTTGCTGGTGTAGCAGAATACACTGAGTATCGAAAAGAGGATGGTGATAATGAAAGAGGGCATATTTTTCGAGCAGGCGTTGCATTAGTTACTGCTGGGGTAGCACATTCGGTTGCAATTTTAGGCCTACCTCATGTTTGGAACAGCCTGTCTTCTATGCTATAGAATGTATGAAATTGTTTGATGTGACAGAGAACGTTAAGTTTTAAAGATGTAAAATTGTGATTTTAATTGTATTTTTTTTTTTTTTGTTTGATTTATGCTTATGATACTAGGGATAATTGCACATATTGAAGTAATATAACGGGTTTCTTCTGTACCGACTATAATGTCT
>JAOAGR010000014.1 GCA_026415655.1 Candidatus Dojkabacteria bacterium
GTAAACAGTTTATACATCAAAATTAAAATGATAATGGCACAATATTAAAATACACAAGTACTAAAAATATCATTACTAAAACTAAAACAATAACTATACCAATGCCTATATTTATCAACATCGAAATATTGTCTTTTGATGATGAATTTTTAACGTTAGTTTGTGTGTTTTCATTAATATATGATGAATTATTAGTAACGACAGACGTAGAATTTTTAGCTACATTATTTTGATCTGTAGTCACCTCTATCGCCAATCTTTCATCTGGAAGAGGAGGAAGACCATCATCTATCATGTGTTTTTGTGGTATATCACTAGGTGGTGTAAAGGTTTGTAAGGATTGTATACTTGGTATACCACTAGTGATTTTTAATTCAGGTGGCAGCTTTAGATCATTTTCTGGATCTAAATCTATAGAATTATTTGGGTTTTGCATAATTATAATTTATTAATGTTTTACAAATAAGTCAAATGGTGTAAAATTATTGCGTAATAGGGCCCTTAGTTCAGCTTGGTAGAACGCTTCTATGGCATAGAAGAAGTCAGCGGTTCGAGTCCGCTAGGGTCCACCAATAAGTTGCTAACATATTCTTTTTCAAGGTAAATGTGAGTAAACATGACTTAGAGTAAAATAGAAATATTCATTATTTAAAACCGATTCATTTACAACCTTTATAAAAATAAAAGCGACCCTAATCAAATTTGAAATTGTTAATTTATATAGTAAAGAAAATAAAAGTATCCTATTCCGTAACACCTAGAAACTTTACAAAAAGAGATAAATTAAATATAAAGTGAAAAATTTTAATTAGTAGATATAAGACAATTTACGCAAATAAAGTAAATAAAAAATTGACCATAAACCAATCAAACAGACCTCAGATAGAAACTTCTTATTCTTTTACTCTATGTATCCAACAATATACTACTTCATTTCCGTTTATCCAATAAGTTTCTGTACCAGCATCTAACTCGATAACCTCAATATCATCATGAAACTTGACATTGTGCAAATGCAGCTCAAATGTCTGGCCATCACTAACTTTTATCATCAATTCACCACATGTATGTAGTTTGTCTTTTACTAATTTATACATATCAATACTATCTTATATGAATTGATGAAATATTCAAGTTTTTCATAGAGTTAGAAATACCCGAAGCTTGTTATGTGGCTATAAAGCTTGACTTTTCTTATTTTAACAATAAAAATAAAATCACATTATATCCACCAATCTATCCTGAAAAACATAAATTATCTCAGTATTACCGTACTTTGTTACTAAATTTTGTGAATTTGGATAAGTATGACCGTGCAAAAGATATTTTGGCTGATGTTTTTGAATATATTCTAATAATCCAACAAATCCTTGATGTGCTAAAGAATCAGGTTCATCATTTATACCATACGACGGGCAATGCACAAGCATTACATCAACTCTAGGAAAATTCTTTAACATCTCTGAAGCTTCTTCTTGTGCGTACATCCTTGCATAACGGTCTTGTTTGTACCTAACACTACCTTCAAATCCACCAAAAGTAAATCCGTTAAATTCAAATACCTTCAAATGCATATTCAAAATTCCAAGATTTTCTAAATAACCAACGGTACAATGATTACCATATACACCAAGTTTTGGTATATCATTTATCGATGCTAAGTCTGCAATATCATACTCTTCCAAATCTCCAAGTGTGCATATCAAATCAACTTTATTTTTAGATAAAATTGACTTTATATTCTCTCTTGGTGGTCGATCAGAGATGGCTAGGATTTTCATTCTAAGATTGTAACAAAATCAAAAAAATATTACTTAAATTAGTCCATGAAAAAATTTTACAAATTAGAATTATTTAACAACAAAAGTTAATGCATTGCCTGACTTACCAGCCCTGCCAGTACGGCCTATCCGATGGACATAATCATCAAAATTCTCAGGAGCATCATAATTTATCACGTATGTCACATCTTTGATGTCTAATCCTCTAGAGGCAACATCTGTGGCAAGCAAAATATTAGTATATCCGTCTTTAAAATTTTTTAGAGCTTTTCTCCTGAAAAATTGAGATCTATCTCCATGAATTGCAGAAATTTTAAATCCCCTGGCTGATAGTTCTTTCTCAAGAGTATCAACTCTCATCTTTGTTTTCACAAAAACTATGATTTTTTCTGAATAATGATTTTCTAGAAAATTTATCAAAGCAGTAGTTTTTTCTGACTCAGAATCTAACCAAACAACATCTTGATCTACGTTGTCAATTGTATCTCCGGTTTTTACCGAAATCTTCACATAATCTTTTAGAAAGAGATGCACAACCTCTTCAACTTCTTTAGTAGATGTTGCAGAGAAAAATAAAGTTTGTCGTTGTGGTGGTAATTTTGAAGCAATATATTTTATATCGTCTATAAATCCCATATCAAGCATACGATCTACCTCATCAAGGACAATTGTCTGAAAATCTTGAAATTTCAAATATCCTCTTTCATAAAGGTCTTTTATTCTACCCGGTGTACCAATGATAAAATTGTGTGGTTTCGCAATATGTACTATTTGATCACGAATGTTTCTGCCACCGATTGCCAAGACATAATAAATCTTCATAAATTTTGAAAAAAGAACTAATTCTTGGCTAATCTGTTCTGCAAGTTCGCGTGTTGGAGCTATTATTAATACTTTTTGTTTGGGATTTTTAGCTACTTTATCAATTAATGGTATCAGAAATGCGGCAGTTTTACCGGTCCCCGTATTTGCCAAACCAAATACATCCCTTTCATCCATAACCAGAGGAATAGCTTGGTCTTGGATTGGGGTAGGTGAGATATAATTTCTATAAATAAGATTTTTCTTGATTTGTTCGTGTATTTGTAGATTTTGAAAATCTAAACTGGGTATGTATTTTTTCTCTTCTATTTTTATTATAGCTTTCTTTATAAATTTATTAGGATCTACACCTTTGGAACGTGATTTCCTAAAACCATTTTTCCTTTTGTTTCTAAAACTAAATTTTCTTTTATCACTATGATATCTTTTCTTATCACCTTCAGATTTGAGATATGTTGCAAATTTTGGACGATATTCAAAATGTTTATTTTGAGTTATTTTTCCATTTATCTCCGAATTCTGATTCGAATTATATTTATATTCTTTTTTGTTATCCTTCATATTTTTTATTCAAAAAATTAGACTTATCAAACTTCTTATGGTGATACTTTATGAAACTGGTATAAAAATAATATTTCCAAAATACCGCCATAATATTCACTTTTCAACCAGCTTTATTAAAAGCTAATTAAAAATATAAAAGCACGCATCTAATGATAAGCAAATTAGATATTTGCTTCCTATATAAATAGGATAATTTCTATTCAAATAAATACTAGATTATACAAAAATAATTCGAACAGAAATTGAACTATGATATTATAACATACAAACCTAAAAATCAAACAAATTTAATTTTGTGTAAGTTCGTTTAAAAACTTATCTTGTTATGTGTTTTATAATCAAACGTAAGATCTAAAAATCTCAATCAATTCTTCATCGCTTAGCTGATCAGCACATAGGTTTACAGCATCATTCCAATTTTTCCAAAACTCAGGAGTATCCTCTGGCAAATCCACTTCTAATCCTAGTTCCGTTGCAATATTTCTAGGATCCAGATCTAAATCACCGACTTCTATTTCGAAATTATAAACATCTTTTTTGCCAAATTGATGGGTAAACTTCAATTCAAATTGATCAGTATCAAAAACATAACTTTCCATTTGCATAATCGCTGTCTGTAGATTATCGGATTTAACTAAATTTCTGAGAATCTTGTATACATTCAATATTATTTCAGCATCTGGTAGCAACTTTGCACTGAATTCTTCTTTATATTTACTGCTATAAATGCCCGATTTTTGCATTATTTCAGGCAATCCATTTGTATTCTGATTCTAGGATCTATATCCGTTCTATTGTAGTCTGTTATTTGTATTGCAAGCCTTCTTTTAAACTTTGGTTCACCAAATTTTTCTTTGAAAATTTTTAACGATTCATTAAATTTTTCCTCGGTTATCAATGATAAGATTTCATTTCCAAACATATATATAGAAGTGTATGAAGATAACAAAAAATTGCAAATATTCCGTTTGATGATTATCATGAAAATAAAAAATATTTTAAATTAAAATGCTTTATAGGCATTCAAACATTATTTGAGTATAACAACAAATGTATCTTAAATTAAGTAAAAAAAATATAAGCAGTCCTAATAATCAACATAAATTTGATGATATTGAAAAATTATTCTTCGAAAATGAAGCTCAAAAGTATCCAGATATTAAAAAATTATTATCTAAATGATTTTGAGTTTAGTTCCTTGTATTTTTTATGCGTCAATATCATTAGAAGATAAAACATTGATATTAACATAATACTATTTCGATAAATACATAAATTATCTGATCTGATGATTAGAAAGGGAAAATATCATACATACATACATACATTATATCTATTTTATAAACAGAAAAATTTTTTTGTATAGTTTTATCCAAGAATAAAATAAAAAACCCCCTTTTTTCAAAGGGGGCTTAATATCATTAGACCTTATTCCCAATTATTTACCCATTGCTTTCGCAACTCTATCTTTTAGTGATTTACCAGCCCTAAATCCTGGAATGATTGATTCTGGTAAATCAATCTTCTGTGATGGATTTCTAGGATTGACACCTTTTCTTGCTCTTCTTTTTCGTACTACAAAAGCACCAAAACCGGTCAAATTGACCTTTTCACCTGCCTCCAATGCCTCAGCAACTGACTCAAGCATCGCATCGATAGCTTCTTTTGATTGTTTTAGTGTCATTCCTGTTTTAGCTTGCACTTTTCGTGCTAAATCCATTACGAGCATAGCTTTTTACCTCCTTTCCTTATTAGGATGGTATAAATATAGGACAATTTTTGAATTTTGCAAATAGGTAGCTTATAAATAGATATCTGTACAATGAGAAGTAACAGTACAAAAGAAAAACTTAACAACACGGAAAAAGGTAAAAAAGGTGAGTTTATAGCCAAAAAATACATTCTTTCAAAAGGAATCAATATCATTGCGGAGAATCATCATTCTATTTATGGCGAGATAGATATCATCGGTGAAAAAGATAAAAAACTATTCTTTTTTGAAGTAAAACTGAGAAATAATAAAAAATTTGGTGAAGCAAAAGAAAGTATAACCAAATCCAAATTAGAAAAATTACATAAAACAATACTTGATTGGCTGTCGAAAAATGAAAAATACGCTGATTATGAAATGCACCTCATACTTATCGCAATTGATAAAGATAAAATATCAGTTTATGAAATTAGCACATAATCCTAGGCATGCCCCTAGGAACGATATTAGAAGATTTACAAAGAGTTTATAAGTTTAGCACATAATACTAAGCGTGACCCCATGCTCAACCATGGGGTTACAAACCAAAGCCACTAAACTGAGTCACAAATCGAGGTCACAAGCCGAAGTCACAAATTTAGGTAACAAATTGAGATCATAAATCAAGACCAAGAGTCAAACCACATTTTACAAATTAACAAACGATCTTTTTAAGAAAATAACCCACAATACCTCCACATGTAGCGACATTTAAAGAATTTTTAGTTCCGAAGACAGGTATTTTGATAATATATTGAGAAATTTTTATCAATTCATCAGATACCCCATTTATTTCATGCCCAAAGATCAAATATACATTAGAATAATCATTGAATTTTATTTTTTCCAAATTGAATAAATCAATCTCATTTTCTGCATTACGTCCTTCTTCTACAGAACACACCAACGAATTTGCTTTGTCTAAAGAATTTATAAAATCATTATAATTTTGAAAATAATACCATTTGACTTTATCAAGAGTGCCCAGCGATGTTTTGTCTAATTTTTGACAATTTTGAGGAGTAGGGGAGATACCAAGCAAAATTATTTCATAGCCAAGACAATCCGCAGTACGAAAAAAAGAACCTACATTAAATGCAGATCTTACATTATCAAGGACAAAAAATATTTTCATAGATATAATATTAACAATGAAAATAATATCATTACAAGACATTGATCACCTTGCTGAAGAAATAAAAAAAGGAAAAATAGCTATTTTCCCGTTTGATACATGTTATGGACTCGTGGGCGACGCAACAAATCAACAAACAGTTGACAAAATACGTTTATACAAAGCTAAAAACTATCAAAATCCTATACCTACAGTTTACAATAACATAGAACTAATCAAAAAATATACTGAAATAAATGAAAGTGGAGAAAATTTTATCAAAAGATTTTTGCCCGGTCCTTTTACCCTTATTCTTAGAGCAAAACCAGAAAAATTTGCAAAAGGTGTTATTTCTGAAAAAAATACTATAGGCGTCCGAATACCAAATTATGAACCAATTATAAAATTAGTGGAAAAAACACAGGTCCCTCTCACCGCTACATCTGCCAACAAACAAAATACAAAAATACCTTATCAAATTAATGATATTACAAAATTCTTTAATAAAAAGGATGAAGAGGTAATCGATTATATTGTCGATGTTGGCATCCTACCAAAAAGATTACCCTCAACAGTAGTAGATTTAACAACTCCAAATATAAATGTACTGAGAAAAGGTAATATCAAACATGATTTTGAAATTAAAGAAATCTATATAACTAAATCAGAGGAAGAAACCATAAATCTAGCAAACAATCTTACAAAAAAATATCTAGGTGAAATCATAAAGAGACCTTTAATCTTTGCAATGCACGGTGATATGGGGGCAGGCAAAACACATTTCGCAAAAGGAATAGCAAAAGCATTGCAAATCGATGAAAATATTAAATCACCAACATTTACCATCATCAACGAATATATCGGACAAGCAAATGTCAAACTAGTACATATGGATACCTGGAGATTGGGTGATCTTGATTTAGATGAAGAATTACACGATCTAGATTTTGATTCATATTTTCAAGAAAAAAATAATGATAAATATAACGTCATCATAATCGAATGGATAGAAAAAGTTCTAGATTACATCAAAATTACGCATCCGAACGCAAAAATAATATGGATAGAAATAGAAAAAATAGATGACAATACAAGGAAAATAATAGTTGCAGAATAAAATAAATATCAATAAAATATTTATAAGTCATGTCTGATTTTATTAATCGAGTAAAAAGTCTTAATTGGAAATTAATTGGAATAGTAACATTAGTATTAGTAATATTTGTATTTTTAATATTAGCTTTTTTTTGGGTTAGAAATACTATAGAAAAAGTTCAAAACGCAGATAGATACAAATCAGCATATGACGCATTACAAAAAGAACGTGAGTTTTGTAGGAAAATAGAAGGTACCAACCAGAAAAAAGAAGTTTTTTACTATTGCGATTTACTAGATGAAAGATTTAAAGATATAAAATAACATGGCTAAAGTAAAACTAGGGACTCAAAGGTTAACCATTGGGTTTCGTTTAAATATGTAAAATAATATGGCTATAGTAAAACAAGTAAAATCGGAAACGAGTAAATATAACTATATAGATAAAATTTACTCTGATGTAAAAAAATCGAAAATCAAAAAAAATAAAAAATCCAAAAAACTTAAACAAATCACTACAAACTACTACAAAATAAACAAAAAACAGCTATTTTTGACAATAGCGAACTATATTTTAATGATTGTTGTATCAATATCGATTTATATTCTATCAATATATCTATGAATATACTTATAATATACGGGTCAACTCTAGGAAAAACTGCAAGAATTGCAGGACTTATTGCTTCAGAACTTAGAAATTTTAATCATGATGTGACTATACGTAATGTAACAAAAGCTAATGTAAAAGATTTCGATGAATATGATCTTATAATACTAGGTTCAAGTACGTGGGATGATGGTATGCTCCAATTTGACTTTAGACCCTTTGCTGAAACATTAAAAAACACCGATTTATCAAAATATAAATTCTTAATTTTTTGTCTCGGTAGTGAAAAATATCCACATCCATTCTACGCTGGTAAAAAATTAGAAGAGGTAGTTCTCAGATCTGGGGGAAAAATAATATCTGAAGTGTTTAATATAGATTTGGACCATGATGATGAAGAGACATTGAGAGATAATGAGGTGATAGAGTGGGTTAGTGTAATCAATACTAAACTATAAAATTAGATAATTTATCTCGTATTTCTACTATCGACTTTGGTTCATTTTGTACCTTAATGGCTCTATCTACATTTAAATAAGGACTTATCCGTTTCTAAACCAAATAACTCATTAAAATCATTTGATAATGCAGAAAATCTAAAAATAATTTCTCCAATTCTTTAGAATTTGGATAAATTACAATTGCACTCAGATATAGTCTTAGAGCTAAATCTAACATAATTTTACACTGCTCATAAGTACCAACAAAACAATGGCAAAAATTAAGAGAATAGATAAGTACAAAAATAATAAATCCCTAAGTATTAAATAATTGTAATTTAAATATTCTCAAGCCTCTTTAGATAAAACTTGTAAACTAGGAAAAAAGTTCCAATGGCCAATATTAAAATTATATAAAAAATATAAGCATTATTATTTGTATTGGGAAGATTTGCACCACTGGATGTTGTAGGGGTTAAGGTATTGGTAAAATTATTATTTGGTGTATTTATAGATGTATTAGTAAATGTGCTCGTTTGAGTATTGGTTAGCATATGTGTTGGAGTATTGGTCGGGGTATTAGTCGGTGTACTTGTTTGGGTACTCGTTGGTGTAAAGGTAGGTGATGGAGTAGAAGAATCAAAAGGTTCAGATGTAGTAGTTAATGTAGGGTTCGATTGGGATGAATCTGTGTCTGTCGGAGAGATACTCACTGTATTTGTAGGAGTAAAAGTTGCAGTATTTATGGGTGTTTGAAATTGTATGGTAGTTGGTGTCGGTGTAGGTGTTGATGTTGGGGTAGGAGTTAAACTAGATAATAAATCACCACTTAATATATTTATTCTTGCTAAACAATCATCAGGATTTTGAATGCGTCCAAGCTGTCCTACGTCAAACCTTTCAGCAAATCCACGTAAAACAACTGCATCTAATGGTGTGTTTCTATCATAATCTTGATCAGGTTGATATAATTGATCATAATGTATTCGAAACAAAAATTCTATTTGATTATTATCTAATTTTGTTCCATTTACCGTACCAAAATAAGCATAACCTATGGGACCTGATTGTGTAAATACATTCATAATTGTCATTCCATCAATATTTATAGCCGATAGTTTTGCCCCATTCGGGTGATTCTTGGGATTATATGGAAATAAGTAGGCTTTATCGGAATTATAATTTTGAACAATCATCCTAATTCTGATAGTCTGTCCGGGTTTTATTGTATTCACTAGATTCGACTCATTCTCGTTCACGACTTCAAATAATTTACAAATAGGCGTTTTACTCTCCGTAGAAAAACGAACCTTAGTAACACTTCGAGGAGGCAAATTTATAATTATATTATTTGGATCTATCGGCAAGGTATCTCTGGTCCACTGTAAATTACGTGTATAGAAGTTATCTGCTTTCCAGCGTTCCATATAAACCGATTTGTAATTTTTAAATGTATTATCAGCATAATTTATCTTGAGATTATGTGATCTATTTTCATCTAGATTTACTACATAAAAAAAATAACCGTTATTATCTCTAAAAACAAAAGACGATATTACGTCAGCCTCTACTCCGCCTCTAAAACAGTGCGTATTGACACAATTCGAATTTAAAGTAAGCATGACTTTAGGAGATACAATACTACTACTGATAAATTCTGTATCACCTATATCGCTAGAAAACCTAAATATCTCCCCAATATTATTTAATTTAGGGGGGCTAACATTCTTGTCAAATAGTGCGCAACCTTCACGATAACTATCTTCATAATATCCAGTAGTATGATAATAAGCTTGAGCAACATTATATTTTGCATACTGCATCAAGTGCAAAAAAACATATAAGGATTGTATACCGGTATTTGCAAATAAACGCATACCGTGGCTTGGAGACCAACAGTACATATTCCATTCAGTTATAGATAATGGGAAATCATTTCCATAGACTGTAGAAGAAAATAAATATTCAAATTTACGAGGTAAAACGATATTGGAATAATATCCGGAGACAGTGTCATAATAATATTGCTTAAGCTGATCAGGAATTTGTGAATATTCATCTTCAGAGCGATTGTAAAAGAAATTACCATATTGATGATCATTGACAAAATCAAAACATTTTCTATTACCGCACATCGCTGTCTTAGCTTTTTTAGCATATTCTGTCCAACGTGCTCTGAGTTCAACATCCCTTTGGGCTTTTTCTGAGAGATTACCAGATGTATCATGCATCACTGTAGGAAATCCAACATACTGAAGCTTAATATCAGGTTTTACTGAACGCATCTCGGTAGCAAAACGAATCATTATATTATAGTATTCCTCTGCATCCCAAAAACCCCAGGGTTCATTGCCCAGTTGGAACCAATCAATTTTCTCACCATATAACCTCACAATCTCTTTCGCATCGTTAATAAGTATATCCAACGCCCTATTATTACGTTCTAATTGCTGTTGCGCATCTAAGTTATCATTAATATCACTAAACGGATATAAAGGTATCCCACCACATGGATTTCCACGACCATATCGGTATTCAATGTGTATCACATATAACTTTTTTGCGCTAACTTCATCCGCTAGTCTAATAAATTCGTCAGGTGTCCCAAGATTGTACTGATTTCTTCCCCCATTAGAAGCATATTGTAGTTTAGCAATACCTGTGCGGAAATTATAATAATCCGCTAGACACCCATTTGGAAATCTCAAACTTGTTATCCTAGATTCTTTGAGAAGACGCGTTACATCTGGGTCAAGAGTCAGATTTGCATTAAGCAGATTTGCGCCCAGAATATATCTCGATACCTTATGCGTCGGTGAACCTATATTTAATACTGCTGTGTAATTTTGGTTGTTATTTGAAGCTTCTGATTGATTATCAATACGATTATAGTACAAATTGACACTTAATACTAATATTACGCTCATCAATACAACAATTAATAATACGATAATTGCCAGAATAATTTTTCTTTTATTCTTTTTAATATCCATATCATATTGATACAATCATAACGTATTTCAAACAACCACACAAAAGAAAAATCAGGCACAGGTTGATTAAAGATAGTTTGATTTAATACTTAATAATGATATGCAGACAATATCTTTCTTTTTGTTTCTATAATCGACTTTGGTTCATTTTGTTTTTCAGTAGATCTATCTATATTTAGGTATGGACTGTCAGTTTCCAATCCAAATATCTCATTTACATCACTTGATAAGTTTGAAATGCGAAAAACAGTTTCTCGAAGTTCTCTGGAATGAGGATACATAACAATAGCACTGAGACCTAATTTTAATCCTATATCTAAAATCGCTTTACCCTGATCATATGTACCCGTAAAACAATGCCAAAAACCTCGTATTCTCTTTCTATTATGTTTTTTCAACACAGATTGAATTGAGTAGTAAACCTCATCAAACGAATCACGAATGTGTACAGAAACTGGTTTATCGAAAGTTATTGCAAGCTCTAACATTTTTGTAAATATCTCAATCTGAATATTTTTATGTTTCTGAGATCTTTTCAAATCTATACCAATTTCTCCAATATAATCTATATATTCATAATATCTTTCTAGAAGTTCTCTTACTCGATCATACTCATGTGAAGCATAATCACCGAGATCTTCTACCTCCAAAGGATGAATACCAACACCAATTTTTAATCCAGAGACACCAAGATTCCGTTTCATCTTTATCAATTCTAGTGAACTATCGAAATCTAGTCCCATACTATGAATTTCCACAATTCCTTCTGATAAGTTTGATCGAATAATCTCAATTGGATCTTGATAATATTTAGAAATAATGTGGCAGTGATGATCAATAAGTAAAAGCTTTTCCATGAGCAAAAAATTTTAATCAATTTAATTATCTTTGAAAACTCCTGCGTATTTTTTCTATCAAATCCATAAATTCGTCAAATGAATCTAATGGATCGTGAGCTATACGCATATAATAATCCGCAAGATGCCTTCTACGTTTTTCCTCCATAATAAAATCAAATCTTTTTTCAAACTCTTCATCAAAATTATCAGTCTCTTTAATAGTTGCCTTGACAGACTCTTTTATAAACTCTATGTCGGTTATATCTAAAAAAATACTAATACTTTTTGGATAATGTCTTTTAAAAACAGGCAAGTTTACAACGTTTATGACAGAAAACAAAACCTGACCTTTAAATTCTTCTAATGCCTTATCAATTTCATCTCTTTTTTTACCATACCTATAACCGTTAGAAATAAGATTTTGCCATTCGACAAATTCGCCTTTATCTATAGATTCTGTGAATTCATCTGCAGATATAAAATAATACTCTTCACCGTGTTTTTCATGATCACGCTTAGGTCTATCAGTATATGCTACAATACGATTGTATCCATCCTGTAATATTGCTTTTTCTACTAGTCTACTTTTTCTAAGTCCTGAAGGACCTGTTATACATATTAAGAGAGCCATATTTATAAGAACATTTTTAATCTTTCTAAGACCTCATCCCATCCTAATATTTCTAACACCTCAAAAAGCGGTGGCGAGTACCTGCTTCCCGTGATACTAATTCTCAACAACATGAACAGATCCCCGTGTTTCCATCCTATCTCATCCGCTTTTAATCTTATAGCACTCTCCCAGTCAGGATGAGATATAGGTCTTTTTAATTTACTCATTATATCATATAATCCTCGAATTTGCTCTATGCATTCTTGCCCCGTATGATTTGTCGGAGAAAAATCTAAGTTATTCACTTCAGGTCTAAAAAATAAAAATTGCAGATTTGTCAATACATCAATGAACTTTGAGATTCTAGTATTTAATAAAGGAAATACCTTATCCAAAATGTGCTGATCAGAAAGCAACTTTTCTAATACATATTTTTGATTTGATATATCAGTAAACCTTTCCAAATAATAAAAATCTGTATGTCCCCATTTAATAAATCTCTCTTTAAGTTCTCCTAGCGATAACAGTCGAATATGCATTCCATTCATCCAATCTAATTTTGCTTGATTGAATTTAGCATTTGTTTTTAATATCTTTGACTCATCAATTTGATTAAAAATCTGATCTTTTGTCATTACTTCATCATTTCTTGATGCAAAGTGAAAAGATGATGAGATAACGACAATATAATTTAATATTGCTTCTGGTAAATATCCTTCCGCTCTAAACTGCAGAAGTGATTTTGCGCCATCACGTTTTGATAATTTTCCTGGCTTATTTTCGTTAAGAATATCGGAAAAATGAGTAAATCTTGGTATATCCCATCCAAAAGCTTTGTATACTAATATTTGCTTCGGTGTGTTTATGAGATGTTGCCTTCCTCTTACAACATCCGTAATGCCCATCTCATGGTCATCTACAACTACTGCAAAATTGTAAATTGGATATCCATTTGACCTCTGAATGACGAAATCACCTATCGTATCGGCATCAACCTCTATGCGGCCAAACACTGTATCTTCGAATACTATCTTCTCATTTTTCGGGACTTTGAGACGTACAACATATTTTCGCCCTTCTTTTTCATAAGCCTCGATCTGTTCGGGTGTAAGATCTCTATGATATCCAGGATACACCAAAGGTTTGTTTTCTACTCTTAACTTATTCATTATTTCCTTCAACTCATCTTCTGTTTCATAAGCTTTGTAAGCTTTTCCTTCATTTAATAAATGATCTATGTATTTTTGATATATATGTAACCTTTGTGATTGGTAATATTCATCGGGTGTGGCACTTTTTGGTCCTTCATCATACTCTCCAAGCCACCTAAAATCCTCAAGCATACTTTCTATGACCTCAGGTTTATTTCGCTTTTGATCGGTATCTTCTATCCTTAAAATAAATTTACCGTTATATTTTTTTGCCAATGCATAATTAATCAAATACCCTTTTGCATGTCCTAAATGCAAGTAACCAGTAGGGCTAGGCGCTATTCGAAACTTTCTTATTTTCATATAAAAATTTTATCATAATCTGTTGTGATATACTTTATTAATTTATGAAAATATACTGCATAGCGATTTGTGGTAAAGGCATAGGAAACTTAGCTGTACTTCTAAAAAAACAAGGCCACGATGTTAGAGGATCAGAATTTTCAGAAAAAACATTTTACCCTCCGATGTCTACATATCTTAAAGAAAATTACATTCCAGTGGATATTGGTTTTGATCCTGATAAAATAACAAAAGATTATGATTTAATAATTCTTGGAGGTGCCGCACTCATACATGATAAAAATAATCCACAAATACAACGAGCAAAAGAACTTGGGTTAAACACAATATCTTTTGCAAGAGGAATTGGAGATTTTATAGCGGCAGAAGAAGCAATAGAAGTCATTGGAAATCATGGTAAAACAACCATTACCTCTATAATCGCTTGGTGTTTTCAAAAAATGAGAGTAGATGCCTCATACTTCATAGGGGAAGTCCCCAAAAATATGCAAGAATCTATTCACAAGGGCACTTCGTGTTATTCCGTAGTGGAAGGTGATGAACATCCTTCATTATATCAAGAAAAGGGAGGGAAATTCTTGTATCACAGGCCCAAACATATACTATTTACATCAGCTGATTGGGATCATAAAAATATCTACAGGACAGAAAAGTCGTACCTTAGAGCATTTCTCGAACTATTTGAATTACTTCCTGAGGATGGGAGTATAGTAGCTTGTATAGATGGCATAAATGTACCCGAAGTACTAACGAAAATATCAAAGAACATACCAATATATCTGTACACACTTGGTACTTTCAAATCAGGTGATACAAACTTTGATTTTGAAGAAGCTGTCAATCACATCAGAGATAAATTTATCAAATTCAAAAACAAATACAGAAAACTTGGTAAATTAGTAAAAAGAATTTATTTTATCTCTTATTTAGATTATAACTACAGTCCTGATGAAACTAGATTTCAGGTCTGTTACCTTGATTTAGAAACAGAAAAAGCCGAAGTTATAGGACATTTTATTACACATCTTATTGGAGATATCGGAGTGGAAAATTCGCTTGCATCCATAGCAAGGTTACACAGCCTAGGTTTCAAATACGACCAAATAAACGAAGGCATAGAGACTTTCATGGGCCAAACTCGCCGATTGGAACTTGTATATAACAAAGGATACAAAGTGATTAACGATTTTGCACACTCACCAATTAAAATAAAATCAACATTACACGCAGTCAGGCAAAAATATAAAAATCAACAGATTTTTGTAATATTTCATGTGATACAATCCGGTCTAAAAGAAAAAACTACATTTTATCAGCTGAAAAATGTATTTAATGAAGCTAATTTTGTCATTATTCCGCCAGTAAATCCCAACCCTGCTGCTGAAGAGAAATTTTATGGTAAAGATTATCAAAATTTGATAAAAGAAGGGGCCGAAGAAAACGGGGACTACCTGAAACCAACAAATGTTTATTACACGCCGATAATCCATCAAATTAGAAGTATATTAGAAAATAATCTAAGAAAAGATGATATTGTACTCATTATGTCTAGTGGTAATGTCAGTGAGATACTTGAGATTGTTTCTGGCATAAATCTACACTCATAAGTAAAAAATATTTTATTGCCATATACTCTGATATTTTTCCTAATTTAATACCATATTCGCACTCAAGTAAAATTGAATTAAGAAAATAGAGAAGATTAAGATTCATTTTATTTCGGAGTGGATAAAATTTTTTATAAAAAAAATATCCATATGTAGATATTATATTCTTAACATTGTTATTTTTATCAAATTCTAAAAATTTAATAGCACTAATTATATAATTATAAATAGCGTACATTATTTGCATTGGTGGGATATCTTCACTTTCAAATTTTGTTAGTTGTGAAATAATTTCGGCAAATAGTTTGTAAGACGGCGAAATAATATATTCCAAAAATACTTCTCCAAATTTCCATACTGCAAAAGGATCACCTTGATCGAAGCATATTTTATAAATGATATCGGAAGAAATAGTTTTTATATCAGTAGATTGAATGTACAATCTTAATTTATTCAACTCATTTTTGATCGCAAATAAATCCTTGTTAGTCACGGCAAGCAAAGTATCAATCGCCTCAGAATCTATATTTTTTAAGTATTTTCGAATATATTCTTTTATCTCTCTTTCAGATAGTTTTTTTACCTCAGTTATTTGTCCATGTTTTTCAATAGCTTTATACAATTTTGTAGTTTTAGGTATTAAAGAATTAGAAAAAAGCAAAATTATATTTTGCGAATCCAAATATTTTTCGATATTTTTCACAAAGTCTTCAACGTAAGGCAGCAGTTTATTTGCATCTAAAATGGCATCTACAACAAAAGCTGTTTTATTGTCAAATAATGAAACCGAATCAAGAACACTTTGAATATCATACCATGTATTATAAACTTCTGTATTTATTAATCTTATATTGAAACCTTTTTCTAACAACATTTTTTTAACCTTATGGAGTTCCTGTAATGCAAGATACTCATCCTCTCCGTGTAGTAAAATAATGTTTTTATCATGGATAATCATACTATTATTCTTCAACTATTATAGTACCAAAATTTAACTCTGATTTTGGTAATGTTGGATTCATATATGTATAAGTACCTGATTCTTTAATTCTTATACTCTCTCGTCTACCGGGTTCTATTGCGATACGTCTTCCATTTGAGACCTCAATGAAAAATATATCATCGGTCATATTTAAAAAATATAAAACTGTATCTTTTTTGATACGAATTTGACTGGGAGAGAATCGTTCAGTAATAACAATTTTATTGATAGTTTGGGATAATGTCTGTTCATCCTGTGATGCGTAGGTAGGATAATTTATAACCACAGGAGATAATATCACCGTTTTATTTGTTGGTGCATTAATATTATTTCGACTTCTATTTGTATTTGTTTCACTGATATTTTCTGTATTATTAGCAAAAAATGGGGCCAAAAATGAATATCCAGCAGTAACAAGAAACACTATAAAAAGAAAAATAATTATTTTTCTTGCAATATCTTTATCATTGAGCTTTTTATTAGCTTTTTTATTCAGATTTTTATTTGTTGCCTGCGTTGTCAATTTCATATTCGATCCAATATCTCTTTGGATAAAGTTTCATAGGCTTTAGCACCGGGCGAATTGGGGTCATAAAAATTTATCGGTTTTCCGTGAGATGGTGCTTCGGAAAGACGTACATTACGTGGTATAACGGTATCAAATACTTTTTTCCCAAAATGTTTGCGCACTTCATTGACTACATCCTGGGATAGTTTAGTTCTACCATCAAACATGGTCATCACCACTCCTAGGATCTTTAGTTTTGAATTTAAGTTATCTTTTATCAAATTAATAGTATTTATCAATTGAGAAATTCCTTCTAATGCGAAATATTCGCACTGCACTGGAATAATCACATAATCACTAGCGACCAGAGAATTCAACGTTAGTAAGCTTAATGAAGGAGGACAATCAATGAATATGAAATCATATTGATCTTTTATGGGATCTAATTTGGTTTTTAATATCTTTTCGCGTGATAGTCTTGATATAATTTCGATTTCAGCGCCTGCAAGGTCTATCTTAGAAGGTACAAGGTACAAATTTGGCGAGAGATCTGTTTGAATAAATATCTGATTGACACTAAGATCATCAACTAACAATTCATATGTACTTAAATAAGATTGGGATCTATCAAAACCAACACCCGATGTGAGATTGCTTTGAGGATCCATATCAACAAGCAAAACTTTCTTTCCCCAAAGAGCTAAGTAAGAAGCTATATTTATCGATGTAGTCGTTTTTCCAACACCCCCTTTTTGATTTGCAAATACAATAACCATTTGATTTATTATAACAAAAAATGTAAATCATTTTAGAAAGCAAAGTATTAAGAAACCCTTACTTGATATATATACATATATAATTGCTTGATAATTTTTGTATTTTCTGATATTTATTAATTCGTATGATCAAAAAAATCAATGGAAAAGTAACAAGCATATTTGGAGATGATATCAATACAGATGACATAATACCAGCATGGACATTGCAAGAGTCCACCGAAAGAGGCTTTTTTTCGCAATATGCTTTTGAAAAATATGATACAGATTTTGTAAACAGATGTAGGCAAACAGAAAAAAACATAGTCATAGCAGGAAAAAACTTTGCTTGTGGATCATCTCGTGAACAAGCAGTTTATGCCTTACAAGGGAATAATGTATTAGCTGTAATTGCAGAGTCATATCCTGATATTTTTTATCGCAATTCACTGAATAACGGATTAATACTGATTACATTACCAGATACTTCAATATTTAATATAAATGATGAGATAACAATAGATCTAGAAAACAAAACAATAACTGTGAATGGTACCAACATTATCAATTACGAAATGGATGACAGAGATAGAAATATATTTATGCAAGGTGGTGTAATTGGCAGAATTAGGAAGGATGTTGAGGCAAAAATAAATGGTGAAATAAAATCACAACTCCATTATACCGATGTATCGGTAGATTATTCTAATCCTAAAACAATAGCCGAAAAAATTATATCAGAGCATCTAGGATACGAAGTCAATCCTGGTGATAAAATCGAAAGGTTACCAATAGATATCTTATTCTTCAACGAAGTAATAGCCCCACCAGCAATAACAGAGTTTGTAAATAACTTCTCAGATATATACACAAAGCATGGACAAACAATAAAAGTGTTTGATCCTGAAAGGATTTTTCTAATACCAGATCATACGGTACCATCATCATCAGTGGCAGTATCTGAAGGTATTGATTTGATGGAAAAATTTGCAGCTGATCAAGGAATAAAATGTTATAAAGAAGGTGATGGTATAGAGCACGTCGTACTTATTGAAGATGGTTATATAGTGCCAGGTGAAATCATATTGGGCACCGACTCACATACATGTACAAATGGAGCATTAAATACATTTGCTTTTGGTATAGGTACAACTGATGGTACTTATGCATTGGCAACAGGATATATTTATGACTTTATAGTACCAGAAAGTATAAGGATAAATCTTCATGGTAAACTCCCGCATGGGGTATATAGTAAAGATCTTATTTTGACAATAATTGGTCAATTGGGCGTAGATGGCGCTGTCAAAAAAGTTGTTGAATTTGGTGGTCCTGGACTTAGAAATCTATCTATGGATGCCCGTACCACAATAGCAAACATGGCTGTAGAAATGGGAGCCAGAACTGCAATCTTCGAACCAGATGAAATACTAGAAGAATATGTAAGAGAAAGGGCAAAATTTAAATATAAGTTTTATCGACCAGATCCGAATGCAAAATACGTACAGATCTTAGATATAGATATGAGTAAAATAGAGCCAGCAGTTGCATTTCCCCATAAACCATCAAATGTGACTGCAATATCAAAAATCGATGAATATATCCAAAAATCACAAGAAATAAATGCGGTGGATTTTCCAGCACTGTCAGATGTAAAAATCACCGATGCATTTTTGGGAGCATGCACAAATGGAAGATATGAAGATTTTGTGGAAGCTGCAAAAATAATAAAAGGTAAAAAAGTACATCCATCTGTAAATTTTGTTGTAATACCAGCATCGAGAAAAGTCTATAACAGACTTTTGAAAGAAGGGATTTTAGAAATTTTTGCTGAAGCAGGAGCAAATATAGAGTCATCAAATTGCGGTCCATGCTTCGGAAAACATATGGGTGTAGTTGGAAAAGGAGCCAAAATTATTTCTTCTTCAAATAGAAACTATATCGGTAGAATGGGATCAAATGAGGCTTATATATTTTTAGCTGCACCATCAACAGTAACTGCGGCAGCAATCGCAGGTGAAATTGTGGATCCAAGACAATTTTTAGAAAATAATTAAAAATAAATTATGTCAAATTCAAATAATCAAAAAGAATTTAATATAGCTGTACTTCCAGGTGATGGAGTAGGGCCAGAGGTAGTCAAAGAGGCTATAAAAGTTTTAAATAAAGTATCTGAAAAATACCAGATCAGATTTAATTATCAAGAAGGACTTATAGGTGCACAGGCTATCTACAAATACAATTCTGCTCTTCCTGAAGAAACAAAAGAAATCGTAGAAAATGCCGATGCTATACTTTTTGGTGCAGTAGGTGATCCAGCTTTTGATAAAGATCCAAATGCAAAAGTCAGACCCGAACAGGGAATATTACAATTACGAAAATTATTAAATTTATATGCAAATATAAGACCAATCAAGACATATAAAGAATTATATTCAAAATCACCATTAAAAGAAGAAATTATCAATGGCGTGGATTTTGTAGTAATACGCGAATTAACAGGTGGCATCTACTTCGGTGAGCCTAGAGGTAGGACTGAAAACAGTAAAAAAGCTTTTGATACTTGTATATATTCCGATGAAGAAATAACTAGAGTAGGTAGGATCGCCTTCGAAATGGCGCGTAAACGTCGAAATAAGGTCACAGTTGTGGACAAATCCAACGTGTTAGCTACATCTAGACTATGGAAAGAAGTAATTAATAACTTACATAAAGAATACAGTGATGTAAATTTAGAATTTTTATATGTCGATAATGCAGCAATGCAAATAATACGTAGACCTGCAGATTTTGATGTAATCCTTACTGAAAACATGTTTGGAGATATTTTGACGGATGAGGCATCTGTGATTACAGGATCCATCGGCATGTTGCCATCATCATCAATAGGTGAAAAGGATGGAAAAAGAAGAGGGCTTTTTGAGCCTATTCATGGATCATATCCCGAAGGAGCAGGGAAAAATATAGCTAATCCTATTGGAACAATCTTGTCAGCTGCAGATATGCTTGATTTTTTAGGTCTTGATGAAGCATCTAATGCTATCCGAAACGCGGTCGACAAAACACTATCTGATGGAATATTTACTATGGATATAGCGAATGAAAATTACATGTCTTGTTCTGAGATGGGAGATGCAATAACAAGTAGAATATAAACTAGAAAAGTCCAAAAACGTTAAAATTGAATATTCTTTAATTTATCCATAGCAAGAGCTTTTGATTATTCAGCAGGAAACTTTATTATACATTAAGTATTTTTGTTATTGATAAAATTAATTTGAATCTTAGTAATTATAACCCCATGGTTAACCGTGGGGTTACATTATTTTTCCATGAAATCATATTTAGAAAATAAGAAAAATCGCTTTAACCCGTTCACATTATTTATAAATTAATTAGACTATAAAAATTTTTCACAACTGTAATGTATCATTCACAAATATATAATTACATTAATCATCGGAACTATCACAAAATTGGAGGCAAAATATTTATTAGCGAAGACAAAAATTGGTAAATTAATTAGATTAATTATATAAATATAACACCTAATAACAACGATAATTTTGCAATATTGCAATATTAAAAACTAGCTCTTAGGTCTCTTCGCTCCATACTTGGATCTTGCTCTTCTCCTATTTTCTACTGCCGCAGCATCCAAAGTACCCCTAACGATAGTATACTTAACACCGATGAGATCCTTAACTCTTCCTGATCTGACAAGCACCACCGAGTGCTCCTGCAAATTATGTCCTATACCGGGTATATAAGCTGTAACATACATCTTGTTTGACAATCTTACTTTAGCGATTTTACGCAGAGCAGAGTTTGGCTTTTTAGGCGTTGTAGTTCTTACTACTACACAAACTCCTCTTTTGAAGGGATTATTTGCTAAAGTATTTTTACGAGTATTTTGATTAAAATTTGTTCTCAACGCTAAAATTTTAATCTTTTCTTTTTTTTGTTTTCTTGGTTTTCTTACTAGTTGACTAATTCTGGCCATATTTTTTAGTATTTTATCATTAGATTCATTTTTATCAAAATTAATAAACAAAATCTAATTCATCTGGATTGATTCTTGCAGACTCATCCACTGGAATCTTTCTACCCATGATTACATTTTCTTTTAGACCTATCAAATAATCTTTTTTACCCATAATAGAAACATCAGTGAGTACACGTACTTGCTCCTGGAAAGATGCAGCTGACAAGAACGACTCTGTCTTTAACGAAGCCTGTGTAATACCAAGTAATACCTCTGAATATCTTATTTCTTTCTTACCTTCGCTTCGTAATTTATTGTTGATTATTCTTATTACATGCTTATCTCTTATCTCTCCAATGACTAAATTTGTATCCCCCGGGTCTTCTACTTTTACATATCTACCCATCTGAGCAACAAGCACTTCAAACATCTTATCAGCAATATTTATCCCCTGCAAAGAATAAACTTTTTTCACCTCTTGGATAATATAAAGCTGTGCTTGTAACAATCCCTTAGTCTGTAACAATAACCTAGGATCAATATTTCCCATAGTAATAGGCGTACCTGGTTCGATAGTATCACCATCAGAAACTAATAGTTCCTGATCATAAGAGACCTTATACTGTATCTGTTCCTGTATAGTTGTTTCTACCAATACTCGATCTGGCTTTATGGAAACTTTACCACTTCGTGTAGATCTTATTTCCTCACCATTAGCTTTTATAATAAGCAAATCTCCGGCTTTAACGGTTCTTGTACGTGGTTTTATCATTACTCTATCCTCATCAGTATATGAATAGTCAACAACATCCACTATAGTATTTGTCACAGTGACCTGATATTGTTTATTAACGTCATCTTTTTTGATACTTACCTGTCCTCCAATCTCTGAAATAATAGCAACTCCTTTCGGAATTCTTGCCTCAAACAATTCTGTTACTCTTGGAAGACCCATTGTAATATCACCTGATGCTGAAGCAGCACCTGATTTGTGCTTTGTGTTTAAAACCAACTGTGTAGCCGGTGCTCCTACGGCTTGACCAGATATAATTCCTACTGATTTACCAATTTCTACAAGATCATTAGTAGAATAATCAAGACCATAGCATTGCTGACACACTCCAAAAAGTGTCTTACAAGTCAACGGTGAACGCACAAAAACTTCGTTTATACCCAATGACACAACTCTTTTTGCAAAACTTCTATCAATCATCTGTCCTTTTGTTGCAATAATATTGCCTTCATGTACCACATCAGCTTGCAAAACTCTACCCCTAATCCTTTCTACAAATGGTAAACCTCCCAATACATCGTCTTCTGCTCTTATCCAAATACCATCTTCAGACTTACAATCTTCTTCACGGACGAGTACATCATGTGATACTTCACACAATTTTCTTGTCAAATAACCCGCATCAGCTGTTCTAAGGGCCGTGTCAGCCAAACCTTTTCTTGATCCCTTTGCCGATACGAAATACTCAAACGCTGGAAAACCGCGCGAATAATTGGACTTTATCGGTAACTCTACAATTTTCTGATTGATATCAAAAACTAACCCCTTTGCTCCGACCAGCTGTGATATAACATCATATGAAAATCTTGCCCCAGAATCGGCAATCTCTTTCAAAGCACTGTTTTTTTGAGAATAGTATGATTTAACAATATTTTCGACATTGGGAATAATTTCATTTAACCATAACTTTGAAAATTGCATGGATTTATCAAAATCAGTCAAGAGCCCAAGTGATGAATAATAATTAAGTTCTTGAGTTTTCTTAATACCCTCAGCTATTAACTCTTTGATTCCTTCAGGTTCTACAAGATCATTACTTCCAATAGTCACCCCCATTTTGGTTGAAAGATCAAAACCTAGTCTAATTACTTTATCAAGTGATTGTACAATTTCATCAGCAGTATACTGATCAGCCATCTCGGCGTAAATTTTTCGGATAGCTTTTCGATCAATTAGTGCATTGACAAATGGATATCTCTCAGGCAAAAGTTCATTAAACAAAATGCGCCCAACTGTAGTATCAAGGATGTTTTCTTCTATTAATACTTTTATTTTATCTCTCAAACCAACCTTACCTTGCTCATAAGCAGTAATGGCCAATTTGGGGTTAGAGAAGAAATAAGGTTTTTCACCTTCAATATAGGTTAAATAATACAGAGCATGAACAAGACTCATACGAGGACTAAACAAGAAATCACCCGAACCAGCATTCAACAGATTCTGTTGAGTAAACATTTTTGTCTTCACTTCCTCTATAGCATCTGGGCTTAAAGGAACATGTACAGCCATCTGGTCACCATCAAAGTCAGCATTATAACCTTCAGTAATTAATGGATGAATACGAATCGCATCTCCGTCTACTAGGACAGGATAATAACCTTGAATACTTTGTTTATGTAGCGTAGGAGCACGATTTATCATCACTGGATGATTGTGAGTTACATCAGCCAATATATTCCATACAAATTCTGGGGGGTTACTTTGTTCTAGTATGTTCTTTGCACTTCTTACATTGCTTGCATGACCACGTTCAATTAATTGATAAATTACAAAAGGTTTGAAAAGCTCCAATGCCATGTGTTTAGGAATACCCACTTGATTTAAATTGAGGTCTCTTCCTGCACCAACAATTACAGAACGTCCCGAATAATCAACTCTTTTTCCTAAAAGATTTTGTCTAAACCTTCCTTCTTTTCCTCTAAGATTTTCAGAAAGTGACTTTAACGGCATTTTTCTCTTATTGACAACAACAGCACCTACTTGCTTGTGTTCATTGTCAAGAAGCGAATCTACTGCTTCTTGTAACATTCTCTTTTCATTTCGTAGAATAATTTCAGGAGCACCAATGTCAATTAGTCTTTTCAGACGATTATTTCTGTTTATAACTCTTCGATATAATTCATTTAGATCAGCTGTTGCAAATCTACCACCGGAAATTTGCACAATAGGTCTTAGATCTGCAGGAAGAACGGGCAACACTTCTAGAACCATCCATTCTGGTCTAATTTTATTTCTAATAAAACCTTGCACCAATCTTAGTCTGGCTAAGGCTTTTACACGCCTTTGTAAATTTTTAGATTTTGTATCTTTCTTTAATTCTTCTGCTAGTTCTTCAAGATTTATTTTTTTCAATAAATACTGTACTGCTTCAGCACCAATTTTGTAATCAAAAAATATTAAGTTTTTCTCCTCTAAAAGAATTCTTTCCTCTTCAGACATAGTTTCTCCGACATTTAATCTTGACACTAAATCTTTTAGCTCTTGATATTGTTTTTCTATCTTTTTACGTTTTTCAAAGGATTCCTCTTTTAACTTTGCAATCTCAATACGCAATTTATGATCCAATTCATCAATGAGAAAGTCTGCCTCTTCTTCGGATAAATTCTTAGCTTTTATCTCTTTTACTTTTTCTTCTAATTCCTGTTTTTTCTTATTTATTTCTTTTTCGACTTCTTGATCCAGATTTTGCAATGCACTGGCTAATTCTTCCTCAACGGTAACTATGGCATCTTGTTTTGCATCAGGATCGGATTCTACAACTAAATATCTTGAAAAATAAACAACAGCCAATAATTTTTTATGTGGTATATCAAGTAGTAAAGAAATCTTTTGATGAGCAGTAGCCATAAACCACACATGTGTAACGGGCGCAGCCAATCTAATATGCCCCATCCTTTCCCTACGAACAATTTTAGACGTTACTTCAACTCCACATTTATCACAGATAACTCCCTTATATTTCACTTTTTTATACTTACCACAAAAACACTCATAATCTTTAGTAGGACCAAAAATTTTTTCACACATCAATCCATCAGGTTCAGCTCTATGTGTACGATAATTGATGGTCTCGGCTTTTTTTACTTCACCATGGGACCAAGTCAGAATATCTTGGGGCGAAGCAAGTTTAATTTGTATATATTTTATTGCTGTGTTTTTCATAACTATTTATTTTCTTGTTCAATTTGTTCTATTTTTACATTTGAACTATTTTGTTCTTTTTGCTGAGATCTAGAATCTGTATGTGATGATCTATTCAAGGTAAGTTTAATCTCTTCATTGTGATCATCATAAATTCCCGGATTCAAACCTAATGCTTTTAATTCATTAATAAACACTCTAAATGACTCTGGTATACCGTCGATTTTAATTTCTTTTCCATGAATAATTGCCTCATAAACTCTATCTCTTCCGATAACATCATCAGACTTAACTGTTAACATTTCTTGCAAAATGGTTGGCACACCATGAGCCTCAAGTGCCCAAACTTCCATCTCTCCAAATCTTTGCCCACCAAATTGAGCCTTTCCACCGAGTGGTTGTTGGGTAATAACAGTATAAGAACCAGTGGATCTTGCATGAATCTTCTCTTCAGCAATATGTGTAACCTTTAATAAATATTTGTATCCAACTGCTATTGGATTAGGATAAGCTTCACCAGTGCGACCGTCATAAAGTATACACTTGTCTTTTATATCAAATCCATTCTCTCCCAAAAGTCTATCAAGTTCTTCCTCATCTGGTTCTGTAAATGGATGAATAGCAAACTTAGTATTTAGCGCCTCAGCTTTTAGAGATAAACTCATTTCTTTTACTACTACAAAATTAAGACGCTTCAAAAAGAGCGGATTAAATATAATATCAATTGGAGTACCATCGGCGAGATGAGGCATATCTGACTCAGGAATAATCTTAGGAATTACACCTTTTTGTCCTCCACGATCACACAATTTATCTCCGATATTTACCTCATGCAAATGAGCAACTTTTACCCTTACTTGTTTCAATACACCGTTTGGAAGTTCATCCGTATTCCTATCTAACACGATGGTATCAATTACAACTCCATATTCACCATGAGGTACACGCAAAGATACATCCATTACATCATAGGCACTCTCACCAAATATAGCTCGAAGTAATTTTTCTTCTGGAGTCAACTCCACTTCCCCTTTTGGTGCAATACACCCAACCAATATATCACCTGCTTTTACTTTCGCACCAATTCTGACTATTCCATCTTCATTTAATTTGGCAAGTAATTCTTCGCTGACACCAGGAATATCACGTGTTATCTGTTCTGGACCAAGTTTCGTTTGTCTTACATCAAAAGTATAAGTTTTTATAATGACAGAAGCTAATTTATGGTTTTTTACAAGTCTATCCGAAACAACATAACCATCCTCAAAGTCTAATCCATCAAAGTACATACAAGCTGCAAGTACGTTTGTACCTACTGCAATTTCTCCATCTTGTGAAGATGCAAAATCCGCAATCAAATCTCCCTTATTAACTTTTTGTCCTAGATTAACTGTAGGTCTTTGATGAATAAGAGTATTATCGTTTGAACTTTGAAACTTATCTAAATAATAAGTCTTTTCTCCGCTTTTTCCAGATATTACAATCCTTCTAGAATCAACATATTTTACTGTTCCGTCCAAATCCGAATAAATTGCTCTACCTGACAATCTACAAATATCATCTTCTAGTCCAGTACCCACAATTGGTGCTTCTGGATATACCAAAGGCATTGCTTGTTTCATGTTTGAAACAGCAATTTGATTGCGATCTACAGCAGTATGATTTCCTAATGGTAACAGAGAGAAAACAACACCAGCCGAAGATGTAGGATCTACATCAACATAATCAATTTCATATACTGAACCGTCATAAAAATTATTCCATGTACGAATTGGTACTACTTCATCTAATATGTTTCCATATTCATCAGTTCTTACATTAGCATCCGAAAATTTATAATCTTTTTCCAAATCGGCGTCCAGGTATACAATTTCGGAAGATATATATGGCTTTACCATTATCGTGGGTTTGGACACTTTTTGTATCTGATCAAAAACAGATTCATCTATAAATGTGCCTTTTGATATTGTATCTTCACCTATATTAAGATCTTCTGCTAAGATTCTATTAAGCGATTCTTCTATCTTTGCCACTTTAAATACCTTTCTATATGGTACTTCAATAAATCCATAATCATTGATCCTTGCAAATAAAGCAAGATGATTGATCAAACCAATATTCAATCCCTCTGGTGTTTCCGCAACACAAAATCTACCGTATTGTGAATAATGTACGTCACGGACAGACATTGTTGCACTTTCCGATGTTAAACCACCAGGACCTCCAACTGTAATATAACGTAAATTTGATAGCTCAGACAAAACATTTTTTTGAGACATGAATCTAGAAAGCGGGCTAGTACCAAAAAAACTTTTAAACGCCGTTACAATTAAAGTTGGGTTTAAAATATCTGCAGGCATCAAAAGCTCATCTGATGAATGAATACTCATTTTTTCTTTTATGGACCTTTCAAGCCTTTTAATAGCAGTATAAACAACTTCACCTAAAAGTTCGTTTACTCTTCGAATTCGTCTATTTCCAAGATGATCAGTATCATCTGGCATTTGATTGCCATAGTTTACGTCTAACAACCTTTCAATAATACCGATTAGGTCACTTGCAAAAAACTTATAATTATCTTCGTTTAACTCTCTTTTGTATTTTTCATTTAACTTCTTGTTAAATTGATAACGTCCTACATCACCAAGATAGGTCCTTTGTGGATCGAATAATAATGACTCTATGTATTGTTTAGCGCTTTCTAGACTAGCCGTTACATCTGGTCTCATTCTATTGTAGATATCAAAAATCGCCGCAGGAGTAGAATTGGTAGGATCTTTAGCTAGAGTAGCTTCTATTATATTTACTTGATTTGGATTAAATTTTACATCTCTAAATAAATTTAGTATATCGTCGTTTGAGTTGTAACCCAGAGCCCTTAAAAGGGTGCACATATTGATCTTCGATCTCTTAGGTCCTAACTTGATGCTCATAACACCAGTTTTACTGATGTCTATCGTAAACCAAGCACCTCTTTGTGGAATAATTTTGGCTAAATATAACGGTAAACCATTGTAAAAAAGTCCATTATGTAAGAATATCACTCCTTCTGATCTAACAATTTGAAAAACAACTGCACGCTCATCACCATTTATAACAAAAGTACCTCGATCAGTCATTAAAGGCACATCTCCTATAAATACTTGCTGTTCCTTTGCCTCACCCGTTTGTAAATTAACAAGTCTAAATTTCCAATATAATGGAGCACTGTAAGTAAGACCATTTCTTCTTGCTTTTACCACATCATGTTTTGGCTGTTTAAAAACTGGATCAAGAATTTCTAACGACCACAATTTTCCTGTTACATCTACAACAGGACTTATAGATCTAAACATTTCTACAAGATCTTTCTCTAAAAACTTTTTATAGGCTTCTAACTGTGATTCTACCAAAACTGGTATATCAAAACGAGTTTTATTTTTTGATATGTCAAGCCTTATTTCTTTTAAGGCGTTTTTTGATTTTGTAACTTTGTTCATACTTTATTTGTGTTAATAAAATTTTTTGTTGACCTTTATAAAATAAAAAAAGCAAGTACAAAAAGTACTTGCAGGCGAATTAAAAAGAAAAGATTTTTTCCCTAGTCCAAACATTTATAAAGACTCAGGAAGTATAGCATAGGATATAAATTTGTCAAATACCTTGCAGATAATAGCTACTTATCTACAACAATTGCCCTAACTACTAAAACATTATCCTGAATATCAACAATCTCTAACACCGAACCACATATAGAACATTCTATCGTATCACCGACCTCTGGATTTACTAATTCTATCTCGAATGTGTTTTCACACTCAGGACACTTGCATGTATATTTCGTAGCTGACATATTTTTTTATTTTTTATAAAATATTCTAAACTTGTGTCAAATTATAGTCAAGAGCAATTTGTTAAAATTCAAAGAAAATATAAACTCACCAAATATCCTTCAGAAATTACAAAAATATCAGGAGAACCATATTTTAAACTAGACACTACTCTGACTTTAAAATGCTCAAAAGAACGCAGTATACCATTCATGATAGAAAATTTACTAAAGCAAGATAAAAGAAAATTCACTATCTCTAGCTCCGGCAATGCTTCAAAAGTAGCAGTATGGTGCGCATTAAATAATCCTGAAATTGAAGACTTAAAAGTCTATCTATCATCTAAATTTAACTACAACAAGTATTTAGTTTTATTTCAGATGTCCGATTTGGGACTGATGAAGAACAATTTTATTCGTAAAAAAAACTTTAAATATAAAAACATACAATTTTCCTTTTCAGATACTCCACGCAAAGATGCATCTAAGGATATAAATGATGGCTATTATTTACTCAGAGGTTCAGTCGATGACAATAGTTTCTGGGGTTATGCATCTATTATTGAAGAATTAAACGAACAAATGTCAAATTTAAAAAAAATCAAGAATATTTTTATTCCAGCATCAAGTGGATCTACTGTTATTGGTATTTTCCAAGCTACTCAAGATGCAAATTTAAAAATACGCTTTCATGTAGTTCAAACGACCAAAGTTTATACTCTAATAAAAAAGATGCTGAAAAATATACAACCTGAACTTGATCACCCGGCCGATTCTATTGTTGATATTGTTGGTAATTTAAGAGGTAGGATCGAAGATATAATTAGATCAACTAATGGTACTGCCAACGTGATATCGGCTGATGAATGCATACTCGCACTAAATTATTTGAAAAATAATTTAAAAATTAATGATGTAAGTTATGATTCAGCATTGGGCTATGCCGCTTTTTTGTCGCAATCAAAAAAGGATAGTTCTATAAATTCAGAAAATTCTTTGATATTATTTACTGGATGAAAAATTCTATCGCTCCAAAAGAAGTTTTAGATGTTATAGAAAAGTATAAAACGTTAAGATATAAAGAATTTGTTACGGCAGTACCTTATTATAGAAATAAGCCATTTTCGTTTTTTACTCCACCGGCTGAAGCCGGCAAAGGTAGCCCTGACGAAATACAAAGATATATAGATGAAATAATAGCCAGATCACCACAAGCTCAAAAAATAAACAGTAATGAAATGTTCAGAAGTGTTCTAATTTCATTTCAAATTGGAGTTGATTGCTCTGGTTTTGTATATCATGTATTAGACGCATGGGCAAAAGTAAAACATAAAAAACCATTATCTTATTTTCTACCGAAAGAAAGTCCGATCTTTTTCAGAAAGTTTCTTTCAAGAATATTTAAACCACAGTCATCTATGAGTGCAGATGATTTCACTTCTGAGCCATTTGCTAGACAGATTAAAGGCACATTGAACATAAGAGCCGGTGATCTAATAAGAACTAAAAATGGTGATCACGTATTAATAATTATCTCAACAGAGATTGTAGGTGACAATTATGAAATAGTAGCTTATCAATCTTCAGATTCACATATTCCTCACGGACTAGTGAAAACTTTGATACACACACCATGTGAATATTTGGACATATCCGCAGGTTATTGGACAGATATAGGTACATTACGTAGATATGAGCAAGTTTCATATTCAGGATATATAAGTGGCGGTGGGTCAATTTGGCGCCCAAGATTTTTAGAAATTGATGAAATATGAAAATAACAATACAAGACGTAGTAAAACAATTAAAAAAAGTTATTGATCCAGAGATAGGAATGAATATTGTAGATATTGGTCTTATTTATGATATAAAAATTGTTGACTACATTGTGAAGATAAAAATGTCTCTTACAACCCCAGGTTGTCCATTACAAGAATATTTCATATCTGAAATAGAATCGGTTTTATTAGACCTTGTTATAGATGATGTAGAAATCGAGATCATATGGGATCCACCTTGGGATATGTCAATGATGGATGAAGATGCAAAATTGGAATTTTTTAATTCAATGAGACCTAATTAGCGATGAATAGAAAATTCTACACAAATAAAAACTTGTCTAAACTAAATAGAATTAAACTTAATAAAGAACAAACATACAAAATTAGGCACGTATTAAGACTTACAAAAGGTGACATTATTGAGATTTTTAATAATGAAATAATAGCGATAGCAGAAATAATTATCCCAAAATCCGATGGATGCGTTGTACAAATAAAAGAAAAACGTCAGATAGATATAACAGAGCCTAATTTACCAAGCATTCATTTATTCCAATCATTTCCAAAAAATCCAAAATCAGAACTAATCGTAAGATCTTCTGTAGCACTAGGTGTAAGTTCGATTAGATTTTGGGGCTCTGAAAGATCTGTGATAAAGGTAGAACAAATAAATGAAAAAAAATTAGAAAGATTAATAAAGATTGCTGTTGAAGAGAGTCAAATAACATTTAATCCTTCACCACCTAATATTTTTATATTAAAAGACAAGGATCTTGAAGAAATTATTAATGAATACCACAATAAATTTGATCATATTTTTTATTTAGACATTCATGGACAGACGTTAGATGGTGTTTCTGAGAACATATTTATAAGTGGCAAAAATGTAGCAATATTTATAGGACCTGAAGGCGGTTTTAGCCCGAAAGAAAAGGAAATTTTTCACAAATACAACATTCATGCGATAAAAATATATTCAAACAATTTGAGAGTGGAAGAAGCCATTTCTGTATTTATGAGTCAAATTTGGATATTAAATAAAATAAATACTAAAATAAATCATGGTTAAAGAACGCAAAATATCCGATGATAAAAAAAGAAAAAGTAAAGAAAAATCTAAAAAAAGAAAAATTTCTTCCCAAAATACATTGGCCGAGAATAAATCAAAATTTTTTTACATATTTGAAAAAATAAAAAATTCTATAAGAAACAAATTTCCTAGATTGTACGATTATTTAGCCAAGAGAACAGAGGCTTATCTTACAATTTTTGGAGCAATAGTTGCCCTTTCTATCATTATATTTGGATCAATATATTTATTTGGTCTTGATAAGGTTATTTTGAACAATAACAATATAGAAAACACAAAAAGTAATTTTGATGGATTAGTTTTATATGAGAGTGAAAAATACAAAATATATTATCCCAAAAAATTTACAGCCACACCTGTAGAAACAGAAATATATTTTATAAATGAACAACCAAATAGCTATGGAGGCAATAACAATATTTTAGTGTCCGAAGGTAAAAGCTTCGATTTTTTAAATCTCAAAATTGATAACGAGGATATATGCAAAAACAACGTAGAAACACTTACAAATTGGTATAAGACTTTCTTTTTAGAAAAATTAAACAACGATAAAGTCAAATTAGAAATCAAGTCATCTAAATTAAATAATGTTCAATACAAAGCCGATCAACAAACAAAATCATGCCTAATAGATCTAGCATACACTATATACCGTGATGTAAAAGAATTTACGATACAAGACGTAACTATAACACCTATACAAGGTGATGCAGAATTTAATATCCTATTAAAAATTGTAAATAAAAACGAAACGGTAGGTGTTGTCCAAGCAGGATATGATCCAACAGATGCTACACAAAAAGAGATTTTACTGATTAAAGAATCTATTAACAGATTCGACATAAAATAATCAAGATACATGTTTTTAGATATAGATAAAGAGATAATTGCAATAATAGGAAAAATGTCATTTTATCGCAATATACTCACGTTAAACTTGAAATATAAAAATTGTATTCCATTTTTATTTACCTATGAGAAAGTTACTCTAAATGTCATATCCAGGTATACGTTGGACAAAAGTTACTACAATAGCTGGTACGCAATGAAAAAACTAGATGTATTGTTTGCGGAAAAATACTTTAGACCATTAAAAGCTTTTTTGGAAAGGAGAAAAATACCATCACCATGGCAGAATTATTTTAAATTATGTAAAAATACCAAAAATTATCCTCCTATTTTTTATTTACTTATTGGTATAAATTGTCATATTAATTCAGATCTTTACGAGTGCTTATGTAAATTACGATATCGACATTATGAAGATTTCGAAAAAATAAACTTAATATTAGAAGAACTAGTTGATGAGATACTTACACATTTAGCATTTGAGGATAAAGATATAATTGCGTTTGGGGGTCTTGTCTTTAAACAAATAGCACATGAAGAGTTTAAAAGAGTTATTGTTAATTGGCGTAACCAGGCCTGGGAAAACTATAAACGAACAACTAAAGAAAATTTCAAAACTAATTTGGAAATGATAAAAAAACAGACAGAAGATCTCACTCTAGAAATAAAAAAAATATTCGATGAACTTTATATACCACAAAATGCCATAAATGCAATAACAAAACTTAATTCATTAAACGTGACAATTTAAATATTCAATGATGTCAAAGGTACATTGTTAATATCATATTCACCAATAGCAATTCTTCGTATACTTTTACAACAAGCATCTACACCAAGTCTATGCCCAATCTCACTAGCAATGGATCTAACATAGCTACCAGATGAAACTTTCATTTCTACTGACAACAATTTTATAGAATGATCCTCAAAAAAATCATCTTTTAAACTAATAAATTTCAAATATCTTATATGCATTAATTTTTTAGGTATGCTAATCTCACCCAAAGAACCTGATTTACGAATGATATTGCATAACTTCCGACCATTGATGCGTTTTGCACTGTATGCGGGGACCTCCAATTCTATGTCACAACCGCTAAGGTCATCAATTACTTTTTTTACCTTTTCCTGATTTATATGATCAACGGTTTGAAATTCTTTTGGCTTCATTTCTAGATCCAGAGTAGGGGTGGTGAATCCTAAAATAATTTCTGTAAGATAAGTTTTATCCAATCCGACGTAATTGATTAGTTTTTTTGTTGCTTTACCGATACCACAAATCATTAGACCCGAAGCCAAAGGATCAAGAGTACCGGCATGCCCAATTTTTTTAATACAAAACTTCTTTCTAAGCATAGTAATAACATCAAAAGATGTTATACCAACTGGTTTATCAACAAAAATAATCTTATCTAAATTTTTCTCTTCAATATGCATAGGCCTTCAACATGTGGTGTCTGAGGATAATAATCATAAAACTTCATAAAATCAATGTCATAAATAGAATTTAACATACCAACATCCCTAGCCAAGGTAGTAACATTGCATGATAAATAAACTATCAACACCGGCTTTGATTCAATTATTCTTTTGACTAACTTTGTATGTAGCCCGCCTCGAGGTGGATCTACTATCAATACATCATTCTCACCAAAAATTTTTACTTTTTCAGCTGGCATTGGTAGAGCATAAAAATTAGTTATATTATTTAATTTCGCATTATTAAGAGAATATTTAACTGCTATATCATCAATCTCAAACGCGGTAACTCGATCAAAATATTCGACCAAAGACAATCCAATAGTACCAACTCCCGAGTATAATTCGACTGCTTTCGGCTTTATTTTAAAATTTGACTTTTCTAAATAATTTTTAATATCTAATAAAGTTTTTTCAAATAAAGTTATATTATTTTGAAAGAAACTTAGATATCCGTATTCAAAAACTTTACCCAAAATTTTTTCTTTTATAGTTTCCCGTCCATTTTTAAGTAAAATCTCATCAATTGTTGTAATTGGAGTTTTGTACGATGAATGAACAACAACAAAATTAGAAAAATTAAATTTTTTTAATGTCTCAAGAGAATTAACAACTCTATCTTTTTTATTCTTTACCGCTAACAGAATGGTAGAAGTCTCAGAAAAATTAAAACTTTTTCTGATTACTATAGATTTCAAATCATATTTTTCAAGACCTGAGAGTCTTATTAATTCCAACAGTTCTAAAACTTGATTATTTAAATCTGTATCAAACAAACAACAACCGTAATCCAAAATAAAATATTCATTATGTTTTGTTGGCTTATGAAAAGCCAAAAACACTTTTTTCTCAATCTCTGCAAAAGAATATTCAACCTTAGTACGATAATGCCATGTGTTTTGATCATCATGTTCTAAAACAGGATCTATATCCACATGTACAAGAGCGTGAAATACCTTTTTAATGATATATTTTTTCAGTTGTACCTGATAAGAATAATCTATCACTTGCCATGGAGAGCAACTCAAATAATGTTCTTCTTTAGGATTTTGCCTGAAAGGACTTGGTTTGATAACATCAGATACAATACATTGTATTTCATTTTTCTTTTTCTTAACGATTTCACCATTTACGACCTCATCAGGAAAAGCACCTATTACATAGAAAATCTGATCATTTAGTACCGCTTTACCTTTTCCATCGGCAACTATGTCCTGTATTACTAGAGGTTCGGTCTGATTATTTATTTCTTTCATTACGTACAAACATTATTGTACCAATAAAAAACATTAATGAAAACAAAATTAATATAACTGACAGATTAACATAAAAATTATTTAATACAAAAATGTCATTGCTTGACGTACCAGAATAATAAACAGATCTAATTATATCTACTGCATATGTCATAGGAGCAAGATGTGAAAGTATATTTAATAATAATGGTTGATTGGTAATAGGGAAAAATATACCAGCTAGAAAAAATTGGGGAAATATCAAAATAGGGAATAACTGATTTACGGAACGGTACTCTGGTATTAGGGATAAAACGAAAAGTCCAAATGAAGCACCAAAAAAACATATCAATGGTAATAAAGGGATAATCATCAAAATACGTGTCCAATCAAGATCGACATTTAATATAAAAGCCAGTATGAAAATCCCGATTGATTGTAAAAGTGAAATACTAGATTCACCCAAGATTTTGCCAAATATAATTGCATATCTTGAAGCTGGTGAAACGAATATCTCCTGCGAAAAATCATTCTCTCTGTCCTGGGCAAGATATAAAACACCTAACGCTGTAGATTGAAACAAAGACTGAGCCAAAACGCCTAAAAAAGTAAAAGATAGAAGATCGATATTCAATTTATCTCCTAAATTAGAATTGATCCCAGATCCAAAAACTCCAATAAAAATGAGAGGAAATAAAAGACTCGAAAGGATCCTAAACTTATTTGCCCAAAATTTTCTTACATCACGATGAGCAATAATCAGAACTGAATTTATAAAATATTTTAATTTAGCCATAACGTTTTAATTTTCTAGAGCATTAATTAATTTTAAATATACATCCTCTAATTTAGGCTTATTTATATCAATATCTATAATTCCATCCATATTAAATACCCAGTTGATATCAGAAAATGTATCATAATAAATTCTAATTATATTACCTGGTAAATCTTCCCAAGAAAGATTAGTCTTTTTGAATCTTTGTATTAATGCATTTTCTATATCTTTCTGGTAAGTTATCGTCACAAATTTCCTTTCAAACTTACGTTTTAATTCTGCAGGGGAGTCGAGTGTAACTATTTTACCTTGATTTATAATACAAATCTTGTCTGCATTTTCTACTTCGTCTAGATAATGGGTAGTAATGAATATAGTAGTACCACTGTTTTTTCTTACATTATCAAGATAGTTCCAAAGGTTCCTCCTAATCTCAGGATCTAAACCAACTGTGGGCTCATCTAAAAAAAGAATTTGTGGCGTGTGCATAAGAGAACGGATAATCTCTAACTTACGTACCATACCACTCGAATATGAATTAACAGGTTTAAAAATACTGTCTTTCAAGCCAAATATTTCAACTAATGTACGTAATCGATCTTTATATGATTGTGGAGTTAAAAAATATGTTGGTGAAAATGGGATAATACCCCACAATACACTATGAAATCTTATATTTTCTTCACCTGTAAGATCTTTATCTATAGAGGGTTTTTGAAATATAATGCCAATCCTTTCCCGAACTTTATCTGGATATCTCTCTACATCTAAATCACATATTTTAACTATACCAGAAGTTTTTGATAGTACAGTTGTTAAAATCGAAATAGTTGTTGTTTTCCCGGCGCCATTAGGTCCCAAAAAGGCAAATAATTCACCTTCGAATACATCAAATGTAATATCATCAACAGCTCTTTTCCCATCTTTATAAACCTTTACTAAATTTTTAACTTCTATTATTTTGTTCACTCGGTAATTATATATTTATGGAAATCACAGTCAAGACATTATAGTCGGTACAGAAGAAACCCGTTATAT
>JAOAGR010000006.1 GCA_026415655.1 Candidatus Dojkabacteria bacterium
AGGAGGTAGTAGTGCAGGAGGTACTGCAGGAGGCACAGCATCTATACCTATGCCATCTGGACTCACATATAGATGTGATCTAGCAGCTAGAAAAGCAACTATACAATGGAATGGGGTATCAGGAGCAACATACGCAGTAAGAGTAGATAATCTAAAGAATGGCTGGAGTGGTAACTGTCAAAACCCTAATCAAGGGGATTATTGTGTAGATAATCATCCCAATGTATCGTATACATTTGACCTAGAAACGAGATCAATGTTACAGTTCAAAGCATGGGTACATGCGTTGACTAATCAGGGATTGAGTAATCCAATAGAGATCACATTTGACTGTTTGGCAAATATAAGGAGGCCACATTGTGAAAGTTTTACTGTGACGGGAGGTAGTGTAGTCAATGGAAGAAGGGTGCTAAGACCTGGCGAGAGTTTAAATATAACGATGGTAGTTAAGAATCCACTGGACAGGGGAAGGGGATGGATATTCCCATACAATATGGAAAATCTATATCCACCACCGCCCGAAAACAATCCTAGAGGGGCATGGTTGCCGCAGACAAATGTCAGTGGTGCTACGCCTATGAGTAAACTGTTGGATAGTGATACAGGATATAGATGGATAGTAAATGGTACTTCAGCTACTGATACGATTACATTTAGCTATGTCATACACTATGATCAGCTAAATAAACCAGATTTGAATAACGAAAACACTAATGTATGGCAACCAGGTAGAACACTGAGAAAAGTGGCTTTGAGAGGGTTTGGTGGAGAATTGTTCGGATTGGGACCAGATGGATTTGCAGCACGTTTGACAGATGGGCCAAACGGACAGGTATGTTCGGTGCTTGTTGATTTGGAATCAGCTACTCCAACGCCAACACCTATTCCTCTATCACAGTGTACTGGTATTACCGTAACAAATACAAGAAATAATGCATCCTGTACACCAACAAATCCATCACAATGTCAGGTAAGACAGGGGGATGTTTTGAACGTACAGATACAAGGTACTGGTAATGTACAAGGTTATTTACTCAATCAAATATATGCAAAACTAGATAATACCCAGTCAACAGTATCGATGCCAAAACAATCATCATCAAACTTTTCTTTCCAGGTACCGACAAATACTACGTATGGCGCAATGAGGATAGCGGGATATACAACGAATAATGTACAAGATAATACATCGAATGATTGTCAAATAGCATTTACATTTTCTCTATCAGGTACAATAGAGATGGCAGTAGATACAGCAGGTTCGACCAATCTTAATGCGAATGGTTTGGTGGACTCAACATCTATTGTAAAGTTCAATACAAAGATAGTAAATAATGGTACGGCTATGTATCCCAATATTATATTGGTAGCAAAAGTGACGTCATTTGATCCGACGAATGGTAATCCGATATCACCGGTTAACGCCGATATAGTACAAGCGACCAATTTGACACGTAGTGGTGGTACGATATCACCTCAGTCAACAGTATCACCAGCCGTGATATATAATGAATCAGGAGGCACTATAGCAACGAATCCAGGCAACAATTACACACCATCACAGTCAGTAAAATCAGTAGCATGGGCCAAAGTAAACCTAGTTGCACCTGGAGAAGAATTTGCGGGATCTTATTCTATAGATATAGGGAATTATAGTGGTACACCGGGATTTAAGGTGAAGACATGTGCATATGGTTCTAATGATGATAATTATGATAGTAGTGATACTGAGCTAAGATGTCTTGAGATGACATTACGAACGGCGGCAGCAAATTATATCATTCAAAAGAGTGTGAATAAGTTTACCGCAGGAGTAGGAGAGACATTGACTTATACATTGAAGATAATCAATACAGGCTCATCAAATTTAGATCTAAGTACAATGTCGGTGGTAGATACGATAAGTGGAATAGATATGAGTAAGATAACAGTATCTAACATTTCCAATAGTGGAACAGTAACGGGTAATACGATAAATTGGACATCAGCGAATTTGGTGGCGGCAAATGGGGGCAATAATGTCTTGGCACCATCAGGTCAGATAACTTTGACATACAATGTAATAATAAATAATAATTTCTTCACAGGATCGAGCCAATGTACTGTGAGATTCAGTAATCAGGCGAGAGCAACATCACAAAGTCTAAATATCCAAGAAACGAGTGAATTGGTAAATGTAGATGTAATAAGAGCTTGTGTAACGACGACACCAGTGAGCAATTCAACGTCTACACCGACCCCAACTACATCAGGTGGAGGAAGTAGTGGTGGAAGCGAAGGTACAGGAGGTAAAAACTTACCAAATACAAATAGTGTGATAAACTCACTTTTTTGGATAGCTGTATTATTGTTTACAGGTACAGGTATATATTGGTATATGAATAGAAGAGAGTTTGGATTGGATATAAGGGTAAGAAAAAGAAAAAATTTGTAAAAGTTAGTGATCGTATATCTATTATGATTAAAGATAGTAAGAATGCCAATGGTCACTGCTATTGTTCTTACAAACTAAATAAGAAATTAAGTTTTTATTTTGCATTGATTGTTGAATTAATGAAGTTACATTTGATGTAATCTATTTTAATGGAGTGTCATAATGTTATCATGATAGATCTTTATAGCGATGCACCTTGATTAGATTTTGTAATGAACTAATGAACTAATGTAACGAGACTTTTTAGTGACCCACAGGTTAACCTGTGGGTCATATATAGTTAAATAAATTAAAGATAACCTGTTGCGGGTCATATATAGTAGTTAAAATAAATCGAAGATAACCTGTAGGTCACGAATAACGAAAATAAATTAGAGATAACTAGTGATTCAAATATAACGAAAATAAATTAGGGATAACTTTTGGGGCGTACATAATTAGAATAAATTATATGTAATCTGTGGATCACATATAAATGATAATAAATTAAGGAGGATTTGATCACATATAAATAGAATAGGTTACAATTAATTAGAATAGGTCACAGATAATGAGAATTAGACATAAGTAATTATTAAAATGGATAGATTAACTTATTTCGCATATAAATCAGGTCGCAAATAATGTGAAAATTGATGTTGGATAAGTGTTTCAAAGAAGTAGACTGTGAAGTTGAAAAAGTGATCATATTCGCTAAGCATTTGAATAAGTTGATATAACTTTATTTTGACATGATATTAATATGTTGGTAGAATGCATTGAACAGTTCCCTGTGGTGTAACGGTAGCACAGTGCGCTGTTAACGCTCTGGTCTAGGTTCGAATCCTAGCGGGGAAGCCAATTAATAAAAATTTTGTTACGTAGATTTTTTATTTTTTGCTATTACTTATTTTCTATTAGTAGTTTTTCGGATTTATATGTGTGAAGTAATTAAATATGAATCTTTCAATTATATGATTTGATTGATATTGTCATCTTGAATTAAATAGTAGTCTTTAAATAAAGACTTAAATTGTTACTTTGTTTATTTTTAGAATATTTATTTCTTAATTTTTTCATTTTATCAATAGGACATCTTTCTTTTTATTTTTATAGGTTAAAAAGCTCTTTTGTCTAAAAATTAGTCAAATTTTTTAAATAATTATGAGAAATGATAATTTTATCTTATGCTAATTATTTTTATGATTATTATAATCTCACAATTATTGATTATTAAAATTTTTATGCTATCATTTGCTGATATTTAAAGTAATCGCAGATTTTCTGCGGTGAGGATAACAGATAGATTATGTCAACATCAAAACTAACTTTACAAGCTACCTTAAGAGAAGTCTTAGGTAAAAAAAATAAGAATCTTAGAAAACAGGGAAAATTGCCATCATCGATTTATGGATACAAAGGTAATTTTAATATTATTGTTGACAAAAAAGAATTTGAAAAAATATTTGATGAGGCAGGACATACAACAATTGTTAAATTAAATATGGATAATGCTTTGCATAATGTCTTCGTGGATGAAGTGCAAATTGATCCTGTAACAAGAGAATATATTCACGTTACATTTCGAGAGATAAAAATGGATGAGGAAATAACAACAAAAGTGCCTGTAGTTCTTATTAACGAAGATACTTCTATCGCAGTAAAAGAACAAGGCTTGATCGTGGTACAGGTAACAGACGAAATTGAAGTTAGGGGTCTTCCTGAAAAGATTCCTCATGAGATCGTAGTTGATGTAAAAGATCTAAGAGCTGGAGAAAGTATCAGTGTAGGTGATATTCAGCTACCAGAAGGTATTTCGCTTGTTCGCGAAGAAGACAAAGAATTGACAGTTGCGACGACATCTACCTCAACTACAGAAGAAGCAATAGATGTCAATGCTGCAACACAAGAAATTTTAGCATCACAACAGACTGCTAAAGAGGAAAAAGTTGACGATCAATAGTAAATCAATTACAATAAACTAAATTTAGATTCCCGCTATAAGCTGTTATCGGCAGCGAGGGATTGGGAAGAAAGCGTGAATTATTCATGTAAGTAGAACCCAACGAGTGGTTCACGATACGAACCAAAAAGCTTGTGTGGATTGGTTACATGTCATGAATAACCAAATCACGCGAGGGACCAGGACGGTAACGAGCTATTAGGCTCCCTGAATTTTTCAGGGAGCCTTTTTTATTAAATAAAATAAAATAAATATGTCAAACAGAAAAATAAAAAAAGAGGCACACAAGGTAAATTTTTACCAAATCGAGCAAGAAATATTAAAATTTTGGGAAGATAACGATATTTTAAATAAATCAATAGATGCAAGACCAGACGACAAAGTAAAAACGTTTTTTGACGGTCCTATCACTGCTAACGGCGATCCACATCATGGACATATGTTGACCTTTGCTATCAAGGACCTGATCCCAAGGTATTGGACAATGAAGGGATATAAGGTAGAGAGATCGTTGGGGTGGGATTGTCAGGGATTACCGGTCGAAATCGAGGTAGAAAAGCTTCATCAGTTTAAAGAAAAAAAAGATATTGAAAGATACGGCGTAGCAAAGTTTAATGAGGATTGTCGAAATTTGGTATTAAAGTACAGAGCGGGTATTGTTGAACTTGAGAAAAAAATGGGACGTTTAACTAATGATAGAGAAGAATATGCAACAATGGATAAAAATTATATTGAATCTATTTGGTGGTCTTTGAAGGAACTTTATGACAAAGGTTTATTGTATGAAGGATTTAAAGTTGTACCTTATTCGACAAGAGGAGGTACTGTACTTTCTAATGCCGAAGTAGCACTTGGTGGATACAAACCCATTGTGGATCCAGCAGTTACTGTTAAATTCAGGATCAAGGATAGAGATAATGAATACATTCTTGCCTGGACAACAACACCTTGGACATTACCTACAAACTTTGCGTTGGCTGTTGGGGAAAATATTGATTATGCAAAAGTCGTCTCTGATGGTGAGATTTTCTATGTTGCAACCGAATTGGTAAGTAAAGTATTTGAAGGACGTAATTATGAAATAAAGGATCCATCCATAAAATCATCCGAATTTGTAGGACTAGAGTATGAACCATTATTTGATTATTTCTTAGGTAGGGAAAATTGTTTCAAGGTTGTATATGGTTTTCATGTGACTACAGAGTCAGGGACTGGTGTTGTACACTTAGCACCTTATGGGGCCGAAGATAATGAGATTTTTAATCAAATTGGTATCAAATCAATTGATGTTTTAGATGATCAAGGTGACTTTTTGGATATGATAAAGGATTTTGCTGGTATGAATTATCGTGACGCAAATCCTAAGATCATTGAATATTTAAAGAATAAAAATTTACTTTTCAAATATGAGGACTATGAGCATGATATGCCTATTTGTTGGCGTACAAATACACCTTTGATCTACAAACCTATTACTTCTTGGTATATAGCAGTAAGCAAGATACGTGATCAATTGGTTGAAAACAATAGAAAAATAAACTGGATACCTGAACATATCAAAGAAGGTAGATTTGGAAATTGGTTGGCTGAAATAAAAGATTGGTCTATATCAAGATTTAGATATTGGGGGACGCCGCTACCTATATGGAAGAGTCCTTCAGGAAAAGTAATAGTCATAGGATCTTATGAAGAATTAGAAAAATTGTCGGGTAAAAAAGTCGATGATCCACACAGACCTTACATAGATGAGATTACTTTTGAGTACGAAGGAGAAACATATACTCGTATTCCTGATGTGTTAGACGTATGGTATGACTCTGGAGCCATGCCATTTGCAAGATTCCATTATCCATTTGAAAATAAAGAAAAATTTGAGAAAAAATATCCAGCACAATTTATATCTGAGGGAGTTGATCAAACGAGAGGTTGGTTTTATACACTACACGCTATTGGTACAGCATTATTTAGCCAAGAAGCCTTTGAAAATGTCGTTGTAAATGGACTTGTACTTGATGATAATGGACAGAAGCTTAGTAAGAGTAAGAAAAATTATACAGATCCATTGGTAATGATACAAAATTATGGTGGAGATACTATGCGTATAAATTTCTTTTCTACGCCAATTGTCAGATGTGAAGATGCGACGATCTCTGATAAAACAGCGCGTAATATTCAACAAGAATTTTTAATACCTTTTTGGAATATTTATGTTTATCTCACTACCTACGCCGAATTAAATAATTGGGTACCAGAACCTAATTTTTATGAAAATTATGAGTCATCATTGAAAGAAAATGTATTAGACAGATGGATCGTAGAAAGATTGAAACAAAGTACAGTAGATACAACAAAATATATGGATAATTATGATATCCAAAAGGCTATGGAAACTGTGAAGTCATTTTTCTTGGATATTTCGAAATGGTTTATTAGACGAAGTAGAGATAGATTTGCTAATGGAGATAAAGATGCTATTGAGACTTTATATTATACATTTACAAAAGGTATTCTTTTGTTAGCACCGTTTGCGCCATTCCTGCCCGAATACATGTATCAAAATATTGTAAGACCATTTATTGCACAAGCTAAAGAATCTATACATATGGAGGATTATCCTGATTTTGATGGTTATGACTTTAATCTTATAGAAAATATGGAGATGACAAGAGATATTTGTACACTTGGTCTTTTTATACGTTCAGAAAATGGTATAAAAGTAAAGCAGCCTTTATCCAAGTTGGTAGTGGTTTTCAAGTCTGATAGAACATTAGATCAAGAATATCTTGATGTAGTAAAAGATGAAGTAAATGTAAAAGAAGTAAAAGTTGAACATAAACAAGATCAAAATATGCCATCAGTAGAAAATGAATACTGTGTTGTGTATTTGGATACTGATATTACTGATGAACTCAGAAAAGAAGGTCTATATGCCGAATTAAAGCGAGAATTACAGGTGTTACGTAAACAAAATGGAATGCAGATGGGACAAATGATAAAGATCTTTTTAGATACAGATTCGGATGTATTAAGATCATTAGTAACCGAGTTTGAAGATAGGTTAAAAACTGAGGTATTTATAAAAGAGATAGTTATGACAAATCTTGATGATGGCAGTGTTTCTATTGAAATAAATGAACAAACGATACGTATAAGAATGGAAAGTTTATAAAATTCATTGTATTTGCAAACTCCATGGTTAACCATGGAGTTTGCAACAATGGTAGCTCAATTATGTATTTGTAATCATTGACTTCCTATAAATTGCAATTTAGATTTTTTACCTCATGGTAAACCAGTGGGTCACGGGGAATAATTAACGAAGAAAAGATATATGCTATATTTTTACCAATCTAAACTAATTAGATGATATTTGATTAGATAATTAATTTAAATTTGTGATTTGTATATTTTCTAATCCCATAGTAAATCATAAGGTTATTCTTTTTGGTAATTTAATGATATTCTAATCTTTTAAAATATATTAAAAGAATATGAATGAATAAAATAGAATAAAGTTGATTATTTCCTTGTAACCCCCTGGTTAACCAGGGGGTTATATATGATTTATTTATGCGAGGTTACAATTACGCTCTATCAAAATAAATCTTTTATTCAATTTTAAATGCTCATAAATGACAACAGTATGATCCTTGTATTTATTATTCCAACACCGCTCGAATTCTCTTTATCCCAGCACCGACATTTTCTAGCTTTTGTATTTTTAATGTTCCTTTTATTTCCTGCGTATTTGATACGTGAGGACCACCACAAAATTCTAGAGATACGAATTTTGCAGTGTCACCGGACTCAATAAGTTCTGACATGCTATATTCACCTGGAAAAATTCCATAGACTTTTACTTTAGAATATTGCTGATATTTGTCATGAAAAACTCCTTCCACACCAAGTTTTAAAGCCTCTTGGTAGTCAATTTCAACAAATTCTACTTTCAATTTCTCTTTTATTCTTTCATTTATCCAATCCTCAAGTTTTTTTAGATCTTCGTTTGATAATTGGGTAGGGAAATTAAAGTCATATCTTAATCTCTCAGGTGTAATATTTTGTCCTTTTTGATGAATGTCTTTACCAAACAATTTTTGTAATCCAGCAAGTAATAAATGCGCGCATGTGTGATACATAATTTCCTTTTCACTGTATCCACCAAGGCCACCGACAAATTTCTTCTCACCTGCAACTTTGGATTTTTCGCGATGCTTTGCCATCAGTTCCTCAAACTTAGCGACATCAACTGTTTTGCCTTGTGATCTTGCTATTAACTCAGTAATTTCTAATGGTATACCGTTAGCTTCTTTTAATCTAAAAGCGAGTTCTCCACTTATTGTGTTTTCAGAAACTTTTGATAATTCACTGATACCTAGTTTTAATAACTTAGAAAATTTTTGCAATTCCTCATTGAGTATACCTATAATTTCTTGTCTTTTATCGATTAAAAACTTATACCATTTATCTTGTCCTAAATGATCAATAAAGATATTCGCAATTTCTAAGTATGGATCTATGTTGTTTGACAAATAACTATATCCATATGTCATGCTTCGTCTTATAAGTCTGCGAAGTACATAACCTTGGTCTTTGTTTGATGGTAAAACTCCATCGCCAATGATCATCACAGATGCACGAATATGATCGAGTATTACACGGATTGATTTTTGATATTCTTTGTCAGTCAGGTATCTAGTATTATTAGATTTTGGAAGTTGGATTAGATATTTTTTCGCATCTGCAAATGAATCTGTCTCAAAAACTGTAGCCAATGGATCAAGATTGCCGTTTTGGTCCATGTTTTGTAAAAGCATCAGAAGTCTGTCAAATCCCCATCCTACATCTACATTTTTTTGTTTTAATTCAGTAAAATTTCCTTCGTCATCCTGATAGAGAGTCATGAAGACATTATTTACAACCTCAAAATATCTTTCATCAGCATTTGATCCTGCCTTCAGATCATAATAAACCTCGCTGCATGGACCACATGGACCTTTGACTCTGCCTTTGGGCCAGAAATTATCATTTTCTGTAAGTCTGATTATTCTTGGTGAGTCACCTTTATCTTCAAATCTATCACCAATGGTAGGTTCTATACCATGTTTTTTGAAGATTTCTTTCCATATCTCAATTGATTCTTCGTCAGCATTCACTTTATCGTTACCTCTAAAAACAGTCGCATGTAGCCTTTTGGGATCTAGTTTCAAGACATCAATCAAAAATTCAAATGTCCATTCTAATGACTCTATTTTGCCATAATCACCCAGTGACCATTCGCCAAGCATTTCAAAAAAGGTAAGATGTCTTTTTGTGCTACCAACATCTTCTATATCACCGGTTCTAACTGCGCGCTGATAATTAACAAGTCTTTTGCCAAGTGGATGAGGTTCTCCCATCAGATATCTAACTATTGGATGCATGCCAGAATTGGTAAAAAGTGCAGAGGGATCATTTTCTGGTATCAATGAGGCATTTGGGATCTCTACATGGTTTTTTGATATAAAAAAAGATATAAATTTTTGTTTTAGTTCGTGACCAGTCATAAATATAGAGGTATTATATTAGAAAAGTGGAAAAAGAAGAATTAGATACATCCCAAAACTTATACTCTACAGAGAAGCCGCCTTATTACGCACGGATTAAAAATGTACAATCATTCTATTCAGTCGTGACTCTTCCTCATTACAAAAAGAGTCAAACGTGTATTATTATCAGAAATATGATAAAAGGCAGTAAAACCTGGTGTTGAAGGTAATACTAAGTTAATGGATCCTACTAATTGTCTATACCATTCGCCATCCAAGGTCAATTTCAGAGATTCTAAAGAGTCAACTTTGCCATCAGTAAACCGCCTCAGAGGTGCTGATAGGATTGCCTGCATAACTGTTAAAATCTCTCCTATAGCTCGAACGAAGTCACCATAAGGTATATCATCTAATTCTCGAAATCCTGGTTGTCCTGATAATAAACATATTAAATTATGCACGGCTTGTCTATCAAAAGCAGTTAATGTCAAATCTTTCAAGACATTATTAATGATACGTTGTATTCTTGTAAATGCCGTGCCTGGCGGTTCTCCTATAATACTTTCCAGACTGTTGTAGTATGGTGATTTGATTTGACGCTTGACACTATCGCCATATATTCTAAATAAAGCTTCTATAGCTGTCATATTCGGTGACCCAGTACAAATGCCTATCTCAGGGTGGAATGACATTGTATGACTTGTCACCGGTCTACCATTCACCTCAACACTAGAATACGGTAATAAGAATGGAATAACTTGTTTAGAGTGCATTCGAGCATCAGGTATGACAAGAACAAATCTACAAAGACCAAGTGGTCTGCCTACCATAAGCGGAATGTGAGCACCGAATTCCCCGCTTACTTCGTCGTAACAGTCGTTTAAACCAGTCACGCTTTCATCTCTTACAACTTCAATGCGTTCCATAAAATAATTGCATTTATATATCAACTGTTGGGAGTGATGAATCGAATTTGGTAATATTAGCGATGTATATAGAAAAATGTAACGTCACATGGGCAAAATGCAAGATGTTTGTTTTCAATATTTTAACGCGAAATGTGAAAGGAATTATAATAAAAATCCTACAATAAAAAAATAAAATGGAATCGTAATTTATACATTATTATTTTGTCTTCCAATCCTACTCCAATGTATTAGTTCCGCACATAAACTAGCGAGCGTTTCATAGAATGTAGGTCCTAGTTGCGGTTGACATACATCGGATGACTTACCTAATTTTATGGCGCATCGAATCTGATTTTTGTATGAAACTTCTATCTCGTCCACCGCCATCGGGTCCAAATCTCCTCTGTTTATTCTAAAAAAAAGCTATAGTGGCATAGTAATACAGGCAAGTAAAGTACTGCACAACCCCTGTGGACTAGCGTATTCGGAAGGGAAAAATATATATAAACATCTATTCTCATATACCACATTAGGTAACATAGTGTATTATACCATGAGATGGGAATAGTTTGATAGGGGTGTATCTATGCGAATATGATTCGTCTAGATATTTTAGGATAAGACAAATTGTATCGAGCCACAACTTTAACCCTTTGTAAGTCAATCCTCGCTTGTAATTTTCAAATAAGGCGATTTTGAGTAATTTATAAGCAAATAAGCCCAGAGGTCTTTTGTCGGGTGTACAACCTATTACAAAATTGTAAATCTCTGAAATATTCCACAACAGTACAGGCAATATTTGATAAAATACAAAAACTTCTTCAAAATAAACATATAGATCATTTATTTTTGCTAAAGAATTTTGCTGTCTCCGATGGCAACTTGTCTGATCATATGGATATGTCGACCTTATTTTATCATGATGAATTTTAGAGTATCAAAGCGATGCTGGTCTATAACGTATCATTCATCCATGCCTTTTCCTGGGACTAGAGTAAAAGATATAAATTTTTGTTTTAGTTCGTGACCGGTCATAAATATAGAAGTATTATATTAGAAAAGTGGAAAGAGAAGAACAAGATCCAACAGAATTTGTCTGCCTGATATAAATCAATTTGCATGATTTCATAAATGTGTTTTAAGCTTAAGTTGTCATGAGACTACCGTATCCCTTCGTATCTTCAATAATAATTAACAATAAATAATCAACCGGATTTTTCTGTTAGAACAAAATAATATTATCTCCGTGTTGAATTCTAACTCTACATTATAATTCGCGTACAAACTCGTTGTGTATAATTATATGTAATCTCGCCTCCTAACATTTGAATAGCATCTGATATTATCGGTAGTTTAGAAACATTGCATACTGCTCTGTATGCGTGTTCTGGCCCGGCATTAGGTACAGCCTCCGGAGATATACCATTCGCACTTAGAACACCTAAGACTCCGTCTAACTTACCACCAACATCAATGCGTAACACACGCCAAGGGAAATCTACCTCTACCTTTTCATATCTTCTGCCATTAGGCTCAATAATTTGGCAGGTCGTATCTCTGATTTGGCCAAATGGGTCGAGGCACTTAACATCGACACTAGTTCTACCTTCTCCTGTGTATACTGCAAGTTTTGCTTCTTTGCTTGTTTTCAAGCCAGATAATTTCTGTACGACCCTTGGTAAAGGTGTTCGAGAACCGGCACGACCACTCCATTAATACATTGAGGTCAACACACCTTGTAGGGAATATATCTCCAGTCATCCTCACTGATACGACGCCACGCGTATTATATCCATATCGAATTTCAAGTGCTTTAGCTAGTGCACGCACGATCTCGGGTACATATTGATTATATGGATATTTTAATCCTAGCTCGGCGGCAGTTGCGATGTAGGGCAATCCCAAATCTTCAGCGTATTGCTGTACCTCTAATGGATTAATTCGTCTAAGTAATATTGGGAGAACTATTCGATCAGCACCATCAAGTCCTATATATGCAATGTTAAATTGAGTGTCGAGTGGGAATTCTCCCAAATACGACCCGACTGGTTGTTCTTTCAGATGAGTTACATTTTGAGCAGCTTGTAAACCGCCTCTTAAACGGACATAAGGGTCATCTTCGAACCCTGGGAGCATACCCATGAATTGTACGGCCGGACTAAAGGCCCTTTGACAGTCGGCGACCTCGACAGGTTTGATTCTATGTACTGTTACCATAGGTTCATTTTATCATATTATTGTATAATTTCAAACATTCAAATTAGTATATCAGCTATACAACACAAATTAAAGTATTCTCTGCTATAATTCAAAAATGTCTCTCAAAGTCACATCATACTCTCTTACTATTAGGGAAAACAATAAACAAATATTAGAAAATGCAAATTTAGAGCTAGAACCCGATACAGTAACAGTGATACTGGGTGAAAATGGTACAGGGAAAAGTTCTTTTGTCATGTCCCTTTTGGGTTTTGAAGATTACGAAAGATCCGGTAGTGTGATGATAAATGGAGTGGAGACTATAAATATGGATACTTTTGAGATTGCAAGGCTTGGACTGTTTGTAAGTTTCCAGTCACCGCCAGAGTTTGAAGGTATAAATTTTGAACAGTTTTTGATAAGTGCGTATAAAGCATTTAACCAAGATACAACCACATCTATTTTCAAAATCCGAAAATCTATAAAAGAGAAAATTGAGAAAGTTGGACTTTCCGAAGATTTTCTAAAACGTGACTTAAATCAAGGCTTTTCTGGTGGGGAAAAAAGAAAGGCAGAGATTTTGCAAATGCTAGTATTACAACCAAAAGTAGCAATACTTGATGAAGTAGATTCGGGCCTTGATATAAAATCTCGAGCAAGGATAGCAGAGGTGATTAGAGAACAAGCTAAGGCGGGTACTACTTTCCTTATAGTTTCGCATAGTTTAGAATTTGTAAGAACATTGGAACCGCACAGAATAGTGGAATTAAGGGATAGAAAATTTAATGAAATAGAGATATCAGAAATAGAAAGATTACATTATCATCATAAAAAATCCTAAATTTAATAACACTATGAACGAAGCCGATCTAAAAATATTATCAGAATACAAATACGGCTTTAGCATGCCGGATGTGAGTTATCTGAAGGTACCAAAAGGTCTAAATGCTGATGTAATACGTCAGATATCTAGGGCAAAGGGTGAACCCGAATGGATGTTAGAATTTCGGTTGAGAGCTTTTGAGATATTTTTATCCAAACCGATGCCTACTTGGGGAGCAGATCTTAGTGGTATAGATTTTGATGAAATTACTTATTACCTAAAGCCGACAGAAAAGAAAGGTCGGTCTTGGGAAGATTTACCTGAAAGTATCAAAGAAACCTACGAGAGGTTGGGTATACCTGAGGCAGAACGAAAATTTTTGGCCGGTGTTAGTGCTCAGTATGAATCAGAGGTAGTTTATACCCATTTACTTGAGGATCTAGAAAAAATGGGAGTCGTATTTACAGACATGGATACCGGTCTAAGGATGCATGAAAAATTAGTAAAGAAATATTTTGGTAAATTAGTCCCACCATCCGATAACAAGTTTGCGGCATTAAATAGCGCAGTATGGTCTGGTGGCAGTTTTGTTTATGTACCGCCAAATGTAAAATTGACAATACCTTTACAAGCATATTTCCGTATCAATGCAAAAAATATGGGACAATTTGAAAGAACTTTAATCATTGCTGATGAAAATTCATCAGTGCATTATATCGAAGGGTGTACCGCGCCAGTTTATTCTTCGGATTCATTACATGCAGCAGTGGTAGAGATATTCTGTCTCAAAGGTGCCAAAGTAAGATATACCACGATTCAAAACTGGTCCCATGATGTTTACAACTTAGTTACTAAAAGAGCTATTGCTGAGGAAGATGCCATCATGGAATGGATTGATGGTAACATTGGTAGTAAGGTGACTATGAAATATCCATCTATTATCCTTAAAGGCGATAATTCTAAAGGTGTAGTAGTCTCCGTAGCTTATGCAGGCAAGGATCAGGTACAAGATACGGGTACCAAGATATTTCACATCGGTAACAACACAACATCAGAAGTCACAGCAAAATCTGTAAGTCAACACAATGGTCATACGACATACAGAGGGATTATCTCTGTTTCACCGACCGCTAAAAACGCCAAAGTCAATGTAAAATGCGATGCATTACTTCTAGATGATGAATCCACAACTGATACGATACCTGTAAATATCGCATCTACAAATCAAGTAGAGATAGAACATGAGGCCACGGTAAGCAAAATGAAAGAAACTCAGATCAAGTATCTCATGTCTAGAGGTTTAGACGAAGCAGAGGCTTATTCACTCATAGTAAATGGATTTATAGATGTATTTACCAAAGAATTACCTATGGAATATGCTATAGAGTTAAATAAACTAATATCTCTAAATATGGAGGGGAGTGTGGGGTGATTGTGATAATTATTTTATAGCGATCATATTTGTACAACTAGCAACTGGAGTTACTCGTTTTTGTTATATTATTGATAAAAAACCTTTTCTGTCTAGGATTTATGTTCTATTTAGTCTGGCGACTTTACTAAAGCAGTTAGTATTAAATCTGATCATCTACCACTTCCTCGACGGTAGATTAGTCTAGTAATTCTACTAAGGTGGCTATTGTAAAAAGTGGTGGTTTGTAAGAAAGACCGATCTTCAGATCCTTATTTTGGAATAGTGGGAGTGTTAGCACCATGCTACTAGGAATTTTGAAAACAACACGTTGTATAAAGGTGTTCACTATATCTGGAATGTTATAGCAAAAATTATATAACCTCATCACAGCACAGAATACTTTACTGTTCCACAAAGCATCAGGTATTAGTTCCTCTATCTTTTGCAGAGCATAGTTACGATATGATTGTACTGGTACAAATACCTCACTTATGTTTACTCTACTCGGATCATAGTTTATGACTACTCTTGGATTCTTATCGTCTTGTACACCCTGAAAATATGGTGTAGGGTGTGCAAGTAAGATATCAGAGAACCATTGTACATCGATTCCATACAGGGCCAGCCATGGGTGAACACTCGGATGAAACTGAAAAATTGCGTAAACGTCTATATTGTCTTTTGTTTGTGTATGCATTACGACATCAGATTTGCCGCCTATAATCTGTATCTGACGTCTTTGAGTTGGGTTTCTGAAAGCACATTGTTCTGGTTGTATTCCGATAAATAAATATTTTTGTCCAGTCTCACTATTATTTATAGCGCCTCGTATAATAACATATTATAACACTTTTCGAATGCTGAATGAAATAGAATAAAAGTAACCGATTTTAGGTCATATAGTATCGACTTTACTTATTAGTTTTATTCCACTTTCCATCGTGTGATGTGGTTATCGATAAAAAGATTATTAAGTACAGACACTGGCTAAATGTATTCGATAATTTTTCGGTGCACCTTTTATACACAATACATGGTTTTTCAAATGGTGAAAGTTAGTTGTTTTGAATTGTGTTCACTGGAAAAACATATCCGGCAAACATGACTATTTAACCATAGGTATACAACCTTACAGTGGGATAATACACTAAAAACATGATTATTACTGAGCCTTTCTGATCCTTCCTATTATCAGAATGATAATGCATCTTGTTCTCCAAAAACTATGTGTTCGTATCATCAGCTAAAAAGATAATAAGTCTTTAGATATGTGACTATACAACACGAAATTTATCATCTGTAGTTATTTAAATTTATGTATACTTTTGTCCACCAAAGCATGAGGCTTCGTCAACGTCTGATATTCAAAATTATTATTTGATAATCCATAATTACGAATAAGATGTGTCGATACTTTACCTTATTTAAAGATTACGACGGGCAACATTGTGGTTTTTGTAGCATCCTAAAATCCCAAGATCAGTCAGTCAATCCAGTTTGGTGTATATTATCCGAGATCACGAGTATCATGAATACAAGTGTAGCTAAAATTGGGTTTCGATTCGATCCTGATCAAAACAGAAGATAAGAACAAAAACATCTAAATGATAAAATGTTAACTTATTTGATAAAAGTACCACACAGATTGGGAGATCATGAAATAAGAGTTAAATTCAAAAGAGATATAATTAAAAATTTTTGCGGTAAAGAGAATGCATGGAATTGCGTATGTGGTACAGTTATTGATGAGCAGGATCTGAGAACAGACCAATATAGTATTATACATAGTTTATTACAACAACACAACATAATATTACCAATAGTACTAGTTTCATTTTCCTCCTTGGTTGCATTGCATAGATGGGACGTTCGTTGTCATAGATCTGCTCATTTTAGAAGAGTGCGTGACGCTGTTCGCCTTCGCTTTAACACAGATGTAAGCAAAAATCCAGTTTTTTTGGGGGATTTTTATGTATCATGTTTGGCAATTCTTCCATCAGAATGGATATATACATTAGAATTTCCTGAACCACCAACTCTTGTAGGTTATGAGGTCAGTATAATATTTGACATTTATCATCGCTCTAGGTCCACTATGCCCGTCCTGACAGCTTGACCTAATTACACCTTCCCAAATACCTACACACATTTCTATTGTGTTCATTTAGGTTTTTGGCGTAGTAGATATTTCCTTGGCTATCATGAAGGTAATAGTAGTAATCAGATTTTTTAGGATTTACTGCCGCATCTATGCTCTCTAAGCCAGGATTGCTGATGGGGGTAGGTGGTAGTCCAAGGTTTAACCTTGTATTGTATGGATCCTTTTCTGTTACTAATCTATCAAGCTCACTTCCTGTAGGCCACCATGTTTTTTGTTTTTCATTGTAGCCACCTCCATACTGGCTTGTAGCGTCTATACCTAGTGGCATATTGGCTTGTAATCTATTGTAAATAATTCCAGATATCATATAACTTTCGTCATCCTTGTGTAGAGATTCTTTCTCTATCATAGAGGCTATATTGATAATCTCATTTAGATCTTTGTTGTTTTTCTCAAGATCATTTTTGATTTTGAGATAAACTTTCTGCTCAAATGTTATTAGCATTTTTTCTATTACTTTTATCTCTTCGGTATCATCACAAAATCTATATGTATCAGGAAATAGATAACCTTCTAAGAATTTCGGGAAAATTTCTTTATATTCTAATTTGAGTTCGTTATTCGGGGAAAAATTTTTAGCTAGATTGATAAATTCATTTTTATCAAAATTTGGTAAATTTTTTTCTAAAACTTCTGCAATTTCTTCTATCCTTAATCCTTCTTTGATAGTTACCGTAACTTCTTTACAACCAATAACGCTAAATATATCTTTTACTTTTGTATTGGGATTAACTATATATTCTCCTGCTTGTACTACAAATATCTCATCAGGATTAAAAAAATAATATAGTTTGTATTTGGAAAATCCAAATATTTTTTCATCAGGTATTATTCCCTCTGATATTAATATCTCATGTACACCATCAAAAGAAGTACCACTAGGTATAATTATTTTCTTACTTTCTTGATTTATACTTGTAAGACTTCCGAATTTGTTGATCTCACCCATTGTAGATTGAAAAACAAAGAAAACACTCCCAACTATAAAAATAAAGATTAATAAAAGTACTATCAGTTTTATGAGTAGTTGATTTTTTGCCTTATTTTTTTTAATATACTTATCAAATTGGTCAAAGTGAACAATATTCATAAATATCTATTTTATTGTAAACTATAAAGAATAGCTAATTTGCAATATTCTTTCAAACAAATCGATCAGGGAATTTTTTAGAAACTATCTAATCTGATAAAATTCAGACGAATGTCTACCGATGTTATTCGTATACGTGGTGCTAGAGTACATAATCTCAAAAATATAAATGTAGAAATACCCAAAAATAAAATTGTTGTAATTACTGGTGTTTCCGGTTCGGGTAAGTCTTCCTTAGCTTTTGATACTATTTATGCTGAAGGCCAGAGACGTTATGTAGAGTCTTTGTCTTCGTATGCCAGACAGTTTCTCGGTATTATGGAAAAGCCAGATGTAGATCACATTGATGGATTATCACCAGCTATAGCCATTGATCAAAAAACCGCATCAAATAACCCACGTTCGACTGTTGGTACTACAACAGAGATTTATGATTATTTACGTCTTTTGTTCGCAAGAGTAGGGGATCCTTTTTGTTATAAATGTGGAAGGCCTATACAAGCCCAGACTGTCCAAGAGATAGTTGATAGCATAATGAATTTATCTACTAATTATGACAACGGGGTTCGTATAATGATTTTATCTCCTGTTGTGAGAGGTAGAAAAGGTGAATTTGTTGATCTTTTCGATAATCTTTTCAATAAAGGCTTTGCAAGAGTGAGAGTTGATGGTGAGATTAGAAATCTTGAAGAAGAAATAAAACTCAACAAGCATGTGAGGCACAATATTGATATCGTTGTTGATAGATTGGTAATACCAAAAAGACAAGTAGATGATTCTTTGGCTCTTTATGAACAATATGGTTTTGAAAATGAAGAAGAATATAAAAATTTTAAGCAACGTGTTACTGATTCAGTTGAAACAGCATTACACTTTTCTCAAGGTGAACTTGTTATTAATTTATTTGATGAAAAAAAAGATATTTTTTATTCAGAAAATTTAGTTTGTCCTAAAGATCAGATATCTTATCCAAAGATTGAGCCCCATACATTTTCTTTTAATTCACCACATGGGGCATGTCCAAAATGTGCAGGATTAGGTTTTGTCAAAGAGATATCACCGGACCTTGTATATAATCCAAATCTAACCATCATGGAAGGTGCTATCTTTCCGTGGTCTAGAAATCTGGATAATGATAGCTTTTATATTCGTATCTTAAAAGCATTAGCGGATAAACGAGAATTTAGCCTACGAGTACCGATGAAAGATTTACCGAAAGAGATTATTCAAGAAATATTATTTGGCTCTGATGAAATTCTGGATGTGGTTATAGAATCAGGAAAATTCAAAGGTTCTTATCAAACAAAATTTGAGGGTGTTATACCTTCACTTTATCGCCGTTATAACGAATCAGAATCTGATTTGACCCGACAGGAGATAGAAAAATATATGATTACTAATACCTGTGATGAATGTGGCGGAACAAGATTAAAAAAAGAGGCTTTAGGAATCAGAGTAGGTGGGAAGAATATCATCGAAGTAACAAAAATGAATCTGTCCGAATGTCTTTTATGGATTGAGAGTTTGGATTCTGATGAATTGGTAAAAAGAGAAATTCAAATTGATGGCGAGACTTATCATGAACATTTGACTCTTTCTAAACAAAAATCTGAAATAGCTCACAGTATCATTCGCGAAATTAGATCAAGATTACAGTTTCTCATAGCCGTAGGATTAAATTATCTTACACTTGATAGAACTATGAATACTCTTTCAGGTGGCGAGGCACAGAGGATTAGATTGGCATCACAGATTGGATCAGGACTTTCTGGGGGTTTGTATGTTTTAGATGAACCTTCAATCGGTTTACATCAGCGTGATAATGATAGACTTATAAATACCTTAAAAAATCTGCGCGACTTGGGTAATACGGTTATTGTCGTCGAACATGACATGGATACTATCAAGAATGCTGATTACATAATAGATATGGGTGAGGGTGCTGGTGTGCATG
>JAOAGR010000004.1 GCA_026415655.1 Candidatus Dojkabacteria bacterium
CTCTTTATATATCAGGTGGTCCAATGCTTGCTGGACAAGATAATACAGATTTAATAACTGTATTCGAAGGCGTAGGAAAATATACTGCTAATAAAATATCAAAGGAAGAGTTGATAAAAATAACAGAAAAAGCTTGTCGCACGTGTGGTAGTTGTGCTGGCATGTTTACTGCCAATTCCATGAACTGTCTTGCTGAAGTATTGGGGCTTGCATTACCAGGTAACGGTACAATCCCAGCAGCAGAATGGATTGATAAAGAAAAAGGTACATGGAGAATTAATCCTGAGAGGATAAAACTCTTTGAAAGGGCAGCTGATGCAATAGAATACATCATTCAAAATAATATTCGACCTAGAGACATAGTAACATACGAATCAATAGACAATGCAATAATCCTAGATCTGGCAATGGGTGGTTCTACAAATACAATATTGCACACCTTAGCATTGGCTTACGAAGCGGGTATAGCTTATGATCTGAAAAGAATAAATGAATTAGCGGATCTTACCCCAAATGTATGCAAAGTTTCACCATCTAGACCTGATGTACATGTCGAGGATGTTAATAGAGTTGGTGGATTAAAAACTATTCTCAAAGCCGTTCAAAAATCATCAAATTCTCCACTCCATCTACATTGCAAAAATGTAATAGGACAAGCGCTAGAAGAATATATATCAGATGCAAAAGATCCAGATGAGGATGTGGTAAGAAGTGGTAATAATGTATTTTCAAAAACAGGAGGACTTGCCATTTTATACGGTAATATTGCACCTGATGGTGCTGTTGTTAAGACAGCAGGAGTTGATGAAGACATGATGGTATTCGAAGGAACAGCAGTATGCTTTGATTCACAAGAAGATGCATTGGATGCTATTCTGAAAAAACAAATTAAAGATGGTGATGTGGTAGTAATTAGGTACGAAGGGCCAAAAGGAGGGCCTGCAATGCAAGAGATGTTATCCCCTACTTCTGCTCTTAAGGGACTAGGGGTTAGGGCTGCATTGATCACGGATGGAAGATTTTCAGGGGGAACTAGAGGACTCTGTGTAGGTCATATATCACCAGAAGCAGCATCTGGTGGACCTATAGCTATTATCAGAAATGGAGACAGAATAAAAATCGATGCATACAAAAGAACAATTGATCTATTGATATCAGAAGACGAATATGATGAAAGGATGAAGAATATACCTCAATTCAAACCTAAAGTAAAAAATGGATGGTTAGGCAGATATGCACAACATGTAATGAGTGCAAACTATGGTGCGGTCATGGATAATACTTTGGCAGCTCTAAATAGAGATAAATAGAAGATGAATTTACATCACTTTGTTCTTGGACCGCTGAGAAGTAATTGTTATATTTGTGAAAATAAAAATGGCTGTGTAATTATTGATCCCGGTGATGAGACTGATTTTTTATTGAATTTTATTTTGTCAAATAGGTTAAATCCTGTTTGTATACTAGCAACACATGGACATTTTGATCATATTGGGGCCGTAGGAGAAATACAAATGTCATTTGATATACCTCTTTATATTAGTAGACAAGATGGATTTTTATTAAAAAGAGTCAATGATACAGCAAAGTATTTCTTAGGATATGATCCTTGTTTTCTTGAACCTAAAAACATAATTTTTCTTGATAATGAAAATCAAATTACAGTTGGCAATTTTGAATTTAGAATATTAACTGTACCTGGTCATACACCAGGATCTATTTTATATTTAGATCCTGCTGAAAAATATGCCTTTATTGGTGATACTATATTTGAAGATGGCATTGGTAGAACAGATTTCTCTTATAGTTCAGCAGAAGATATGTTAGACTCAATACAGAAAATACTACAATTACCGGATAGTACTCTACTATATCCAGGTCACGGTGGTAGTTTTTATGTAAAAGATAAAAAACAATATGTCAAAAGAAGAATTGATTAAAAAAGCACTGGAATATCATGAAAAGCCTAAACCTGGCAAATTGGGGACAAAGATTACAAAAGAAGTATCTAGAAAGGAAGATTTAGCTCTTGCTTATAGCCCCGGTGTTGCTTATCCTGTATTGGAGATAGCAAAAGACAATGAAAATGCCTATCGTTATACGAATAAAGGCAATCTAATAGCCGTAATATCAAACGGTACTGCGATTTTAGGTCTTGGCGATCTTGGCGCTCAGGCATCAAAGCCAGTTATGGAAGGTAAAGCAATGCTTTTCAAGTTATTTGCCGATATTGATGTGTACGATATAGAAATTAATACAAAAGATCCTGATGAAATAATACGTACAGTCAAATTATTAGAACCAACCTTTGGCGGAATAAATCTAGAAGATATAAAAGCTCCTGAATGTTTTTATATCGAAGAAAAATTAAATGAGATAATGAATATACCTGTATTTCACGATGATCAGCATGGTACTGCCATCGTAGCAGGAGCCGGTCTCTTGAATGCATTAATCATCGCAAATAAAAAAATAGAAGAAGTAAAAATAGTGATAAATGGTGCTGGTGCTGCCGGTATCGCATGTGCAAGACATTTTGTAGATATTGGTGCCAAAAAAGAAAACATTTTTCTATGTGATTCACAAGGAGTAGTGACAACAAATCGAACTGATAATATAAATAAATATAAACTCGAATTTGCACAAGATACAAGTAAAACTACATTAGAAGAAATAATTGTCGATGCTGATGTATTTGTCGGTGTATCGGTAAAAGATGTCTTAACACCAGAAATGCTCAGATCCATGGCTTCAAATCCAATAGTCTTTGCATTAGCAAATCCTGATCCTGAGATTAATTATGAACTAGCTAAATCTACAAGACCTGATGTGATTATCGCAACAGGAAGATCAGATTATCCAAATCAGATCAATAATGTATTGGCTTTCCCATACATATTCCGCATTGCTCTAGATAGAAGATTAAAAAAGATTACAAAAGAACTAAAAATAAAAATGTCCCACGTTTTAGCCGAATTAGCTCGCGAAGAAGTGCCAGACGAACTTAAAAAACTTTATCCAAATGAGAACCTAGTTTTTGGCAGAGATTATTTTGTGCCCAAAGTAATGGACAAGAGAATTATGAGTTTTATCAGAGGGAAACTTAATTAAAAATATAACAGAATATAAGATAAATTCGGACTTACAGTCCAAATTTTTATTTTGCGATATCCTTAAGTATCTTTGTTGTATAATATCACCATGCAAAAAACCTACCAGCTCACTACATTTGGTTGTCAGATGAATCTTTCTGATTCTGAACGTATAGCGGCAGTCTGCGAAATGATGGGATACAAACCAGTAAAGGACGATGAAATAGCTGATCTGTACATCATAAATACTTGCTCAGTCAGACAAAAGGCAGAAGATAGAGTTTTAGGCATGCATCATAAATTTGTTGAATTAAAGTCAAAAAAGAAAGACACAAAAGTAATTATTACTGGTTGCATGGTAAAAAGGGATATTAGACAGAATCCTGAAAAAAGTCAGAGATATCAAGAAAGTTACTATGAAGAACTTAAGACCAAGATGCCTTGGGCCGATTTTTTTGTAGAGATTAATCAAATAAATAAATTACCTGAACTATTAAACGAACAAATAGAGATTAAAATTGATGAATACTTTGCGATAACACCTAAGTACAATTCGAAATTCCAAGCATTTGTCCCAATCTCGACAGGTTGTGACAAATTTTGTACATTTTGTATAGTTCCTTTTACTCGCGGTAAAGAAGTTTATAGAGATTATAATCAGATCTACAATGAAGTTTTGACATTGGTACAAAGCGGTGTAAAAGAAATCACATTATTAGGACAAAATGTTAATTCTTGGAAAAGTAGAAAAGAAGGCTTACTAGGAGTTCCGATACCTAAATTTCGTGGTAATATAGAAAAAGACTACTTGGACTTTGCTGATCTTATAGAAAATTTAGCACAAATTGATGGAGACTTTTGGCTTAGATTTACTAGTGCTCATCCTTATGATATCAATCCCAGACTTATAGATGTCGTCGCCAATGAAAAGAATATAGCTAAGCAATTTCACTTTGCGCTACAATCCGGATCAAATTCGGTTCTAAGAAGAATGAATAGATACTATACTGCTGAAGAATTTGAAGAAAAAGTAAATCTCATTAAGGAAAAAATTCCAGGAGTAGCTATAACTACGGACGTGATTGTTGGATTTTGTGGTGAAACTGAAGAAGAATTTTTAGATACTGTAAAATTGTGTGAGAGAATTCAGTTTGATCAGATTTATATATCTGAGTATTCACAACGTAGTGGGACAATTGCGGCGAAATTTTATAAAGACGATATTCCTCACGAAGTGAAAGAAAAAAGAAAACAGATTTTAGAAGAAGTTTTGAAAAACGGATTAAAAGAGAAAAATAAAAAACTAATTAACACCAAACAAAAAGCATTAGTTTATAAAACAGAGCGTAAAACAAAAAATCTAATTGCGCGCACAACTCACGGCAAAGATGTAGAAATCACAAATTCACAAAATAAAGAATATATAGGTCAATTCGTCTATGTTGATATAAAAGATGCACTAGAGTTTAGACTTTTTGGTGAAATATAAAATATTTTAATTACCAAATCCAAGTTTTACTTTTTTATAACAGACTATTTGATCACCTTCCTCAATATCAAATTTATCACCTAGTTGTATACCACACTCATGTCCACTTGTTACCTCTTTAACTTCATTTTTATACTGTTTTAATGAAACAATTTTTGATTCTGCAAGTCTTTCCTCACCTTTTTTGATATACACCTGATAACCCTTTATGATTTTTCCTTCGCTAACTACACATCCACATATCTGCTCACCATCCGATAGAATGAAAATCTTTTTAATGGTGGCAATACCAATAATTTCTTCCTCAAAAGATGGTGCAATAAGACTTATTAATGCCCCTTCTACATCATCTACCAACTCATAAATGATTTTATACTCTCGAACAAATACTCCTTGATTGTCAGCTACAGTCTGTAATTTCTTATCAATACCAACATTGAAAGTAAGAATAAAAGCTTTTTTTATCTCAGCTTGATCTATATCAGACTGAGTCAAAATCCCTGTCTTAGCTAAAACAATATTTATCTTCGTACCCGGTACATCAATCTTTGATAATGAATGTTTGATAGCTTCGACAGAACTTTGAGTGTCTGCGATGATTATCAAATTTAACTCTTTTATCTCTTGTTTTTCTTGCTGTTCTAAAAATAATTCAGCTAGAATTTTTTTATTTAACGAGCTTGTAGGTGTATTAGTTGAAGCTTTTTCTTCTTTTTCATCAATAAGATATTTTTTAGCGACTTTATCACTATCAAATACATAGATTTTTGAACCAACGTCCAATACATCATCCAGTCCAACAATGCTTATAGGCTGAGAATCAAACGCTAGGTTGGTCTGTTTACCCGTATCATCTATAAGGGATCGAACTTTTCCAAATTTGGATCTACAAACAACAAAACTACCTATTTTTATATTTCCACCAGTTATTATGACAGTAGCTGTAGGACCTCGAAATTTATCAACAGTAGACTCAAGTACAAATCCCTCACCGATAGAATCTTTGTTTTCAATTTCTCTTGGCTTATGCATCTCATAATACTCAGCAATGAAATTTATCATCTCTAAATATTTATCAATATTTATACCTTGTTTAGCACTTATTGTGACAAATGGAATATCCCCTCCATAACCCTCTAGAAGTACTCCATTTTCTGCTAATTGTCTTTTTACCCTCTCAATGTCAGCACCTGGCAAATCAATTTTATTTATAACTACAAGTAAGGGTAAATTTGACCTTTTCCAAATATCAATTACCTCTTTTGTCTGGGGCATAACACTGTCATCTGCCGCTACGATAAGTGTTAAAATATCATTTATTTGAGAACCCCGTTTTCTTATGTTTAAAAATGCTTCATGACCTGGTGTATCAATAAAAGTAATAGGCTTTCCCTCATACGTGACTTGGTAAGCTCTAACATGCTGAGTAATACCACCAAATTCTTTATCTACGATATTCGTACCTCTTATTTTATCAAGCAAGGTAGTTTTACCATGATCGACATGCCCCATTATGGTTACGATGGGCGCCCTCATCTGAACATTATTGGATTGAGAAACTTTCATAACTGGCTTATTTTAATACAAAAAGCCAGATTATGCTAATTATTTAGCTACAGATGTAGCTCTAACCTCACGAATAACTGTGACTTTAATAGTACCAGGATATGTCATGCTCTTTTCAATATCTTCTGCAATTTTCTGTGATAAAAATACAGTACCATCATCACTCATTATTACAGGATCTATAAATACTCTGATCTCTCTACCTGCATCAACTGCATATGCCTCCTTCACCTCTGGATACTTTTTCGCAATCTCTTCCATAGCTTTTATTCTTTTTACATAATCTTCATCAGTACCATATCTAGCACCTGGTCTAGCACCCGAATTAGCATCAGCAATATAAATAATAGCTGACTCCATACATATTGGATCCTTTGCCATATGATGAGCATACATGGCATTGATTACCTCTGGTTTGAGCTTAAGCTTAATACCAAGTTCCTCACCTAATTGCATGTGGTCACCGTCTTTTTCATGTGTGACGACTTTTCCTATATCATGCCACAATGCACATTCTTTAGCTAGATTTATATCTAATCCTAACTCTGCAGCTATTTTTGCCGCGATATTTACAACCTCCAATGTATGAGTAGCAAGACATTGACCGTAAGAAAATCTATATCGCATCCTGCCTAAGTATTTTAGCTGTTCTAATGATAAGTTATTGAAACCTGCTTGAGCTGCAATCTCTTCCCCATCCTTGATTATTTGTTTTGCAAAATCTATTCTTGCTTTTTCTACCGCTTCTTCTATCTTTGCGGGATTTATTCTTCCATCTTTTATCAATCTTTCTAACGCAAGCTTAGCAATTTCCCTGCGCATAGGATCAAAACATGACAAGACTATATATTCATCAGATTCATCCATAACTAAATCAACACCAGTAATTTTTTGGAAAGTCTTTATATTTCTTCCTTCTTTACCAATTATTTTGCCCTTTACCTCTTCACCACCAACTTTAAATACAGATGTCGAATACTCACCAACAAAGTCAGTAGCACTTGATGTTATAGCACTAATAAGTATTTCTTGAGTCAATGTCTGCGATTCTCTTTCTAATTTTTCTCTATATTTTCTTATCTCATCTGCAAATTGTTTCTCTAACTTCTTTTCTAAATTACTCATTAACAAATTTTTTGCCTCTTGCTCTGAAAGTTTTGCTATCTCCTCTAGTTTTTTATTTATTTGTTCTCTCTCTTTTTCTAGACTTTGTTTTATAGAATCAATCTCTGTTTCTTTTTGAGAAATATATAGTTCTTTCTGATTTAAAGTTTTTGTTCTGTTCTCCAATAGTTTTTCTCGTTCTTCAATACTTTTTTCGGCTTCTAATATTGATTTTCGTTTTTTGTTTAATTCTTGTTCTGTACTAAACAGAAGCTCTTTGGCCTTTTCTTCTGCTTCTTTTATTTTTTTTCTAGATTCTTCATCTAAAAGCTTCTTTTTATCTTCATCAGATAGATTTTCAAGTTTATTTTTAAGAGTATTTACGTTGTTTTGTAATTCATTGTTTCTAAAATACAAAAATACTAATGCACCGACTAAAATTACAATAATTATTGTTTCCATAAATTATAATTTTAATAATTAACAAACTAAATTATACATCATCGAGGTAAAGTTAGAATCCTCACAATATTACTAAAATCTGGTAGCTGTGCTATTCCAAAAAGAAAAACAAATGATAAAAATGTCATACTAAATTGTATAGCAATCCCCCAAAAAGATTTATCCTCATACTTGATGCCTGCGAAAAAATCAGCAATTTGTCTTGGTAGTGTACCTTTAGGTATATATTGTCTGAAAATATTAAAAAACACCCATATGACTAATGTAACAACTGATGCCAAAAAACTAAAAAAACTAATAGTAATTTGTTTATTAAAGAGAAAAAATCCTTTTGGATCAGAAAATACAAGAAACAAAAGCAAAACTAGATATATACTCCCCAATATCAGGTCAAAAAGTCTAAAGTAAGTAATTAAGATACTTTCAAAATTTTTTGGATCCCAGTGAGGAATAAGTTCAATAATAAAGTAAGAAATAATGGTACCCAAAACAATCGTAAAAATATTAGGTTCCATTAGAGTTGCTATATAACTTATAGTTACTAGATGAGGTGTCAATAACATAGATTGATTATACATTAAAAATAGCTTGTAATTTTGTATGTTGAAAATATTTATTATTAATCTGATGGAAATATTGTATATTTATATTATTAAAAAAATACTTTTTCTATTTGATCCTGAAAAAGTTCATGATAGTTTTATAAAATTTGGAAGATATATCGGTGAAATGCAAATACTAAGATTTTTTTTCGGTCTGTTATTTTGTAATGATGATAACGACATAATCAGACAAGAAATAAAAAATATTACCTTTTTATCCCCAATAGGACTTGCAGCTGGTTTTGATAAAAATGCTGATCTTATAAATATAATACCTTGTTTGGGTTTTGGACATGGTGAGTTTGGCTCTGTGACCAGACACGCTTATGAAGGTAATCCCTATCCGAGGTTGAAGAGATTTCCAGAGATAAAATCGATATGGGTAAATTATGGCCTCAAAAACATAGGTGTAGATAAAATAATAAAAAGATTTGAAAAAGTTAAATCCAAGAGATTTATCTATGGTGTTTCCATTGCAAAAACAAATTCGCCCGATACCTGCGACGAAAATAATGCCATAGAAGACTATATCTACTCATACAGTCTAGCTAATGAAAATCCAAATATTCAATATATTACAATTAATATTTCCTGTCCGAATGCATTTGGTGGTGAGCCATTCACTACTCCGGAAAGACTAGAAAAACTTCTTTCTGCTTTAGAAAAGATAGAAAAGAAAAAACTAGTTTTTATTAAAATGCCAATAACTATTACTAATTCAGAATTTGAAAAACTTCTTGATGTTATAAATAGGTATCATATTGATGGTGTAATAATTGGAAATTTACAAAAAGACAAATCATTTCTACAAAACATTACGTCTGATGAAACTATTATCTCTAAAGGAGGATTAAGCGGAAAGCCCACTTTTGAAAGATCAAATGAACTCATTTCTCTGACATACAGAAAATACAGAGATAAACTAATAATCATCGGTTGCGGTGGTGTTTTTTCTGCCGAGGATGCCTATGAAAAGATCAAATGTGGAGCAAGTTTGATACAGATGATCACAGGTATGATATACAATGGTCCCACAACCATAGCGAAAATACATCATAACCTAAAAAAGCTAATTCAAAAGGATGGATATACTAGTATAACAGAAGCTATTGGCACTTATCATAGATGAAAATTCTTGAATAAATAAATTTCATATTGTATTATTAACCATTCGAGAGTAGCTCAGCCGGTAGAGCAAGCGGCTGTTAACCGCTGGGTCGTGGGTTCGAGTCCCACCTCTCGAGCCATGTAAATTTTTCGAGCTGTGTTAAATTTATATCAATGTCCATAAAGATTTTTATGTGTTTTTAGTTTATATATTTTTAAGTTGATTTACTCGAAAGTTTTTATTGGTAAAATAAAATGAAGTTTCCTTGATTATTTCTTGATTTAGTTGATAAAGACCGTTTTCAGTAATTCTCTCGAATATTTTTATATCCCACAAATAAATATTAGAATATTCAGTCTCTTTTCTAACCTGCATAATCAAATAATTGTTATCAAATTCAACAAAATATGGGGGTCTTTTTGTCATTTGATCGAGTTTGTTTAGAGTATGCATATCAAAAATAAAAATACCACTACTTTCTAAATGACTAGAGACACTTTTAAATGTACCCTCCCATCCACTCAAATCTAGTACATGATTAATAGAATCATAAAAACAGTAAATAACACCATATCTTGTATTTATAGGAAAATTTGCCATATCCTGATGATAAAAATTTATTTTTGGCATTTTTGCCCTTGCCATAGCAAGCATACTTTCCGATATATCTAATCCTTCAACTTCATAATTATCTTTAATACTCTGTAAAATATTTCCAGTACCACAGGCTATCTCTAAAATTTTTCTTGCATTAGACTTATATTTATCAATATAATGATTCGATATTTTAGTAAAAAATTGATGATTAGATTCTAAACTATCATAAAATCTCTAATAAATAGAATATGGGTCATTTTTAGTCATGGATCAGTTATAACATTTGCAAACTTAAAAAACAAAATTGAATTGATCTTAATAAAAAGATAATATTTTATATCATGAATAGTATCCAGTACAAAGTAATAAAAGCATTCCCGATTATAATGTTTGTAATTATTAACATAATCTTAATAACACTAGTTTCTATACTAGGTTATTATTACTTTACAAATAATCGACAAACAAATAATCAAAACTTAAGTAAGCCCTCCCCTACTACTACTCCTAGTGAAAATGTAATCATTGATAATGATCTAGCCGATGAACTATTTAGAGGAAATAATACGCAAACCGATACACCAACGCCTACATCAACAACAACTCCATCACCAACTCAATCACCAAGTTCCAGTCCCTCACTTACAGTCACAAATACCACAATAACCAACACTCCACAACGTCAAACACAGTCCCCACTTCTATCGATAACTTTAACTGATCAAAACAAAATCAATGAAATTCAAACAATCCATTTTCCCGACGAAGTAAAATGGACGCACATTGAGAAGCTGGTTAAATCAAGAGCCTATTCATTAGGTTTTAATGATAAATTCAGTTATTATTCGCAATTAAAAGTTACTCAATGTAATACCTGTCTAGATCGATACAGGTCTTTTAATTGGTCCGATCTAGAAGAGATGATAAGAGTCGGTATTTTAAAGAAAGCTTTTTAATAATCAAATCTTGATTTTATTACAGGGCATCTATTATCTGACTCCTCAATATAAGTTTAGATATTACTCAAAATAACACTGACTTAATTATTAAACCTATCCTGCAATCTCAACAAATTTAAAATGCTACAATTATGAACTAGCCAGTAAATCCGAGAATATTTCTGATTATCCTTCTTATAGAGAATAAATCTCATTGATCGTTCTAGAATGATATAATGAAAAATATTATTGTTTTATGACAAAAGAGCAAAAATTTTACCAAGCATTACAAGATGTATTTATCGGCGCAAAGATTGAAGGCACTGGTGGATTTGTTAATTTAATGAGAATAAAATCAAATTACTACAAAAAGATTGAGGAATTACTCAAGAAAGATATTGAAAAAGCATTAGAAAGATATTCATCATTCAGAGATGAACTTTTTGATAAACTTTATTCATTTTTCAGTAGATATTTTACAGAAAGTGGATCAATATACTTCAATTCTACACCATTTCATAACAACATTTATGAAAAAGTTTATACCGATGATAAAGATGTTATTCTCTTCTGGAAAACACAGATGCTTTACTATGTAAAAACCGACAGAATATTTAGAAGCTTAGAGATAGAAAGTGATGGGCATAAGTTTTTCTTTGATGTAAGTAATCTTGAACACAAGAAAGCAAATGAAAAACGAAGTTTGATATATGAATTAAAAGAAGTAAAAGAAGACAAGACTATTATTCTCAATGTTTATTATTCCGAAAAAGGAAGAGTAACAAAAACAGAAGATATACTAAAAGAATTGAAAAAGAAACATATAAGCCTAACCGAAGAAGAGTTAGAGAAATCATTTAGGATTTTTGAAAAACAAAGCGAAGTAGATTTTTTTATCAACAAAAACGCAAAAGCATTTTTACAGGAGCAGTTTAAGTTATGGAGTTATCAGTACTTTTGGGAAGGGGCAAAAGAGTGGAGTGTAGATAGAGTAAACCAGTTACAGATACTAAAAGACATAGCTTTTAAGATTATAGATTTTATCAGTCAGTTTGAAGATGAGCTAGTAAAGGTATGGAACAAACCGAAGTTTGTAAAGAATAGTAATTATGTGATAACACTGGATAGGATAAATAACATAGAATTGATTGAAGAAATATTGAAGCATAAAGGTATAGAAGAACAGGTAAAAGAATGGAAAGAGTTAGGAATAGTAGACGAAGATTTCAAGATAGATGATATTTTTGACAATTCCCCTTCTATGAAGGGGTGGCAGGCAGAGCCTGACGGGGTAGTCAGATGGAATGAATTACCTTTTGATCTTGAACTCAAAGAAACAGCCAAGGAACTGAGAAAAGCCGGTAATTTATCCGAGGTTTTATTATGGAATCAAATCAAAAATAAAAAATTTTTAGGCTTGGACTTTGATAGACAAAAAATCATAGGAAATTACATTGTTGATTTTTATTGCAAGGATTTGGGGGTTGTTATTGAGATTGATGGTGCAAGTCATGATGAGAAAGTCGAATATGACAGAAAAAGAGATAAATATTTAGAAAGTTTGGGGTTAAAGGTAATACATATTCTTGATACAGATGTAAAGAATAATCTTCAGGGGGTAATTGAGTTTTTAAAACGCGAAATTAAACACCCCGTCCCTTCGGGACACCCCTCTATTAGAGGGGAATTTAGTCATCTACCGATAGATACAAAATATTTCAAAGATTTAGAACTGGAAATACTTAGTCAATTTGATGATTTAGACAATGCTTTAGATGGATGGTTAATAAAAAGTGAGAACTATCAGGCTTTAAATACTATACTGCCAAAGTTTAGGGAAAAAATGCAGACGATTTATATAGATCCGCCGTTTAATTTAGATTCATCTGATCAGTTTTTGTATAGGACTAACTACAAAGATGCAAACTGGGCAACACTACTTGAAAACAGGATAAGGATAGCTAGAGAATAGCTAAACGAAAAAGGAAGCATTTTTGTAAGGTGTGATTATAACGGAAACTGGATTGTAAGACCTCTAATGGATGAGATTTTCGGGGGGGAGAATTTTAGGAATGAGATTGTGATTACTCGCGGTATGCAAACCAGAAAAGCAGAGAATAGATTATTAAATAAAACAGACTCGTTATTTTTCTATTTCAAGAATTCGGAGAGTGGGATTTTATATATTCTTGAAAGAGAAAAAGAACATGTGAAGCACTACCAAGAAACATTAAGAACTCTCAAGAGATTAATTGATGATGAGATTTATAGAGAAATAGAGAAAAAATTAAATGAATCCCTTTGGATGCCTTTTCTAAGTATGCCAGGGGAACAAAAAACTAATGGGTATAGACAGATTTTCGGAATTAAGTTAAATCCACCTAAAGGACGGCACTGGGCTTTTTCACAAGAGAATTTAGATATAGCCGTTAAAGAAGGATTAGCGAGATTAAAATGTTTGAATTGCGGAACGATTATTACAGAAAATAACCAAATAGAAGACGGAAAATGCAGAGATTGTGGCAGTGAATCTTTTCAAGGAGAAATATTAAGCCTATATAACCAAATAAATAACAATTGGACAGACATCCCAGGATATGAACAAGACCCCGAATTTCCTACTCGCAACTCCGAAATCCTCCTCAAGCGTGTCATAGAATCCACATCCAACGAAGGCGATTTAGTTATGGATTTCTTTTTAGGTAGTGGTACCACTACAGCCGTAGCCCATAAACTTGGTAGGAAATGGATAGGAACAGAGATGGGAGAACACTTTTATACTGTAATTTTACCAAGGATGAAAAAAGTTTTAGCTTATGATAAATCAGGAATATCAAAAGAAAAAGATGTAAAAGAAAAGTACAATGAAAAAAATGCAGGCGGGTTTTTCAAATACTATGAACTTGAACAATATGAAGAAGCATTAAACAACTGTGTATATGAAGACAGTGATATATTCACTTCATCTAACAAATCACCTTATGAACAGTATGTATTTTTGAAAGATGAAAAGATGCTAAAAGCTTTAGAGATAGATTATCAAAACAATAAAGTAAAAGTAGATTTAGATAAACTTTATGAAAATATTGACATAGCAGAAACCTTATCAAATCTCACAGGAAAATGGATAAAGAAAGTAAGAGAAAATGAAGTGGAATTTGAAGATGGCACAATAATAAACACAGAAGATTTGGATTATAAATTTATTAAGCCGTTGATTTGGTGGGAATAATTTTTTATGAAAAAAGAAAAGTTTAAAAAAGGTGAAATTATTATTTACAAGTCCAAAGAAGGCCCCAAACTTGAAGTTAGATTTTCTGCTGAAACTGTTTGGCTAAGACAGGAAGAAATAGCAAAGTTATTTGGCAAAGAAAGATCAGTAATTACCAAGCATATCAAAAAAATTTTTACCGATAACGAAGTAGATAAAAAAAGCAATGTGCAATTTTTGCACATTCCAAACTCTGATAAGCCAGTTGCATTTTATAGTCTTGATGTAATTTTAGCAGTAGGTTATCGCACCAATTCTTCAAGAGCCATCCAGTTTAGAAAATGGGCTACTCAGATCTTAAAGAATTATTTGTTGAGAGGATACGCTCTAGATCAAAAAAAGTTACTCCACACACAAAACGCCTTAAAAGATTTGCAAGAGACTATCACTCTACTACAAGAAAAGTCAAGAGGCGAATTGCTTGCTGGACAACAGCAAGAAATTTTAAATCTGCTCTCAAACTATGCTAAAACTCTTAGTTTACTCGAACAATACGATAAAGAAAAAATTAATCTCATAAAAAAAGCAAAAGACAAGTTTATTTTACAATACGATGAAGTAAAATCAATAATAGAAAATATAAAGAAAGAACTTATTGCCAAAAAAGAAGCAGGCTATTTATTTGGAAGAGAAAATAATGAAAATCTCAAAGCCATTTTAGGAAATATCTACCAGACATTTGGTGGTAAAGAACTCTATCCAAGTTTAGAAGAAAAAGCAGCACATCTGTTATATTTTATTATTAAAGATCATCCTTTTGTCGATGGTAATAAAAGAATAGCTTCTTTTTTGTTTATTTATTTTTTAGATAAAAACAATTATCTGTATAAGCAAAATGGTGAGAGGAAAATCAATGATAATGCTTTGACAACTCTGGCTCTTTTAATTGCAGTAAGCAATTCAAGTGAAAAAGAAAAAATAATAAAAATTATTACAAATCTAGTGGGTTTATGAAACACTACTTACAAAACATAGTATCAAACCTTGATATTAACAATATTCCAGCGGACTGGTCGGATATTGATTTTGAAATATTTTCTAAAGATAAAAAACTTTTTGACTATCAACAAAAAGCATTGGAGCATGCGCTGAAATCCTTGTATTTATTTTATCAGGAAGACAATGGAGATAAATCTAAATTTTATAACAGATTTATTAATAACGGATTAACAGAAGATTTATCTTACAATGTTAAAAAGGAAAGCAAAACCATAAAATACCTTTTAGAATACGATAAAGATTATCCTGTAGATAATGAAAAAATTTCATTTAAGCACCTTATAAACCGAATGTCTTTCTGGATGGCAACAGGTAGTGGTAAAACTCTTGTTATTGTTAAGCTTATCGAATTGCTTGCGTATCTTATCAATCAAAATAAAATACCTAAAAAAAATATTTTATTTTTGACATACAGAGAAGATCTAATTGAACAATTTAAAAATCATCTTGAAGAGTTTAATTCAGTTAATTCTGATAGCTTTATTAGTCTTATAAATCTGAAAGACTATTCTTCAAGAAAGCAAAATCCAACATTAAGTTTTGGCAATAGTATTGATATTTTTTATTATAGAAGTGATTTAATTTCAGATGAACAAAAAGATAAAATTGTAAATTTTAAAAATTACGAAAATAACGGTAACTGGTATATTATCCTGGATGAAGCACACAAAGGCGACAGAGAAGATAGCAAAAGGCAGATATTCTATTCAATTTTAAGTAGGAATGGATTTTTGTTTAATTTTTCAGCGACATTCACAGATGAAAGAGATTTTGTAACCTGTGTTTATAATTTCAATCTATCAAAGTTTATCGAAGAAGGCTATGGTAAACATATTTACATTTCCAAACAAAGTGTAAATGCTTTAGAACAGAGAAATACAATAATTGATAACGAAAAACAGAAGATACTACTTAAATTATTTATTCTTCAATCTGCGATAAACAAACAATTTGAGGAAATACGAAAAGTAATTGGAAATCTTTATCATAAACCACTGTTGCTTACACTTGTAAATTCTGTAAATACTGAAGATTCCGATCTTGAGTTATTTTTTAAGGAGATAGAAAAAATTGCAAGCAACAATATTGATAAAAGTATTTTTGAAGAAGCCAAAAACAATCTTTTACAGGAATTAGAAAGTAAAGATGCAAAATATGAATTTGAAGACATCCGCATTGACACTTCCATTCGCAATTCTATCAAACAAATACAACCATCAGATTTGTTAAGGTATATTCTAAACTCCGCAAAACAGGGAAAAATTGAAGTAATAAAACTACCTTCAAACAAACAGGAATTGATTTTCAAACTTGCTACATCTGACCAACCATTCGCTTTGATGAAGATAGGCGATATAACCGAGTGGATAAAAAATAAACTCTCTCATTACGAAATAATAGAACGTTTTGAAAACGAAAGTATTTTCAAAAATATCAATACAAATGAAGACATCAATATATTGATGGGGTCACGGGCTTTTTATGAGGGCTGGGATAGTAATAGGCCAAATCTTATTTTGTTTATAAATATTGGAAAAGGAACGGATGCAAAAAAATTTGTACTTCAATCCATAGGTCGTGGAGTCAGAATTGAACCTTTGCCAAATAAAAGAAAGAGGTTGGTAAATCTATACAACAATAATGAAGTAGATGAAAGTCTTTATAATATAGTAAAAAATAATATTTTAGGACTTGAGACTTTATTTGTTTTTGGGACAAAAGCAGAAAACTTAAAAGAAGTTATTGAAACACTTAAACAGGAAAAAACAGAAGTTTTACTTGGTGATTTGTTTGAGATTAATCCAGATGTGTTAGATAAAGAACTGTTAATTCCACAATATAAAAAATCAAATAATTTGATTATAGAAGAAAAAGAAGTGATACAGTTTCCAATTAATGAAAATGATTTTGACGAAGTTTCAGACTATTTTAATTATATAGGCGATAAAGTTGCATTATGTAAATATGATTGCAATATCAAAGTTTTATCAAAGCTTAAAGAAGCATTTAATGGAAAAAAACAAAATTACTTTTTAATAAGTAATGATGAGTCAAAAGTTGGAAAACCAGAGGTGTTACTTTCGTTGATATTTAAACACTTTTCAAATGTTACAGAGGAATTTTCTAATTTCAAAAAGTTAAAAGAAGAGATCATCCACTTTAAGAGAATTCAAATTACACAAGACAAACTAAATTCTTTAAGAGAAAAGATTGAAAAGGTTAAGAGAGCAAAAGATAAAGATAAAATTGAAAAAGAACTTGATGAAAAATTTGACAAAGGTGAAGTTTCAAAAGAACAATACAAGCAACAAATTAAAGAAATCGAATCAAATATAGTCAAAGAAGCAGAAACTCAATATAACACAAACGAGAAAATTAAAATAAAACTTTTACAAAACCATTATTACATACCTCTGGCTTTATCTGAAAGCGAAACAGCTGATTACATACAACATGTAATTAAACATAAAGGTGAAATTGATTTTCTAAACGAACTTGAAAACTACTTAAATCAAAACAACAATTTATTTAAACAATTTGACTGGTGGTATTTTTCTAAAATTGATGAAACACTGGATAACGTTTACATTCCTTATTACAATCCGAAAACAAATAGAATAGATAGATTTAAGCCTGATTTTATCTTCTGGTTAAAAAAGGATAATAACTATACAATCTTATTTGTTGATCCAAAAGGAACAGAGCATACTGATGGATATAGAAAAATTGATGGTTTTTCAAGGATTTTTGAGGAAAAAGTCAATGGACACGAACAAAATAGAAATTTTGCATATAACGGATTCACATTAACTGTAAAACTATTATTAAAAACTAGATCAGGGATAGGAAGTGTTTTGAATAAGTACAAAAAATACTGGTTTGATAACTTTGTTGATTTTTCGAATAAAATTAAGTAATAAAATTTTAGAAAATAAAAAAATGAGGTAACACTTAGAGTCTAGAATATTAAAATTCATCTGAATAGATGATTTTTCATAAAACTATAATTTGTTTATTAAAATACAACAAATATTGAATTAACCGTAATAAAAACATAATATTTATATCATGAATAGTATCCAATACAAAGTAATAAAAGCATTCCCGATTATGATGTTTGTAATTATTAACATAATCTTAATAACACTTGTTTCTATACTAGGTTATTATTACTTTACAAATAATCGACAAACAAATAATCAAAACTTAAGTAAGCCCTCCCTTACTACTACTCCTAGTGAAAATGTAATCATTGATAATGATCTAGTCGATGAATTATTTAGAGAAAATAGTACGCAAACCGATACACCAACGCCTACATCAACAACATCTCCATCACCAACTCAATCACCAAGTTCCGGTCCCTCACCTACTGTCACAAATACCACAATAACCAGCACTCCACAACGTCAAACACAGTCCCCCACTTCTATCCCGACAACCACACAAAGAATACCGAATACAACTATTACAAATACTCCTTCAACAAACCCATTTAGTGTATCTGATTTTGTATCTATCTATGATGATTATACCGGTATTGAAATAAGCAGAATAAAATATTGGAAAGAGGATTATGAAGGACTAGTTGACTTACCTGCATTTTATAAGAGATTTGTAGATGAAAATGGGAAAATCGTTGCCGAATATGAACTTTTACCATACGCCAATAATACTGTACCGACCCCAACACAATTGCTTTCTCAATACACTATTTTAAATAGGCCTACCAAACAATATATCAGCCAAGATGAATATGTCATAATCGAAATAAGATTTTATCCGAATGAATTTGTCAACAATAATACAGTGACTAGATTGAAGTTTTACTATCTAGATAATAATGAAAAAGTCAGGAAATTTGCTAACGAAACAGAAAAACAATATTTGATACAACTATCAAATGCTATTTCCAACTCTGTCAAATATACTACTATCACTACTATTACGCTAAATAATAAATACACATTTTATTTTCCAATATACAAGAATTTTTCTATAAACGGTAATAGCAATAGAATCATTGTTTATGAAAAAGATAACTTATCTGTACCCAAATTAACAATTAAACCATATCTAGATGATTTTATATCAACGTGTTACGATCTTAAAAATGTTGATGGAGTAGACTATAACTCCAACTTTGAGATCATCGTCAAGGAAGGAAGCTTAAAGAATACAGAAGGTTGTTCTAGCGCCACAAAAAGTGTAATCATATTTGAAATTAAAAATCATTTGTATATAACTATATTCTCTACTGATTCTAACTATGGCTATATGGGGGCTGTGGGTGATGGAAACATATTATTAGTTGATTACGTACTTGACTCTTTGAAAATCTTATAAAACTTAAAATTCTTGCTAACATTCAAATATGATAGTAGAAAATCAAGTTGAGCTAGAAAAAACACAAACTAATCAGGCCGAAACTAATCCAGCTGATACCAATTTGAATAATAATTCAAAGAATAATCTTCAAAAAAATACCAATGTAATATTAATTATATCTGCTGCAACTTTAATATTTCTTATTATCTTTTTTACTTTATTCTTAACAAATAAACAAAAGCAAAACGCTTATGGTTCAAATACAGAGTCAGAAACTACATCCGAAGTGAGAAATCCCGAAACTGATGATTCGTCCAATAATACTCAAGTTGAAAATTCAAATAGCGATACAGAAGAAAACTCCAATCAATCCGATCAGTCTAATAATCAAAATACTCAAGTAAGAACACCTAGACCCCAAAATGACTTTTTATTTTATAGAGACAATATAAACGGACGTGTTCTGGGACATCCAAAAGATTGGACAGTAAATGTATCTAATGATTATAAAGTAACATCTATTTCAAAGGATCAAAATAAAGTTATAGTTCAAAGAAAAAGAGAAACCCAAGTCCTTGCTAGTGTACGTAGTGCAAATCCTGTAAAAACTATTCACTCTCCTGATTCTACAATACAGATATATTCAAATGGAAATAAATACACAAGCATCGTAAAGATACGAAACGACCAGAAAATCAAAAATCCCTACGTTACAACTTCAGAATATGAGGCTCTATCAAACCAACAGACCAGCGATAGCATAAATTTACTTTCTGACATATCCACTTCATTATCAAATGAACTATCAACCTACAATATAACTTACGGAAATAGAACCTATACCTTGAGATATCCCGCAAATACATGGGAACTTTTTAAAGAAAACGACGAAATAAAACTTAGAAATAAAAACAATTTAGATATAACATTAAGTGTAAGAATAAAATCAAAATATAGCGGTGGAGGATATTGCTACGAAATATTAGAAAAGGAATCAAACACTATAAATAGTAGTATCAATTTTAAAGTTTTTCAAGGTAAAAAATCAGAAGATGGTCCTTGTGTAGAGATGTTATCAGCAGATGCCAAAAAGTATTTGATATATGCAACCGTAGACTTAACAAATGAAACAGTTTTAGAAATATAAGGAGCAACAAATAATCCAAATTTAAATGAGATTCAGGAAGCTCTCATTTTTGATATTATATGTAATTTTGAGTTTGAAAAATATGTTGAATTAGAATTAGTTTCACCTCATCAAGCAACAGGTAAACCCGAATATTCGATTTATTATCCTTCTAATAAATGGGAATACACTTTCAACCAAGGTCTATACAGATTTACGAGGAAAGATAATCCATCTTTTTCTTTCACCATGGAACCAGGATTCGTCCACACGGGAGGATATTATTGTTATGAATTCGATACAGCTAATCAAATAGAGAAATCACTCAACGGATTTACGACAATTTATACAAAAGCCCAACGAATTAATCAACCGACAGAATTGTGTGATCAAAATTCTATTAGTTCATCAGAAAAATATATGTTTTTAATCGCTATATATGTAAGTGAGTTTGAACTTTATAAATTAACCTATTTTTCAGACAATAATAACTTGGATGAAGCTTCACAGATAATTTATGGCGAAATATTATCTAATTTTACTATAGATTTAGAAAGAAATTAAAATAAACAGGAAATGGTTTATTCGCTTGTAATTTTTATTGACTTTATTTGTAGTATAAATCAATATCAATTAATTACAGCTAATACTTCTATTTCAATCAATGCATTTTTAGGCAAATTACTTACCTCAACAGTAGATCTAGCCGGCTTATGATCACTAAAATATTGACTATATAATTCGTTTACCATAGAAAATTTGCTTATATCAGTAATAAAAATAGTTACTTTAACTACTTTATCAAGACTAGTACCTGCTTCTTCTAATATGGATCTAATATTTTGCATAATTTGATGAAACTGATTTTCTAATCCTTCAACAAGCCGATTTGTGTTTGGATCTAATCCTATCTGACCAGAACAAAAGATGAAATTATCAACAACTATCGCTTGTGAATACGGCCCAACTGGCGTTGGCGCTTTTGGTGTATTTATAATTTTCATATGAGTAAATTATATATTAAATCAGTATTTTTTATCTCTTGAAAGTTAAAACCAGCTTGCAACATCTTTTCATCAAGCATCTGCGCTGATTCTTTTGTGTCAAACTCTATACCTATCAATACCGGTCCCTTTTCTTTATTATTTTTCTTTATATATTCAAAAAGTACAATATCATCATTCGGACCAAGTACATTATCGATGAATTTTCTTAGTTGGCCTGGCTTTTGAGAAAATTGTACAACAAAATACCTTTTTCTTCCCTCCCAAACTAGTTTTCTTTCCATGATTTCTTGATACCTCAGCAAATCATTATTCCCACCACTAATTACACAAACTACGTCTTTTCCATCTAATTTGTCCTGCATGGTTTCAAATCCAGCCACAGAAACAGCACCAGCAGGTTCTGCAACAATACCTTCGTTTTGATATAAATCAACCATGACTTTACAGATATGTCCCTCATCTACAAGTATGATCTCATCAACATATTTTTTCACAATTTCAAAAGTATTCTCACCTACTCGTTTTACAGCAACACCATCAGCAAAAGTATCTATTTGATCAAGCTCAACAATTTTTTGTGATTTTATAGACTCATGCATGCTTGGGCAACCTCTTGGCTCCACTCCAATCACTTTGATATTAGGATTCATGGATTTCAAAGCGATGCTTACACCACTTATTAGACCCCCACCACCTATCGGCATAAATACATAATCCGGCATTACATCAAGCTGATTGATTATCTCCAATCCTACCGTTCCCTGTCCAGCAATGACATATTCATCATCAAAAGGATGCACGTAAATTTTATTATGTTTTTTTGTGTATTCTTTAGCGGCTTTACTCGCCTCGTCATATGTATTCCCTTCTAGAACTATCTCTACAAACTCTTTTCCAAAAAATTTTACGCGTTGGATTTTCTGATTTGGTGTTGTCTGCGGCATGAAGATAGTTGCCTTAATCTTGTTTTTATAACAAGAATAAGCTACCCCTTGTGCATGATTACCTGCCGATGCACAAACAACCCCTCTCTCTTTCTCTTCATCAGAAAGATGATAAATTTTATTATATGCGCCTCGCAACTTGTAAGACCTGACAATCTGCAAGTCTTCTCTTTTAAACCAAATATTTGTATTATCATTTGATAATCTTTCAATCCTTTCTGTAGGAGTTTTTTTTACAATTTTGGAAAGAACATTATTTGCATTAATTATATTAGTTATGGTTACCATTTGATTATTTTATCAGAAATATTAATATGATTATAATTCTTGCAATTCCTTACAAACAAAATAATTGTCTTTTATATAGGATAAAACAAAGTAGATAAAAGCACATATAGCAATGAATAACATAATACTTATTTGTTCTAATGATAAAATATTAAACGATTCTAAAAATTTCGTATTTTCATAAGAATAATTATCAAAAAAAACATAAAGTTGATTCAGAAAAAATAAAATATGAATTATAGAAATAATTAAAACTATAAAGGCGAATCTGAATTTATCTAACAATCTAGAATTTTTATATAAAGCAAAGGAAAATATAGTCATTGGTATTAAGGCATAAATCAAATATCGCGAATGCATTTTTGTAGATGTATACAAGAAAAATATTAAATAGACAAAGTAGATTAACATAATTAAATACTTTCTCTTGGGATGTGGTGATTTGACCAGTTTATAGACAACATATGCCAATGGTAAAAAGATGATCGCATTGATAACATAAAATAGAATTTTTACATTTACACCCAAAATAAAAGCATCAGAAGTAGGCATTTCCGAGATAAATCCAAATATAAGCCAAAAATTGGCAGCATACATAGAAACAACATCATCTTTAGTAAGAAAACCTAATATGTTATTTGCATAAAGTGTTAAATTTATATTTAAAAAAATATTCAATATACTGATTATCCCAATAAATAAACCTGAGGAAAATTGTATAGATCCGTTTTTTAAATTATATAAATAAATGATCAAAACTATACTTAAAAGGTAAACGATCAAAGACAAAGATTGCAGATTTAAATAATTAAAGAGTACCATTAAACCTATTAAGAAAATAAACAGTATCCATATAAATATGTTCTTTTTAATCAATATTTGATTAAAGTCCCTATTTAATATGTAAAAAATAATTGGAAGATAGATAAGAACATGCACTTTAAAATTCAACAAAACGGCAAATACAATGCCCCAAAGAAAATACTCCCAATCATTCATTTCGCCTAAAATTCTATTAAATAAAGTAAGAATAACTAGCATTATCAAAACATCTAATTGCCCCCACATAACACTAATGCTCCATATTGAGGGGAGCACAAAAAACAATGAGGATATAAAGATTTTTAATGGTATTGATTTTATGCCTATCCTATTTAGTAATTTATAAACTACTAAAATCAATAACAAATCGCTAATTCAATTGATAAACTTAAGTGTAAGTACGAATCCTAACTGTGGCTCAAGGTTAAATAAATTAGTAATTGGTTTAGATAAAATGTATACCAAGTAAATATAACCGACACTAGCTGGTAGATAATCAAAATAATCTATTTCATAATTTTTAGACAAATCTTCAAAATATTGCCAAAACGGTATATATCCATTTTCATCTATGATTTTGGCCCAATTATACATCGTATAGACTGTGTCAAAATAAAAACCATAGTTATAAATAGTCTTTATTCTAAAATATAATCCTAAAACAAAGATCAAAATAACACAGAAATAAAATAAAAATTTTTTACTAAAAATATACTTTATCACAATCGATATTATAAAATACTTGTAAATATACAAATGAAAAATAAAAAAATAGCGAATTATAAATGCTCTAATTGTGGCGCTAGATATATAGCATGGCAAGGTCAGTGTCAAAACTGTGGTGAATGGAATACAATAGTCTACGAAGAAAATCAGTACAATTTAACCCCTGCACACCTCGAAATATCCTCAATACAAATCAAAAGAAACGATAATTATAGAGAACTAATAAAGACTTCATTAGACAGTTTTAATAATTTACTCGGCGGTGGAATTCATACGGATCAAATTATTCTGATAGGAGGTGAGCCCGGCATAGGAAAATCTACTTTGATGCTACAAATGATTAAAAATATACAATACCCTACTCTATATATTTCTGGAGAAGAATCTGCTGATCAAATAATACATAGAGCTTTAAGAATAGGAACTGAAGAAAATTATTTAAATCTACTGATAGATAATAGATCAGATATACAAAATATTCTTTCAAACATCGAAAGTAAAAAATTTAAGCTAGTCATAATAGACTCAGTTCAAACTATCACTGATGAAAATCTTCCATATCAAAGTCAGAGTACAAATAATATTAGACTCTTTGTTGAAAAGATCGTCGAATATGCAAAAAAATACGGAGTCTCAATTATTTTAATAGGCCAAATAACAAAAGATGGGCTCTTAGCAGGTCCCAAATTGTTAGAACATATGGTAGATACCGTAATCTATTTTGAGGGTGATAAATACAACGACTTTAGGATACTGAAAATCACAAAAAATAGATTTGGACCATCAAATGAAATAGCTATATACGAAATGACCGAATCTGGTCTAAAAGATATAGATGATATTGACTCTTTTTTTTCTTCGGGCGATTCTACCTCCGAAGGTGTTGCATTGACAGTATATTCTGAAGGATCAAAAGTTTTTTTATTGGAAATACAAGCTTTATGTACTAAAGCTTCTTATAATTTTCCCAAAAGGGTAGCCAATGGTATAGAACAGAAAAGATTAGAAATGCTTATAGCAATAATGGACAAAAAACTTAAACTTAATATGGAAAGATTTGATGTATTTGTAAATGTTGTCGGGGATATAAAAATAGAGGATCGTAGTACTGATCTAGCTGTTGTTGCAGCAATATTTAGTTCAATAAAAAACCGTCCGTTACCTGAAAAATCATGTTTTATAGGAGAAGTATCGCTTACAGGGAGTATTAGAAAAGTAAATAATCACGAAAAGCGAATAAAAAAAGCTAAAAAGATGAATTTAAGTAAAATATTCGATTTTCAGACATACCCAAACATTACAAATTTTGCAACTTTATTTGATTAATTCATGATAAAATTATTTCACAGGAGAGATGACCGAGTGGTTTAAGGTGCCGCTCTCGAAAAGCGGTGTGCTCTTTTTGGGCACCGTGGGTTCGAATCCCACTCTCTCCGCCAAATAAAAAAAGAGCCCGCTGGCCCGCTAGCCGATTTTGACCGCAAAATTGAATTTTCTATCTTTGTCCTGCAAAGCAGGAAGCCAGAAACGGGTTTTTCATTCTTTTATTTTCTTTGCTTGTTTTTAACATTTATTTGGTATCATTATACTGAAAGTAAGAGTAGTTAACGTTACAACAATATACTATCAAATTATTGAAAATATGGTAAAAGAAAATATAATTGGAGAAAATATAAAGAAATACTCCACAAAACAAGGTTTGTCACAGGAAAATTTTGCTAAAAAAGCCGGCGTCAAATATACTACTTTAACCAAAATTGAAAGCGGAGTTATCAAAAACCCTCTGTTTTGGTAATAGCTAAAATTGCCAAGGCATTAGGAGTTCATCTTGAGGAGTTAATAAAATAAAACTATGCAAACACTTTGGAATCAAAATCAAGAAAAGGATTTCTTTATTAAATCTTTAGAGTTCGCAAGCCCGGAACAACTTTTTTATATCACAAAAGATAAAAGATACTTAGCTTATTGGCCTAAAAATTATGATGGTGCAAAAACAACATTACAGAGCAGAAACTCCTTAATCGGTTCTTATACGGAAAAATGGGCCACTGATTTATTTAGCGAAATAGCAAAGATGGTCGGTGGCTACGCTGTGCAAGGAGTAATCGCCGAAGAAATAGGATTAACTAATCAATCGCCGGCAGATGTTGCTATTTGTAAAACAAAGAATGTTATCCAAAAACCAGAAAATATTTTAATGATCATTGAAGTTAAAATGTCCGTAGTTTGGAATTGGGAGTTTTCGCCAAAAAACAAAAATTTAGTTTGCATTGGTGACTATAAAACCCATCAAGGTAACCCTGGACTTTTGCGGTCAGACACAATTCTAAAAGCCATTGGCAAAAGTATCAATATTCGTGTTTCAAGTTTTGCCGCTTCGAAAATTCCGATTATTATTGTTGGCAATACGCCAATTACAAAAAGCTATTATGAAAAAGTAGATCACTTAAAAAGAAACGGAATCATACAAGGTTTTTGGTCAATAAATCCAAAGCCACTGGACAATAACGGAGAAAACATTAAATCAACGTCCTTTGAAGGATTTTACAGATTTGACGGATACGAAGAATTAAAACAACACGCCATCAATCTTTTGAAAGAAGAAAGAGAATTTTTCTCTAGCATGCAGACACGAAAAAAACTGGGAAAAATTATTGAGATAGCAAACAAAGAAGCTACTTATGAAGCAAAGGCGCAAAAATTCTTGGTATTGTTACGTCAATCAAAAGAATAAATCATCACTATGAGCAATCAAAGTTTCTACAATAAAAGAAGAGAAGGAACAAAAACCAGTGCTTTTGGCACGCCGGGCAGAATTAACCATGACTCGTCAAAATTTTATAACAGCAAACTTTATGAGGGATTGAATAATGGAAAAAATGTTGAGTATGTGGAAAATCAAATTGATCCTCAAAATATAAATAAAGTTTTTTGTAAAAGTAGCGAAGCTATGTCAGAACTTCCGGACAATAGTGTTCACTTAATGGTTACTTCGCCGCCCTACAATGTGGGTAAAGAATATGACGAAAACTTATCTCTCAAAGAATATAGGGATTTATTAAAACGAGTATTCAAAGAGACGTATAGAGTTTTGGTTCCTGGCGGTAGGGCATGTATAAATGTTGCTAATCTCGGGAGAAAACCCTATTTACCCCTCCACAGCTATATCATTGAGGATATGCATAATATTGGTTTTTTAATGAGGGGTGAGATTCTTTGGGATAAAGGAAGTAGCGCTAGCCCTTCTACTGCTTGGGGAAGTTACCTAAAAGCAAATAATCCGGTATTGCGAGATATTCATGAGTATATTCTTGTTTTTTGCAAAGATACATTCACCAGATTAAACCCACACAAGAGGAAAAGCACTATCTCAAAAGAAGAATTTTTGGAATTTACAAAAAGCATTTGGAAATTCGCCGCAGAGCGAGCCTCAAAAGTAGGACACCCCGCACCTTTTCCCATTGAACTACCTTATCGCTTAATTCAACTTTACACTTTTGAGGGCGATGTCGTTTTAGATCCATTTGTTGGAAGCGGAACAACTTGCATCGCTGCGTTAAAAACCAACAGAAAATATGTTGCTTATGACATTGATAAAAAGTACTGCGATTTGGCAGAACGGAGAATAAAGCAATTTTTACAGAAACAAACAACACTTTTTTCAAAAGAATTTGCCGCCAAAGAGTAAAATTGTTGGAATTTTACTCACGGATTATTGCCCGCTAAAAACTTGAAATCGTCCTTTTCGCTTCTATCTTCGTTCGACAGGAAAAATGATTCTGTAAGTAACATTTCCCCTACTTGAGTCAATTAACCACAGAAACATTATCTTCCTATTGGTTACTATTGTCTTCAGATGCAATATTATTATCAACTATCTTTGTTCTGTTTAATTTTTTAGATATGAATAATTTATATATAAAATAAATCAATAAACACAATACAATAAATCCTAATGTATAAAAAATCAAATTAATATCTATCTTGTTATTATTTTTATTCCACAATGATTGCTCTTTCACCAAATCAAAGTATATTGTTTGACCTAGTCCATCTTTTGTCGCTTCAACTAGTTCTCCGGGATTAATTATCTGTTTTTGCTCAGAAAATTTGCTAATGAATTCTACCTGTCCTTCTAATACACTAACATTAGATATAGTTCCATTTTCTTCTAAAACAAATTTCGTTCCTTTTATCCCCAATACGGCTTGGCTCATTTCTACATCCATAGACCCTTCATTAATCACTTTTTTAACATTGTTATATAATTTTCCAATTAGTATCTGAAATAAACTGTCCCCTTTTTGTTTTGACGGTAAAACAATTATTGTCTCGTCATACGGATACATATTATCTGGAGTTCTCATTTCATAGGGTTCAGAACCGGGAAAAGCAAGAATTATTCCACTATTTTCTTTCAATTTTAGTTTAGCCCCATAAGGTAATTGCATATCTAATTTTGCAAAATTCCAGGCATCTGGATTGTCATACAAAGGTTCGCCATTCTCATCATAACCTGTTGGTAAAAGTACTTCTACTTCACCATATATATCAGAAAACCTTACTCCAGAATCATTAGAATCTATTTCCGATTCTTTTTGATCTTGTATGTTCTCACTTATACGTATTAAGCTAAATGGTAATGGACCATAACCGGTCGGTGTTCCATCTTCTAGACAATTTTTAAAATGCAATGTTACTTCTTTTGTGTCCTTTTCTATTATCGTCGAACTAAACTCACATCTAGTCTCACGATTAATAGGACCTTCAACACCATGATTAACTACATCTTGCATCTCCCCAACTAATATTTTCTCTTTTGGTAAAAACTCCCCCTTTAATGAAAAAAACGATTTCCCTGCATATCTTGTATTGATATATCCTGTAGGATGTATATATTCTATATAATAATCAATTACCCCATTTTCTACCTTGATATTATCAATTATCAATTTACGATCTAATCCTGTTGCATATTCTCCTTTTGCTTTTAACACAAAATCATAAGTGGCTTGTGGATATGAATTGTTGAAAATTATCAAAATTGAGAAAAGAAAAGTTAAAAATATTAACTTTATCATATATAATAATATTATCACTATAAAAAACATCTTCAATGTATATTTCCAAGAGTATTATTCAATTATTAAAATATGTTTAAAGTAAAAATAAATTATTTTTAAATCTATTTTTAGAAATACATTCTGATAATATATTACTTACACTAAAATAACTGATATTACGCCACAAGCTACATTATTTTTGGTGGAAAACCGCATTAGAATTTAATAAATAAGTTCTTAATATCAAAAATTGCTAACTAATAATACTAAACAAATTTTGTTTAAATCGAATACGTTATACAATTTATCAATGTCAAATTTTATAATATCAAACTTTAATTTATATTTTATATGATGACAGGATGTAGAAAAATATATGAAATCACAGTATATTCTTTAGGTACTCTTATCGTGTTGTTTCTGTTGTTTGTAGTAATTATATTTTTATCTTGGTCTGAAAACAAAACAGATCTTTCTAATATTGCAAAAGATGCAATAACTATACCATCCAATAAAATAACCGAAGATGCTAGTTTAAAAGGTCAACTTGTGTCTATTACTGGTGTAGCAAAAACCGATGAACTAATAGGAGATGGTCTTTATCTTAAACCTGGTAAATACATTGCCGTAAGAAGAAAAGTTGAAATGTATGCATGGCATACTAAAAGAGGTACATTTGCTAGCTTATCATGGAAAGAAAATCCTAAAAAATATCCAGCAATTGGATACGAAAATCCTCCGAAAACTATTGAAAGCACAGTTAATTTTGTCACATTAGCTACTATTGGAAAATACAAATTTTTCCCTGAACAAGCTATTCTTCCTGAATTTACTCGACTGAAATTAAATAAAGATATCTTAGATCTCGATGATAATGCGGTGATGATAAATGAAGATTATATTTTTGTTAAAAATAATCCAGATAGCACACCAGAAAATCCAAAACTCGGTGATCTGAGAATCAGCTATTATGTCTTATACTCTGATTTTCTTCAAGGAACATTACTTGGCGCTCTTTACGATGATCTAATCAGTCAATATATTGACGAACAAGGAAATATAATATATAGGTTATCTAATTCCGAAGAAGATCCTGTAGAAAAATATCATGAAGAATTTTCTTTTGAATTATGGTTAAGTAGATTTATTCTATTTTGCGTTACTACATTAGCTTTAGGAATGGGAATATCAATCTATTTTTATTTTGTCGATTTATTAAACATTGACAGTAGTTATGCGGACAAAAGTTGGCTCAAAGTTTTGATTGTAGCTATATCATCTATGATTCTCATGGCTTTCGGTATTTATATTGTAAGAAATATCTCAAATATCCTAACAATAATACTAATGTTCATATCGTCTGGATTATTTGTAATATTCGCAGATGCCATTGCACTTAAATTTATCAATAAGCTAACATCAAAACATCGTAGCAAAACCAAGAAAATATCACCTCAAAATTAAAATAATTCTTGTCTATAGTGATTTATAACCATTATTTTTATAACAAAAAATACAATAAATGCAGAAAATTTTACATTAATAAACTTTTTTATTTAAAATACAATCATGCAATTGTGGGGGTGTAAAATTTTAAGCGAAATAGTCTCTTTTATTGGTGCAATGATTGTTGTTTTTGCTTTTGGCGGAGCTTCGGTATACTGGATGTTTAATAATGAACTTAGTATTGATCTATCTGAAGTAGCAAAGAAAGCTACTAATATTTCTCCATCCAATCCAAATCTAAATTCTTATTTGAATAACAATTTGATATCTATAAAAGGCAAGATTGAAACTAAACAACTTATAGGAGATGATCTTTATTTAAAACCTGGTAGATATTTGGCAATATATAGAAAAGTAGAGATGTACTCTTGGGTAACCTATATACCTAGTTGGCGTAGGTGGCGTGCTTTTAGTACTTATGATACCCGTCTTAGCTGGGAAGAAGAATTAGACGATTATACTAAAAGACGCACAAATAACCCACCAAAACTGTTTGAAAGTACAAAAGTATTTGTATCAGAGGCCAATATAGGCCAATTTAAATTTGATCCTAAAAATGCTACTCTACCCGAATTCACCCAATTAAAACTCAGTCCTAAAATATTAAACTTAGATAAAAAGGCAATCTTAATGAATGAAAATTATATATTCATTCGTAATAGCCCAGGTGGAACCCCAGAAAATCCAGAAAACGGTGATATACGGATTAGTTATTATGTTTTATACCCTGATCTTGAGGGCAACCTATTTGGCAAACTAGATGGTAAATTTATAGGACCTTATCTTATCAATGAAAATAATAAGATATATCGTGTCTTCAATTCTGATCAAGATCCAATAAAAACTCTTCATGACGAATATATCAATAAGATATGGCCAACAAGGATTTCGACGTTTTTTATTACATTGTTGTTTACATATTTGACAATTGAATCATTTTTTAAAATAAAAGATATAATAAACAAAAAACCAAAAAATAATATATTTAATAATATCTATGAAAAATTTAAAATTATTATCAAAAAAATTGTTCTGAATTCATTATCATCATTATTGATAACCATAGCTCTTATCTTACTCGTGACTGGCAATTATGTAAATAATCCAGCTACATTAATTTTTATTTACCTAGTAATGACCATTTTTGCAATAATTACCAATGCAATAATAAGAAATATAATTATTAAACCCCCAAGTAATTATTATCCCTGGACCAATAACTATCAACATATAGCCAACAATCCTGTTCAACTATAATGTTATAAAACATCAATATACAATAATTCCAGAACAACAAAAATAATACCAATTATCTTTTCAATAAAAAAAATAATTTCATGTATCTTAAAAAACTTAATATGGATGGAAATATAAAAGAGTGCAATGTCTTTCAGGTATTCTCATTCTTACCATCACTGGATTGAGAAATATATCTAAAGAGACTTTATGATAACTCTGTAGCAGTTAACGTAGGTATGGTAGTTGGTTTATTCAAAATTGGTCATAATTATTTTTGATTTTTTGTAAAAACGATCTTAGATAGAATTGATCAATACTTTTTAGGCATTCGTAGTAAAACAAAATTATCAAAAAGTATAAGAAAATTTAGAAATTGGGATAAATTTGTAACTGCCACCATCCAATCTACCAAATTGAATGATCACAACGATAAATATAACAATACATTCTAAACTCTTTCATCAAAAGAAAAAAGCTATTTATCTAATGTATCAATCTATCAATAAGACTTTTATAATGTATATCTTAAATTCATTTTATACAAAAATTTTTCGTAACTAAAAATTAAACTTGCGAAGATTTAATATAACAGAAGTAAAAATTTTGACATACTTCCCTACTTTAACTACAATCTAATAATTCAAAATAAACCAAAATCATGGATAAGCAAATATTTATCTCTGAAATTTTTCAAGAATATAAGAAATTACTTGAAGAATTTATAAAATTTAAAAGTGTTTCTACAAATCAAGAATACCAAAATGATATAAATTCTACTGCCGACTGGCTAAATCAATTATTTAAATCAAATAATTTTAAATCAAAACTTATCACAGGATATGATAATCCTCTAGTTTTCGCCGAATTTTATCAGGATAAAAACTTACCTACAGTCCTTATTTATGGGCATTACGATGTCCAGCCAGCTGATATCAATGATGGTTGGTCTTCTGACCCTTTTACATTAACCATATCCAATAATAGAATAATTGCTCGTGGTGCAGTCGACAACAAAGGGCAAGTGCTTATTCATATAGCGACGATATTCAAGTTGATTCAGACTAATCAATTAAAATATAACGTCAAATTTTTGATAGAAGGTAACGAAGAATCCGGATCACCCAATATAGAAAGATTTATAGAAGAAAATAAGGAACTTTTAAGCTGTGATTCTGTTTTGATTTCTGATGGTGAAATGTCCGCAAAAAGGCCAAATATAGAAGTTGGATTTCGTGGTACATTTAACGCTACGTTACAAATCACTGTAGGTAGTCAAGATCTCCACTCTGGTATTTATGGCAGTACTGCGCCGAATGCTATACATATTTTGGCTAATTTAATATCAAAAATCCATGATGAACACAATAGAATACTTATTCCAAATTATTATGAAAACGTTGATGACATTAATGATGAAATTAGACAAAATAACACAAACATTCCATTTGATATAGAAGAGTACAAACGTATTACTACAAGAAAAGATATCATACTATTTGATGGTAATGATTTCTACACTCAAACAGGACTTTATCCGTGTATAGAGGTTACTGGGATAATAGGAGGTTATACAGGTGAAGGATATAAAAACGCTATTCCACACAAGGCTACAGCAAAGATTAATTTTAGGTTGGTATCACATCAAAGGGCACAAGAATTATTTGATAAATTTAATAATTTTATCAAGACAAATATACCCCCATATGCTGATTTTACATTTGAAATGGATGGTTCTAATGAAGCGTTAAAAATAGATATCAATAATAAATATATTGATCATGCTCGATCAGTATTAGAAGAAGTATGGGGTGAAAAAGTAATTTACAAATATGTGGGTGGAAGTTTACCTATTACAAATTACTTCTATAATTCATTAAAAGCGCCTCTAGTCATGATACCTCTAGCAAATGAAGATTGTAATATGCATGGAGTTGATGAAAACTTTGACATCGAATATTTAATAAAAGGTATAAAATTTTCCGTGAATTTTTTTAGTAAATAAATTTTAATAAGATAAAACCTCTAAATAGAACATAGAATTATTTTATTGTATAACAAATAATATCTTTAAAAAATCAATCCGTTTTATGTGGTAGCGAACTGTAATTTTGCACTATCATGGAAAATAATTTAACAAGACATTTATATAATTTAATATTAAATCAAGGATTGCCTAGTTTCAAATCTAAAAGTTTTCTTTCCCAATCATAGGCACTTTTACAGATGATAGATATATCATCATATTTCGGTTTCCAGCCGACAAGTGATTTTAACTTAGTAGAGTCTGCAACTAGATAAGCGGGATCTCCAGCTCTTCTTTCACCATACTCTACAAGAAAATCAATACCAGTGAAGGCTTTCATAGTATCAACAACTTGTTTTACAGAATATCCTTTTCCATACCCACAATTAAATAGCTCACTACTATTATATTTAACTACATAATTCAATGCACATACATGAGCTGATGCTAAATCATCCACATGAATATAATCTCTAATACATGTACCATCAGGTGTAGGATAATCCGTTCCAAAAATAGTTAATTTATCTCGAATTCCCAGAGCTGTTTGTGCTGCAACTTTCATTAGGTGAGTGCTGTTTGGTGTAGATTGACCTATACGATTTTCTATATCAGCACCTGCGACATTGAAATATCTTAAAATAACATACTTTATACCATATGCATTAGAGCAATCTCTAATTATATTTTCGCACATATTTTTGGTACGAGCATAAGGGTTTACTGGATTTATAGGATGATCTTCACTAAATTTATCACCATATTTTACATTCTCATTTGAATATTGGGATGCTGTTGAAGAAAATAAAAAATATTTAACCTTATGTTTTATTGCCAAGTCTAAAAGTCTTATAGTATTAACTACATTGTTATAATAGTATTTCAAAGGATCGGCTACACTTTCAGGTACTATCAAACTAGCAGCAAAATGCATTATTACATCAAATTGATATTCATCTAACAAACTTTCTACAAAATCAATATCGGAGACATCACCCAAATAGAACTTAAACTTCATGTCATTTTCTGAAGCAATCTTATGTAACTCATCTGTTATGTATTTACTTCCAGTAGATAAATTATCTAGCACAACAATCTGGCTGAAATTATTTGATTTTCCAACTAAAATATATTTAATAACATGCGACGCAATATATCCTGCTCCGCCAGTAACAAGAACGTTCATATAATTTATTTTTTTAATGGTATACCATCAGCATCAGTATCGTATCTTCCCGTCACTATCAAAAACAAATCAACAAACCAAAAGATAAGATATAATATGCTCGCACTCAAAAACGAACCTACGAGATATATAGTACCAATCAAATAGTGTTTTGTGTAAAACCTATGTACCCCTATTCCACCCAAAACTACCCACAGAATAATCATTATTATCCAATCCCTTTGTCCAGGATATTGAGCTGTCTGCATATTTTGAGGCATACTTTGCATCTGGTACACATTATTTCCTTGCGAATAATTCTGCGCACCTTGGTATTCTTGAGAGCTGTTTGAACTATTTGAAGTATTGAATTGGGTATTTTGTCCTATATTGTTTTGATCCATATTTAAGTAAAGTTATCATTTCTTCTTGCTACAGTCAATATAAAAGTTTAAAAATATAAAACATAACAATATTACACAAAAATAAAAGTTAAAATGCAATTTTAGATACATAAATTTGTCTTTTGGTGTTTTTAACAATTTTAATTATATTTTTTACTAGCCTACTCAAGTCAAAATTTAATTTTTCTAGCTCAGAAATATCTTTCCAAAAAATACAAATTATTTTTTAGATATTTATACTAGTTTTTAATTATTTGCTTCTTAATATACAAACAAATATCTAAATTCTAAATGAATACACTTAGGGTCATTTTTAAATTTGTTTTCTAAGATAGAACGTATATCGATATCAAATTTATATTGATAAAAGATTCATCTAACGGGATAAATTATACCTAACTTATTCTTTTGTTTTGCTCTACTTATCTTTTAAATGCAAACTGAATACTGTTATTACCACTTCAATACGTCCACAAATCTGTACGTATTTAATTAATATCTTTTCTTTTTACTGAGTAAAATTTTGTTTTTTGTAACATAAAGTACATATGCTACTTTCAGTAATTATGTAACGAAAATTTTATACTAATTGAATTTCTTCAGCTTATATAAATGTTTTTATTCTTTTCAAAAATATTTTAATTAGGATAAACTTATTGATAACTTTAAAATATCGACTTATATTTTATATCTCTTGGTAAATACGAGATTATTTATTTTCATTATCTAAATAAGACATAGATCCAGTTACTCCTCTTTGTCCTTGATATTTTCCCCTATATGGTTTGAGAGCATCTGTAGTCATCTTTGCTATCACTATTTGACAAATTCTCATATTAGGATAGATCTTAATGGGCACTGTATTTGCATTGTATAGTTCCAAAGTGATATTTCCCTCAAAACCTGCATCTACCCACCCGGCATTTTCAATAAATAAGCCTAATCTACCAAGAGATGAACGTCCCTCGACAAACCCTGTAAGATAGTTTGGTAATCTAATATATTCGACAGTTGTTGCTAGGACAAAAGTTTTAGGTTGTAAAATATAACCTTTATCATCAATAAGTATTTTCTCTACTTTATCTGTATAATTTTTATCTTTTACATCAATTACATCTATTCGATAATTGGTATAAGCCAATACCTCATGGCCCAATCTCAGGTCAACAGAAGAGGGTTGGATCTGCAAATCTCTTTCGATTGGATCAATTAACAATTCATTATTATCTAATAATTCAATAATAGTTTTATCACTTAATATCATAGTTGATTTAGTCTATAATAAAATGGTTGTGTCTGCAAAAGAAAAGAGATCATTTTATATTTCTGTCTTAGACAAAGGGTTTGTCAGATTAGTTGACTATATGGGTGATGATACAAGTATAGTGCAAGCCGCTAGAGTATCTTATGGTAAAGGCACAAAATCCAAAAGAAAAGATGCTGATTTGATAGATTATCTGATGAGAAATAGGCACACAAGTCCTTTTGAAATGGTTGAGTTTAAATTTCACGTGAAAGCACCAATATTTGTTGTTAGACAGTGGTTTAGGCATCGAACAGCATCTGTCAATGAAATCTCAGGTAGATACTCTATCTTAAAAGATGAATTTTATATCCCACAAAAATTTCGCAAACAGAGTAAGACCAACAAGCAAGGTTCAGAAGGTTATGTCGATGACGACACAAACCAAAAACTTATCAAAATTGTTGACGAAATGACTAGAGAGATTTATGCGAGATATAAATTCTTATTGTCTAAAGGTGTCTCTCGAGAGTTATCTAGAATAATATTACCACTAAATACCTATACCGAATTTTATTGGAAACAGAATCTTCATAATCTTTTACATTTTATTAAACTTAGGCTTGATTCACATGCACAAGAAGAAATAAGAGAATACGCTTTAGCCATTGCACAAATCTTAAGAGAATTAGTGCCCGTGACTTGGAAATCATTTACAGAACATATACTTGAAGGAAAAAATCTATCTAAAACCGAATTGGAAATAATCAGAGAGACCATAAACAAATTTACTTTAGAACAAAATTGTAAATTTAAGAAACTTAAAAACATTAGAAAATCAGAATTTATTAATTGTATAACGAAATAAAAACTAGTTAAATAAAAAACATAGTCGATTAAAAATTTAAAATCAATAAACTAAATCTAATTATTACACGATTTGAAGTTATCGATTATTCATCAATATTTTACTTTAATCACTATTAAATTTATCTTCATATTATTTTATCTATATGCGAATTCGATTTAATGGATGGGCAAAGATCAACTTATTGATCATTCACTTGATACAATTAAAACATTAATGATTTTATTTATTATATACGTATATGTATTGACAAACATAATATTTACACTTAAAATATATTTTTATAATGGATCCTGTTTTGAAAAGTTTCTTCTCTTTTGGTTTTTATTTTTTCCGCCCGTGCGGGTAGTGTAGTGATATAGTAAGCAAACACGCTACCCGCCCAAAAGGGCGGGTTTTTTATTTATATAAAGGATTATGAAAAAAATAAAAAACAAAGAAAAAAAGGAAAATAAAAAAATGTGCCTAGCAATAGGTGAGGTGGTGATTGATGAAATTATTTTACTTTACGATGAAATAATACTAAGTCAAAAAATAGAAAAAGCTGATCATCAAATTTCTATCGGTGGTCCCTCCTGTGCCGGTGCGGTATATTGGCGAAATGCTGGCTTCGATGTGACTTTCATAACAAGTTTAGGTAATGATAGTGACAGTAAATTTATTATTGATTATCTAGATTCCAAACGTATTAACTTAATTATCAATAGGTCACTAAAAACTCAGAAAAATCACGTCATAGTAGAGCTTAAAAATGGTCGTCGCACTATTATTCGAGATAAAATCGAAAAAACCCAAATCAATATCAATAATAAACTGATAGAATCAATAAAATCTGCTGATATAATTTATTTAGATAGACATTACAATTACTTGATAGAAACTATACTTAAACACAAAAAATCAAATTCTATTTTAATATTCGACCCATCTACTGACGCATCTGAACTAAATATAAAAATATTATCACAAATCGAACATCCAATTGTACCTTGGGAGTTTGTAGTTAATTTTTATAACAATGCAAAATTGTCTCTTTACGAGATGTTAATAGAATTTTACAAATATTTAAACAAAACCTATATAGTAACACTCGGTGAATATGGTTCCCTAATAGTCGAAGAAAGTGGTTGTATTCTATTTCCAAGCTATAAAATAGAAAAATGTATAGATACCTGTGGCGCTGGTGACATATTCAGAGCATCATTTGGACATTCGTTATTAGAAGGAAAAAACATCTATGAAGCGATAGATTTTGCCAACAAAGTAGCCGCTTTACAATGTACAAGAATTGGTAATGTAAACGCTATACCGTCTCTAGAGGATATAAAAAATACAAATCTCCAAAAAAATTACTACAATAAGGAAGAGATTTTATTAAAACTAAAATTATAAAAAGATATGAAAAACAAAAAATTAAAAATAATAGCAGGTCCATGTTCATTCGATCCAAAACATATGGATGAAATACTCAGATTTGGACAAATGAAAGTAGGACAGTATAACGCTGTATGGGGAGTAAGAATGGTGGGTCTAAAATCTAGAACTAATTATGAAAATGATCCAAATAAAATGGGTATAGATCTAGATTATTTTAATGAGATGAGAAAACATATGAATGATCTTTTAGATCTTAACTTCGCATTACAAGAGGAATTCTTTTTGGTGCCACAGACCTTTCATTATATGTTAGAAATACTCAGATCAACACATCTGGTGATAGCTTTTGAAGTAGTTGATCCTTTGTTACAACTCAGAAAATTTATAGATAAACAATTTGACGGTAGACTATTTATCTGGAATCCGGCGGTCAATCAACTAGGTTGGCAAGTGGCTATTATGGGTGAATTTGCCCGCAAATATGACTGGTGGATAGGTCTTAAAAACGGTAAATGGTTAGGAGAGAAACTTGAGATCGCAGAATCTGATGATTACCAGGGAGAAACAAGCTTAGAAAAAACCTGGAAAGGACTGGCTACATATGCTGATCATCCAGGAAAAACCATCTATATCCAAAGAGGAATAGACGTTCCAGAAAAAGGAGATTACAGAAATTATCCTATTCATAAAACTGCAGCAAGAGTCAAAAAATCTACAGGTGCGATGATGTTTTTTGATCCTAGTCATACATGTGGACCCAAATTGCGAGATAAGATAGTCGAGGAAACTATAAGTGCAATGCAAATGAAAATCTCTGATGATGAATATCTCTATGACGGAATATTAATCGAGGTGGGTACATCAAAAACTGATACCGATCAGCATATATCTTTAGATGATTTTAGGTATTTAATTAAAGAACTAGCAGTATTTAGGGATCTTGATGCTCTACAAGTAGATATATAAGTTATGAAAGAAAAACTAAAAAATATTATAGCAAAGGGAATAATAGCTCTGGATGAAAGTAGTAATACCATGAATAGGCGTCTCGAAGCTCATGATATCGAGCTAAATCTAGAAAACCGTAATCTATGGCGTAAAATAATTCTGACAATCCCTAATCTCGAAAATTATATAAGCGGAGTTATTTTATATGATGAAACATTAAAATTTTTGTATGAAGAAGGAATCATTAGTTCATTAATTAAAAAGGGTGTTAGTATTGGAATAAAAGTTGATAAAGGAATCTATGAATATGAAAATAAAAAAAGAATCACCTTAGGTCTTGATGATTTAGATAGTAGAATGCAAGAATACCACAGTCTAGGCTGCAAGTTTGCAAAATGGAGGGCTGTTTTTTCTTTAGATGATATTGATGATTCTAATATAGAATTAAATATTTATCATCTAGCTATTTATTCTATTATTTGTCTAAAATACGGCGTTATTCCGATGGTAGAACCAGAAACTCTAGTTTTAGACGGTGATCATGATATTAATGATAGTTTTGAGATAATGAAAGGTATTCTTCAAAAACTAGTTCAAATTTTTGATTTAATGAATATTCCTTTTGAAAATATTATCCTGAAAATAAATTATGTATTACCTAGTAAAACACGGCTTAATAACTACTCGAACGAGGATATCATCACTTCCACTATTATGCTGTTTGAAGAGACTTTGCCGGATACTCTATCAAACATCGCTTTTCTCTCAGGTGGATTAGATCCTGAAACGGCAACAAATCTTTATAGATTAATAAAACAAAAAGATTCTAGCTACAATTTTACTTATTCTTATGGGCGTGCAGTACAGGAAGAGGGATTATCTATTTGGAGAAACGCTAAAGAAAATCGTGTTATACAAAATACAATACAAAATAGATTAAAAAAACTACTCAATTAATCAAATCTAATAAATATTTCCCATACCCACTTTTCATCTGTTTTTCTGCTAATTTTCTAAGCTGTACCGTATCTATAAATCCCTGCTTATAAGCTTCCTCTTCGATGCAACCTATTTTTATACCCATCCTCCGTTCAATTACCTGAATAAATTCAATTGCATCAATCATAGAATCGACTGTACCAGTATCAAACCATACAGTACCTTTATCTAAAACTTGTACCTTAAGTTGATTAATTTCCAAATATTTATTGTGTATATCAGTTATCTCTAACTCTCCCCTAGCACTTGGCTTAATACTTTTAGCAAAATCTGTACATCTATTATCAAATATATAAAGTCCAGGGATAGCATATTTTGACTTTGGTTCTTTTGGTTTTTCTTCTATTGATAAAACATTCATATTTTCATCAAATTCCACAACACCATACCTTTCAGGATCATCTACCTGTATACCAAATATCAGACCTCCATTTATAGTTGGTTCTTTATATAAATTTGTTTCAAAAGTTGATCCATAAAAAATATTATCTCCCAAAATCAAAGTCACACTATCATCACCGATGAAATCCTCTCCTATAATGAATGCCTCGGCTATGCCGTTCGCTTTTTCCTGTACTTTATAAGAAAAATTCATTCCAAGATGACAGCCATTCCCCAATAAGTTATAAAATAGTTGTTCATATTCTGGATTAGTTATTATCAAAACCTCACGAATACCCATTTTAATAAGTACAGATAATGGATAATAAATCATCGGTTTGTCATATATTGGCATCAGTTGTTTACTAATAGCAAAAGTAATTGGATACAATCTTGTTCCTGAGCCTGCAGCTAAAATTATACCTTTCATTGCTAATTTTTATCTGTAGTATTCAAATATTTGTTAGCTATTATATCAGCTTTTTCTTTTAATTTTTCCCACCATTCTCTATTTTCTATATACCAATTTACAGTTTGCTTTAGTCCGTCTTCAATATCTCTTGAAGGTTCAAATCCTAATTCTACTTTCGCTTTACTATAATCTATAGAATATCTTTTATCATGACCTTTTCTATCTCCTACATGTACAATGAGATCTTTTGGCTTGCTTAAAATATCCAATATTTTATTTACAATCCATATATTTTCTCTCTCACCATCGCCACCAAGCAAGTAAGTCTCACCTATTTTTCCATGTCTCAAAATAAGATCTATACCTCTTACATGATCCTCAACATAAATCCAATCTCTTCGTTGTTTTCCATCACCATACACCGGAATTTTCTCATTATAAATTGCCCTTGTAATAACCAAAGGTATTAATTTCTCTGGGAAACAATAAGGCCCATAATTATTTGAACAGTTTGAAATTGTTGCTTTAATACTATATGTATTGACATATGACCTTACTAGATGATCAGATGACGCTTTCGATGCTGAATAGGGTGATCTTGGATCGTATGGTGTGCTCTCCTTAAATTTTATATCAAGATTATCTATTGGCAATTCACCAAAAACTTCATCTGTAGATATATGATGAAAACGCAAATCATATTTGCGAACAATCTCTAAAATTGTCCATGTACCGACAATATTTGTTTGTATAAATTCTCCAGGGCTATCAATACTTCTATCTACATGACTTTCTGCCGCAAAATGGACAATTGTATCTACTTTATATTTAACGACTACAAAATCCAAAAGTTCTTTATTACATATATCGCCCTTCACAAATTGGATTTTCCCTGCTTCAACCAAATCTCCAATGTTTTCAAAATTCCCTGCATAAGTAAGTTTGTCATAAACGATAATATTATCATCAGGATATCTAGAAGCCCAATATCTCACGAAGTTTGTACCTATAAATCCAGCTCCTCCTGTAACTAATATTGTCATAATAATTAAATTTTAATGTATTTATCAATGTATTCTGCCACGGCCTCTTGCCAAAATCTAAGTTTTGGTAATTTTGTATTTATTAATATTGAATAATGAGGTACATTTGCTTTTCTTTTATAATCTTTTAATTTTATCGGATTAACAACGCAATTGAGTTTCAGATGATCAATTATAAATTTTGCCTCTTCAAATCTGCTACATATCCCTTCATTTACCATATGATAATAACCCGATGAATAAGTTTCTATATTTTCTAAAAATTTGGCTAATGATTGGGCAACATCATAGGTGTAGGTGGGCACACCAAACTCATCATCTACCACATTTAACTCAGTGTTTTTCTGAGCCAATTCAGCTATTGTAGAAACAAAATTTTTCTTACCAGGTCCAAAAAGCCATGATACACGAAATATAAAAAACTTATTTTTTGACTTTTCAACCTCTATCTCCCCTAGTCTCTTTGCGCATCCATATTCATTTAACTGAATGTGTGGCAAATCATCTTCTGTATAACCATCTTGTTTATTTTCACCAAAAACATAGTCTGTAGAAAAATGTATGAGAACAACATTATATTGACTTGTACTATCAACAACATTTTTCAAACCTATATGATTAACGAGATAATTTAATTCTTTACCAGTATCTTCTGCTTCATTTACATTGGTATATGCAGAACAGTTTATAATTAGATCTGGCTTATTTGCCTCTATAAAGTTACCGATAGATTTTTTATCTGTAATATCCAAAATTTCTCGACTTGGTGTCAATAAAAAATAATCTTCTGATTTAAGTACATCAAATACAGCTCTTCCAAGCATTCCATCAGCACCAATAATGAGTATTTTTTTAGTTTTCATATTTAAAATATATATCTAACTCTTTTAGTAAAGGTAATTTTGCATCTTTTTCTGACAATATAGGATTATCAACTGGCCATGGGATGCCTAGATCTGGGTCATCCCACCTGATACCACAATCGCTCTCTGGATGGTAATAATCAGAAACTTTATATAAAAAATGAACACTGTCACTTAAAGTTACAAAACCATGAGCAAATCCTTTTGGTACAAAAAGAACAGCTCCATTCCCATCACTTAATTCTATACATTCAAATCTCCCATAAGTAGGAGAGCCCTGTCGAATATCTACAATAACATCAAGGACTTTTCCACATATTACTCGAACTAATTTATCTTGAGCATAAGGTGGCTTTTGAAAATGTAATCCCCTCAAAACATTTTTATAAGAAAAAGAATGATTATCCTGCACAAATGATAATCTGTAACCTAAAATTTCTTCGAATCTTTTTTCATTGAAACTCTCAAGAAAATACCCCCTACTATCTTCAAATTTACGTGGATAATAAACAAAAGCACCAGGTAGAATTAATTTTTTAATTTCCATTTTTAAGATTATACAAAAATTTATAACTTATAGAAGTCAAATATTAATATGCTAACAGACTAAATCCTGTTAGTAAAATTAACATTCCGATAAACGCATAGATTAGCCCATGCGTTTTTTTAGAACTATAACCTTGATACTTTAATATCCAAATATTCAAACATTTTGAATATCTATAAGCTATTAAATTTGATATATATCTGAATATTTTTCTTGGATATATTTTATAAAGTAATCGGGATTCAGATCCTCGCCAGTTACTCTATCAATAAGTTCATTTGGATAATATAAAGATCCATGAATGTGTATATTTTTACGCAACCAATTCAGAATCTCGATAAATTCTCCTCTGGAAATCAAATATTCAATATCTAGTTCTTTTTTCATTTTATTTGCTATCTGTGCTGAATACAGATTACCAAGAGAATATGTAGGAAAATATCCTATATATCCATAAGACCAGTGAACATCCTGTAAAACTCCTTCCCGATCGTTTTTTGGCCTGATACCTAATAACCCATGCATTTTATCATTCCATATCTCTGGTAGATCTTTTACTTTTATTTTTTTATTAATCAATAATTCCTCAATTTCAAATCTAAGTATTATATGCAAGTTATAAGTTACTTCATCAGCTTCTGTACGTATAAAAGATGGTCTTACTTGATTAAAAAATCTGTAGAGTTGCTCATCACTTTGATTTCTTACATTATTAAATAATAGGTTCAATAAATATCTGATGTATTTGATAAAAAATTTACTTCTTCCAATTTGATTCTCATAAAATCTAGATTGTGATTCATGGATGCCCAGAGAAACACCGCCTTCTAATGGCGTATCATCAAATTCTGGATTGATACCCTGTTCATACAGAGCATGCCCTACTTCATGAATAGTTGAGGTAAGACTTTCTCTGAAATCTCTGAGATCATATCTTGTGGTAATTCTTACATCTGTTCTATGTAAGTTGGATGTAAAAGGATGAGCTGATACATCAAGCCTACCCGACTCAAAATCATATCCTAACTTATATGCAACAAATTCTGATAACCTCTTTTGATCTTGAAAATCATAATATACCTCTGTATCAAATCCAGAATTCACATCTGAATAATTTTTTGAATTCACAATTTCACTCACAAAATCAGATAAAAATGTACGTAGCTTCTGAGCAATATTATTAAACATTTCAAAATTAAGATCTGGTTCATACTGATCTAACAATGCGTCATACCTATTCGCTTTATATCCTATATGATCAGCAATTTCTATTAAAAGATTAATTATCCTCTCCAAACTGTCCGAAAAAATACTAAAATCAGATTTACTTTTTGCCTCCGACCATTTAACAAAGGCTATAGATGTTTCTTTTTTTAGATTAATAATTATCTGTTCTGGTACACGCCAGTACATTTTTCCTTGTCTTTCTATGTTACGTACTATCGCTTTTTCAAATTCATTTAATTCTAAAGTCTGAACATCTTCTATCATCTCCTTAAATTTAGGATTTTTCCACTTATTCACAATTAACTCCTCTATATAAGCAGCATGTGATGCACGACTTTCAGAGCCTTTCGGTGGCATACTAACATTGAGATCATAATCCAATACTGAATTAATTTTCTGTAAATAGCTTATTTCGCGATAATAATTTAAAATATCTTGTATTTTTTTATTTTGTACAAACATTATTCGAATATATATTGTATAATCTATCAAATATTGTAAAAATAATAAATATATGTACAAAAATAAATATATAACTCTATTATTTCTAGCTTTAATAGCCTTATTTTACGTTATAAATCCTAATATGTTTTCGGTTATTTCTGCAGCTTCAAATTTAGAATTTATACAAAAAGGTTACGATTTCAATGAAGTAACATTACAATTCTTCGATGAAAAATCAAACCCTGTCCCAAGTTTAAATATAAAATATAAGGATGAAATATACAAAACAAATGAAGATGGATTTATATTTATAAATAATGTCAAAAAGGGCAATAATGAATTTGCTATATTGCAAGATAATAAAGAAAAAATAATAAATATAGATATTAATTCTGATTATATAGAATATAAAATTGATTCAAATATATTTAATAAAACTCCATTTGAACAAATAACAGACTTTTTTGCATCCAATATAGTATTTATATCTATTTTAGTTATCGTTAGTATTATAGTAATAATTATTTCTCAAGGTATAGTCAAAAATAAGTTTTCTAATCTTTTTAATTTATCTAAGTCTTATAAACTCTCCTCAATAGTATTAGTGATTATCCTTATAATTTCTGCTGTTGGTGGATTAATTATATCAAATATATACAGCATAAATTTTACTAGTGCCGCAGAAATAGGATCTCTTCCTGCACCAACAAATGTCAAAGCATTTCCGGATGATAGAATGGTTACATTACAATGGGATTATGTTCAAAATGCATCATCCTACAACATAGTTGGATATGTTGTCCGATGGGGTAAAAGATCTGATGGATTTTTTACAAATCAAATACAAACTATTTATAATCAAGTACATGTAGAACCATTAGAAAATGGTGTGGAATATGTGTTTTCTGTACATAGCGTCACAGGTCGTATCCAAAACAGCGTAACTCACAATGGGATCACCTATCAAGGCGAATTTGCTGTATCCGATGGTAATTATTCTCCAGGCGTTTATCTTATTGCAACCCCAACTTCTGCAAGAATTGATTTCTTAAAATCGCGAATGACTGCGTTTTTCGATGATTTTAATATATCAAATGGTAATCCTGATGAAACAAAGTGGAATACTGCATATAGAGGATGTTCTGATCCCGGAGAAAATGGTTATTTTGTAAATAGAATGCATGTTCACAATAAGGTGCGGGCAAGATCTTCTTATGTTGACACTACAAGTAATCTGCCTTATTGTGACAGATCTGCGTCGGCCTCTCGTGCTAGGGCGATATTTGATACTACGGGTGCAACGTTGTCAAATCCTGCTGTAATAACTATGGATAGTGCCGGATCTCCTAGAAATCGTGATATTTGGTATATAGATCTTGTACCAGTGGATGCAAGAAAGAATGGAATACCCGTTGACTTAGTCGGTCATAATGATTTCTTTCAAAGTGACAGAAATGATCCAGGTAGAATGTTTAGAATATCTCAATTTGCTAACGAAATATCATTTCATGCATGGGATTATAATAGAAATCCATATAAGTTAAATTTAAATTATACATGTCAAGGCTGGTCTGATACAAAGGTCGATCTGAAATGGTGCGATATTAATAAAAGAAATTGGGTAAAAACAAACAAATATAGCCCTACACCACTGCCAGATGCTACTTTACAAACATATCCACATGTAAGACGACAGTGGGTAATAGAATTTTCACCACAGGAAATAGTGTTATTTATAAATGGGATAAAAGTTGCATCTGCAACAACACCAGAATATCTTCGTAACATTACCAAACATCATGTTATATCAGAAATATTCTCATATACTACAGGAAAAGATTTTGAATTTGTTAGTCCAAAAATAAGGCCTACTATGGCTCTTCTGGATTGGGATAACTTTGGATTTACGGGTCCACGACAAAATATTAGAGTACACAACTATATTGACGGTGGTGAAACTGGAAATATACCCCAGATAGCAACGGGGCACCCAAATTATCCCATACAGGAGGGTAATCGAACATCAAAAATAATAATTCCGGATGACATCGGTTCACCTCGTCAGGCAAGATTGATGTTTACTATAAATCCACTTAGATACTCAACATACGTTTGGAATCCAAATCATTACATAGAAATAAACAACAATAGATACAATTTTCCAAACCCAAACGACAACATAAATGGTCCGACCATGCCCGTAATCGCCGATATTTATTTACCTCATTCAACTGGTATTTTAATAAATAAAAATCATCTTATAAGAGGAGAGAATGTAGTTAAATTTTTCCTGGATACTGATGTAATAAATGTACATTTGGAACTAGAATATGATGAAAATACAGCCCCATCTTATACTCAACCCCAAAATGTGTTTTCGAATGTGAATTATAATGACTTTGTCGTGCCAAAGACAAGATTCAATGATTTTTACTTATTTGTAGAACAGGACATGGGCCTCAGAATGCCTCTACCATTTCCCATACCACCACAATATTTATCTAATCCAAATCCATCTACATCTCCAACAGTCAGCATGACTATAACACCTACTTTTACTAACGCACCAACACCTACTAATACACCAATTCCGACAAATACTCCTACCCACACAAGTACACCTATTCCATCTCCAACAGCTACTACTCCATTACCAAGTCCAACCATAACAAACACTCCACAACCTACTGCATCTCAGACACCAACACCTACATCAACTCCAAATCCTGATACCAATATTCTTGGATACAATATTGAAGGACAAAAAATAGACAGTGGAAATTCTGGAAGATTAACATTTATCAAGATAACAAATGGAAGTACGAGAAAAAGAATAAATAAAATAAATATAGCAGTAAAAAATATAAGTAGACTACAAAATAATCGTGTCTATCAAGTAATAATATATGGAAATTATAATAGTCGTCCAAAAAATATAATATACAAAACTGCAGGCCTGATGCTAAATCCAAACCAATTATGGCAGACGGCTGATTTATCAGCTCAAAACATAATATTGGAACCAAATAAGACTTATTGGATAGCTTACAACACAAATGGTCAAAATAGTGGCGAGAATGTCCTGATTTATGACGATCACCCAGACTATCTATCTAGTAAAAGCACAAGAAGATTCAATTTGTATACTACACCGTTATATCCGTCTGTAATGCAACTACCAAGAATATATTCCGTATATTTAGAGACATCCAATCCTTGACATATATTTTTGAAAACTATAAATAATATAATATGCTTAACAATAAGAAAATTACAGTCCTTATATTAGTTATTCTCATTATTCTCGGAATATCAAGTGTGTTATTAATTGTATTTGGAGGAAATCTGTTTAATTTTACTAGCGCTAACTTCAATACTTATTACATAGACTCACAAAATGGTAATGATACTAATTCAGGAGATTCAGAAAGTAGACCTTGGAAAACTTTGAAAAATCTAGAAAGAATCACCTTAAAGCCTGGTGATCGTGTTTTACTAAAGCGTGGCTCGTTTTTTAACGAAGAATTAAAAATTAATGGTTCAGGTACAAATAGAGACAAAATTGTGATAGATACTTATGGTAGTGGAAACATTCCTATTATCAACGGTACTAGATTAACTAATGCATCTGAATGGCAACCATCAACTCAAAGAGCGAATGTTTATCGAATCAAGACTTTTGCTGGTAACATAATAGTAAACGATAAAAAAGGAACTGAGAAAAAAAATATTAATTCATTAACAAACGATGGAGATTATTACAAGGATTATTATAGTAGAGTAGCAAATACCGATGGTCATCTTTATGTGTATTTATCAAGGCCTATCAGTGAATACAAATTAGAGATATCAACTATAAATAATTTACTAACAATCAAAAATAATTCTCATATTATTATCAGGAATATTCATTTTCGTGGTGCAAATCAACATAATATTTTAATTACTAATGATGACCCAAATCGAGTAGATTCACAAATAACAATAGAAAATATAGTTTCATCTGAATCAAGGTTTAGTGGGATATATTTACAACATACAAGATCAAATACTATTAGAAATTCAGAGATTAGAGATAATGGCCAAGAAGGTATTAGAATGCTAGTAAGAGAAGAAAGATTTTCTAATCTAGGATATAACCTAATCGAGTCAAATAAAGTTTATAACAACGTAATGCCAGGTATTCTATCTGAAGGATATACATCAGGAATACCAATGCGAGGAAATGTCATCAAAAATAACATAATATTTAACAATGGGGACGGAATATATATAAGATATACACAAGATACATTTGTATTAAACAATACCGTATACTCAAATAATAACACTAATTATTTCGGTGAAGGTGATGGTATACCCCTACAAAGTTCATCTAATAACGTTATAGCTGGAAATGTAGTATTCAAACACAGAAATAGTGGTCTACATATATGGGGTGGACAACCAACTGCAGAAAAACCTAAATACGGTAGGACAGATAATAATGTTTTCTATAACAATATTTCCTATGAAAATAGCAAAGGATTTTTCATATCATCATCATATAGTGATAATAATAAGTTCTACTATAATTTGGTTTATAAGAATACTCGTGCAGGGCTGCATATTGGTCACGCAAATAGTAAAAATAACGAGATTTTTAATAACACGATCGTAAAAAATGAAAAATCAATACAGTTCTATATGGGCTCTGAAATATCAAATCGATACTATAATAATATCTTTGCCTTAAACAAATCAGGATTTTCAGGACATACACAGCCTATACAAAACTTTTCAAGCAATGCTTATTTCCAAGAGGACTTTTCTAGGCTGAGATCCAGTAGTATTCGAGATGTTGATCAAAATGCAATTTTAGATGATCCATTATTTGTAGACCCAGATAATGATAATTATCGACTTAAGAGTAACTCTCCACTAATTGATAAAGGCATTAGACACAATATAGAAGTAGATCTAGAAGGAAAAAGAATAATTAACTTACCAGATATAGGTGCGTTCGAATTTAACACATCATCTAATCCTAATCCCAATCCTACTTCTACTACAAGACCAACAGCAACCTCTACTCCAGTTCCAACACTCTCTCCAACTCCTACAATTTCTAATAATACTCCTTCACCATCTTTAGAACCGATCCCTAGTGCTCCAATCACTTCGACTACAAGACCGACACCAACAGAAAGAATTATAATTGATAATTCTAATCCTGCAATATATTTACCATTCGATACAGCAATCACACGTGAAAATGACAATTCAGGTAGTTTGAATATCAAATTCAAATCTGTTAATAGTCCTGTTGTCCAAGAAAGATACAAAAGATTACGCCTCGATGCAACAAAACAACAATATTTAACAACAGATCTTACAAATAATGATCAAATCTTCGCAAATAGTTTTACGATAATGTTTTATTTACAACCAATTCGTATAGATCGAGGTAGTGGCAAGACTATATGGGGAAACTTCATAAATCGATTTGGTGGATTTAGAGTAGCAGTACATGGATATGATGACAGGATAAGCTTTGAATATAAAAAAGACAGAGATTCAACTACTCAATCCGTTACAGCTGATTATACTTTACCATTAAATAGTTATACTCATGTTGCCTTTGTATATGATAAGCCTACGGGAGCATTAAAAATATATGTTAATGGTCAAGAAAATAAATCTGTGAATATAGGATCTGATGTAATTAATCTAGCAAATAAGACTTATCATATAGGATATAATCCATATAATAATACTTATTACAATGGATACTTGGATGAATTTAAAGTTTATGATAGAGCGTTAACAGTTGATGAAATAAGAAGTTTCGCAGGACAAACATACAACAATTAAAGTATTATTCTTTTATATAAGTAACCATTTATAATAATCTAATGCCTCTAAAACAAAGACCTGCTACGTTATGGAAAAATATACATACAATCTAATAATAGAATTTATTACACTATTTATTTCGAATTCAAACATTATTATTTTTAATAAAATCGAAAAATATATATTTTCAATTTAAACGTCAAAAAAAATAAAGAATATATTATAATAATTAGATCACTTTCAAACAGAAGTATTTATCTACCTAATAAAAATTTATTTTAATAATCTGTTTATTTTAAAAACATATTATTAAAAAAAATAGATTCAATAATTTATATGTAAAGCAATGTAGTCAGATTATAAACTTAAATTTCAAACTGTCTAAAATCTAAATATTATTTTTATCAGGATTTAGTCCAATAACTTTTATTTATACAAAGGAACAAACTCCATATTAATTATAAGCCTACCAGTTTGCTCATTTGCGTATAGAATTTTAGATTTAATATTAGCTCCTATAGTCTCGGGCATCTTTAGTGTTAATCCGAATCCTCCTATGCTCGGATTATAAAATACAGATACATCATAATAATCCCACGAATCGTCTATATATGGCCAAACAGTTTTGGGCATATATCTAATCCACACTCTATTATGCTTTTCAAGATGTTCAATTTTATAATCTATATTAAAAGCATCTAGTCCCATGATCAAATTTGTACTCCAAAGAGTCGCATAAAAACAGACTCCCCCTGCCCTTACATATGAATCTACACCCCCAACCAAAGCTCCACCATAAACATATTTATCGTATTTATCGTCATCCAAACCCAAAATTTTATATAAATAAACTCTATCTTGCACATAACTATGATTCAATCTAGAAAAATATTCACCTGCTTGTATATTTTTCATCTTAACCCAATAGTAGGTAACGTCCGCCATAACCGTACTAGCTTTTTTTGCATTACTAAGTTTATCAATTGCCTTATCTAAGCTTAACTTTATAAATATATCATTTACACTAGATCTATATGAATCTCGTGAATATGTATTTGAGGGTGTAAAGTAGATGTAACCATCCTTATAAAGAATCTTGTTTATCTCAATAGTTATATCTTCATCTAAATTTATAGTTTGAGGTGGAGCACCATAATTACTTATAATTTCTATAGATTCTCCCGAATTTAAAGTTATGCCAATGTGAGGTAAATAGATATCTTTGCCTCTTACTTTTGATTCTGTTTGTTTTGCAAAATAATCAAATAAAAGTTTTAATCTTATGAGACTGTCTTCATGTCCAGGTGATATAATTTGCTTTGCTCTTGACTCATCAATAGGATCAAATCTTATTGGAGAATTATCTTTAATTCCCGATAACATTAGATATCCTAAAGAAGAGTTATACTTTAACAATGAATAAAAATTTTGCCTTGTTTGGTCATCAATCTCTATACCTGTAGTTATAATAGTTGAAAGATTTTCATTTGTAAGTTTAGTCTTTTCTAAAATTCTATTTATTTTATCAATAGGAAAAGATGGTACAACATATATATTTTTTGTTACCGCATTCGTATGTTGGGATGAGGGTGAATTTATAATGTATAGTATAAAAAATATAACAACTAGAATAGAAATAAGCAGAGAAAAATTTACAAAAATCAAAACTTTACGCGTATCTTCCCTTATCATGACTATATTGTAGCATAATTAAACATAAACATATATAAATACTCTAATTATTTGCCAGTGGTGTAATTAGATGCTGGAAATTTTCGTTTTCTTCTTCTTTAAATATGAACAATTCTGAACCTAATCTTGGATGTTTTACTACATCGATTATTACATTTTCAGTATTTATATGGTCTAGGATTTCAATAATTCCCTTTGGTTTGAAATATATATCTAGGTTTTCATTATCCTCTAACTTTTCAATTTCAAGTTCCATTTCATATTCACCTGTATCAGGAACCCTTGCACTAATTTTGATTTTGTTACTACCTACTTCTGTATAAAAATTCAACCGTACAGTATCCTCCTGTCTTCCAAAAACATTTGATATTTTTACTGCATTTCTTAATTCGTCTACATTAATTTTATACGTATTTATGACTTGATCGGGTATCAAACTCTTATAATTTGGAAATTCTCCATCTATTACTCCAGAACTTACTTCATTTTTACCAATTTTAAAAATTAATTGTCTATTTTCAGTTAAATAAACTTGAATATTATTCACATCATCATTGTCTTGCATTATTCTATAGACATTTTCTAATGTGGAAAAATGTATAATCGGATTAAAATTGTCTTTAGCACTTATGGAATTGGGTACAAATGAATATTTAGACAATCTAAATCTGTCAGATGAAACAAGATTTATACGTTCATTGTCATACTCAAAAAATACTCCTGAAAAAACTGGTTGAGAAATACCTGTCCTATCAAGTGCAAATAAAGTTTTTGATAATCCTTCAGAAAATTGGTTAACGTCAAATTCATAAAGTAAAATGCTGTTTGCATCTAATTGTGAAATAATAGGAAATTCATCAAAATCAATAATAGGGAATTTGGATTTAACTTTTCCACAAGAAACTACAAGTTCATTTCCATCTTTATATAGTTTAACATTTTCATCTGGTAAAAATGACACAAATTCTGTGAACATCTTTGCATTTACAGTCAACTTACCTTTCTCTTCTATATCTGCACCAATATACGTTGTTATTGCAATCTCTAGATCGGTAGCATATATCTTTAAAACTCCATCTTTTGCTTCGATAGCCAGATTACGAAGTACATCCAGTGTGGGTTTCGAACTGACTGCTTTTATGACTGTAGATAGAGACTTTTGTAATATTGATTTATTTACTTCTAGTTTCATATCATGATTATACATTAATCACACATTTATCAATAATATTTCACAAATAAACGTATATGTCGAAAAATTATTAAATATACTATCAGTTTTCCATATATATTAGTCCCCATATAAAAATAAATTTAGAGATATTCTTTTTAGGATAAATAAAATTAATGTGAGTTTTTATATCAGTATGCATAATTAAATTCGTTTTTTTTTACACACTTTAAATATTTATAAATAAATAAAACTTGAAAAGTAATTAATCTAACACCAAATACTTTTCCACAAAAATTTAACATCAATTGACTAAGTTATAAACTATAAAAATTAAAATTATCCACTTTTCCATACCACCTACTATTTTTTCTATTATATTTTTTAATACAATAGAATAATTAGAAATATGAGTTTTAAAATTTTTACAAATAAAAAGTTTGCAAGATCAGTTTTTTATGGATTTATACAATCTTTTTTACTGTTTTATATTTTGGAAATTTTTAGGTTTACTCACAATTATTTATTAGTTTCATTGATAGTTTTAATCAATATGGTTGAGTTTTATTTTACTTCTAGATTTTTAAAATATTACAATATATTTAAACATAGAAAATTTTTGGTTGAACATGTGGTTTATACTATATTTGCATTTTTAGGAATAAGTTTTTTTATTCTTAGTATCGAAATCTATTTTATTAATCTGCTTTTTATTATATTAAATTCTCTTATATATTCTTCTTATTTATATTTTTTAATTAATCAAAGAGAAAAAAGTCTACATTTTGGAGATATGACATTTCATCCGATGCATAGCATTGAGGTAATTTATAAATTCTGGAGTCTATACATGATATTTTTAGGTCTTAGTTCATTTGTAAATAAGAATTATTCTAGTCTGGATTTTTATTTTTTTATTGCATATTGTATAACTTTTATTTATTTTTTGATAAGATTATATAGAGAAAATAGACTGGATTATATAAATATTTTTTTGTCTGCTGTGACAGTAATTTTTTTAATATTTGTTTTTATCAACCTTTTTACAAAAAATTTAATACTAAATACCATAATAGAGTTTGTTCTTTTTGTATTTTCTTATATTTTATTTTTTGCGTTTATACATAAAAAATTAAATATAGACTTGTTTTTGCAGCTATATACCTTACTTTTATTGATTTCATTATTAATTTTTACTATATAATGAGGGTGAAAAAATACATTTTTTTATTTTTGTTTATATTTTTTTGTCTTTTTTGTGTAGCTAGATTTAATACAGTGATTGCAAATAATGAATATTCCCACGAAGCGGTTGCATACTACAACGTCAAAGATGATAAAAATGTAGAACTACGTATAGATGTTAAAACAATTAATTTGAAGGAAAATGCATTGATTCGATTATTTCGTCTTGAGGTGCCTTTTGAACCAAAAAACATCAGTGTGGAATCAAAGGATGTAGTAGTAAAAATAATAGATTTAATAAAAAATGAAAATAATAATTATGAAATTGCTATTGAGTTTACACATGGACTAATTGGATTAAATGCTGGATTTGATTGGAGTATAAGTATGAATATTGGGTCAGCTTTTTATGAGCATGGATCACAATATGCACTGATTATACCGAATTTTGATTTAAATAATTCTTTTGATAATTTTGAAATAAATATCAGTGTTCCTCTTAAGTTTGGAAAACTCGCACATTTTTTTACAAAAAGTTATTTGGTTAACACGGAGAACGAATATACAAAAATAAAAATTACAAAAGAGATTGTAAATACTAAAAATATTGTTGCTTTATTTGGAGATCGGCAAAATTATTCTTTTTATTATAAAAGTGAATTATCAGATTTAAAATTTTCTTTACCAGTAGAAAATTCTTATCAAAGTGTAATTTATACAAAATTTCCAGTATTTGAAAATAATAAAATAGATGATTATGAAAATATAACTTTAATGCAAAATGAAGAGATAGAAGGATATATTTTAACGTCATCGGCTTATGACATGGTTTTTGAAAAAGTAGATCCTATCAGAACGCGCAATAATCAAGAAATTTTAGCAAAAAATGATCTTGTAGATATCGAAAAAGTACTGGAAAAACTTTACAATTCATTAGAGCTGATAGATATCAATATCACTGCTAATACAGATATTCTTTCAAAAACTTTTCGAGAGCAATATGAAGAAAATAAGGTAAATCCTTTTATATTAAATTTTATATTTCGCGATGAGATGGAAAAATTAGGGTATACAACTCGAGGTAGCTATGGTTTTGTTTATCCAATAACACCATTTCGTGAAGAAGAGATAAAAGTAATACCGTATATTTGGAGTGAAGTTTGGGTACAAGATCGATGGGTGAGCGTAAATCCCGTATGGTATTTTACATCTGAGGGGAGTTATTATATTGATAGATTAACATATACTCATATTAAATTTGGTGATTTTAGGGTATGGGAAAATAATGTACGTAATTTCTTTTTGATTGCGGATAAAATACGTATTTTACCTATTGGAGAGATAAATAATAAAAATGATAAATCTTTTGAATATCAGATTACTGAAGATAAAATAAGTAAAAATCATTTTATCGTGAGTATAAAAAATCTTTCAGGAAAAATTTATAAAAATTTAAATCTACATATCAGGCTTGGAGATAGAACATTCGAATTTGGCAATGTTTCCATGTTTCCTTTTCAATCTGTAAAAAGAATGATAAACATACAAGAAATCATATACCAAGAAAGATTTGAATCTGTAAGTATAGAATTAAAAGATGCTTATTCTAAAGATAAAATTTTAGATACCTATCAGGAAAATATCAAAATAAAACCAAATTTCTATTTCTTAATAACGCTAGTTTTTTATTTATTTATAAATATATTGTTTTTAATTACCTTTTTGATGGTTATATTTTATGTGCCAAAAATTAACAAAAGTTATGATTTTGCATTATGAATTATTATTAGTGTTATGTTGTAATAAATTATAGAATTTTGGAAGTAGTATTTATGTCTAGGTATTTGTCTTATTTCAGTGCTTTTATAGTTTTTTAATTATTACCTTCTTAGGTTTACTTGAGTATGTATTTATTATTTTTGCATGTTTTTTTAGTAATTTATAAATTTTATCTGGATTAAAGTAATATTCCTTCAATAAATTATCCCATTCTTTAGATATATTTTCGTTGCTTGGCATAGTTATGACTTGATTTTTTTTGTCTTTTAATGTCTCCTTGAATTTTGTATACAGATTAAAAGATATAATGTCCTTTAATCGACTAATTCTATCTATATCAACTTTTACATCTTTAAAAATATGATATTTTTTAGACAATTTTTCTAATATTTCTCTATATTTTTTAATTAGAATACTTTCATAGATGAATTTAGATATTATTGGCCATCCTTTTAGTGCTATTTTTTGCATATTTTTTATTTTTGATAACTCTTTTTTTAATTCATCATAAAATTGGAAGTTTTTAATGTTGAAAAAATGTTTGCTAAATAGAATGTCGTTGGAAATGTATTGATATAGATCGCCAAAAATTATCACATTATTTTTTTTGTTTCCAGAGAAAATATGATAAGAGATGAATTTTTGTTCTGTTAGTTCTAGTGACTCATATTTTGTATATTCATCATTCTTTTTTACTATTTCGTTTATTGCTTGTATATCTACGACAGATACCTGATAACCCACATCATCTACGATATTTAAGTTATCTATGTATGAATTAGGGATACCTATATAATCAGAGATGATGAATATCCCGTTTTTTTCTAAACACTCTATTGTTTTTATAAAAATAGCCAGCAACGTCGTTGATACCTGATAAATATCTCCTTCTACTGGTGTAAGAGTATCAATAAGTTCTGATATTATTTTATTTTGATATGGTGTCCAAATTGATTCTTTTGCAATGTATTTAAATTTATCCTTCTCTACTTTTGGATTTAAAGGATTTTGTATTTTTGCTATCTCTTTTAGTGACTCTGATAATGGTGTTTTCTTGAGATAAGATAATCGCGTCTTTTTAGAATAATAAATATTTGAATACTTTAATACTACATCACTGGGCAGAAATCCAAATAAATATTCATAATAGATCAAATCATATCTGCGTGTTGTATTAACACTGTAGTCTAGAATATAAACAGTTTCTAGGTTGATTTTTACGTTATTTGATTCATAAGATTTTATATTTGAGATTACTTCTTTTTTTGTTGAGTAAAATTTGAACTTGAATAAAACTATATCTATTTGCAATGTTTTTGATCCAATTTCTGTACTTATATTTTTGATATTTTCCAAAATTTTAAAAAGGCCTGTTGTGTTCCAAGCTTTAAATACCAAAAGAATATTTATGTTTGATTTATTTATGTTGTATATTTTTTCGGATAAGATTTTATAAAATATATCGCTGTGATAGTTTGTATCTTCATCTTTTTTTTGGACTCTGCTTATTAAATTGTTTATAAATGTCTTAGCATTATCCGGTTCGCTCAAATCTGTAAATTCGGTAATTGAAAATTTTGTTTTAATTGTTAGTACATTTAATAAAGCATCAAATGATATCTTCGAATATGAAAACATTGAGAGTTTTAATGAATACAATACATCAATATACATATCATCAATATAAAAATTGCTAAATCTTGACGGATCCGTACCTAGCCAGTTATTCATGTTTTGTATCAAAATAACTTTTTGTTTTTCGAATGGGCTTCTCCAAAAGTCTTCGTTATAAATGATTGCAGGATAAAATCTAGTAGTGGAAATATCTTCTGATATCTCTTCGTAAATTTTAAGAAGTTTTTTAAATCTATGTATAACAACACTTAGCTCTAATTCTCTAGAAAATGTAAAGTTGTTCATTTGTATAATATATCAAATAAACTATAAAGATGCCTCATAAATTTTTTAGATTTGGTATTGATATGGTATCATTAGATACGTACGGGGAGTAGTTCAGTTGGCTAGAACGCTTGGTTTGGGACCAAGAGGTCGGAGGTTCAAGTCCTCTCTCCCCGACCAAGACTTGTATGTTTCAGAAAACAATCTTTATATCTTCCTTGTAATTTTGTAATGTGGCATTTAAGCTTGCTGTCCAACCGTCTATAAACACTTTACCTCTTTTAATACATTCAGCAAATTGTTCTTTACTTACCTTATCACTATTGGTTATATAGTAATTATCCCCAACTTTGTAAACGCAATCTTTTACAACTTCTTCGGGTGTTTGTGTTGGTTCGTCTAATCCTACAGTGAAAATCATGTTGTAGATACGACTTAAAGGATCAAGATTGATTTCGGGATACTTTATTTTTCCGTCTTCTGCTAATTCTAATCTTGGAGCGTCTACGGTATCAAATACCTTGAAACCAATATCAGGTGTTTTCTTTTTATTTTCATCAAAAAAGCCTTCTTTGTTATTCTCTTCTTCAATTTCTTTTTTAATCTTTTCTCCCGCCCTTTTTAATCTTTCAATAGTGATGCTTGAGATAACTGGCGGTAGATTGTTTTCTATACAAAACTGATAAGCTGGTTTATCTTCTTTTATTGGCTCATCTATTTGTACAAGTATAAATTTTCTATTGCACTCATCTTCGGCATTTAATCTCATCACTGCTTCACCTGTTGTGCCACTGCCTGCGAAAAAGTCAAGGACGAGGTCAGAAGAGGAAGTCGAAATTTCAACAAGAAATTTAATATATTCTTTAGGTTTAGAATAGTTAAAAACAGGATACCCAAATAATTCGTCTATATACTTATTTGATTGCGTCGTAGAATATTTAGAAATTACCCCCAAAGGTTTGATTGATCTTGGTTTAATATTGCCATCACTATCACAATTTAAGTATTGTTTTGTATATACCGCCCAATTATTATTTTTGTCTTTTTTTATTACTACAAAACCATTTTTTATTCCCCATTCTAATTTTTCTTTACTCCATCTCCAACGAGAAATTTTTTCATTATTTTTATTAGGAATAATTTTAGTTCCATCCGGTGCTTCAATTGGATAATCTAGAGATTCAACATAACCCAAACTAGCACTATCCAATTTAATAAGTTGATATTTTCCTCTTTCCTTTTCATATTCATCGCTTAATTTATACCTTTCTACATCCTCAACACTCAAACCAGAAATTTCAAATTTTTCTTTATTCTTTGCATAAACTAAAAGATATTCATGCTTAATCCTAAAGTGTTTACTATCAGAGCTACCTCCACCTTATTTATTTTCCCATACTAATTTCGCCACAAAATTTTCTTCCCCAAAAATCTCATCACAAAGTAATTTCAAGTTTGCTTGCTCATTATCATCAATACTAATAAAAATCACTCCATCATCGCTGAGTAAATCTCGTGCTAATAAAAGTCGTGGATACATAAATGCAAGCCAGCCGCTATGGCTTTTCTTCGTCTTAAAAGTAAACACCATCCTTGCAAAATCATCATCGCTTAGATTAGCAAGTCCCAACACTTCAGATTCTTCTTTATCAAATTTATCAGGATAAACAAAGTCGTCATTGCCAGTATTGTATGGCGGATCTATGTATATGCATTTTATCTTTCCACTGTAATAATTTTTGAGTATTTTCAGACAATCTAGATTATCCCCTTTTAATACAAGATTTTGAGTTGTGTCAAAATTTTTACTCATTTCTGTATTTACTTTTAATTCTTTATTTGTCTTTTGTGCATACCTTGCTCTCGCTACATTCCTGCCAACAAAATTTAACCCATATCCATTTACTTTTTCATCGACAGGCAAGCCTACTGCTGTTTTTAGTTCTTGTACATTGATTTCGTTATCTTTAATAATATTTGGATAATGTTCTTTCAAAAACTTGATAAGCTTATTTTCTTCTTTATCATTATCTGAGCTTAATACTGTGAATCCTGCATTAATAAATTCTTGTATTGTTTTATCCATAATCAGACTTGTTTTATTAAATCAATTAATTCTGTTCTATTTATTCGTTCTTTAAATATAATTTTAACATTGTCATTATTATATTTCTTAGTTAGCTCTTCAAAATATTTCTTTGCAAAATCAATTTTGTCTTTTTCACTTGTAGGTATTTCTGTGTATGTGTTATAACCTTTAGCCTCAACAATAAGATACAATTTATGTCCATCTTTGTTTTTTATGACATAACAAAAATCAGGGCTATATTCACCTAGTGGAGTTTTAATTTTTAATCGTGGTAGTTTTGCAAAAATTTCTATGCTCTCAATATCAGGATCCCCTTCTACAATATCCAATTCAAAATCACTATCGTATTCAATTATATCTTCGAAGATCCATTTGGTTTTTAGAGAAAAATCTTTTTCAATATCCTTTTGATATTTTCCTGTAGTCCCTGGTTCTAAATAGGCTCTGTCTTTATCTTTCTTAAATATATTGGGTAGTCCTACACCATCGATACCATCATATTTTATATTTGTTTTTATTATTGCTATTAGATGTTTTTTTATTATTTCACTAATCTCGTTTTGTGCTCGTTCGGGATTGTTGCAAAGTATTTTCTCTCTAAAATTTATACTTAAAGTGTTAAATATTTTAACCACGAAAGAAAGAGGAGTTTTTGTGCTATTTGATATAGCATGTACGAATTCAATATAATCGACTTTACTTTTATAAGAAATTGTATTTACCAAAGATTTTGTGATAGCATTTTCTTGATCAATTTTTCTTACATTAATATCAGTACGAATGGTTTGAAGTAAAATCTCTTCTATATTAAGTTTTTCTATTTCGGCCCTAATGTTATAAATAAGTTGTTTTTCCTCTTCTTCATTTAAATTATCTAAAATATAAAACGAATTTTTATTTATCGTATTCCACAAATCCTGAAATTCTTTAAGATGAGTGGGTTTAATATATAAATTATTTTTATTCTTTTTCTTGCTTGCTTTTTGGGCGTAGGTTTTAGCATCTGAAGCAAATATATTTTCTAATACTTTTGTTTGTTCAATCGGCAAGTTTAACTGTTTTAGTTTAATAGAATAATCAGGAGATTTTTCATATATGTCAATCCCATCTACATTTCCTTTAAAGATTATTAGTTCATTTTCATCTAGTTTTTTAAATAAGTTACGGGTTGTCGTATCGTCAAATTTCCCTCTTTCTTTTATTAATTTCTTTAGTTCATTCTCGCCAAATGTTTCGGGAATGAGGAAAGAATTATTGAGTATTTCTCTCTGTATAGATTCAACAAAACCTTGTTCTTTACCTGAGACAATAACATCAAGGTTATTAAGCTTCCAGAATAGCTCCTGATCTTCGTTCAAAGTCTTTAATGTTTGCCTTTGTAATTCTTGATTTACACAAATTCTAAGACCACGACCAATCTGCTGTAGTTTTGATATATCACTTCCTTGATTAGACAATTTACAAATAGTAAAGACATTTGGATTATCCCAACCTTCTTGTAATGCCCAGATAGAAAAAATAAAACGGGTTGGACTTTCAAATGAAAGTAGTCTTTTTTTATCATTTAATATCTCATCAACTCCCGCTTGTATTTTTTCGTCTTTATTTCCTTTATCACCAGAAAAATATCCTTTATGGATCTGCAAATTGCCCTCATTGTCAAAATCATTTTTTAGGTATTTATAATAATCGCTATCTTCTGGAATCGAATTTATAATTTCGTCTCTTTTTAAGATATATTCTTCTTCAAAAAATTTTTTAATCCTTGCATTATCGCCGCGATAAAGACTTATATCATTGGGAATAAAAAATAAAGTTAGCGCTTTTATTCCTTTTTCAAATAAGATTTGTTCTTTTTCAAAATGTATCTTAATGGTTTGTCTGATCATTGACCTTATAGATTCGTCAGACAATGAATAATCTATTGTTTCTATAGTATCAGCTGATAAAACAATGTTGTCTTTATTGATCTTTTTGATACTTTTTCCATTAAAAATAGATCCGATGCCCAGTTCGCGTCTTATAACTACTCCATTTGAAATGGTATTTACAATAGCTTTTTTGTCTTCGATACCAACTAAAGTATCTTTATTTTCTACACTATCCTGCGTATAAACTACAATTTTCTTCACTAAACTCTGACGAAAAGAGCTAATGCTATCTAAAACATAGGCTACATTTGACAAAGGTAAACTATCTTTTTTATTAGGAAATGTTGCCCCAAAACGCAAATAAAAATTGTCAAAACCCTCAAAATATTTTTTAAATGCGTCACCATCAAAACGATGCGGTTCATCTATAATGACTATGGGATGTAATCGTTTCAAACATTCAAGATATGATTTTGGTGGATTAGAGTTAGTTTCAAATAACTGTGGATCATGAATCTCTTCTTCCAACGGGCGGTTTAGAATATTATCTTTATGCCTAAATGAACTAGGGGTCATTATTAATACAGATAAATTAGAGGTTGTAATAAACTGTCTTACTACTGAAGTGTTTCCTCCTTCATAAACAAAAACTCGAATTTCCTTTTCTGTTTCATTTGCATATAAACTCCTAAAGTAATCTTTTGTGTCTTCAAATTGCGTTTTAACTCCTTCTCGTATAGCAACTGATGGCACAAGAATAATGAACTTTTTATACCCAAAGTTTCTTCTGAGTTCAAAAATGGTTTTTATATAAGTAAAAGTTTTCCCCGTTCCTGTTTCCATCAGAATATCTATATTTGAACTATCAGAGATAGCAAACTTATAAAAGTTATAATTATTTAATCTATAATGCTCTTCAAAAATTACGCGCTTATCAATATTTTGTTGAAATTTTTCAAAAATACTAATAATGTTCGAAATACAATCTTCTTGGTATTTTTGTATTTCATATCGAAACTTCTTCTGCACCATCTAATGAATTATATAATGTTTTGAAATTTCCTAGTTTTTTCTTCTTTTATATTCATCAATACCTTTAAAATTTCTAGAAAGGCAAATGCCATTACAAATACTAATAATGGATAAAAAATGAGTAAGTCTATATCAGTTTGTGTCATATGTAAAACATCTGGAAAGAATAAATAAGCTATTATATGTAAAGGGATACCAATGAAGATTATTGCTAAATAAATGTATGGATTTATTTTGAAATTCTCTAAGGGGTTAGAAAAAAATGGTTTTTCCCTTATGGATTGGATAGCAAAAGCCCACTGTGCTGCTACCATACATAAGAAAATTACTGTCACTGTTTGTTCGTAGCTGATTGATTGGACTAAATAATGAAGAATCAAAATGTTTATTACCGTTATGAATAATGCAAAAGATATTATTTTTAATATCTGTGATTTATCAAGGAACCATGTATTAAAAATTTTCGGACTTAATGATCGGATCCATCTCTCTTCCTTTGTTAGTACCAAGGTCTTGTCGGTGATTCCATCAGTAACAAGATTTATCCATAATATCTGTGTTGGAAATAAAGGTTGAGGAAAGTTTAATATCATTGCGGTACCTAGAAAAAATATTTCCCCTATATTGGTAGAAAGTAAAAATCCGATTACTTTTCTTATATTGTGAGATATCTGGCGCCCTATGTAGATTGCATCTACTATTACGGATATATTTCTTTCTCTTAATATCATTCGTGAGACAGATTTTGTTGCTTCTGACGCGGTATCTACAGCTATTCCCAAATTAGCGGACTTTATAGCTGGTATGTCATTGACCCCATCTCCCATCACAGCCACTGTTTCACTATGTTTTTGAAGTGTACTTACTATTCTATGTTTATCATCTGGTATTGCACGAGCAATAACTGATGTTTTTTTTAATAATTCATATAATTCTGTATCATCATATTTAGATAAATCTTTACCCTCAAAAAACAATTTTTCTTTTGTATGTATACCTACATCTGATGCTATTTTTAGAGCTGTGTTTAAGTTATCTCCCGTAATCATCATTATATTAACGCCGGAGTTTAAAGCGTCTTTTATGGCATCAGCAGCATCTTTTTTGGGTGGATCAACAAATCCTACCAAGCCTATTAGTTTAATTTCTTCATCAAGTAGATTTTCAGGGATATAATCAATTTCTTTATAGCCAAATGCTATCACTCTAAGTCCCTGTTCTGTCATTTGATCATGAATAAACTTATACTTTTCCAGATCTTTTTTATTTGTCGTGATATTGCTAATTGTCTCAAATGCACCTTTTATAAATAAATAATTTCGACCATCAATATCATTAATACTTGCCATTAATTTAAGTTTTGTATCAAATGGAAAGAACCATTTTTGTGTGTATTTCGATCTGATTTCATCGATATCAATACCTTTGTCTCTTAGATATCTGAGTAATGCAATATCAAGAGGATCTCCATGTTCAAGAGTTGAATCATTACATAAAGTAAAGATAAGATTTGTTATGTTATTTTCGTCGGTAATTACATGTTCTACGGTTAATCTATTTTCTGTAAGAGTACCGGTTTTATCTGTACAAATAAAAGTTGTGCTACCTAAAGCCTCTACTGCAGGTAGATATCTGATTAAAGTTTTCTTTTTAAGTAAAATTAACGAGCCTACAACTAAGGCGATGGTTATTGCTATTGGAAGTCCTTCGGGGATAGCAGAAACTAATTGAGCTAAAATTAGTAAGAATATATCTTCGTAATCTCTTCCTTGGGAAATTCCGATTATGAAGATAAATAGCATTATTGATACAACAATAATTATTAATTTTTTGGAAAAATTATCTATTGCCTTTATAAGTGGAGTTTTTCCCTCTTTTGATTTGGATTTTGAATATATTTTTCCTGATTCTGTATTTTGTCCTATTGCGTATACGATTGCTTTTCCGGTTCCCTTTAAGACAATTGTAGACCCAAATACTGTATTTTCTCTTTCATAAATTGGTGTTGATTCTTCAAGAATTTTATCTGCAAATTTTGAGATTGGTAATGATTCTCCTGTAAGTATAGATTCGTCAACTGTGAGATTATTCGAATCAATCAATCTAGCATCTGCTCCTACTATATCTCCTTCATTTAAAATAAGTACGTCTCCTACTGTTATTTCTGAATTTTGAATTGTCACGATTTGACCATTGCGGATTACTTTTGATCGTGGCTTTGATAGCTTTAATAGTTCATGTATTTTTGATTTTGCTTGTATTTCTTGGATTGAACCAATTATTCCATTGATAACTAAAATAATTAGAATAAAAATAAAATCTTTATATTCACCAAATATTAAAGCTATTATTGATGCAATAATGAGTATGATTACTAAAGGATTTAAAAATTGGCGAACAATTATTTTTAGATTACTTTCTTCCGCTAAATTTATTTCATTTAAACCATAAAGTTTTTGTCTTTTTGATATTTCTTGTGAATCTAACCCACTATTGATGTCTACATCTAATTCTTTTATTACATCTGTTATTTCTTTATGGTGCATCAATAATATTATTAGATTATTGATGAGAATATACAAATTTATATTTAGAAAAATATAGTTTTCTTATTTAGTTTTATTGTCTAATATGAATAGAAAAAATCTAAATAAATAATATACAAAAACAATACTTACCTTGCTGAATGTAATTAAATGCAGTCAGAATTAGATGGATATTTATGCGAAATAATAAGCTCTTATAAAATAAATAATTTAAAATATGTCGAAATCAAATATATCATCTAAAAATCCGTCTTTTTTCTTTTGGTGGGGTGGATGATTGTGGGGGTATTGTTGATTGCCTTGATAGTTTTGTCGATAAGATTCATGATCGTCGTCATCGTCATTGTAATAGTGATGGTTTTGAGATGTTGGAGATGAAGAGAATGGTACGTTATTATTCATTCTGATACCATTTATTTCATCTCTGTAAGCTTGTAAAATCTTTTCTATTTCACCCTTATCTAAGACCACAGTCCCACAATTTGGACAATAATCTATTATGATATCGTATTTTTCTACCTGTCTTAGATCACTTCCGCATTTTGGACATTTCATAACTGAATATTTAGTATTATGATGTTACAGTATTCCTAACGATAAGTAGCAGAGTTTATTTTATCTTCTGACATTGCTGGCGGTTTTGGGCCATCAGATTGTTCAAAATCTGAGCTAAATATATGTTTTTTTACATTTGGATCATTTGTATCGGGACCTAATACACCTGTCTCTGTGTATATCATATTGCCGGTTTTATGATCACTGTGAAAAAATAAAAAATATACAACAACTCCAATTATTATAAGAAGTAGCCCAATAATTATCCCAATTAAATATCTTGGATTTATATTTTGTAAACTTGACATATCTTTTAATGATTCAGGTTAAATAATTTATAATACCATTGCACCCAGGATGGTCTACCTGGTGGTGTCAGATCATGATTAACTTTTTCACAGAAATCACATGATTCATGATTATATCCAGCAAGACCCAAATTTGGGTTTGTATTTAATGTAAGATTACTATATTCAATTGGTATACAATCAAGGCTAGCAGTAGTGCAATTTGGATTAATGTCACCAAATCTTGTTATATACCTCTGTCCCAGTGGTAAGTTTACCCTATTCCCATTGACATATCCATCAACAAAATAACTATTAACAGGCAATATATAAGCGATGCGAATTGTAAATACAGATTGGGTCCAGGGACAATTATTTTGTTCTGGTGTGCAATATGCATGCATCCTAAGAACACCACTTCCCGGTGATGTCTCAGTAACATTACCAATAGGATTGTATACCAAAAACTGGTATCTGAAATCACTAGCCCCATGTGCCCACCATTCGGATGGCGCTCTATTACCTACTAGAGATGGACCGCGATTTATTTCTGTAGCATTTAATGGTTTGTGACATCTAAACTCATCTATCAAGTCGGGATCATAAAATGGATAGTATTGGTTATCTGCATTAAGTCTTATTAATCCGATGTTTTCTTGCCTTGATTCCCAGCAGTCTGTATTTGATGGAGGAGTTATAAGATTACCATGGTCCAGCCAACCACCAGTACGGATTATTCCACAAGTTTCAGGTCTATTTTTGTCTTGACATACTCTAAATTCACCATAACCAGAATGAAATCTTGTTGCAGCACCAAAAGCATGCATCTCTAGGTTGTGTATTTGTACCCTAAAGTCAGTTACACAATATCCATTGTTGCATGGTTGATCACGTCTTACTATCCAGACATATCCTTCGTGTTTTATATCATTTTCCATTCTTTTTTCTCTTATGTATTGTTCGTTACTTTCAGTCATTGTTCTTGCTGGAAATGTTTGCCATGGATGAGATATACCTTGACCGGGTCGACCAAACCATGTACCAGGTTCTCCAAATATATCGTTTACATATGTTGGATCATCACCATGAAAATGATCATAATGACATTTTGCGATTGGATTTACTAAGCTATGCCATTTTGTAGGATCATGTTCATCTTCTCTACAGGGTCTATCATATTCGCCTAGTAGTGCCCTTCGTCTTAGTTCATTTAAAATATCTAATCTGATACCCACTTCAGGATTATTATTTCTACCTGGTCCAAAGCCACCGCTTGGGGTTAAGTTAATATTTATATTACTTGATGTATCTGTCGGTGTGGGTGTATTAGTATTAGTGCTTGTTGGAGTAAATGTTGGACTGGATGTGGGAGTATTGGTAAAAGATGGAGATGGGGATCTTGTTGGGTTTGGTGTAGATGTATTTGTTGGTGATAAAGTGGGTGTCGGTGAGGAGACATTTGAATTCGAAAAAATTTCTATATAAGGTGCATTTTCTAATTTTGTTGCAGGGTATTTTCGAGCGAATGGAGAGTCAGAACTACCTTTAATAATTATACTTAGTTTATTAGTACTACCATATTTTGATAGATACTCGCGCACAACATTTGTAATCTCATATTTGTACGTTTTTCTTCTCTCCCATTTTATATCTTCCTCTACGCTAACAAACGATGTTGTTAGCTTTCGAGTAGATGGTTTTGTGTTTTGATTATTAATATCGTATTGTGTAAAGTCTCTACTGTCTTCAAGATAAATATCAAATTTTGTATAAATCCATTCCTCTCTCTCTGCAAAAAATACTAAAAATGCCTTGTTTACATTATTCTGATTGATTAGATTATCAGAATATGTAATTAGTCCGAGATATGAGTTTTCTAAATTTTGTCCTGTACCAACCCATAATTCCCTATCAAAAATATTAAAATATTCGCCATCTTCATTAGAGATGTCATTATTAGATCTTGGCTTAAAAGATATGTTTGATGGACCAGTTGCAGTGGATTGAGCTACAGATATAGACATGTTCGGCCGAAACTGCGCAATCGTTATAGCGATTGTCAAAATTGTGAATATTTTGAGAAAAGAAATAATATTATTTTTTAACATAATTCATTTAACATTATATTTTTCAGATTTAATTTTATTTGTCAATGGTTTATTTTTTCATATATACTTAACAACATGTTTAAATATTTATTTTTACTACTAAATATTATTTGTGTTGCGATATATTCTTATCATTTTTATCAAGTATCTAACTTAGAATTTTTTGGTTTATTTTCTGCTTTTTGGTATTTGATTATTCTTTGCTTTAATTTGATAGTTTATGTTGCTTTAGCTAATAACAAATTTAATAAGTCAGAATATTTTCTATATTATTTTATTGTTTTAATTTTTGTACAATTATTATTCTATCGAACAGTTGATATTTTAATATTTTATATGCTCTTGTTTTCTTGTGGATTAGGGGGTTTAATAACTCTTAGTATTAAAAAAGTAAGGCAAATAAATATTCTACCTTATGGGTTGATAATCATTTTATCTATGAACTATTATTTATTTATCTACTTAACTTATTAAATTGGTCTAATCCCGAATTGTCTTTTCTAATATATTCATATGATTTTTATATTGCAATATCGGTTATTGTATTAATTATCATAATGTTTTACTCAATTATTAATAAGAGGTACTATTTAATTTACAAGCCATTTATTTTGATTATAGTTTTTGTTTTTACGACATATATTATTAATAACGTTGGAACAAGAACCTATACTTTTATTGATTTGTCACCATTAGTATTTATTTTTCAGTTTTTTGTTACTTTTTTAATTTATCTTATTTCTTTTGTCTATACGGAATTTTGTACTAACATGAATGTAGATAGATATTTAGTTAAATTTACTGAGAATTTATTCTTTACTATATATGTATTATTTTCATTTTATTTTGTTAGAGAGGATAATTTTCTTATTGATTTATTCTATATGCCCATAACGAAAATTGACTCTATTATATTTTATATTGGACTAATAATACTTATTTTGGTTGTTTGTTTTATTGTTGTAAAGAATTTTTTCAATTTAAAGAATGTTAATTAGAAATTGTTCTAATTTAATTTTTATTTTAAAAGTCTTGTGATACATTATAAAGATTTTATGCTGTTGTTAAATTAACTCTTTATATATATTTTGTAAAAGAGATAGTTTTTTTATTGATTTACCCTACACTTATATATATGATTGATTCATTCATAGTTTATATGTTGTTAATATTTTTGTTAGTTTTTTAAATTGTAGTAGAGGATTTTTTTATATATAAATAAAAAAGTATATATATGTACTAAATTTTTTATTGGGCAAATGAGTAAGTAAAATTTTTTTAAGTTATAATAAATTTCATAATTTGAAATTCATTATAGTATCATATATATTAAAGAGTGGGTCTTTTTAAGTTCTTATATTGGTTATTTTATATATTTCCGATTATTTTAGCTTTTATTTTCACTTGGCCAGTGTCTGATGGACAGTCTATCATTTTTCATTTTTATCCGATGAGCGGTATCACAATTCTTCCTTTTTCATCTCTTGTTATTTGGATAAATCTTCTCTTATCTAAGATTCTTTATAATCTTAATGTTGAAAATTATAAAGATTATATAAAATATTTTATCTTTTCACCCCTACTCACGAATATTTTTATCATTATTTTTCCTGTTTTGGGATTTGATAACAAAATCTGGTTAACAACGATTCTAATAAATTTATTATTGATAGCTATTTTTAGCCTAATTTATATTTTGCTATATCTTCGTGGATTAAAACAATACATCGGCGGTACTTTATTCACAATTTATATTATGTTATTTGTATTTTTTTTCACATTTATATCTATGGACTACGTCATAGTTATTTTCTTCGAATGGAGTTACTTTATAGTTCTTTTAGTTTTAGTTTTTTATTTAGCCTATGTTATGGATAATAAGTTGCCTCTAGTGTTATTGATTTTATATATTATATTTTATTTATTATTGATTATAAGTTCGCTTGGTTCAAATTTTGATTATGAGTTGCTTAATTTTCCACGTAAGATCTTAGTTGGGATTTTGATTATTTTATATATTCAAACTATTCTTTTATGCAATATTAAAAATATGGTTATGATGATAATTAATTATATAATTTCAGGTGCATAGTATATTATTTCTTTTTTGATTACTTCAATCTTAATTGCGTCAAAACCTGATCCTAATTTTATGATGGCAGTAGGAATGATGTTGGCACATTTATTTCCAGTACTGGTAATTATTTTTTAATATTTTTAGTGCATTTTAATCTTGTATATTGGTACTCTAAAAAGTAGATAAAAATAATGATTCAAGTCTATCATATATGATTTTAACTGTTCTGACAAGGAATACATATTTTGTTTAATAAATATTACTTAATAGATAATTTAGCTTTTATTATTTAGATACTCTTCTATATTTTAGGATATGTTGCTTAAATTTCTGATCTCAAGTTAATAGTTAAAATATTAAAAAGTTTTTTGTTGTATTAATAATATCTATTTTGATTATTTGTTTTATTGTTATAAAACATATCTTAACTTTGAAAAATAGTTGATGGTACTAGAAAATGTCTATTAATTTCAAATTTAGATTAGATTTGGTAACATAAATATGTTATGAGGTTGTTAAAACTATATTACTTTTTGTTTCTTATATTTGTTTTGTTTTTGGGATTTGTTTCAAGTGATAATTTGGAGCTAATTCATAAAAATGAATATTTTATCTTTAACTTTCCTACTAATAACGTTTTTGTAACTTTAATTCCCATATTAAAATCTCTATTTGTAGTTAATCTTATATCGTCCTTAATACTGTTTAAAAGATCTAAAGAAAAATATTATGATATAACGAGATTTTTTGTTTTTTCTGTATTATTGACTAATCCATTATTTCTGTTTACAAACCATAAGTATGTGCTGACTATGATAATAATTAATATGCTTTTAATATCCATGTTTTATATTTGTTATATTGTGTTAGATACACTACATATAGATTATAAACTGGGTTTAATTATGTTTATCATATTTTTACTGTTACTAGTTTCTTCTTCCATATTGATTTTTATAGATTACAATTTAGTAAATCATTTAGAGTGGATATTGGTTATTACATTTAGTGCTTTAATTTTCTTTCTTGCGTTATTCACAAAAAATTATATAACTTTGTTATGTTTATCTGTAGGTCTATTGATCAAGATAATAAGTTATGTATTGTTGAATATTCAGAATTTATCTGTGGATAGGTTTTTTATACAATTTCCTGACTTTTATTTCTATGATATTGTTCTAATTTCAATGATTGGTTTCTTTTTTACATTTAACCAATCTCAAGTAAAAGTGTTAAGATCAATTAATGATATTATTGCAGGTTTAGCATATTCTATTGTTGCTGCAGTAATTTCAGTATATTTTTTAGTCAGTTTAGACAGATCTCATGCGTTTGTTATTTTTATGTTACCAATATTATTTGTATTTGTGACAGTATTTGATTACTTTTTATTTTTATATTCTAGTGTCTTATATTTATTAGATGATAAATAATCATTATTTTGTTTGGCAATAAAATGATGAATATATTTTCAGACATTAATTGAATATGAATATGCGAATATTAATGAATATAAAATCGTATTTGTATAATGATTTAGTTCTATTCTGATATTAGTACACTTTTAAATTATAAAAAAATAAAATTACAAGTTTATTGACAATTAATAAAGTAAGAATTTATCATTGAACATTAATTTTTTCATTTTACTTTCGGAGTGGCATTTGGGTAGAATCCTTTATTCTGGAATGTTGTATACCATATCTTGAAGATTGACATTTATGAGAAGTATTCTCAATTATTTTATATTAGTAATTATTAGGTTAATAATTTTTATTTATACTTTAATATTAATGATTCCTTTTATCCTGATAAAAACTTAAAACTAATTATAAAAATAAATTTTTACTCAAATAAGCGTTTTCAAAAGACTGAAAGAATATTATAAATATTTTATTTTACTTAAAAGAAATAATTATTATTTTTTAATTCTTTGCCGTAAGAGTTTAAAAATGGAGCAGGGAAACCGGAATCGAACTGGTGCTTGTCCTTCTTAACTATTTTTATTTTGATTCAAACTGAATAACTTGAAATCCATGTTTGTCTAATTGTTCTGAAAACCAAAAGTTAAGTCTTTGTTTTTGAGTACGTAATTAACAGCAACTTCAATTTTTCTTCCTGTGTATGTTTTTATCGTTATTCCATTCTTCCAAAATCAAGGCGTCAGCATCGTTTATTTCAAAATTAGCAAGATGCAGTTCAAGTTTTTTATGTCGGACATCATTTTCTCAAAATATCCTGACCATCCTTTTTGAGAACTGACTCCATATTTAGGCTATATTTAGATGATTAGATTATTTGTGCTTAATAGTCTATTTATAATTTTTAATTTTCATTATAGTTTGCAGGAAGCTACCTAATTCATCTCGTGAGCAGTATTGATTTGCATATAACAAAATGTTACTGCACTGTCATGTTTTTTATTTTTTATCAGAGATAATTGTTTAAATCTTATCGTATTTCTAAGTTAGGATATAGCCATTCCCAAAATGATCATACAACCTCAAAAACTTTTATTGTGGAGCGGGTAACCGGAATCGAACCGGTGACTTATCCTTGGGAAGGACACGTTTTACCCCTAAACTATACCCGCTTATTATCTTAAATTATAACAGATACAAATTACTGTGCATTCCAAATATTGTGAGCTAGACAAATTAGATTACTTAATCATTGTTTATATTTAGCAGAATAAATACTCCATAATCTATATAAGGGTAAACATACCGTCCTTATAAATTATCCTTTCACTGCCATCTTTGAGTGTCGCTGTTACTGTACGATTTGATGTACTAATTATATCTGTATGTATTGCAGATTCATTGAATCCCATGTTATTTATGAGTTCTTCATCACTGAATTTTTCTTGATCTTTTATTGCATCTCTATAAGCCTGACCGAGTGCTATATGAGTATTTCCATATTCACCACCGAAATTTTCATCAAATAAAGTATTTGCCATTATTCGATCTATACGGGAGAACCTTTTGTCTGTTAAGCTGAACTCGCCTACTCGTCTAGCGCCTTCATCTGTATTTAACATTGCTTCTAATGCATGTTTATTTGTTTCAGCATCAAAATCTATGACTTTTCCATCCTCAAAAACTAATTTTATACCTTTAATAATAAATCCATCTCTGTAGAGTGGTTGATTAAATCTGATCCAACCATTTGTATATCTAGCATCAGGTGATGTAAATATTTCAAAACTAGGTAAATTTCGACCACTTCCTCCGACGAATTGTCTGTTTTCACCTAATACTATTTCCAAATCAACATCATCGGCTTTTATATGTAATTTTTCTATATTAAATGAATTAATAGTACTTGTTATTTGATGAATTTTGCTGAATGTATCTTTATGCTTTGTAATTGGGTCGTCCTCGTCAAGATAACAGGCTTTTATGACTTGATCCCAATATTCTTCTAGAGTCATACCAGCTGCTTCTGCCATAGCTGGAGTTGGATAATCTGTAAGAACCCATGTTAGTTTGCCAGCATATTCTTTGGCATTACGCATTTCCATGTATTTTCTCCAGACTTTGGTTCTTTGTGCAAGTTTTTTTGGATCTATGTCGGCATAATAATTGTGATCATGGGTAGATAAAAGAAGTACTACATGATCTATAGTATCAATTCTTGCCTGTATATATTTTTCAGGAAAAAAGTTAAGTTGCTCTTCGTTTGCTAGTTCGTAAAAAAGTGCAGTCTCATCCCTGTCTCTTTGTAATTCTGCTGGTAGATAACACAAAATCATATGCCCCCCAGATCGTAATATTGCTTCTTGAATGGGTAATAACATAGGTTTAGCATATTCATTCATCATGACGTAAACTACTTCGCCAGGTTTTATTCCTTCGCCAGAATTAAGGCAAAAATTTATTAGGGTATTTGCGAAATTTTTTAATATTTTTTCACTTGGAGTATATAGATTTGAAAACATAATTTAATTATTCTATCAATTTTGTGGGATTAATCAATATAAGAACATACTTGACAAGTATGTTATGATGGAAAAAGATAATTTATTGTAGATATGGATAATCAAAATAAAAGTATTCCAATAATAATACTTACTGGATTCTTAGGTAGCGGAAAAACCACTCTTCTTAACAAGATCATCGAAAAATACAAGGATGAATACAAAATAGCAGTTGTAATGAATGAGTTTGGAGATGTAGCTATAGATTCAGAATTGATTTCTTCATCAGTAGGTGATGAAGAGATTTGGACAGTTGATGGGGGTTGCATCTGTTGTGTTGTTAGAGGGGATTTAATAAAAGGTGTACAAAATCTAGTTGAAAAAGCAAATCCTGATATAATATTTATTGAAACATCCGGTCTTGCTGATCCATATCCTGTTGCACAAACATTTTTTGTGGATAATCTAAATGGAAGAGTTTATCTGGATAGTATTGTGTGTTTGATAGATGCTAATAATTTTAATGTATATTCAAAAGAATTTGAGATAGCATATAAACAAATATATGTATCTTCTTTTTTGATTATTAACAAAATTAAAAATTTGCCACAAAAAAAATTAGATGAATTGCATGAGATTGTTAAAGAGATAAACAAAGACGCCTATATTATTGATGATATTGAAAATATTGATTTAAATATATTTATAGATCAGAGTAATATCTCTTTTGTTGATTTGTTAAAGCAGGAGAAAATACAAAATGATATTAACCTTGATGATAAATTAAATTCTTCTAATGTGAAACAAGAGGAATCTTGTCACGGACATTGTAGCTGTAATTGTGACCATGATTGTGATCATAAACATGAAGAATGTAAGTGTTGCAACTCAAAAGATTCTGATTGTCACCACCATGAGGAGGATGATCATGTACATCCACATACGCATGAGGACGTAGATCAATATGTATTTACAACAGAAAAGCTAATAGACATCCAAAAATTTGCTGAATGGATAAAGGAAAGTTTGCCAAGGAATGTCTATAGAGCAAAAGGGTTTCTGTGTACAAATGAAAAACCCTACAAGTATTTCTTGCTTCAAGTTGTTGGTGGATCAAAGGATATTTATGCCATCATGCCAAGTCGGGAGAATTTTGATTACAAAAGAAGTAGATTAGTTTTCATAGGAAAAGATTTAGACAAAGATTATTTGGAAAGAAGCCTGAAACAGGTACTGTTATAATCAAAATATGAAAATTGCCGTAGCCTTGTCAGGAGGAGTGGATAGTGCTGTAACGGCTTATATTTTAAAATCACAAGGACATGATGTTATTGGTATATTCATGAAAAATTGGTCTGATGATTATGGACTAAAAGGCGATTGTCCTTGGGAAAAGGATCAAAATGATGCAATGCAAGTTTGTGAATTTTTGCAGATTCCCTTTTATACTTTTAATTTTGAAAGAGAATATAGAGAAAGAGTTATTAATTATTTTTTTGAAGAATATAAAAATGGGCGTACTCCAAATCCTGATGTGTTCTGTAATTCTGAGATCAAATTTGATTTATTTCTAAGGAAATCTATTGAAAGGTTCGATGTGGACAAGATTGCTACTGGGCATTATGCCCGTGTTATTGATCAAAAAGAATATTTTGCATTGTTTAGAGGAGATGATTTATCAAAAGATCAATCTTATTTTTTGTGTAGACTTACACAAAATGAACTTTCAAAATCGATTTTTCCGTTGGGCGAAATGACAAAGAAGGAAGTACGTAAGATAGCATCAGATATAGGATTACCTGTTGCAACCAAGAAAGATAGTCAAGGAATATGTTTTGTTGGAAAAATAAATGTAAGAGAGTTTTTACGTAGTGAGCTAGGAATGAAAGATGGTGATATTGTTGATATAGAAACGAATAAGATTCTTGGCCGACATCATGGATTGTGGTTTTATACAATAGGACAACGCGAAGGACTTGGGCTTGGAGGAGGACCTTGGTATGTAGTAAAAAAAGATTTGGATTCCAATATTGTTTTTGTTGCTAGAGGAAGAAATAATCCATTTTTATATAAAGATTTTGTGATTGTAGAGGATCTAATATGGACTTATGAAAAAAATGTAAATAAACTTGATAATTTAGATAACTTGTCTATTACTTTAAGATATCAACAAAGCCCAATACGTTGTATTTCTTATGAATGGAAAGATAAAGATTTAGTTTTGCATCTAGAAAACAAAGCATTTGCTGTTTCACCCGGACAAGTAGGATGTCTTATGTCTGGTGATGAGGTTATTGGTAGTGGTATTATTAAAGCTTAAAATATCTTTTTTAAGTTTTCTGATCCAAGTAATTTGCCTCTTCGCATATTGATGCTCTTTATACTTTAATTCTTGAAGTAAACTGTCTACAATCTGTTTATTAGTGTTTTCATTTTTTAATACTTTATAAATTTTAAGAAAATATTTATATTCGTAGGAAAGTTTTTCTAGCCAATCTTTAGATACATTTGATTTAAGCAAGTATTCTATTTCATAAAATGTCTCATCACAAAATCTTTTATCTACTACTTCATCAAGTTTCTGATAATAAATAGTTCTATTTTTTGGCAAGAGTAAAATAACGAAATAGTCATCATTGCCTAAATTTTGTTTTTTATAATATACCTCTACAAATTTATCACCATATTTTTTAATCAATTTATAGTATTTAATTAATCTTCGTGGATTTTTTATATTCAAAATGATTTTGTGTTTAGAGATAAAACTTTCGACAACTTTCATTGCAATATCTAGCTCAACATCAATCATCTCGGCATTTGAACTGTCTGGTTCGAATTCGGTATTAAACAATAAGTGATATGCGTAGTAAATAGTGCCACCTACAATTAGGGTATTTGTAAATTTAAATTTATTTTTGATCCTATAAAAATCATCAGTAAATTCTTTTACGGAATAAGTTTCTCCTGGGTATCTGATATCAAACAGATAATTTTTGATTTGATCTGAAGTTTTTGTTTGGGGGTTAAAATTTTTTATTAAATCAATTAATTGTTCCCAATTGATATCAAAATTTGTTTTATTCTTAGTTATTAATTGTATTTCTATATTTTCTAGTGAAAGATTTTGATTTATTGTATTGCTATCGACTATTGATAAAGTTTCTCCATTTAATACAATTTGAGAATTGAATTGCGGTTTGTTGGTCAGCTTATTAAGATTTTTATAAATTTGTATTGCGTCACAGTTAAATATTGGTAGATCAAACTGTCTAGCTATAAAAAAAGCCAAATTTGTTTTTCCTGAAGAAGTTGGGCCAAGTATAAATATATTCATGATGTTTTTATTAGGCTTAACTTATTATATACTCATGAATAGTAACTATGAAAGAAGACAAAAATATTCAATCATCACAATCTGGTTCAGCACAGAATAACGCGAAAAAAGCAGCATTACAAGCAGCATTGAGTCAGATAGAAAAGCAGTTTGGTAAAGGATCCATAATGAAGATGAGTGATAAGAGCACTGAAAATGTCGAAGTAATTTCTACAGGCGCTTTATCACTTGATATTGCATTAGGAGTTGGTGGTGTACCCAGAGGTCGTATTATTGAAATTTTCGGTCCAGAGTCATCAGGTAAAACTACTTTAGCTTTGCACATTGCAGCAGAAACACAAAAAAATGGTGGAGTTGTTGCTTATATAGATGCAGAGCATGCATTAGATCCAAAATATGCTAAATCTATTGGGGTAGATGTTGAAAATATGCTTATTTCCCAACCTGATTATGGTGAACAAGCGTTAGAAATCGCAGAGACATTGGTGCGTTCGGGTGCTGTGGATTTAATCGTAGTTGATTCTGTAGCAGCTCTAACGCCGAAATCCGAAATAGAGGGAGAGATGGGAGATGCTCAGATCGGTGTACAGGCAAGACTTATGTCACAGGCACTTAGAAAATTGACAGCTGTTGCTAATAAGTCTAAGACTACAGTTATTTTTTTAAATCAGATAAGGATGAAGATCGGAGTGATGTTTGGAAATCCTGAAACTACTACTGGTGGAAATGCATTAAAATTTTATGCATCTGTACGTATAGAGATCAGAAAAGGAGAAAAAATCACTGACAAAGATGGTAATGTCATAGGTAATACTGTCAAGGTAAAAGTTGTTAAAAATAAAGTTGCACCACCATTCCGTGAGACAGAGTTTGATATTATTTATCCACAAGGAATTGATAAATATTCATCACTAATTTCAGCTGCTATTGATGCTGGTGTGATACAAAAAAATGCAGGATGGTATAAGTATGAGGATAAACAACTTGGTAATGGTAAAGAAGCCGTAAAAGAAACTCTTAAAAATGATGCCAAACTTGTAAAAGAAATTGTAGAAAAAACAAAGAGTATTTTATTAGCAAATAAATAACTTTATGTTAGTAGAAAAAATCAAATTGGCTTTTATGAGTGTTTTGTTTATGTTTTTGATGCTTATTTTAATAGTGGTTTTTCAGTTATTCTTGTAATTAATTGATTTTATTGTTGGTTTCAAAATATTTTTGGGATAATTTAATTTTATATATTTATTTTATTGTACTACCTTTCAAATCGCTAATACTGTTTTCTAAAAAAGATTTTAAACTAGTTAGTTTCATCGCTATTTTATGTTTTTGTGCAAGTTTTGCTGCAAAAGGATCTACTGGATAAGATTTACCCGGTTCGTGTTCTTTAGGATTGCCAATAATATTTAGATATTCTTCCCATGTCAGTTCTGTTATTATATTCGCATTTGGGTTGGTCTTTGGGTCTGAATCATATACATAATCTACATTTGTAATTCGCAAAACTTCTTTTGAATTAAAATAAATTGCATTTTTTATTGTGTCAAAATCAGATGATTTGCCAAGATTCCAAGCTCCCGTAATAAAAAAATCGTACTTTTTTGTTAATTTAATAGCATGCATGAGTTTTCTTTTATTATCAATAAGTATTGGATAAGTCCTTTTTTGATCATATATGGACTTTACCAATTCTGCTTGTAAAAGTAATGATCTTATACCTATATGATGTTGATCTCTTATTGTTGCTCCATGTTCAGCAGCATATTTTTGAAACAGCCTACTTATAAGTCCCCCACCTACTGTGATAACAGCCTTTTCAAATTCATTTTCGATTTTTCTAACAAAATTTATTAAAAGTGGATTTATCTGATCTAAAGATTCTTGGATCACTGATCCACCAAGTTTTATGATAGTCATATGGTATTTATTTTAGATTTATACTAATATTTTAGTGTGAGTTCAAGAAGAATAAATCTTTCATATGATGATAAGAAGAAGGTATTTTTACCTTTCTTCGGACTTGTGCTTATATTATTGCTTTTTATTACTGCTTTTATAACCTTATTATTCATACAAAACAATAGTCTAAATAACGAATTTGAGGCTGCGGGTAATGTAATTAGGATTGATTCCTCTCAAAGTTTGCAAAGAGTTATTCAAGATGCAGGGGATTCGGATGCGATTGTATTGAAATCAGGTTCATATTCTATCCCTCAGAACGGTATTTTAATTCAGAATAAAAAATTAAGGATAATTGGAAGTGGAGCAGAAAATACTGTGATTACTGCCAATGGTTCAACTAGCGCATTTATTATAAAAAATGCTAATGTTGAAATTAGCAATCTGAAAATCACAGGTACACAAGGTCCAGCAATCAATATTGATAATACCGTTGATGGAAGTAGAACTTTTGATGATAATCCATTAAAAGTTCGTATATTAAATACTCATATTACAAATTCACAAGATGTTGCTTTACAGATTTCTGGTATAGTCGAAGTATCGGAATCAAAGATTGATAAGACTAAAGGAGCTATAAAATTAGTGAGAGGAGCTATTAATTTAAATAACACTGTTATTTATGATTCGGTAGACTATGGAATAGAATTGAATTCCGAAACACAATCAATAGAATCCACCGTAATTAATGCGATTATTGCCAGATCTGCCAAAGAAGCGATTTTGGTCAAATCAGGTAATGTTCAGATAAAAAATGTAACGATTGTTGACAACGGTGATGGAATAGTAGAATCAGGGCAGGTCTCTTCTGTTAATGTTAAAAACACAACTGTACAGGGTAATAAAGGTAAAGGAATCAGTATCAAAAGCCCAAGATCAACCGTTACATATAGTAATTCTTTTCAAAACAGAACTAACTATGAGCCTCAGACACTAGCAACTGGTTCTGCTAATAATAATCTATCTGTAGACTCTGGATTCATTTCATCAAATCAATACCAATTACAAACTAATTCGGCTATTCGTGACAAAGGGGATCCTTCAGAGAAAGACAAGATCGATGGTACTAGGATAGATATTGGTGCATTTGGTGGTGATCCCAAGCTTAGATTTGCTAACTCATTTCCTATAGTTAGTTCACCTAGGGAAGTTTTTATCAGGCCGGGCGCGAGTCTTGATTATACAATAAATGCTACAGATCCTGACGGTGATAAACTAGAGTATCGTATTTTAAATAATAAATATCCTGATTGGATAAAATTAAATGAAAATAAGATCTCCGGTACTGCGCCGCGGAATCAAGATATTGTTGGACTTTTGATCTTGGTTACCGACGGTAAAGGTGGAAATATAGTTCATCCACTTACAATCAATATCAATAGTGGGTATAATCCACAACCTCAGCCCACTCTTACTTCAACGCCACGTCCTACAACCACAAATGTTCCGACTCAACCTAGTATAACATCGACACCTGTACCTACTGTAACACCGTCACCAAAACCTATACCAGAGATAAGACTTACAGTTACATCACCAAAATCAAATACAAAGTTTGACAAAAAAAACAATGAAATCAGATGGGAAATTATTTCTGGCGCAGATGATATCGACAAAATAACTGTTGAATATTCTCAAGATGGCATAAATTATACTCCCATTACTACCCTACCAGCTGACGCTAGAAAGTACCAGTGGGATTTCGTAAATGATGAGAAAATTGTAGATGGTAAATATTTCATCAGAGTCACAGCATTTGCTAAGGCTCCTAATGCCGATATAAAAGCTAGTGCTGTTTCTGACCAATTTGAACTAACAAAACAGGAAGAGAAAAAACTTAAGATATTACAAGTATCACCAGCTGAGAATAATACTGTAGAAAATAGACGAGAACGTATATTTATAGAGTTTGAGTCTTCATCACAAGTATCCCGTGAAGATAGTTATATCAAGATAAATGATATTGAGTTTAAATTTACTAACATTACACAAAATAGCGCAGTATTTGATCCTGTTTCTGATTATGCAGGTAATACTGTAAAAGTTGAAGTAAAGCTTATCAATCGTGACGGAGATATTGCTCAGAGGGTATGGACATTCAATATCAAGGTTACGGCTTCACCTAATCCAACAAATCCTGATGTTATAAGGCAAGCAACTATATTTGGTATAGATAGGAATATAGCCTTGATTGTATTAGGTTTCATCATAGTTATCATAATGATTGTTGTTGGTTATTATTTTGTGAAGTTTATTAAATCAATTAGGGATCAAAGGCAAGGTAACCTTGAGAATGAATTTAATGAATATGATGTTCCCGCTGGAGTAACGACACTACAACAGGGTTATAACGTACCAACACAAGAAATGAATGCAGCTAGTCAAGCTCTATCTTCTATGATGCCAGATCAGACGTTGTATAATCAGTACACTAATCCCAATCCATATTTACAGCAAGGTTATTCTACTCAAATTGATCAAAATCAAATCGGTCAAAATCAAAATTTGCAATCGAATTTTGATGTGACACAAAATGGTCAGCAGAATGAAACACCTCAAACATTCACAAATCAAAATCTATATGTCACAGCACAAAATGTGCCTAATCAGTTACAAAGTAATGATGGATATACTAACAGTGGGTTGCAAGCATTCAATGTTGATTCTTCAACATTTTCCAACGAAATGAGTTCGGTAAATCAAAACACCGGTCAAACCTATAGTACTGATACTAATACTACTAGTTACGGTTTATTACAACAAAATCAAACTCAACCTGATAATAATTTGGGCTATACGATAAACAACTATCCAAATCAACAAACAACTGATTCTATGACATTTTCTAATACTAGTACTATACAGGGAAGTTCATTACAGGATCAATATAATAACACAAATCAGATGCAGAGTGATATGTCTTTAAATAATCAATCTAATCAAACATCGCAACCCGATCAGAATCAACAGATGAGTTATTATCATTCAGATGCGGATTTTGTAGATGAGATGAAACAAAAATATGGTGTTCCTGTAGATACGAGTCAGATTGATAGCTTTGTAAATAATCAATCCATAACAAATACAACTGGTGATATACAAAATCAAAACAGTAGTATTCAGTATTCGGATAATCAAACAAATGTTGGATTAACAAATGATGCTAACTTGACGCAGACTCAAGCTACGATACAAACTAGTAGTGATGAAGATTATTTGACCCAATTGAAAGCAAAGTATGGAATAACAGATGATGATATACAGAAGTATAATGCAAATAAAAATAATCTAACACCACAGAGTTAGTCGTATGTCAAAAATCACTGCCCCGCTTTTAAATTTAAAAAAGAAAATTTTTCATATTTTACATATTTCTTTTTTTCATAGTGAAAAAAATAATTATCATCCTTATTTTTTAAGACATTTTTCTATATTAATTTTGGCTATTTTTATTCTGTTAATTAATTTTTTCATGTTTAATAATGATCGTTCATCGAATTTCTCCTCTGTGGCTTTTGCTGCAAATTATGACTCAGCAGATATTGTTGAATTGACAAACCAAAAACGTAGAGAGTATGGATTAGACGAATTAAAAACTAATCAAGTATTAAATTTAGTAGCTAGAGCAAAGGCAAACGATCTTTTACAAAGACAATATTGGAGTCACTATGATCCTGAGGGTAGGAATATCAGATATTTTCTAGAAGAATTTAATTATACTTTTTCTGTCGCTGGTGAAAATCTTGCTAAAGATTTTTATAGCCATATAGATGTAGTGAATGCGTGGATGAACAGTCCATCACATAGACAAAATATATTGGAACCCCGTTATAGAGAGATTGGAGTTGCTGTTGTCGAAGGAAATTTTTTGGGAAAATATACAAATCTTGTAGTACAGGTGTTTGCATCACCGACATCCGAATCTGATCTGGATTTAAATAATCTTATTAAAATAATCCTTCCACAAGATAATCACATACAAAATACACCATTTATTTATGTACAAGGATATGCCGAGAATGCCAAAACAGTTGAGGTTTTTAAAAATAACACTAAACTTGGAGAGTTGCCCGTAGTTGATAAATATTTTAGTGAGACATTTGATCTTGAGGATGGTATTCATAGGATATTTGCTGCTAAGTCACAAGATTCTGGACAAATATTATCTGAACCTAAGCAGGTTATTATTGATACAACACCGCCATTTATACAATCGATTTATATTTATAAATTGGATGATAATCATAATTTATTATTTTTAAATGCGTCTGAAATGTTAAAAGAACTAGTTTTTGGTTCCTTTACTCCTCAGTATGATGATGTTACACAAAGTTATTATTTTATTCTAAAAGAAGATGGCTTAAAAAATGGTATTGATATAAAACTTATTGATATAGCCGGTAATGAATCTAACCAAACTTACCAAAAAGATCAGATAAAAAACGCATCTGTTATACCATCATCTATTTATAATAAGATAAAAGAACAAATTAATATTAATCAAAGATTTAATATTTTTTCTAATGAACAAAAACTTAATATGTTTTCTATATTTATCATTGGAAGTGTTATGACGTTTGATATTATCTATATCATAAGACGCATGATTGAACGCAAATCCATTAATGAGTACTTTGCTTTAATTTTGGTTATACCATTGGTACTTATAGGGATTTTTGTTATCTAAAAAGTCTTTGTTTTAGCAGTGTTATAATTGATTGATGTTTAGATTTTTTATAATTGCGCTTTGTTTATTTATTTCTTTTTTTGTTAATTTTAGTACTACATATGCTCATTCAATACCATTTGTAGTACATGAGTTCAGTTTTGATTATCAGGAAAAAAAGCTTTTTATAGATTATAAATTAAGGATCGATCCTATTATAGTAGATAAGATATTCGAAAAAATCGATTACAATCGTAATGAATTATTAGATCAAGATGATGCACAATTATTCTTTCGCAATGATTTTTTGTCAAATATTGAAGGTAGTATGAATGACAAGATTTTTTCTTATGAATTTATAGAATCTTTTGAAGTAAAAAATAAAAAAGATCTTAAGTCATTTGATGATTATTGGGGATTTAGAATAGAAGTAAAAGATACGTTTTATCAAAATGAAAACTTGATTAAATTTAAGTCAACATTAAGATTTCTTCCTGAAGATGAATATGGTGATTCTTATTATTATGATGATAATTTGTTTGATAATAAACATTTTTCAGTTGTTGTTCTTCAATCAGATTATGAAAATATCGATGTACTAAGCTATAAAGTCCGTTTTGCCAAGAAAGATAGTTCACTGACTCAAAATCAAAATAAAAAAGAAAATACAAATACTCAAAATAGTTTCTCAAACATTAATTTATTAGATATAAAATCATATGCGGAAAGTATAATAAATTATGTTAGAACCATAGACATCACATCACCTTTTGTATTTTTTACCTTCGCAGGACTTTTGATTTTAGCAGGAGCTTTGCATTCGCTTACTCCCGGACATGGCAAAACATTGATTTCTACCATTTTTATCTCAAGAAAAAATCGCAATTTTATTGATCTCATAATTCTTGCCTTGAGCTTAACATTTTCACATACTTTGATCGTATTTATCGTTGGTTTATCTGTCTTTTTATTACAAAAGGTTGAGTATCTAAATATGATAGTTAGACAATTTGAAATATTAGGTTATGTTTTGTTTATTTTTGTTGGCTTGTATCTTATTTTTCAAGGTTTACAAAATAGAAAACACTATTTATATCACGCAAAATCGTGTTATGCAGAAGATAATCATCATGTTAGGCATCAACGTGATAATCATCACCATCACCACTTCAATCTCTCAAGAAATTTTCGTATTAGAAATAGGCGAGATATCTTGTGGGCAGGATTTGTTGGTGGTATAACGCCTTGTATCAATGCTACTGTAGTGTTTACGTTTTTTCTAATTCAAGGGGAGACATTTTTGGGGATTATTAGTATTCTTCTCTACTCTATCGGTATGGCAACAGGTATAATTCTGATAGGAACAACAGTTTTTTATGGATTTAAAAAGCTCAATCTTGAAAGTAAACTGGGTGATCGGCTTGAATATATTCTTCCTATTTGGGGAGGATTAATCATTGTTTTGCTTGGCTTATATTATATTTTTACCTGATTGATTAATTTTTTTGTCACACAATTTTGAACTATTATTTTATCTAAAATATTTTTGATAAAATCAGATAATTATGGATATCCAAAGTCTAAAAAATAGAGCTAGAGAATTTTTATCAAGAATTAATGAGTTAAATCAGAAATATAATGCTATCTTGTATGTATTAGATGAGGAAGCTATTTTTAAACAAATAGATTCTTTGGATACAAAAAATAAAAATAGTCCTATTTTTGGAAAATTTTTTACTGTAAAAGATTCCTTTGTAACAATAGATGCACCAACAACGGCAGGTGACAAATATTTAGAGGGTTTTATAAGTCCGTATGATGCAACAGTTGTTCAAAGACTTTTAGATGCAGGCGCAATACTTATCGGAAAAACAAACATGGATTCTTGGGGATTTGGTGGGAGTACTGAAAACTCTGCTTATGGCCCTACGCGAAATCCTTTTGATGTAGAAAGAGTCGCAGGTGGTTCATCCGGCGGGTCGGCATGTGCTGTGGCTTTAGATTTCTGTGATTTTTCTATCGGTGAAGATACAGGTGGGTCGATTCGAAATCCTGCAGCTTACTGTGGTATTTATGGTTATAAACCCACTTATGGGATGATATCGAGATATGGATGTATTGCTTATGCTTCTTCACTTGATACTGTTGGTGTTTTTTCTAAAGATATAAATCTAATGCGTGATGTCATAGGTGTTATCAGAGGTTCTGATTCAAAAGATATGACGATAGATGAAACTCTATTTGATATAAAATTTGATGTGAAAAAAACTTTTGCGTATTCTGAAGACTTAATACCTGATGGTACGAATACAGAGTTGAGAAATGAATATTTAAATTTTATAGAGAAATTAAAAACATTAGGCTATAACGCAATAAACGTAAAATTTGATTTTTTTGATATATCTGTGCCTGTTTATTATATCACTGCAATGTCAGAAGCCAGTACAAATCTTGCACGCTATCACGGTACTAGATATGGTCGTTATTGGCAATCTCTAGTAGAAAAATTAGATAAAAATTCTCATTTATCCTGGGAAGATATATTTTTTGATAGTAGAACCGAGGGGTTTGGTGATGAAGCAAAGAGGAGGATTACACTGGGATCATATGTTCTTTCTGAGGGGTATTATGATGCTTATTATAAAAAGGCACAGGAAATACGAAACTATATTCGAAGTACATACGAAAAAATATTTCAAGATGCAGATTTTGTTTTATCTCCCGTCACCCCAGGTCCAGCACCTAGGATTGGTGAAAAAGTTACGGATCCGGTAGCAGCATACATGGATGATATATACACTGTGACTGTAAATCTAGCAGGTCTTCCAGCTATAGCATTTCCCGTAACAAAATATGAAAATGGTCTTCCTATGGGATTACAACTGATTGGTCCTAAAGGTAGTGATTTAGAATTGATTAATATTTTATCTAATTTAAATCTATAATATCTTATGAACTTGTCCAAATTAAGTCAAATATTTAATTCTATAAAAGATGAATTTACTCAATTTATATCCAGGGGCAACGTCATAGATTTGGCAGTTGGTATCATAATGGGAGCAGAATTTGGTAAAATAGTATCTTCACTTGTTTCCGATATTATCATGCCGCCGATTGGTTTTTTATTACAAGGTATAAATTTTGAAAATCTAAAAATATTTTTAGATACAGAACAGAAGGTTTCAATAAATTATGGGAATTTTGTACAAAATCTAGTGAGTTTTTTCGTGATTTCTATTTCAGTATTTTTTATGATTAAATTTGTAAACTATTTAGATAATGCTAAAAAAATAGTTATAAAAGATGAAGAGTTTAATGAATCTATTAAAGCGAAAAATAAATCTGAGCCAGACAAATAAAACTAACTTAAGAATAAAATTATTTTTGTAGGGTACAAATTGTTGCATTAATAAATTATATTATTTATTGCGTTTATATATTATATTTTTCAATTGAATATCGGCATAAATGAATATTTCGTGAGATTTTGTAATTTTTGATTTATTCGATCAAAAACACGTGATAACCACTAACTTGAGTGTATAATAAATTGTGTTATAATACTTAACAGCGACTTAGCTGAGTAATATAAAACATTGAAGGATAAAAACAATAGAATCTTATGTCTAAATTGATTGAAAAATTAAACGATTTAAGAAATATAAAACAAAATGTTAGTTTATATTTCTGGCTATTTAAAACACTTTATATCAAGGGACTAGGTATTACAGGATATATATTTATTTTATTACAAATATTTAAGATCTATTTTTAACTTACTACAGGGGATAATGTATGGTTGGTTTTCAGCTCAGGTCATTGAACTAATACTACACGAACAGGATATTAGTTTTCTTGTATGGCCGCTCATTTATATGGTTGTTTTTTATTTCATTAGACATATGGTAGAAATATGGTATACGTATATTGTAAAAAAAGTTGATTTTTTGTTAGATGAATATTATCAGCATACATTTAATGAAAGAACAGCAATTACATCTCCCGACCAGTATGAGGATTCAAAGTTCATACAGATGCGAGAGAAGTTGTTGTACAACAAAGATCTAGTACTGAGAGCTAATTTTCAATTAGTATATTTTATTGGTGCTTTATTCGGATTTCTATTTTCATTTAATATATTACTTACTCTTCCATCGTATGTTTATATCTTTATATTTATTTCTGTAGCGGCGAATTTATATTATGAATATAAATTTGATACTCATATTTGGCAGATTTGGGATGCTGAGGGGGAAGAAAAGGTCAAGTATGACATATATAGAAATAAAATACATGGTGTTAGTGTAAATACAGCTTTATCTAATCTAGTAAATAAAAAATATAAATTGATAATAGAAAGGACATTTGACTTACTAATTAGTTTTAATAGAAAGATTTTGGCTAACGATAAACGGGCATTTAGATGGGGAATTTTGGTGGAGATAATTCAGATTTTTACCTATATTGGTACTGTTCTTGTAGTTTTATCTGAGGCCTTGAGGCGTGGTAGCACTGAATTTTTCTTAACTATATCACCTGTGGCTACAAACATTGAAGGACAGATATTTAATATGTTTTATTATATTAAAGAAATAGCTGCCAAAAAGAATATTGTTCAATCCTACTACGACTTTTTAAATAACACAGAGACTATAAAAGATACGGGTATCAATGTTTGGGAAAATAATCCCGAAGATAATGTACTAATAGAATTTCAGGATGTTTGGTTTAAATATCCGTCATCTAAAAATTGGGTGATAAAAGGTGTTAGTTTTAAGATACATAAAAAATCACAAGTTGCGATCATTGGTAAAAACGGTGCTGGTAAAACAACTATAATAAAATTAATTTTGGGACTTTATAAGCCACAGAAAGGAAAAATTATTATAAATGGCGTTGATATTACCTCGAATGATATAAGTCTCGTGGACTATTATACAAAAGTCTCTCTTATGGCACAGGGGGAGGCAGCTTGGAATATACCTTTCATTGAAAATATAACCATTTCTAACTATGAAAATGTTGATGACAATAGAGTGAAATACGCAATAAAAATGGCTGACCTTGATGAGTTTGTCGATAAAAGACTTAAAGGAGATTTAAGTGTTTGGTTGGATCCTGGAATCGAGGGTGGTACACAGATATCCGGTGGTGAATCACAAAAGATATCTATAGCTAGTCATTTTTATAAAGATGCAGATTTATATATCTTTGATGAGCCCACATCAGCTGTAGATGTAGTGTCTGATAAAAAAATAATGAATAATTTTTGGAATCTGATGGAAGATAAAACTGTAATTATTATTTCTCATAGAATCAAAAAAATAACTGATGCTGATCAGATAATTGTGGTTTACAAAGGAAAAATAGTTGACATTGGAAAACATGAAGAATTGATAGAAAGATCGGATGTTTATAGGGAGTTGTATTTATCTGTGGACTAATACTTGTATAGAATAAAATTTGGTTGTATATTTCATTGATATGCAAAACAATTCTAAACTTCAAAGATCATTAATTCTCATAAAACCAGATGGTGTACAGAGAGGTCTTGTGGGCCAGATAATACATAGATTTGAAAGAAAAGGGTTGAAACTCGTAGGATTGAAAATGATGAAATTAAATGCTGATGATGTCAGAAAACATTATGGCAAATACTCTGATAAACCTTTTTATAAAACTTTAGAAGAATTCATGACTTCATCACCTATTGTAGCAATGGTATGGGAAGGTCTTGAGGCAGTTAAGGCTTGCAGACTAATCGCAGGAGAAAGAAGACATGGATTTGAGTCAGAAGCTGGATCTATAAGAGGTGATTTTGCTCTTTCTGGTGCAAATAATGTTGTGCATTCGTCTGATACCCCAGAAAATGCAGAGGCTGAGATAAATGCCTTTTTTGATATAACAGAGCTCTTTGACTATAGTAAGACCGATTATATGCATCTTTATAGTCCAGATGATTTTTAAGTTTATTAAATAAATACATAAAAGTCCTTTCTCAAGAATATTTTCTATTGTTTTAGAATAAAAATTATTTTGTCTTGTTTATTTCACTTTGAGGTATTATGAATTATCGAACTGTAGTTGCCTTAGAATAATAATAAATCAGTCAATCAAATCTAATATCAAATATTTATTAATTGGTATTTTTTACATTATTCTATTGATTATTTTTGATAAATAAAGTAAAAATTATCTTGATTAGATAATATGAATCAATAATTAAGTTTATTATTTTCTGATTTTTACACCATATCCCCACTCTCATCAATAAATGACTTAGCATTATTGGGAGTAATTACTATTTTTTTAGCTTTACCTAAGACTATTATTTTTGCTATTTTTCTACAGATAGAATAAAGATTTCTTTTGAGCTGCCTGATACCAGAGTCATAACCCAAAGGGCGTACTATCGTTATCCAAGCATCATCTGTGATCTCCATCATTTCGTTGGTAAGACCTAATTCTTTCATTATTTGAGGTAGTACATAATATTTTCCTATCATTACTTTTTCCTCGTCCGTATAAGAATACAATCTGATTACTTCGAGTCTATCTAATAGTGCTGCGGATATTGTACCCAGATTGTTTGCCGTGCAGATAAAAAATACCGCTGATAGGTCTACTGGATAGTCTATATAATGATCACGGAAAGCCATATTCTGTTCAGGGTCAAGTATCTCTAGAAGTATCGCCATAAAATCACTACGAAGTGATGCATTACCTGAGACTTTGTCTATTTCGTCGAGAATAATCACTGGATTCATCGATCCTGCTTTGATAAGTCCTTTTATTATCTGTCCGGGTTCGCCATCAGGTGACGTTTTTGGTTTTCCTCTGAGTTCTTGTGTTGTGCCTAGTCCTCCCATAGCTATGCGTATGGTTTTTCTACCAAGTGCCTCTCCTATAGCTTTGGCAAAGCTAGTTTTTCCTATTCCCTGAAGACCAACAAAACACATAACGGGACCGCGTACTATGTTTGAATGTTCCATTTCCATCTTGAGCTTCATTGTTGAGATATATTCGAGTACACGATCTTTCACTCGTTCCATCCCATAATTATGTTTGTCCAGAATTTTTTTTACTTCTACTAGATCTAATCTATCTTCTGTATATTTTCCCCATGGTATTGATGTGACCCAATCTATATACTTTGTGACACTTTCATATTCTGCAGAAAATCCTCCAAACTGTGCGGTTTTTACCATGCGGGCTATGCGACGAAGAATTTCTTCCTTTAAATCATCAGGAGTATTAGAGTTGTGTACTTTGTTTATCAAAAAATTAATATCATCCTGTATTTGAAAACTAAAGCTATTTTGTACTTGTGTATTATTCATCTTTACAATATTTTATACTAAAATTGTGCTATAAAATAAAGAATGTATAAATATCTGATGCCTTATGAATAACAATTTTCAAAATGTACAACCTAATATACCGCAAAATTTTGTCTCTCAACAACCTAAAAATGTAAATTTTCCACAACAATATCCTCAAAATATTCAAATACATCAAAATGTAAGTCAAAATCCCAATAATGATAGTTTCTTTTCAAAATATAAGGTGCCTATTATCGTCATAAGTGTTGTTTTAATAATTTTAATAATTGTCTTATTGATATTGTTTCTAATGCCAAGACAACAGCCAGGTCCGCAAATGGTTACCTTGACTGTTTGGACTAGAAAACTAAATGAAAATAAATTTAAACAAGTTATAGAAAATTTTGAAAAAGAATATCCTAATATAAAAATAAATCTAGAGATTCAACCAGAAACAGAATACAAACAGCGAATTGTTAATCGGATCAATAATCGTGTTACTAATATGGCAAATATCGTGGAGATAGATGAGGATTGGCTTTATGAATTTGATCCGTCAACTTTGACCCCATTATCGGATGAAAATATAAATAAGAATGTTTCTTTGGCACTCAGAAAGGCAAATACAGCTTATGGTATTCAATTCGCAGTGCCTTTTAGGTTTGATAGCTTACTTTTGGCTTATAATGTAGAGGATTTAAAAGATATAGATTTTGATACAGTAGGAGAATTTAAAGAATTTAACTGGGCAAGACTTTTGCAGATATCACCAGAACTTGTTGAGACAAAAACTGAGATAGATCAACGTACTCAAAAAGAGATTAAAAAAGTAACCAAGGGAAGTATTGCTATTGGATCACCTATTTACAATAAACGAAGTATTGATATCTTAGAAATGCTTTTTATCCAAAATAATGTACTATTTTATGATGAAATCAAGGATGAGTTTTTGTATTCTGATAAAATGTACGATAGTATAAATTTTTATTTATCCTTTGTATCTGAAGGGGCTTGGGATGATAGATTAGGAAATTATCATGATGCTTTTGGTGAAGGCAATGTCACATTTATTTTAGTAAATGCTGAAGATATAAGATATCTTGAGAAAAAATATCCGGATTTAGATTTTAATACTACTCTACCTCCTATTATATCTGATGCTAAAAATATTAGTTTAGGTACAAGCCTAATTGTGCCAAACTACATGCCAAATACAAATGAATCAAAGCTGTTTTTAGAATATTTATTACGTTATGAATCTCAAAAAACATTACTTGATATTGATTCAGATAAGCCGTTTTTACCATCATCTACCCGAGTTCTTGATGAAATAGCAGATAATTCTAGATACAATTCTTTTGCTAGTCTTACCAATATCGTTTATGGGCGTAGCTATCCACGTACTGAGATGTTTAGAAATGCCTTTAATGCTTATCTGACAGATATTTATTCAAAATATTATTCAAGTAATCTACAACAAAGTATTGATAGATTACATACAGTCCAAGGTGTACAAAGAATAATCAATGATTTAAATACAAAATAATGGCTTATTCATCAGAGGTAAAAAAATTAGCTAAAGATGTTGAAGAACTTAGAAAAAGATTAATAGAAAGCAAAGTAACAAATCGTAAAGAGTATGTAGAATCAATAGAAGAACTCAAAAGAAAGGTTGAATTTGAAGATCCTAGAGAACGGAATCCTATACTCAAAAAATTGCAAAATCCAGATCTAAGTCTAAAAGAACGTGTGGCTATAAAATTTCCAACTTTATATCCATCTGAACCATCAGATATCTATTATCAATGGGTTGCTCCATCAAGACTGCCAAACAAAAAAAGTAAGGAATGGTGGATTGCAATGACGCTTTTTGCACTTATCGTAATTTTGGTTGCTATTATTATCAAACAGATTATATTTATAGCAGTACTATTTGCATTTTTGTTTTTTACTTATGCTTCCAGTTATACTCCTATCAGAGACCAAGTATATAAACTTACGAGACAGGGTATAGAGATCGGTGAAGGACCAGATATAGATATCTATGCATGGGATCAGCTTTTAGATTTTGCCTTCTATTATCGCAATGAAACAGAGTGTATATATATAGATACTATATTTAGTAGTCCTGGGAAAATAATAATACTTTTTAATCAAGAAGATAGAAAAAATATATATATGATTTTATCTCAGCATTTGCCATATAAGCCCCCTCCGATTGTAAAAGGTATAAATGGCTTTCTCACTCAACTTTTTGATGGAATATACATATCACTTGAAGATTTCAAGGAGTTACAAAACAAAATAGATGAATATTATAATAAAAAATACGCTTATATCATTGCAAAATTGCAGAAAGAAGGAAAATTATCATCTGATATTACTGTTGAGAAGATTCGCATGGCCGAGGATCTTTCTAGGTTAAAATTGATAGAATCTATACAAAAACAAGAAGAAGAGACATTAAAAAGAGTATTAGGGATAAAATAAAAAATATGACAAGAACAATAAAAAAACTAAACTGGTGGATACAAAGTAAGATCAGTTCGCTTCTTTATCCAATAGATGACTCATTGACTTATATAGGTGTTACTGGTACAGATGGAAAAACAACTACATGTAATTTTTTATATGAAATAGCCAAAAAACATGGATTTGTAGTTTTGATGATAACTACTGTGGGAGCTAACTTCTATTTTAATGGTAAAGAAGAAGTTGTAGATTTTAAGTTACATTCAACATCTTATATTTCTTTTGTATTTAAGCATTTTATTAAAAATATAAAAAATGGAAAATTCATTGAGGCATTAACACCTACTTATAAAAAGTATGATAAATATACTGCAGAATATCACCGCACTACTCCACTGGCTTATGAGATCAGAAAAATGATAAGAAAATATGTTGACCGCGGCGCAAACATGATTATTTTAGAATCTACATCCCACGCATTGGATCAATATCGTATTGCTGATATTAAATTTGACGTTGCAGTTTATACAAATATTACACACGAACATCTTGATTATCATGGTACCTATGAGAATTATGTAAAAGCCAAAGCTAGACTAATGACTATGTTAAAAGATGATGGTTTTGTCATTTTAAATAAATCAGATCAGAGTTTTGATTTTCTCATATCATATGCCAATAAATATAAAATTCGTCATGTAGATTATCAGTTTGATGAATATCAAGATCTCGATCCAAAAAATTTCTGGATTAATTTTTATGAAAATTATACTGTTATATCAAAGAATAAAGATAAAAAAGCTAAAGATAATATAAATGTTAGTTTAAATATCGAAGGAAAATACAATATTTTCAATGCAGGAGCAGCAGCAACAGCATTTTATTATTATTTCGATAAAAAGCCTGAATATATATCAAGTGGACTTTCGCATCTAAAAACAATATCGGGTCGTATGAATATCCTATCGAAGAATCCAGACATAATAGTTGATTTTGCACATACACCAAACGCCATGAAAGTTATTCTTCAAGAAATAAAACAGAGAACTAAAGGGAAATTGTGGGTAGTGTTTGGATGTGCCGGCCTTAGGGATGTGGAAAAAAGATACTTGATGGGTGAGATTGCGGGAAAATATGCTGATTGTATACTGGTTACTGCAGAGGATCCACGTACTGAACGACTAGAAGATATTAATGATCAAATCATTAAAAATGGAATATTAAAAAATAAAGATATTAGATACAGGATACTGAGATACAGAGTAAATATGGATCTTTCTACTGATATTGGTGAAAAATTGGTTATTAGATTCGATAAAGATGATATCTCTTCACGTACCGATGCCATAAAACTTGCTATTACAAAGGCAGAGAAGAATGATACTGTACTTATATTAGGCAAAGGTCATGAAAAGACGATGTGTTTTGGAGAAAAAGAGATACCTTATAATGATATAGAATTTGTTAGTCAATTAATAAAAAATTAGTTTATTGATTAATATTTACATTTCAATGTTTTAAATCTATTTTAATTAACTAGAGTTTTACGTAGAATATTAGTTAGATAGTAATTACACATTAGAAAATAAGATTAATCATAGAATTTATATAAATAAAGGAGTGATAATTATTCCCTAATTACAGTATTTATTAAAGTTAGGAAAATAGAAAATACATTACAAATTTTAATATATTATTTTTTTTAAATTTAGAGACATTTCTTACTTTTATAGATTGATTATTTAAAAATAAGAATATAGTTTATTATCTATTTTTAAATTCTGATAAATAATCTAATATTGATTAGGGCATTTTCCATAAACAAGGTGTTAATCTTATTCATACATCCACTCATATTCATTATTATCATTTTCCACCGGATCTATATAAAATAAATCATCATCTGTTGTATTAGTTGTTTGGTTAAATAAGTCTTGAAATTCTGCAATTATCTCCTTAATAATATCAACAATTGATATGGCGTTTGATGGGACTAGTATTTCTTCTTTTTCTATCTTTATTTCATAATCTAAGGAGATATTAAATGAAAGTTCTTTTACTTCGTTGCCGACTTCAGATAAATCGTTGATATATTTTCTTCCTTCATCATTTACATTTACTGTAATATCCATTTTAGTTATCATATTAATCGACGGTAAAACATACATATATACATCAAATTCTATACCTTTTGCTATGTCAGTGATTGTTTTCCTTATTTCGTCTGCATTTTCTTTTGCATTTTCACGTAGCTGATTTATTGCCTCCTCATTACATAATAAACCTATTTCATTTTCACAATCCTTTTTTGTCGAATGTAAGCTTCTGGTTTGGATAAGTATTTCCGGTATACTGTTGATGTAATCTGCAATATAATTTGCTAATTTTTGGTTATCAATTTTGAGCCTATATTTAAGATTTGATAATCCATTTACATTTTCTCTACCTAGATATTCGATTTGTGCATAGTCTGCAACATTGGATGTTACTTTATTATTAAACTCTCTGAGTAAGATAGATGCAAATTCACCATACCAATCTTCATTTTCAAAAAGAGGCTGTTCCTGATATTCATCATCCAGCAATGATTTATAGTACTCTTCTATCTCCTTTGGATCAATTTTTATAAACGTATTTAAATACTTTTCAAACATACCTAAACTCTCTTCAATATCAAAAAATTCTTTTACTTCATCTGGTATATACAATTTAAAATATGTAGCTGCATTCGTATCTTTGATATTGTATATGTTTGTCAACTTAACAGGATTAGAGTCAAAATCAAGATTAACTGCACCATACGACAGTTTACCACCTAGAGCACTTTCACTTTTTGCTAACTGATCTGATAAATTATAAATTACTCTCGTTTTGAAACTGTTACTACCTCTTATTTCTTCAGCTTCATAATTAATCACATATTTGATACCGAAGTTTGTATTTGCGATCAATGATCCTTCAAATTTTTGTACATTTCTAGCTTTTCTCAAGAGTTCTGAATCCAACTCCTTAAAAGTTAAGGCATCCCTTACTATTTCTTCATGAGTTTTACCAAGATTATTTATTACAGGAATTTTCTCTGTTTCAATGAACTGATTATAAAAGGCTAATTCGTTAGCTTTGCCGCGATTTGCGCTGATTATGGCTAGACCGACTATACCTAATATTAACACTATTACAATTATTATCGTTAGTACAACAGATGCTATTAAAAATATATTTTTATTTTTTTTCACGTTTGTAACTGGTATGTTGTTTTGGGGATTTAGTTGATTGTTTTGTTGAGGTTGATTTGCTTCTGAATTGCTTATTATATTTCTATCTGTATTGTCTGATATATTGTTTGAATTGTTTAATGTATTATCCATATCAATATTTACCAAATTTTAACTTTAATATCAAATTTGGTTCTTTTGTCATAATTTATGAAATAATTTTTTTCTTAATAAGGTTCACGGATAAAATTATTAAAAGTGTATATTGAAAATAACTTTTAGTTACGTTCGAAATAGAATTATTGACATAAAGCTTGATAAGATTTTTGGAATTTATAATTTAATCTTAATAATTTTTTGTATTGAATATTTCGTTTGATTAATCAAACTAAAGCTAATTTTTTTAATATTTGATAAATTATTAAAGCAGACTTATTTGAATTAAATTGTTATGAAAAATCTGATATATATTATTTTGGTAATTTCGGTGCTGATAATATCGTTTATTGTTTATGCTTTTATTACTCCTTCCGTTATACAAACAGAAGAAAAGTTCGGTCAGATAAACTTTAAATCACTTTCTGGTGAGTATGATCTATATTGGAATAACCAATATATTGGTTCTGTGAATGAAGGAGAAAATAAAACGTTTTTCAAACTAAGAGCTGGGACATTTGCATTAAAAGTAATCAGAAAAAGTCCGATTAAAGATTTTTTTTATGAATTTAATAAAAATTTAACACTTTTACCAAACAGTGAAATGGTAATGGAATGGGAGGCTGGACCAACTATAGAATCCAGTTCTGGGGTATTAAAGTATTTTGTTCAGTCAGCTAAGCCAAATATAATAATTAATACCTATCCTAACGAGGCGTCCGTTTACTTAGATGATCAATTAGTAGATAAAATATTACCAATTGAGAATATAAAAAAGGAAGCAATATGGTTGAAAGTAAAATACAAAGAGGGAGTTGAGGAAAAAACTGTATTGATAAATACAAAATTTAATGGAAATATAAGTATGATAGTGGAGGTATATTTGTATATACAGCCATTTGTATAATTATGTTTTTTAAGAAGAAACCGACAATTTTAATAATAAATAGTGCTAATTACTTCGGAAGTAGACTTGTTGATGTATGTTTATATAATGGTGCTTATGTTATTTCTGTAGATGATTTCACAGAGGAAAAACTTCCCTATATACGCCAATTTGCAAAATCCAAGGATTATATTTTTATAGATAAAAATAAGTTCGACAATATCTTTCAAGAATATGAAAGGATAGATCATGTGATACACCTATTTCATGATAACAATTCGAGAAACGATGAAATAACATCAAAATATTTTTCCGAGAATACAATATTTTTTGAGCAGGTAATGCAATTGGTTACCAAGAAGCAGTCCCGTTATATAATAACTACAAGTCTGCATCTACATAAAGATCTCATAACATATAGATCGCATCTTAATACTGAAGAATCCTATACTCAGGCAGATTTACAATTTTTTCTGGAAAAATCAGTAAAAGAGTATTACAAAAAATTTAAAATCAAGTCTACAATAATTCGTTTTGGAAATATTATCGGTCTTGAGATAGATCTAAAAAGCGATGAAATTTTACATTCTCTTGTAAGACAATCTGTAATGAACGAAGAAATCATAATTCATGGCGATGGATTGGAGTTTATGTATTATGTTTATATAGATGATGCAATAAGAGGATTGTTAAAAACATTATTTATTAAAGAAACATACGGACGGATATATACTATCACTTATCCTGAAGAGATTACTGTTTTGTCAATTGCAAATAAGTTATTAACATTTGATGGAAAAGCTAAAAGATTAAGATTTATACAAGATCAGTATTCTCAAAATCCTCTTTTTGAGCGGGCATACATACCAGATAAAAATCTTTATGATCTTGGATGGACGCCACTAGTAAGTTTTGATAAAGCCTTGTTTAAGCTTTTTTGCCACTATCGTGATACTTTGGTGCGAGAATACGCATTAGAGCTAACAGATATAAGTCGAATTGATTATAATGCTAAATCAGAGAAATCATTTATTTTTGATAAGCATGATGATGAGGTATTAGATTTATCAAATATTTATTTTTTGACGGAGGAGAAAGATGCTGATGAAATGGTAAAATTAACTGATTTCCAAAAAAAACTTAATAGTATAAATAGACCCATTTATAATCGGCTATTTTCAGAAAATACTTCACAAATCAGTCATTCGAAGGACAGTATAAAATCTAGAGTCATTCTATCTACTGTGGTTGTTTTTCTTTTATTAATTGGGTTATTGTCGATATTTGTGTTTTTTCCTTTTTTAATGACATACTATAATTCATCGCGCATCTTTGCAAGCGCGGAGATTATCTCTTTAAGTTTGCAGACACAAAGATTAGACTCTATAGAGAAAAGTTATTATGCTGAGGATGTAGAAAAATATACGATAATTTATTCGTTGCTTAGAGAAAATATAAGATTTTTGCCGGATATCGAATATTTTACAAAGGTAAAACTTTATGGAGATGCGTTGGATAAGCTAACAGTATTTATTATTGATTATAGAGAGAGAAATATTGAGGATCTTTTGGCCACGGGACGTATACCAGAAAATAAACTGATTGAAATAAAGGATATATCAGTAAGATTAAAAACATTGATAGTAAATTTTTCTTCACTGACTCAAGATACAAATATCCCACTAGATGTTCGTGATGATATAAATCGCATCTATCTGTGGTTACAGTCGAAGGATCAAGAAATAGATGCTATATTGTCACAGGGTACAGAAAATAATTTCTTAGAGGGGTTTTAAATTATGAAAGCAGACATTTTTTTAGAATTTGCAATTATTTTACTTTTATCAGCATTTTTGGGTTTTTTATTCGTAAAAAATAAACTTCCAGCACTTTTGGGCTTTATTTTGACCGGGCTCATCATAGGACCATTGACACCCGGTTTTTTAGAACCGAACGAAGAAAGTATAGATTTGCTATCCAAAATAGGTGTTGCAATGCTTTTGTTTACTCTAGGTTTAGAGTTAGATCTTGATGAATTAAAAAAACTAGGAAAAGTTGCTTTTGCTACAGGTATAGGACAGATTGTTTTTACTAGTATTGTTGGGATAATGATATGTCTTGCTATGGGATTTTCTCTAGTTGCATCGCTTTATATAGCTATCGGGCTAACTTTTAGTTCTACGATAGTAATTATTAAATTATTGAGTCAGATAAATCAACTTGATAGTTTGTGGGGAAAGATAAGTGTTGGGTTTTTACTGGTACAGGATTTTGTGGCAATACTGATTTTGATAATAATCTCCACACTTAGTGGGATCTCAAATATTTATGATCCAAATATCATTTTTCCAATTTTACTTACCTTTGTTAAGGCGCTGATAGTTGGTACTGGTGTATATTTATTTACTAGGTTTGTGATGTTTCCTTTATTAGATTCATTGAGATTTGAAAAAGAAATTTTATTCATTATTTCCGTTGCATGGGCTATCGGTTTGGCTGCGTTTTTGGGATCTGAATTTATAGGTTTCACAATAGAAGTTGGAGGGCTGATCGCTGGTATAGCTTTGTCATCACGTTATGAATCATTACAAATAGAAAATTGGATAAAGCCACTAAGAGATCTTTTTCTAGCAATATTTTTTGTGTCATTGGGGATGCATATCAAATTTGATTCTATTGTAGATGCAGTATTACCATCAATCATTTTTAGTTTATTTGTACTTATAGGTAACCCTTTGATCGTTATGTTGATTATGGGATGGATGGGGTATTCGAAGAAGGTGGGATTTTTGACATCCCTTGCAGTGGCTCAGATATCAGAATTTAGTTTAATCATAACAAATTTTGCCTATACTAAGCTTGGTATATTGGACAACACTACACTAACAATTATGACATTGACTGGCGCAATAACTATGGTTGTTTCCTCTTATTTGATTTATTACAATCTCAAAATCTATGAAAAAATACAAAATTTATTAAGTATTTTTGAATTTAAAAAGAAGAAAGCACAAGAGATAGTTACTGAAAAAGATTCGTATGAAATAATACTTGTGGGGTGTAAGAGGACTGGTCGAAATATAATATATAAAAATAAAAAAAATGATATCTTGATTATTGATCTTGATATTCATAATGTAAAAAGACTAAAGCGTGAAGGATACAATGTTTTGTACGGCGATGCAGCTGACAATCTACTTTGGGATTCAATAAATCTAAGAAAGACCAGGTTAGTAATCAGCACAGTACCAGGTTTGCATGAAAATAAAACTATTATTCGTAATGTAAAGGCCTATGACTCATCAATACTTGTGGTAGTTGTTTCATCAAATGAGCATGACACAAAACGACTTTATGATCTGGGAGCTGATTTTGTGGTATTTCCAAATCTTGTGGCGGGGGAGCTTATAAATTCGATCGTAAAGCATAAAGTATTGAAAAAATCACATATTCAGAGTCGTAGAAAGCATATTGAATATCTAGATAAAATCACCATGTAATTGTCTTAATTTTCATTTACTAATATAATAATAACCAAGGAGAGATACCCAAGTGGCTGAAGGGGCGGGTTTGCTAAACCTGTAGTAGGGGGAAACCCCTAGCGAGGGTTCGAATCCCTCTCTCTCCGCCAATCGGAACGGGCTTTGTTTTGAGCGAGTATGTCAAAGGGTTCGATCCAGTCCCAATGCAGTTTTTTATCCATCAAAACAAAGTTCGAGCCGACAATATTCAAGAGTAACTTCCTATCCATACTATCCCCTTCACTGAATGCCCAGAATGCCTGATTAGCGACAATTATCAGTCCTTCAAAATGTTCGACCCATTTGTTTTCGGCTTTTCTACATTCCTCCAGATTTTCGACAGCTACTAATTCATCATTTTCAATTTCAATTCTTTTTTCTTCAAAAAGTACATCATCAATTTTCTGATCAGTAAAAAGATCTACAAGTTTACGTTTTCGTTCTTGGAGTTTTCTACGTTCATTCGTCCAGTATTCCAGAGTATGAGCATGAAGATCATATTCATTTTTATTACTTTCTTTCAAAGTTCTAAGCATTAAATCTCTAACTTCATCATCTATGGAAATACTGTCTAGTGTGTCCTGAATTTGTTTCTCCAGATCTTCAGCTCTGATGTATTTTTGCTTACATGTCCCTTTCTTTTTTGTGCACCGATAATAAGTATGTCCTTTTTGATTCTCTGCAGTAATAGCACAGCCACATTCTCCACAGGTTAAAAGACCAGTGTATGCAAAATCTTTTTTCTCTTTTTTGAACTCATCGGGCTTTCCATTGCTTTTGATAACTTTCTGAATTTGTAAAAATGTTCCCATGCTTATCATTCTGTGGTGGTTTCCTGGATATCTCTTACCGTTATAAACCATAATTCCTGCATAAAAAGGATTTGTAAGTATTCTTTGAACCGAACTTTTTGATAATTGTTTCCCTCGAATTCCTACTAATCCCCAGCTCTTTGCTAAATCAGATATCTCTTGAAGAGTATATTTCCCTAAAGCATATGTATCAAAAATTCTTTTAACCAGATCAAACTTTTCCGGATCTGGAAGTATCTTTTTATTTACAACATCGTTTTTGTATCCTAGCAATGCCCAAGTAGGCCATTCACCATTACGGAGTTTTTCTCTAATTCCTCTTTTAACGTTTTGACTCAGATTATCAACATAATACTTAGATTGGTTAAACGCCATTCCAAGAGTGAATTTTCCTTGAGGAGTATTGTCAGCCCAGTAAGTTGGAAATTTTAACTCTTTTAAAAGTCCCACGTCCATCAAGTAAATAATTTTACCTCCATCGACAGAATTTCTAGCGAGCCTGTCTGGATGCCATGCAATTATTCCATCTGCTTCACCTTTTTCTATCGCCAAAAGCATACTATTAAAAATCTCCCTACCTGGTTCTTTTGCTGTTTTAGACTCATGGAGAATTTTATGGACAATCAGCTTATTCGTTTTGGCATATTCAATTAGCTCAGTTTCCTGAGCTTTAATAGACTGGATTTGCCGATTGTCTTCGTCAGTAGATTTTCTGCAATAGATAAAGTATTTCATGTTTAGAAATAATCCTGAATAGTAATTTTTTTAATCATCTTCCCTACGACACGGAAATTTGGATCATTCACTTTAATAGGTTTGAAGTCCTCATTCGCTGGTTCAAGAATTACATAGTCACCTTTGCGAAAAAAGAATTTTAATGTTGCATTGCCGTCAAGCATAGCGACAACAATATCTTTATTATTAACAATTGCGTGCGGATCAATCAGAATATAGTCACCGGGAAGTATTCCGGCATCTTTCATTGAAAGCCCGTCTGCCTGTAAGGCAAAGAGGTCTTTTTTCTTTGCAAGTCTCTCGTCATATGGGAGAGGAATAAACTTTTCGGATTTCTCGATTGCCTCTTTTGGCGTTCCGCACGGAACTTCTCCAAGTAGTGGAATCCTCATCATATTCATGAAAATATTATGCTCTTGTATCCCCATCTCCATCAGAGCAGCTTTCTGTTTTAGTTTTAAAAGCTCTTCCAGGTCTATTTCAAGAGCAGGAGCAAGTCTTTCAAGTGTTTCATCTTCAGGAAAAACCTTTCCGCTTTCAATATCAGAAATGTAGCCATTATTTTTCATTCCAAGTCTTCTTGCGATTTCGGATTGGGAAAACCCTCTATTCAGACGTATTTCTTTAAATAAATCTCCAAATGTACTCATAATTAATATTCTTTATAGATTTTATAGTGTACTCGCTATAGTGTCAACGCTATATTTTAAATTTAATAAATTAGACTAAGTTATTGATAATAAAAGATAAATTAAAATCTTTATCCTAATCCTATTTAAAAATTTTTGCAAACATCTTAGAGAGGATATATATTCTGCACGATACCTATATGAGAAGTGCTATACCTCTAAAAATTCGCAATAAGCTCAGAGAAATCCGAGTAAAAAAGAAAATGACTCAGTCACAGGTTGCCTTCAAATGTGGGTTGGCTTTGAGTACTTATCAAAATATTGAAAAAGGCAAGTCTCAGCCCAGCTTGAAAACAGCCTTGCTGATTGCAAAAGCACTCGATTATCAGGTTGAAAAGCTATTTAGAGTCGAAATTTACCAGCATGACTAAGAAAGAAATTATTCAAAAAGAAAAAGAACGGAAAAAGTTTCTGGCTGATGTCAAAAGAGTTTTTGAGAAAAGATACGGTGAACCTTTATCTGATGAAAGAGTCGAAGCAATCGCCAAAAGACTAATGATGTTCACTGCACTTTGTCACAATATTTATTCAAAACAGCAGGGAAAGGAACCAATGTACCAGCTATGAAAGAAATAGATCCAGTGATGGAATCAAAAATCTTGAAACTTATCAAAGCAAGAATTGGAAAAAGTAATCCGATTCAAGTGAAAGATATTATGGAATTTGTAGCTCTTCCTGATCGTGAGATCAGACGCATTGTTCAACATTTAATAAACATCAAAGGTTATGCAATCGGCTCAACAACCAAAGATCCTCACGGTTTTTTCATGATAGTGAGTCTTGATGATTACCTTGAGGCAATAAAAAACTTGATGGGAAGAAAGGAAAAAATTCATGAAAGAATAGAAGCTTTGAAAAAAGCATGTAGAAAAAATGGTCTTGAAGTACCGGAAGTCAAAATTCACGAAACACAAGGTCAGACAAATTTTTATATTAAAAATTCAATTGTAATAAACCTCAAATGATAAATATCAATTTTAAAATTAAAGATCCTTCAAAAGCTATGGTGAACTATATTTTGAACTGCTCATCAAATGCAACCGAGGAAGAGCATAAACTTACTGTTTATATTTTATCTGTTCTTGCATCTCAGGGAACAGACTCTTTCCTGATCTATATGAATGAACTTCTTTTTGGATTCGATTTCATAGAAACAGATCGGATAAGCAAACGATTCCTGCCTGTAGGGCTGAACAAGAAACAAATACTTTCAGCTATTTATCAGATTAATAAACGAGGGATTCTAAGTATCGAATTGCAGGATACAAGCGCTTACGCTTTTTACGTTTATATAAACAATAACCAGGAATATGAAGTTGTTCGCAGATAAAATTAAATCAATTTTACTCATTGGAGTTCTTGTGCTGATTCCACTTTTATCAAGTGGAAAAGCAAGGGCGGATGAATTTTATATAAATGGAGGTCTTGCTGATGATTGCCATGTAGGTTTTACTACCTCAATTTCTTACGGAGCATTACCCGCTCAAAGTACAGGAAGTGGTGGAATAACTTATGATGCTGCACATATCAGAGGGGCTAGCGGAAATGGATACCCGGAAGCAACAAGATTTGCTCCTGATCTTGGAACTCTACTTTATCCAAATGCAAGAAGATATCCAGATATTGCAACAGAAATTGTTGTACCTCCAAACAGCAGAGTGGATATTGGTTTTTATGACCATAACTATTCCGGTCATAATACATGGCTTTATGATGCTTATCTTTTTCTTTCCAGAACGGATACAAATGCTGGAGATTTAGGGAGACTTGGTGCTGGTGGAAACTATGGAACTTTAAGCTGGAGAGAAACATCAGGAACAAAAAATAGAAGCGGAAGGTACGCAACGCTTCCTCTCAATTACAATGCTTTAACTGATTCTAATCCAAATTACAGCAATCAAACAGGAAGAACTATTTATTCCTTCACAACAATCCAGCCGATTATTGTTCAAGGAAGAAACGTAACTCCAGAATTTACAGGAGGAGGCAATATGAGATTAAGATATGATTTGACCGTCAGAAATCAATCCGCATATAGCCTTCCTAATGTAAGTGTATCGCAAAATCTTCCAAATGGACAAACTTTTTCATCGACATATAACTTTGCACCATCAGAAACAAAAGTAATCACATATTTTGCAGACATGGGAACGAGTTATCCAACTCAAATTATTTCTGCCCAGGCAGAAATTTATGATCCAAACTTTCATAAAGAAACAGCTTCAGTAAGTGCTAGTGGAGAAAGAGGTATTATTGTCAGAAGAGGCGATGCTGGCGCTCCTGCTAATTGGTCGGCAAATCAGCCAGATTATATTGCTTCTGGGGATTATATTTCAGTAACATTAATCCCATATAGAACGTATTCTCAACAAAATACAACAACAGTTCCTCCTCAACTCTCGGTAATTAAAAGAGTTTCCGACTCTAATGAATCAAATGTTCAAACAAATACTGTAGAGCCAAATGAAGATTTTACTTATACCATAAGTGTTAGCAATGCAGGTGGGATTGCAAATAATGTAAGAGTTACTGATGACTATGATCAAAATGACTTAACGATAGTAAGTACTAATCCAGTTGGTGTGGATAATGCAGATATTATCACCTGGAACTTAGGAAATATGGTTAATGGGGAGACTAGAACTTTGACTATAAATGCCAGATCAAAGACTGGATTTGCTCATGGCACACATCAAGCTCCAAACAATGTTAGTGTGATAGCTGATAATCATAATCAGATTCAGGATAATACCCAAACAAATATTGTTGCTCAGGCAAATTTAATTATAGAAAAAACAGTAAGCGATTCTGATGAATCTAATGTAAAAAACAATAATTTGCAGGGAGACTCAAATGATTCAGCCAGAACTATCTCTTATAACATCAATGTCAGAAATATTGGTACAGCAGACGCAACAAATGTTGTTGTTACTGATGATTATCAGGAAAATAGAATGACTATCATTAATGCTGATGGTGGAACATTAAATAATGGAGTTATTACTTGGAGTATTGGTACTTTAGCAATTGGAGAAAGTAGAACATTCACAGTTACAGCACTTTTAAATCAAGGACTTCCTGATTTAACACAAGTGTTAAATACAGCAACAGTAGATTCCAATGAAACAAACCCAATTAGTGATACAGCAACAACTCTTATTCATTCTCCTGTTATTCAAGTAGAAAAGAATTCTGATAAATCAGAATATCTTCCTGGAGAAACAGTTAAGTGGAGTATAACTGTTAGAAATGTTGGTACAGGAAACGCTTACAATGTAAAAGTCATTGATGATCTTCCAACAAATGGGATTAAAGAGATAAAAAATATTTCTGATGGAGGAATTTTCTCCAGCTCGAATAATCAAATCTACTGGGTAGCATCTACACCACATTTTATTTTGAATGGCTCTTATCAGCCGGATTCAAGTTCTACTTGGGGAAATGAAAAAACTCTTTCTTATGATACCGAGCTTATACAAGTTTTTGATGAGATTGAAATCGATTTACTAAATAAAGTCAGAGTAGAAGACTCTGCAAGAGTTATTGAAGCCGAAAAAACCGTGAGAGTAAATTCTCCAAAATTAGATTTGATAAAAGAGCAAATCCTTCCGGAGTCTGTCACTCCCGGTCAACTGATCACCTACACTTTGAATTATAAAAACTCAGGATCAGGAGCTTCTATTGATACAAGAATTACCGACACTCTTCCAATTGAAGTCGATTTTGTAGATTTTTTGGATATAGAAGGAGTTTACAATAAAGATACACATACTATTGTATGGAATTTAGGGGATATTCAACCTGGAATTGAAGGAAAAGTATCATTCAGGGTAGTTATCAAAATTCCTACTCCAACTAATACTCGGATCAGGAATATTTCTTTAATTGAATCTCCAATTACAAAACCTGTTGTTTCAGAGGTTATTACCGTCACAACAAATTCTTGTTGTATGGGAGGCATGGTATGGGACGATAATAATAAGAATGGGATTTTTGATGAAGATGAGGATGGAATCCAAAATGCAAGAGTAACTTTAACATGGGATAAAACTGAATTTACTAAAAGTGATTCAGTGGAAATCTTAACTGATGAGACTGGTCATTATGAATATACTGGCTTGCCTTATTTTATTCCCATTACTGTAGAAATCATAAAACCTGCAGGCTTTGATGAATTAACTACCAAAACTACTTTCAGGCTTGTTCTTTTACCTCCAAATAAGGATGGAGTTATTGAAGATTATGAAAAAGATGGTATTCGCTATTTAACCGCTTCCGGTTGTATCAAATTCTTAAATGCAGGAGTCTACCGGGATATTGTAATCGCTGATACCGGACATTCTGTATTAACGCCCTTAATTTTCGGACTAGTACTAATTTTAATTGGTGCTTCAGGTCTGCTGTTTTATTTAACCAGGACAAAAGAATGATTACAGTAAAAGTTTTCATTGCTCTGTGCATTTTATATGTAGTGATCATCTTTCTACGTGGAATGCACAGAGAGAGAAGAGCAAGGTCTAAAAGACAGAAAGATGATGAGTGTTAGTTAATAAATAAAAAGATTATGAAAGAAAAAGTTATCAAAACAACAAAAAAATTCAGTGCTATTTTCGCAACATTCCTTTTTACAACGCTTCTATTCAGTTCAACTGCTTTCGCAGCCACTGATCCAACATCAGAGATTTCAAATATTATTGAAAGAATCGTAAAAATTGTTACTCAAGTTGGTTCAGGAATTCTGATACTTTTTATCGTAAAGGATGCGTTTGAAATGCTTCAAAATAAAGATAATCCGGCTTATAGAAATATTCTTCTAAGGGATATTTTTATGCTTATCATTGCAGCTATCTTCTTATTTAAACCAGATTTTATTTTACAAGCAGTTAAATTTATAGCCAATGTTTAAACTATTTTCAAAATTGAATCCTGTAGGAGAAAAAGTTAAAACTCTCCTACGAAAATATCGTAGTTCAGATATTGAAGTTAAAAAACAAATTCGCTGGATTGTTGCTTTGGCATCAATTCTTCTAGCTGTAATTTGTATTGCAATTGGTATTACTAATTCAAATTCGCCTCAAGCAACCAAACAGGAAATACGAATAGAACAAAGAGAGGATTTGCCAAAAGGCTTGCCGAATCCAATTGATCTGGTGAATCCGTTCAAGAGTTTTCAGGAAGGGATCATTGATGGAGTTTCGGAAATCATCAAACAAACTGTGGGGCTTTTTGATGACTATGTAGGTTTTACCCCAAATATTGCAAGAAATGATGGCGAAATTAAAGACTCCTCAGGTAAAACGATACCAATGGGATTCGATAAATTTTATCGGGTAACAATGAATATTGCATGGGCAATACTGCCATTGGTGATAGTTTTATATGGTGCATTTCTCGCTCTCGAAGGTGGTTTTAGAGGAGTGCAACTACTTCAACAAATTTCAAAAAAAGTATTACTTTTTGTAATTGCGATGGTCGCTATGAGATTTGTATTTGGATTATTTATAGATCTTAATAATGGGATTAACTCGTATGTTCTTCAAAACCTTTTGGGAAGCCCGAAACTTTCTGATGCTATTCTTAACTCTCTTGGTCTTGCAATTTCAGACAATAAACTTACATTTTCAATAGCAGGTGTTTTAAATACCTTTGGAGAAATAATCCTTTGGATTGGATTGTTTTTTATGCTTATGACTTTGCTTTTTCAATTTGTCATAAGATTTTTCCATCTATTGCTTCATGTGTTAATGTTTCCAATTGTACTAATTATCAGTTTGTTACCAGGAGGCGAACAATTCTTTAAAAATTATGTAGAAGAACTTTTAAGATCGCTTTTCCTTCAGCCAATATTTCTTGTTGGACTTGCAATTGTTATCCAAATTATAAGTAGCGTAAATCAGCCTGTTCCTAAAGTAATTCTGGGACTTGGTTCACTTGCATTTATGAATCTTATTCCATCAATCGTTAATCGTTTTAGCGGAATCTTGTGGGGACTCGGAGGTTCAGTTGCTGGTGGATTGCTTGCTACTGCGACTGTCGCTCATGCAGGAAAACTAAAAGATGGTGTCGTCGCAGGTTTGTCAGGAGGGCAGACATCATCAATTAGAAATCTTGCAGGCAAAACAATAGGAGAAACAATTATTTCAAGATTCCCTTCCAGACCATCTTTAAGTAATAAAGCTGGTACTGGAACTAATTATCAAAACTCTAAATTAACATATCAGCCAAGTGAACCTACAAAAGAACTTTATCCAGTCAAAAGCTCTCAAAACGGAATGAGGCAATTTGCAGAAAAACCTTCAAATCCAAATTCAAAGCCTTATACAGTTCATATGGGAAGAACTTTTGATACAGGAAGTAAGGAACACTGGAATAATCTGACTTCGTGGTATCGATCGCAAAAAGACTTAATGTCGGGTAAATCAGAAGATCAGATTTCCGATTATCTATCAAATGCTTCAAATAAAAGGGAAATTATTAATGAAGCAAATAATGCAGGTTTCTTCACCCAAAATGGTATCAGAACAATAAAATTACCATCTGAAGATGCTGGAGAAAATTCTTATTTACAAATACCAAGACCAAAGAAAAAAGATGCAGGAGATAGTACCACCCAAATTAAATAAAGATACCGGAATCCTCTCACTGTTTTTAAACAGAAGAAACTTTATTCTAACGATTGGAATTGGAGCTTCGTTTCTAATCTGGACTTCTTCCAGATTCAGCTCCGATACACAAACTATTCTTGAACTTGCTGTAATTTTTTGTTTAGCACCCTTCCTTTTTGATGTTTATGGAAGACCAATGCATATATTTATAAAAGATTTCTTTAGATATATTTTTTCCAGAAAACAGAAAAGTATTACAGAAATTATTGAATATGAAGGTAATTATATAAAAACAGGAAATTTATCGTTCGCAAAGGTTTACGGGATAGAGCCTGTAAACCTTTCAATGAGCAGTGAGGAAGAGGTAAATGCCTTTAAAAGATATATTCAACAGTCTCTATTTGCTTTAACTGAACAGATTCAACTCCTTACAATTCAAAGATATTCAGTTGATGATTCTGGTCTTGATATTGAAGAAAAAAGACTCGGGAAATTGAAAGGTATTCTCAAGAAAAGATGCAAAGAATATCTGGAAGAGTATTCACTTTTAAGTCACACGATAGAAAGAAGTTTCTACCTGATTATTTCTGCAAATTCCAAAAACGAGGTTGATGCAATTAAAAAAATTGACGATCAGGAAAATTCATTTGGAAGGTTATTAGAACAATCAAAGATTAAGCTAACCCCTCTTGAGTTCCCAGAAGTTAAAGATGTCTCAAGATTTATTTTACAAAGAAAGTAGCCATGAAATTCATTAAATATTTTAAAACTCAAACAAAGTTTGCAGTAAAAGATTTAAACTCTAGGATTGAGAAAGTTGCAATCTCTGCTTCAACTCCTAAAAGATCAAGAGATCCTGTTAAACCACCTTCAAATTTAAGTCCTGCTTACGAATTATCAGATAAAGGGAAATTTCTAAAAACAGAGAATTTATTCCAGGAATCATTTGTAGTTTCTGAGTTCCCACAAATCATTTATCCCAATTGGCTTTATGACTTAATGAATTATTCTGAACCTCTTGTAATTTCCCAGTTTATTAAACCAATCGACTCAGGGAAAGCATTAACGGGACTTCGCAATCGTATTACAAATCTTTCTGCACAATATTACGACAGACAGGAAAAAGGGAAGCTACACACAACAGATCTTGAACAGGCGATAAGAGATGCCAGAACTATTGAAGATTCAATAGTTAGAGGAGTAGAAAAACTTTATTCCATGGGAATGTATGTCAATTTGGCAAGTGAGGACAAAACCGAACTTGATAAAAGTTCAAAAGTTTTAAAAGATTTTGCTTATGCAAAACAGCTAAAAGTTCACTCTCTTGCTTATAAACAAAAAGAAGCACTTGAAACATTTTTACCAAAAAATATAAATTACATAAATGAAGAATTTTTCCTCACAAGTCAAAATGTTTCCTCATCTCTTCCCTTCACATCTGCTACTTTAAATGATCCAGAAGGAATTTTTTATGGAATAACAGTTGGAGGATCAAAGGTAAGATTTGATAGATTTTCCAAATCCTCAAAAAACTTCAATGGAATAATTTTTGCTACTAGTGGTGCTGGAAAAAGTTTTGCTGCAAAGCTTGAGGCATATAGAAGTTTGTTCCGTGGAATAAAAGTTTTTGTAATCGATCCGGAAGGTGAATTTAGAGCTTTAAGTGATGCTGTTGGCGGTACTGTTATTGATATAAATCCAGAAAGTAAGATTAAAGTTAATCCACTTCAATTTTTCTCTACCGGGAACGATTCCAAAGAGATTATGAGAACTCACCTTGGAGTTGTGAAAGGCTTACTCAAGATATGGCTTTCTGATGATTCTTATAATCGTGGGCTTGTAAGTAAATGTGTTAATCAAGCTTATCAAAATGCTGGAATTATTCTGGAAGATCCTTATACATACAGTAATCAGCCACCAACAATCACTGATCTTATAAATGTATTTGAGAAAAACGGTGATGAAGGTAAAGTTATTGCAACAGAACTATTGGAATACTCCAAAAAAGGTGAGCTTGGTGATCTTTACGATAACCCAACAAGTTCGGAGGTCGATTTTAATGCACCTATAACGGTTTTTAATATTCAAAAAGTTCCAGATCAGGAAAAGCAGGCAGCTATCTTTTATCTTTCGAATTTTATCTGGCAAAAAGTACTTGCCGATAGAGAAAAAAAGATCTTGATTATTGACGAAGCACATCTTCTTTTAAAAGAGGAGTCATCGGCAAATTTTATAGAAAATTTGGTAAGGAGAGGAAGAAAGTATAATTTAGGAGTCATTTGTATTTCTCAGGATGTAGATGATTTTTTAAACAGCCCTCAGGGAAGCGTTATAGCAAAAAATGCTGATACCGCATTAATTTTATCTCAGAAAAAACAATCAATACCTCATCTTGTTAAGACATTTGATCTCTCAAATGCTGAACAGGATTACATTACGAGACTTTCAAAAGGTCAGGCTCTTTTTGTAAAGGGAAATATTCATTCACATTTATATATTTTTCCTACACCCCATGAAAAAATCCTGTTTTCTTCAAATGCGGTAGATCTAGCGAGAAAGGAGAAACAAAATGCCTGAGGAAATAAAACCGAATTTAATAGCAGGGTACTTCTTTCTATTTTTAATAATTACTTTTGTCTTTGGAGCTGGATTCCTGATTGAAAGTTATTTTAACGGGAATCTAAATAAATTTTTTCCAAAAGTAGAAGATCAAATTATTACTCAAAAGATAGAAGGAGAAGTCCAATTTCCTGTTAGTCCAACTGAGATTATTACTGTTACTCCGAGCCCGGAAGTAACTTCACTACCAACTCTATCAGCTCCCTCTTCTACTCCAATTCCTACAGCAACAGCTCAACCAACATCTGTCCCCACAACGAAGCCCCCTGTTGTCATTACTACAACCAAACCTTTACCTACGGAAACTTCAAAGCCTCTTTCTTCTCTTAAATTGAGTTGTTCTATTACAAATACACAGCCAAAAGCAGGTCAAAATGTCTCTGTAAATTGTTTTGCAAAAGATCAATCTGGAAATCCAGTTAATAACGTAATTTTGAAGCTTTCTATTGTATGGCAATCTGGCTCGCAAGTATTAAATATGCCTTCGAGCAATAGTTCTGGCACTTCACAAATTACAATTGTTGTTCCTGAAGGAAATAAGGGCATTGTAACGGCAAACATAACAGCAGAAAAAGACGGGCTTAAGGTAAATACGAATTTTACTTTAAATATTCAATAAATCTTATGGAAGAAAACCAATTATTAAATAAATCAAAAAACCTTGCTTCCAAAGCTGATGGACTGGCTGGAGATGCTCTTGCTATGGCTTCAAACAAAGTCGCCCCTGTTGCAGGTCCAATTCTGGTTCAACTTCTGTGGAAAAATAAAATAACAATTACCTTGGTTATATTATCAATGATACTTTTAATGTGTTTTAGCTTTGAAAGCTTATCACTTCAAGCACTGGCAGGATCAAGAGGTCTGATAGAGCAAATTTCTGCGACTCATAAAGAGTGTATTCAGAAAGCTAAAGAAAAACATAATATTGAGTTTGAGCTTTTAGCGTCATATGGGAAAGTAATTTCTGATTTTGACGAAAAATATATAGGGACTGGCAAAGGGTTCTTGGAAATAACGGATGCTGATTGGGAAAAGTCATCAACTGATGGTGATGAGGACGGGGAAATTGAGGCAACAAGTATCTGCGATAATTATTTTACTCTTGCAAATATTCTGTCTCAAATCCAAGGTGACAGTGAGAAAAAAATAGATGCTTATCCATACCAGAAAAAAGCGGAAGTTAAGGAATGGTACTTGATATACAAAGGCTTGATAATGATACCTTATGGAAATCCTGTTGGATTAATAAGGTCAGATCTTGTAACCGTTTCTTCGGGCTATAACGTAGTAAGAATTATTAATGGAAAAGAGAATGTTCATAGAGGTATTGATCTTGTTCCATCCGGAAAGTGGTATGAAGAAAATCCGGGGAAAACCTCAAAAGATTCGATAGTAAATTCAATTATTTCGGGAGATCTTTCAAATACAGTTGATGACGCTGGTGCTTTATGTTCTACAGTTACAAATGAACTTTTTAAAGTTATTAACTGTCATTGTGATTCATTTATTGCTACTGATGGAGCAAAGGTTGTTTATGGATCTCCACTTTGTTTTATGGGAACAACTGGAAACTCCACAGGCGTGCATGTTCATGTTGAGATCTCTCAAAAGGACGAGAATGGCAAATGGCAGAGGATTGATCCAACTCCTCTTGTATTTCCAGTAAATAATTATGCAGGACAAAACCAATGAAAAAATTAAAATTCTGGATAAGTCTTTGCAACAGGGCTTTTCACAGATTCCAAGACCGGTACTTAAAGCCAAAGGACTTTCCAGAAATGCAAAATGTCTTTATGGGCTTTTGCTTGATTATGCCTGGCAAAGCGGAAGTTGCTTTCCTGGACAAAAAAGATTGGCAGAAGATCTGGATGTATCAGAGCGAAGTATTCAGAGAGATCTTGAAGAACTTCGGGACTTTGGGCTTATCAAGTGGATTAGACGTGGTTATCAAATGACAAATGAATATCAGATTTTATCTTTGGATTTTTTACTTCAATCAGATATGTCAAAAACGTCAGATCAAGAGGTGACAGATCTGGCTTCTCAAGAGATGACAGATACGTCGCACAAAGAATATAACGTTGAAAATACCCAGAATAAAAATACTCAGTCGTCAACGTTGGAAACGAAAACGAATAATTTAAATCTTTTTGACAAGGAAGCAGTTGAACTTGCAACAGAATTAAACGATCTCAAAAGCATTCGGTTTTATCAGAAAATAATTAATCAAAGAAATAAAGGGGAAATCGCAATTGAAGATTTTAATACCGCTCTTGAAGATACACGAAGAGTTAAAAGATGTGATGAAGTCGATGGTACAAACTTTTTAAAAAATCCTGCTGGTTGGTTTGTTTCTGTTTTACAGAAACTCACCAGACGAAGACAGGACAAACTCCGGCAGGAAGAAGTTAAAACCAAGATGGATGAATTGAAAAATAAGTTTTTAGGAAAAGCAAAACTATGAGTCAGGAGTTAATAGAAAATTTAATAAAGTTTGCATTCATTTCTTTGAGCATAAGTTTAATTTTTACACTAAACTATTTTCGCAAATTATATTTTGCAAAAGTCAGAGCAAAAAAAGAAAAAGGATTTCTGATACAGATTATTCCACCCAAATACCAACTGGAAGATGCGGATCAAAGAGGAGTGCGTTTTGCTCTACAACGATTTATCGATAATTTAACAGCAAGCGTAAAAGATTCCCGAATCTCTTTAGAAATTTTTGCTGATAATTCGGAGATTAACTTTCTGGTATGGACACCTAGTAAAAAGATCGCTGAACTGGTTAAGCTTAATTTATACAGTACTTACAATGACCGAATAAAAATTAAGGACGTAGAAACTGATCCAATCAATTCTTTTTCCGTTGATTCTGTTGTGAACGAATATAAAACCTCCAAGCATGATATTTACATGCTTATGGATCTTAAAGACTTTGAATCTGTAGATCCAGTCCAAGATATTTTGGGAGCAATGAGGGGACTTCAAAATGACGATAAGCTTTTATTCCAAATTACAATTAAGCCATCAAAACTTGACGTAATTGCATTACAAAAAGCAAAAGAGAATTTCCGACTCCGTAGATCAGAAATAACCTGGCTGGAATTATTCCTGCAAAAAATCAGTTCGTATTTGATTTATTTTGTGCCACTTTTACCAATTTTTATTATAAAAATATTTGGTGGAATTCTAGCTTTTTTTAAAGGAGGAAATATAAACCAAGATCCAATCTTTTTGCTTCCTGATAGTGATCCAAGGAAAGTACTTGTTGAGAAAGAAGAGTTAAGTAACTTTAACAGCCGAATATCAGAAAAATATAAAACTTCATTTTCTACGAATATTAGAGTTATTGCTGAGGGTGAAAGAAAGGACATTTTGCTTGATGGATTTGAGCAAGCTCTCGAATCCATGAAATCAGAAACTCAAAACAGACTTATCCGTAAACATAAAAGCAATTCCTTTGATTTGCGAACCCGGCTTGTTTATCCAGAAGATTCCCTTTTCCCTTTTTACAAAGAACTTTGCACTTCTCAAAATACACTTTACTCAAGGGAAATTTCTATGATCTACCATGTGCCTTTTAAGATTGATGATCCGGTGATAACAAGCTTTGCCTCTCCTGACCTGCCAGCAAAAAAACTTTTTAAAGATAAAGTTAATATTTCTGATCTTTATATTGGAATTAACAAATCCAGAAATATTGAATCAAATGTTTTTTTAAGTGAAGAGAATCGTAAAAGACATATTGTAATAAACGGTCAAACCGGAACAGGAAAATCCACCATTATGAAAAACTTTGTTTTGCAGGATATTGATGAAAACTTGATTGGACAAAATAAGCGAGGTTTAATGCTGATGGACCCGCATGAAGATTTCTTTATTGATATTTTAGAAAGACTGCCAGAAACGGAAATGAATTTAGAAAAGTTTATTGCCTGGGATACAACAAGCGAGGAATATTATTTTGGATTTAATCCACTTTATGCAGTAGGGCTTACAGAACGGGAAATTGACTTAATTGTTGACTCGAATTTTAAACTGATAGAAAAAGTAATCCGCAGGATTAATCCAGAATCAGGAATGGGTATGACCGGAAAGCCAATGCTGATAAATGCCATGAAAACCCTTATGGTTTTTCAAAATGAATGGCTGGAGAAAGTTGGAAATACAGATGCAAACGTAGAAATTATCAAGAAACATGCACCAACACTTCTTGATGTACGTAGTTTATTTATCAGTGACGAAGAATGCTCGACAATTCTATCTTTTATTCCACTGGAAAAATATGAAGGACTCAGGACTTTCTGGGAAGATATTCTGCCCAATTACAAAGAATCACAAAATTGGTCAGAAATCAGACAAGGTTTTGATAACAAAATTTCTCAAATTCTTACTGGTATTTTGTTTTTCACATTTGCTCAAAGTCAAAGCTCGATAGAAATATCAGAAATTATTCGGGAGTCAAAAATACTGCTTGTAAATTTGTCATCTAAAAATATTGGTGAAGAAGGTATGGGACTTCTTGGATCACTTCTTATGTCAAAGGTCTGGTTTGAGGCAAAAAAGATAGAAAAAAGTAAACGTAATCCATTTGTTGTTTATGCTGATGAATTTCAGAATTTTGCTAACAGTGATTTTGCCAGTGCATTATCTGAAGCAAGAAAATTTAAACTTGAACTTATACTTGCTCATCAATTCTTTCAGCAACTTCCCGAAGAAGTCTTTCACGCAGTTATGGGTAATGTAAAAACAAAAATTTATTACAGATGTGGACTTGAGGATAGCGAAATGATTGCAAAAGAATTGCAGGGAAGACTTCTTCAAAATGAAGTCATGGAGATTCCGGAATTTCATGCAAATATTAAAGTCGGTGAGGATGTGTTTTCTGTCTATGTCCCTGTGGAAAGGAAACCAACAAAGAGTGAAATTGCAGTCCAAAAAATAGTCGAAGATTCGTATAAAAAATATGGGCGAACAAGGCTTTCTGTAGAACAAAATATCATCAATAGAAGGAACTGGTTCAGGGACGGATGTGAGCCATACGGGTAATTATTGTACTAGAACAGTTATCCAGTAAATAGCTCTTAAAAAACTTAACCTCTTATCTTATTTTTCTCATCCCCTTGCGATCCCTGCTCTCGTCATTTTGTGAGTGGGTGGACTTTCACGAAAGCCCACCCACTCACTTCCTCGACCATGGATTTGATGTGTATATTTAACACATACAAACGGGGGATGAGATATGGGGGGAGGTTAAGTTTTTAGGGTAATTAATATAAATATGAAAAAAATAAGATTAAATAAAAATCAGATAGAGGTATTAAAAATTATTCAGAGTTTTAGGTATATTCCAATGAAGGTATTGATGAAGATTGTATTTGAGAGGGAAGTTTATGGGCATTTATCGGGACTGAGTAGAGGACTTCATAGATTGGAATATTCTGGATTAATAAAAAGTTTTTTATACGGTAATAATTGGAAAGTAGTTTTTATCACGAAAAAAGGAGCAGAAAGCTTAGCTCTGGAATCAGGAATTCCAATTAAAGATATTTCCATTCCAAATCTAAGCCACAAAGTAGGTTTTGCCACTCTTGAGCATACAGTAAAAATAGCCAACCTTTATCTCGAACTCGCAATGGAAATACCCGCATTTCCAGATTTCTCACTAATAGAATGGCTAGGAGATCAACAGGTATTTTTGCAGTACAAATTCCGTTCAGTAAGAAATGGAAAAACAATAAAAAGAAATCTGGCACCGGATTCTTTTTTCCTGCTTCAAAAGGATGGAGTCAATAAACCTTACTTTCTTGAATACGATACCGGTACTATGGACAGGGAACAGCTTGTACAAAAATTCCTGCGGTACTTTGAATACTTTGTTTACGGGGAGTGGAGAGAAAAGTTCGGGACTTTTCCTTCAATTCTTTTCTTGACGGAAAGAAAAGAACAATCAATGCAAAAGTATTTGCAGGAGCCGGAAATTCCTTTGGAAAAAGCTCTTGCTCTAAGATCCAAATTTTCTGACTCCTCAAATATTGTCTGGAAGGCAATAGGCATGTCAGAAAATATTAAAAGCATAAATTCCAAAGAAATTTATGACTTTTTAAAAACTCAAATTATTTTTAATTATACAAATCAATCATGGACAAAAGAATTATTAAAATAATATTTGCTCTGATCTCATGTATCTTTATCGTGATTGGAGTTTATTTAGCTTACAACGTTTTTTACCCTGAGATTTATTATCAGAAAAACCTTAAAAACAACATTACACCTCCCCCCATTACAGAAAGCGAATCACCAAGCTCAGTATCTACCCCAGCCCTGGATCAGGAAAATATTCCTGATCGATTGATAATTCCCAAAATAGGTGTGGATATGGAGTTAGGAACTGATCCAAAGACATTAGATAAAGCAGGGTGGGTGCAAAACCTCTATCCTGATAATTCTGTAATGGTTATTGCAGCCCACAGGTTCGGCTGGATAGGCATGCCTAATGACCGGAAAGTAACTCATACTCTTTATAATATTAATAAGCTGGTAATTGGGGATGAGGTGATTATCCAATGGAATGGAGAGAGGAAGATTTATAAGATTAAAGATATAACTGAGGCTACAAATAACCCTTCTATAAAAGACGGTGAGGTTTTGATTTATACTTGTAAGTCTTTAGATTCGGAATTAAGAATCTTTTTAAATTTAGAATATGTATTATAAGTTGAAATATTCATGCTCCATTTTCCTTTAAGGTCAATGCAGAAAAGTGCATTATAATCTGTTATTCTGGAGTATTTTTTGCTGAAATAGATTATACAAAATGAATCTAAAGAGACAGCTGTGTTATATAAATGTACAATAAATAGAGGTATAACCAGATGCAACGAGAACAGTCAAATCATGCAAATCATCACGGGGTTATGCATGAAGAAAATAAAAGTGATAGTCACAGTAATCATGGACATCAAAACCACGCTATGAAGTCTATTGAAGACATGTCATTGCTGGAAAAAGTAAAGATGAGTATGAGCATGACCATGGGGATGGATCATACAGGGCTTGCAGGCAGAGAGATGGCAAGACTTATGGAACTTGATATTAGAAATAAATTTTTCTTTTCACTCATATTCACAGTTCCGATATTCTTATACACCATGGGCGAGATGATTTTCGGGATTATGATGCCTGAATTCATGCCAAAATCATGGCTTTTATTTTTACTAACTACTCCAGTATTTTTTTATGGTGGGTGGTTGTTTTTATACTCAGCTTTTCATTCATTGAGATCACGAAAGCTTGATATGTCTGTACTTATTGCCGTTGGTATTGTTGCTGCATATGTATTTAGCGTAGTTTTGACTTTTATCGGTTCGGAAGAAACATATTATGAAGCAGCTGCAATGCTAATTACATTTGTACTTTTTGGGCATTGGATGGAGATGAAATCAAGACGCGGTACTACTGATGCGTTGCAGGCTTTATTCGCTTTAGTTCCAGATCAAGCCAGAATTGATCGAGATGGAAAAGAAACTATCGTTGCAACCGATGAGGTAAAGTTAAATGACATCATAATTTTAAAACCTGGTGATAAAGTCCCTGTTGATGGAGTCGTGACTGAAGGTGAGACATCTATTGATGAATCTCTAATCACTGGCGAATCAATCCCTGTAACAAAAAAAGTGGAAGACCGAGTAGTGGCAGGATCAATCAATCAGACCGGTTCAATTAGATTTAAAGCAACTCAAGTCGGTCAAGATACTGTTTTAGCAAATATTGTTAAGTTGGTTGAAACCGCACAGAATTCAAAAGCACCGGGTCAAAGAATTGCGGATAAATTTGCTGGTTATCTAGTAGTGTTAGCAGTAGGCAGCGGATTACTAACATTTGCTGTTTGGTACTTTCTCGCAGGTGAGCCAGTTCTTTTTGCACTGACATTTGCCATATCAGCAGTAGTTATCGCTTGCCCTGACGCTCTCGGTCTTGCAACTCCAACAGCGGTTGCTGTAGGTACAGGGATTGGTGCTAAACATAATATTTTAATTAAGGATGCACCTACTTTAGAACAGGTTTCTAAAATTAAGGCAGTTGTTTTAGATAAAACTGGAACATTGACAGAAGGAAAGCCTAAAGTTGTGAGGGTTCAAACAGTTGAAGGCTTTTCTGACGCTGAAGCTATAAGAATTACGGCAATCGCAGAGCAAGGTTCTTCACATCCATTGAGCAAATCAGTACTAGATTATGCTGATGCAAATAATATTGCAATTAATTCTAAAGCCCAAAACTTTAAGAATTTGGCGGGTTTAGGTATTGAAGCACAAGTTGACGGTAAGAACATACTCGTTGGTACTAAAAAATTGATGAAGCAAAGAGATATTAATATTGATGCTTTGGATTCGGTTATAAAAGATGCACTAGCTGGAGGAGAAACTATTATGATTCTCGCAATAGATAATAGTGTTAAAGCAGTAATTGGAGCGGCAGATCCAATCAAAGAGACCGCAAAAACTGCTATTTCAAGGCTCAATTCTATCGGAATCGAAACAATTATGATAACAGGAGACAATGAACGTACTGCTGAGATTGTATCGAAGAATTTAGGTATAAGTCGTTATTTCGCTGAAGTTATGCCGGAAGACAAAGCAGTATTTGTTAAGAAGCTTCAGGATGAAGGTAAGTTTGTTGCAATGGTTGGTGATGGAGTGAATGATGCTCCTGCTCTTGCTCAGGCAAATATTGGAATTGCAATTGGTGCAGGTACAGATGTGGCTGTAGAAACCGCGAAAGTCGTACTTATGAAGTCAGATCCAGAGGATATCTCAAGAGCAATTATACTTAGCAAAGCAACTGTACGTAAAATGAAGCAGAATCTTTTTTGGGCCTCCATTTATAACATTCTTGCAATCCCAATTGCAGCAGGTGCTTTATATCCTAGTTTTGGTATATCACTAAGACCTGAAGTTTCTGCATTACTGATGAGTGTATCATCAATAATTGTTGCACTAAATGCTGTTTCTTTAAGATTTGTATCTGCAAAGTTAAAGTCATAAAATTAGAAGAGGGATGATATGTCCTTTTACTATATTAATAACAACATTAATTTGATTTGTAGTAGTTTCGTGATATAATTGTATAACGTGTACGTCCCATATAGGTATTTAAATTATAATGTCTAAAAAAAATAAAAAAAAAAGTATTAGTGAGCAGATAGAATCCTCTGCAAACTTAAGATCTGATGATTCTGGAGCCGCAAAAATATTTTTTATTGTATGTGCTGTGTTATTAGTTGTTTTAATTGGTGGAATGTTTGTATTTATGGGAGGCGGAAGTAGTGATGATGGTTCAGTACAAGGTACTCAGACAGCTTCAGTAGATGAAAGTGGTAAACAGGTAATTAATATAACTGCAAAAGGTGGATACAAGCCAGGTGTTGTAACTGCTAAAGCAGGACAACCGTCACTTTTAAAAATCAAAACAAATAATTCTTTTGACTGTTCAAGAGCATTTATGATTCCTGACCTCAAAATTAGCAGAAATTTACCCCCAACCGGCGAAACTGTAATTGAAATACCTGCTCAAGAAGCAGGAAAAGAACTAGAAGGCACATGTAGTATGGGAATGTATTCGTTTAAAATGAAATTCGTTTAATATTAATGATGAAACACAAAGAATCCAGTCAAAAAGAAAAATCAATCCTTGCATCTAAAAAAGCTGCAGGTACAGTAAAGAAAATTATAGAAATGCTTGAAGAAGATCGGTATTGCATTGATATTATTCAACAGATTGATGGAGCCATCGGGCTCTTAAAAAGTGCAAGAAATCAAATCCTAGATGATCATTTTGATCATTGTTTGCTTGAAAAAATTCAAGAAGATAAGGAAAAAACTTTGGATGAACTAAAAAAGGTTTATAGAATAAGTAACTAATGTGAATTGTTAAGTCAACGAAATTAAGGCGTTGACTTTTTTTAGATATGTTATAACATATACCCCACGTACACGTTAGATCAAAAACATATGAATAATTACAAAATACAAATCAAAGGAATGCATTGCAACGGATGCAAAAATTTAATTCAAATGTCGCTGGAGGATGAGAGTCTGCAGAATGTTTCTGTAAATCCAGAGACAGGATATGCGAACTTTAATACCGATTTATCAGAGGAAGATACCGCAAAAGTATTAGAAAAGGTATTTGCAGAACTTTCTGACTATTCTTATTCAAATTTAGAAAAGGTGGATTAAAACAAATATGTCAAAATTATTAACAATATCAATTGCCACTGTCACTTTTATAACAGGTGTCGGACTTGGCTATATAATTACCCCTCAGTATGCAATGTCTAATACAGAGAGTGCTGCTATGGTAGGAGACTTTGGAAAGGCAGATAAATATGTCGACCAAAGGTTTATCAATGCAATGATAAAACACCACTTAGGATCGATTGACATGGCTAAACAAGCTCAAACAAACTCTAGCAGAGATGAAATTAAGTCCATGGCTAATGACATCATTACTGTTCAACAAAAAGAAGTAGATCAGTTATATCAATGGAAAAAGGATTGGTATAACGATACTTCAAAAGTTAAACAAGGCGAAAAAGTAAACTTAGGGTCTGCTGGCGATAAATTTGATCTTAGATTTATTAATGCAATGATTGCACACCACTCTGATGCAGTGATGATGGCTCAGGATATCCAAAAGAAATCAACTAGAGATGAGGTTCTCCAGCTTGCTGACGAAATCATTACAGCTAAGTCAGGTGAAATAAAAGCAATGGAGGACTGGAGATGGGCTTGGTATAACATTTCAACAACCACTTCAATGAATGATGGTAGCGGAATGTTAGGAACTGCTGATGAAAGATTTGATCTAAGATACATTAACGAAATGATTTCTCATCATCAAGGTGCAATAGCACTAGCAAGACAGGTAGAAAAAACCTCACATCGGAAAGAAATTCGGGATCTCGCAACTATGATTATAAAAGAAGAACCTAAGTCTATTGAGGAGTTATATGCATGGAAGAAGGCTTGGTATAACGATACAACAAAGGTTGCAGAACCAAAGGTGGCAAACTTAGGATCGTATGATGAAAAACTTGATTTAAGATTCCTGAACGCACTAATTGCTCATCATGATGCAGGAATTATGATGACAAAAGAAGCTAGACTAAAAAGTGCTAGAAATGAAGTTTTAAATAATGCGGATAGCACAGAAATGTTCTTTGTGACAACAAAGAAAACTTTTGAACAGTGGCGATCAGAATGGTACTTAACACCAACATCTACACCTGCACAGCAGATGTAATTTTAATTCTAAGCATATAAACACATGGAAAACATAACAATACCAGTAAAAGGAATGCATTGCGCGAGCTGTGCTACAACAATAAAAAAAGTTTTAGAGAAAGTTGGAGGTGTAGGTAAGTGTGATGTGAACATCGCGACAGAAAAAGCAAATATAGAATATGATAGAAATCAAGTAAGTTTAGAAACATTATCTAATAAACTGACACCTTTTGGTTATTCACTTGCTATCCCTGCCTCCTCAACGCCTGCACTAAGCACAAAAGCAGTAGAAAGCCATCAAATGGCTGATGGAACTTTAATGACTGCCAATGAGCATGCTGAGCACTTAGGAACAAATCAAAGCAAAGAGGAAAAACTTGCTGAACTTCAAGAGCAGAAAGAAAAAGTTGATTTTGTAATGCCGATAACGGTATTTACATTTGTAACAATGATGTGGGAAATTCTTGCGAAAACATTTGATTGGTTTCCTAGATATTTCATTCCAATGGAGTTAAATAATATTATTGTATTTGCTCTAGCATCAATAGTCATGTTTTGGATCGGTAAGCCGTTTATAGACGGTGTAGGAAGATTCATAAAGCATCGGATTGCAAATATGGATACATTGATAGGTATAGGAACTTTAACAGCGTACTTCTACAGTTCTGTTGTCGTTCTAATGCCGCAAGTTAAAGCGTTTATGGGGCTTCCTGAAACTACTTACTTTGATGTAACAATCGTAGTAATAGGATTTATTATTTTAGGAAAGTACCTAGAAGCGAGGTCAAAGTTAAGAACAGGAGAAGCAATTGAGAAGTTGGTGAACTTGCAGGCAAAAACAGCACTTGTTGAAAGGGATGGAAAAGAAATAGAAGTGCCTATAGATCAAGTTGTTCTTGGAGACTTGATTATTGTTAAGCCTGGCACGAAAATTCCTGTAGATGCAGAAATAGTTGAAGGAAAGTCGTCTATTGATGAGTCAATGGTTACTGGAGAACCTATTCCAGTTGATAAACAAAGCGGTGACTCTGTAATTGGAGGTACAATCAATAAACAAGGTGTATTAAAGATTAAGGCAATAAAAGTTGGCTCTGAAACACTTCTTGCTCACATTATTAAAATGGTAGAGAACGCTCAAGGATCGAAAGCACCAATCCAGAGACTTGCTGATTCAATTTCAGGGGTATTTGTTCCAATTGTTCTGGTAATTGCAATATTAACACTGATTTTATGGATTGTATTAGGTCCGCAATTTCTAGGATTAGAACTATCTGAAGCGATTTCTCTTGGACTATTATGTTTTGTCGGAATACTTGTTATTGCATGTCCTTGTGCACTTGGTCTTGCAACGCCTACAGCAATAATTGTTGGAGTCGGTAAAGGTGCTTCAAATGGAATTTTGATTAAAAATGCAGAAAGCCTTGAAAAACTACATAAAGTAAAAGTTGTTGTAGTGGATAAAACAGGAACAATTACAAAGGGGCAGCCTGAAGTTACTGATGTTATCTCAACAACTCACTTAACTGAAGAAAAAGTATTGTCTTTAGTCGGTTCACTGGAAAAAAACTCCGAACACCCACTGGCTATAGCTATCATGGATAAGGTTAAGGCTTCAGGAGTTGAACTTTCATCTGTTGATGATTTTGAAATTATCGAAGGAAAAGGTTTGAAAGGAAGCATTCACGGAGAAGAGATATATGCTGGAAACTTGAAACTACTTGCGGATCTGAATCTTCCTTTTGATCGATCAAGAATTGATACATTAGCAAGTCAAGGAAAAACACCCGTTGTTCTTACAACAAGAAGTGAAGTGCTCGCGATTATTGCAATTGCGGATACTATAAAACCAGAAGCAATCGAATCAGTAAAAGCACTTCATAAGCTAGGAGTAAAAGTAGCCATGCTTACAGGTGATAATAAAAATACAGCTCGATATATTGCAGATCAGGTCGGAATTGATGAGGTTTTTGCAGAAGTCTTACCTTCTGAAAAGGCTGATAAGGTTATTGAATTACAGAAAAAAGGTCTGGTTGTTGCTATGGCTGGCGACGGTGTAAACGATGCTCCCGCTCTTGCTCAGGCAGATGTAGGCGTAGCAATGGGAACAGGTACGGATGTAGCAATTGAATCAGCAGATATCACTCTTCTTCATGGAGACATATCAAAATTAGCAAAAGCAATAAAGCTTTCTAAAAAAACAATGCGAACTATTAAGCAGAATTTGTTCTGGGCATTTATTTACAATGTAGTAGGCATTCCACTTGCTGCAGGTATATTCTACCCATTCTTTGGACTGCTGCTAAACCCAATATTTGCAGGGCTTGCAATGGCATTCTCTTCAGTATCGGTTGTCACAAACTCACTTAGATTAAAAACTGCCAAAATATGAAAAAAGTTATTATACCAATATTATTAGTTACAGCTGGAGTACTTTTAAGTCTTGTTGCAACTACAACATTACGTTTTGTTACTTTGAAGGAGGAAGAAAATACTCATTATCACGCCGATTTTATGATCCACATTAATGGAGAGATGATGATGTTGGATGACCCAGAGTATTATAAAGAAGAAGTCCCAGCTCCATGTTCGACTGGCGAACATACTTCTGATCCTCTAGAGAGAGCACATTTGCATGATAGAGTCCCTTCTGTTGTTCATGTAGAGGATGAGGCAGTCACATGGGGACACTTCTTTCAAAACCTTGGTTATACTGTATCAAAAGATATTTTGATTACTCCGGAAGGAGATATTTATAAACTCGAAGGAGAAAAGAGGCTTCGATTTATATTAAATGGAAAAGAGGAAAGCATTATTTCTGGAAGGGTGATTCAAAACAAAGATCGCTTACTAGTAAGTTATGGTGAAGAAACAGGTCAAGAACTAATTGATGGTAAATACAATGAGGTTACTGAGAGAGCAGAAGAGTATAACAATACTCCTGATCCAGAAGGTTGCTCTGGATCAAAAGTAGAATCATTTACAGATAAGTTGAAGAGGGCATTTATAAATTAATATGGAAGCACAAATTAAAAAATCAAACTCTTGCATCTTGCATGTAAATGGAATGCACTGTGCAGCATGTGAGCTTGTTATAGAAAAGAAGTTGAAGAGAGTGAAAGGCGTGACTTTTGTAGACGCTAAACTTACTTCTCAAACTGTTGAAGTAAAAGGAGAGCTAGAAGGCTCTCCTGAAGAATTAGCCGAGGAGTTCACAAAGCTTGTTGAAACAGATGGATATACAATTACTGTTGAAAAGTAAAATGTGAAGAAAAAAATAAATTGGTCAGAGTTTATTTATGCTGGACCGATTGCACTAATCATTATCATCTTATTTGTACTATTACAAAAAACAGGTGTTGTAGATTTTGTAAATGTAGATTCAGTTAATCTTCCTGCTGTCTTCTTAATTGGCTTGGTAGCGTCAATATCGTCATGCGCTGCTGTTGTAGGAGGACTTGCATTATCAATTTCGTCCTCTTTTTCAATGGCAGGTAAAAAAGTGGGTACTGTATCTAGTATTTCGTTCCATTTAGGGAGACTTCTCGGTTTTTTTGTTTTGGGTGGGATTATTGGATGGCTTGGATCACTTTTCACTTTAGAGGGTGATTCCAGTAGATATTGGAGTATTGGTACCAGTTTATTTACAGGGGTTATTTTACTTACTCTAGCATTAGGGCTTATATTTTCTTCTGACTTCTTTAAGAAGTTTACTCCAAAGTTACCAAAAAGCGTCTCAAATAAACTATTAAAAGTACAGGATGTTAATGTCGATTCTTCAAGTGCAAAAACTCCAATTCTTGCAATGATAATCCCGGCACTTGCAGGAGTAATTACTTTCTTCCTTCCATGTGGATTTACTCAAAGCATGCAAATGTTCTCACTTGGTACAGGTAGCTTTATCAATGGTGCCTTAACTATGTTTGTATTCTCTTTAGGAACATTGCCAGTGTTAGCAATGCTTAGTTTTGCCTCTATCAAACTATCAGAAGAATCTAAGTATTCTGGAATATTCTTCAAAACAGCAGGTTTGCTAGTTTTGTTCTTTGCTATTCTTAATTTAAGCGGAGCTTTAACAGTGATGGGAATTATAGATCCACTATTTACTTTTTAAAATGAATACATGGTTTGAGAAAAAATTATTATTAATCGTTGGTGCAGGGTTGACTGTCTTTACAGTACTCCCTGCACTTGCTCCTTTATTTGCCTATTTAGGATGGAATTTTCTTGCTGATCCTATTTACTGGGTTTACCAGTGGTTCTGTCACCAAAGACCTTGGAGATCTTACCATTTGTTTGATTACCAATATGCAATGGATGCAAGAATGATGCTTATGTTTGGAAGTATGGCTGTTTCTGCATTTGTTATTCACTACTTTAAAGTGAAACCATTGAATAAATGGCAATCATTTATTTTAGCAATTCTTTTGATTGCTCCTTTAGGCATAGATGGAACAATCCAAGCAATTGCGGAAGTATTGAATAGCTCGAATTCTATACCTTTTTATGAAAGCACTAACCTAACAAGAAGTGTTGTGGGAGCAATATTTGGAGTGGGAATTGCCTTTGCCTTATTCCCATCCTTAAGGGAGCAAAATGAGATTGGCAAACCAGACAGTAACTTCCTAAGCAAACTAGTCGTATCTTTTCTAATAAGCATACTGTTTATTCCAGTAATTGTATTTTTTTGGGGTATTACATCGAATACATATAAACCAAGTTCGCTACTTATTGATTTTGAGCAACGTTTTCCCGGATATAATTACGAGATCACTACTAGTGCAGGTCATTCTACTATTAGAAGATTAATATCGATCGGTGATGAACAAAAGTACATAGCAAGAGCAGAGTACTATGATAGACAGGATTTGATAGAGAAGTATGAAACACAAAAGAAAGTCGGAGACTTTAAGCCTGCACTAGTGTCAATCCCCGTTGAAATATGGGTAATTCCTACAATAGTATTAATTTTAATTTACGCTTATAAAGCAGTGAGAGAAAAGAAAGGATTAAAAAATGAACTATAAAAAACTACTATTATTGCTTTGTGCAACAGCAGCTATATTTGCGATAGGAGTATTTATCTTCCAAGTTAATCCAGCTCAAATGGGATTGTATTTATTGGTACTCTTATGTCCTTTATCACATATTTTTCTTATGAATCACGGAAGCTACGAACGAAAAAAAGATCATGCTGATAGTGAAAACTCAAATATTTCCAATTTATCTGTAGTGCAAACAGGAAATAAGTTAATAGACAAATGAAAAGAGAAATATTAAGAGAAATAATGTTTTGGTTATGCTGGATTGCTCTTGGAGCAATCCTTACATTTACTATATTTAAACTTATCCAAGGTTAATTTATGAAAACAAGTAATTCCGGAATGAGAAAAATGAGAGATTCTGATTATTACGCTTCTTTTTTCGGAGCCTGTATGCTTTCTCTAGGAATTGGAGTTATATTATCAAGTTTTATTATTACGCAAATTGCATATTTTTTAATATTGAGTGGTATTTTGATTCATGGATGGGCGATGTTCAGAATGCAAAGAATGAAGTAGTGATTTTTCAAATTAATTTAAAAACAACAATTATTCTTTATTTAATGTAAATGATTGAATATATTGGAAATAACTCAAAGTCGGTACGACTAGAAAAGTTATTAGATTGTAATGCTAATCAAGCGACATTTTTTGTTTCAATCTCTATAAGAGACATCCAGATGTCTTAGTATAATAAAAAAATGTCGATGTTTATCGAATTATTGGGCTCAGTAATACTGAGTCTTTTTTTTATTTCTAATTTTTAACTTTCCCTTTGGATGTTCAAAATGCTAGCACATAAATTTCTTGCCACTGCGTTTTGACAAGGATTTGCCCTATACCACTCCTTTGTCGGGTATAGGACTTTGCCTCAGCGAGTTCCTCCTTGTCAACCAAAATTTCTGCACTGCCCTCACTTCGTTTCCCTGCGTTCGGTAGCTTTTTTTCTCTTAATCCAAAGGCAATATTTTTAACCAAGCCAGAAGGAGAATAAATAAGCAAAAAACAAATGCAATTAATAACAGAAGAAATCAAGAAATCATTACCTAATCTTTATGCTCAGGAAGATAAGGGATTCGAGGCAATAGCTTACGTTAAATTTTTTACTCCTGATGGTTCATGGACTTGGTATGTAACAGAATTTGATGGAGAAGATACTTTTTTCGGGCTGGTTTGTGGACTGGAAAAAGAGCTCGGATATTTTTCTCTTTCTGAACTTCAACAAGTAAGAGGCAAACTCGGATTGCCAGTAGAAAGAGATTTGTCTTTCAAACCGACACCAATCAAAGAATTTATGGATCTGGATTGATATTTTTCCTTTGCGGTTGGAGGTTAAACCGCATTTATAAAACTTTTAAAAAGTTACAATGACAATAACTTTAACAATTGAACAAATAGAAAAAATAAATCCTTTTTACTTGGAATCTTTGAAAGAAGACGAAGAAATCATGTGGAACAAACTTTATAACTTTGATAATGCAGAATATAACGATAAAAATATAAAACTCGTCAGAAAATGTGGAATGATTCCCGTTGAAGTTGATGGAATGCTTTTCGTTGCTCTCAAAGGTTGCGGAATGGACTTAACAGCACAAATCATACTTACAAAATATAGACTGACAGGTTTTATTGATTCTGATGACGTGTATTACCTTGAAAGACATGACAGGAATTATATTGAGTATGTTATCGGGGAGAAAAGTGCCGGAGAACTCTATAAAGTAGCTGGAATAGAAAACTGACCAGGGCGGAGTAATCCGCCTTCTTTTTTCTTTCATGATCGATAGCCTAAGAAAAAAGAAGCAAAAAAGAATGCTTAAATAATGTAAAAGCAAAACCGTCTCCCGTCTTTAAGTTTTACGGTCTGAGAGTTTCTCAAACTTAATTTTGCTTTTGCCGAAATGTTTAATTCCTTTTTATAAGGATTCCTGCGGAAGAATATTTTTTATCTTTTGCCTTTGGACCTGAGAAATCCTAACACAAATTTTCTTTGCTTCCATTTCATTTTGCAAGGATTTACCTCTACGAGTTCCTCCTTGCAACGCTAAAATTCGTGTTCGCTCGATCTTCCACTTTGTTCCAGCCCTTCCCTTTCTTTCTCTTCCAATCCAAAGGCACAAATTTAATTAAGCCGGATGGAGGAGAATAAAATGAACACAAAGACTCAAAAGCAAATCAAGGACGAAGTTAATAAAGCATACTTGGCAGAAGGATATAAGCCAGAATCGGCACAACTACAAACAATTGAAAGAAAAACTGTTAATTCATCAAAAGAAGTTTATGAACTTTTACAGAGTTTTAAAAATGAGAATCAAGAACATTTTGTAACCATATTATTAAATTCCAGAAATCAGGTTATAGATTTTAAGGCTTTATTTATCGGTTCACTTGATGCAAGTATTTTCCACCCAAGAGAAATATTTAAATATGCAGTTTTAAACAGTACAGCAAAAATAATAGTTGCTCATAATCATCCATCAGGAAATCTTGAACCTTCACAAAATGATATACAAATGACCAGAAAAATAAGAGAAGCAGGGGAAATAATGGGAATCTCAGTTGTTGACAGTGTAATTATCTCAGAAGAAGGATACAGATCAATTATTTATTAAAAGTAAGGGGAGAAATCCCCTTTTATAAATAGAAAAAAATAAAACCATGAAACATCATTTAATACAGGAAGGATATAAACAATTAAATTTAAAACTTAAATCAGGCTTTAGCGTAGAAATCTATTATAAAGAAAGTTATAGCCAGAGCTATAAAGAAGTAACAAATCAGGTTTTAAGCCATATTACTTTTTATGGTAAGACTATATCGGAAACAGGATTTAAAAGCTGGTTTGGAGTTCTTCCAAATGAGGACGTGCAAAAAGAAATCGAATTACTTGCAAATCATCTTGAAAAAACAACTTTAGAAGCAAACCAGAATATTTTGTAGGAAGCCTCACAAATAAGCCTCTTTTGAGGCTTACCCTTCGAGGTTCTTTCTTTATCTCCAGCCGAAAATGAAAGAACCAAAGAAAGTTGGCATTGAGACATACTTCTAATCATATAAAATCTAGCATGACTTTACCTGAGAATTTTATTAGGCATGCTTCTGATGTGTTGGGGGATACTGATACAGGACTTACAGGAAGCGTTATTGTAAAAGAATTCACAAAATACAGTATTCGATTTAATACAGATATTCCACATTCAAGCATTCCAATGAATGTTTCTAAACGAAATTTCCTATTTGAAAATTTAGTTAAATTCAAGCCTGAGTATCAATATAAAATAATTCTGGAGCTCTCTGATCATAATCAGGTCAATGAGAATGATAAAATTAAAGAATTGAAGCTATTGCTAATTGAAAGATATTCAGAATTAGGCAGTAAAATAGAGATAAAAAACGTAAATAAAGAGGTTGTGACAGAAACAATTCAATGGTTAAAAGAATATCCAATCTCTCTAAAATCTTATAATGAAGCTATTCGTAAGCTTGAGGCATCAGTTTTTGAACGAAACTTACTAGATGACTTAAGATTGTCATTTGAATCGTTATTGAAGAAAGTATTGAATAATGAGAAAACACTTGAAAATCAACAATCATATCTTGGAGACTACTTAAAACAAAAAGCAATTTCTCCAGAATTACGTAATTTGATCAACCTTTATAGAGATTATTTTACAAAGTACCAAAATAATTACGTTAAACACAACGATAAAGTAAATAAAAAAGAAATTGAATACATTTTTGAAGTTACGACATCTTTGATGAAGCTGATAATTCGTCTAGAAAACACAGATTAAAGCCTGCTTCTTGAAGAATTTCGATTATTCCGATTCCAATGAGAAAATACTATAATTCTTCAGATTAAAATGGCATTCAATGAAGATACAAGAGTAAAGATCCCTGCGATCTTACATCTTACCCGTTTAGGTTATAAATATATTTCTTTAAAGAATGCTGTTTATGAGGAGAGTACGAATATTTTTACTGAAATATTCAAACAGAGTATTTCAAAAATAAACGATAGCATAGATGTCGCTGATATTGAGAAAGAGCTAGAAAACATTTCTCTTGATCTAGAAAACGAGGACTTAGGTGAAGCCTTTTATAAAAGGCTAACCTCAAATAACGGAATTAGGTTAATTGATTTTAACGACTTTTCCAGAAATACCTTTAATGTATGCACAGAGCTAACTTATAAAAATGGCGAGGATGAGTTCCGACCAGATATTACAATCCTGATTAATGGAATGCCTCTCGCTTTTATTGAGGTTAAGAAACCCAATAATCGTGATGGTGTGCTTGCTGAAAGAAACAGGATTAATGTCAGATTCAAGAATGCAAAATTCCTTAAATTTATAAATATAACTCAACTTCTGATTTTTTCTAATAATATGGAGTATGAAAATAACTCTGTAGAGCCAATACAGGGAGCTTTCTACTCGACTTCTTCATACACGAGTGCAAATTTTAATTATTTCCGCGAGGAAAAACCAGGAGAATTACAGGAATTAACTGATTTAGAAGATGATGTTGAGAACTTTGTTCTTGCAGACAATAACCTGAACACAATTAAACATTCTCCCGAATTCATTACTAATAAAAAAACAACCACGCCGACAAACAGAATTCTCAGTTCAATGCTGAGTATTAATAGGTTCGCTAAAATTTTGAAATACGGTATCGCGTACGTTAGAACCTCAATTGATAATCAGGTTGTTATTGAAAAACATATCATGAGATATCCTCAACTTTTTGCTACTGAAGCAATTGAGCAGAAACTCGAGGAAAAGGAGAATCACGGAATCATCTGGCACACGCAAGGAAGTGGTAAAACAGCATTAGCTTTTTATAATGTACATTATCTTACAGATTATTACCGCAAGAAAGGTATTGTCCCAAGATTTTATTTTATCGTAGATAGAATTGATCTTTTAAATCAGGCGAAAAAAGAGTTCTCCAGCCGTGGGCTTACTGTTTATACTGTGAACTCTAAAGAAGAACTTTTAAAAGACTTTCAAATTGGCAAGGCTTTGAATAACTTATCAGGTAAAAGAGAAATAACGGTTGTAAATATCCAGAAGTTTAAAGATGAAAGTCATTTATTAAGTGACAAGGACTACGATATTAATATTCAAAGAGTGTATTTCCTTGATGAAGTGCATCGTAGTTATGATCCTAAAGGAAGTTTCCTGGCAAATCTTTTTGCTTCAGACCGCAATGCTGTAATTATTGGGCTGACAGGAACACCACTTATTGGTGCTGATAAAAGCACAAGACAAATTTTCGGTAACTATATCCATAAATATTATTACAATGCTTCAATTGCTGATGGATATACTTTACGTTTGATTCGTGAAGGGATTGAGACGAATTACAAGATGCAGCTTCAGGAGGCATTGAAAGAAGTTGAAATATTAAAAGGTTCTGTAGACAGAACATCAATATATTCTCATCCAAAGTTTGTAGAGCCAATGCTTGATTATATTGTAGATGATTTTCTCAAAAGCCGAACGAGACTTGGTGATAACACGATCGGCGGTATGGTTGTATGCGATAGCTCAGAGCAGGCGGAAGCAATGTCACAACTTTTTGCGAAGAAATATTCAAAAAAACTTAATGCTTATTTTGAAGCAACCGGAAATTATGCATTAAATTCCGGGAACGAGGCTTTTATCTTTAATGATGGAAGTGAAGGTTTGAACGGAGCGTTGATTCTTCATGACTCCGGGACAAAAGACGATAGAAAACAGGCATCAGAAGATTTTAAAAACGGAAAGATTGATCTGCTTTTTGTTTACAATATGCTTCTGACAGGTTTCGACGCTAAAAGATTAAAGAAACTTTATATCGGACGTGTCATACGAGAACATAATCTACTCCAGACATTAACAAGAGTTAATAGACCATACAAGAAGTTCAAATACGGTTATGTTGTAGATTTTGCTGATATTCGAAGTGAATTTGATAAGACAAATAAAGCGTATTTTGATGAATTACAAAACGAGTTAGGTGAAGAATTTGATAAATACTCAGCACTATTCAAATCTCAAGAAGAAATTGAACAGGAAATAAAGGAAATTAAAGAGCAACTATTCAAATATGATTTGAGTAATTCGGAAATTTTTTCTCAACAGATTTCTCAGATTGAAGATAGAAAGACAGTACTGGAAATTAAAAAAGCACTGGAGAATGCAAGGAATTTATATAATTTAATCAGACTCCAAGGTGATTATGAACTTCTTGAGAAATTAGATTTCCGTAAGCTCTCCGAGCTTTTAAGTGAAACCGCAAGACATCTTGATCTATTGAACCTAAAAGAGGATCTGCAAAATAACGAAGAAAATAAGAATTTACTAAATGAGGCACTGGAAGATGTAATTTTTGCTTTTAGGAAGGTATCAGAAGAAGAGCTTGTTATCGCTGATGAATTAAAAGATATTTTGCGAAAGACAAGAGAAACTTTAAACCATAATATTGATAAAAAGGATCCTCAATTCGTAGCCTTATATGAAGAACTTAAAAGACTATTCAGTAAAAAGAATTTGGATGAGATCACTCAGGAAGAAATGAAAACAAATATTGTTTCTCTCCAAAAGATTTATCAAAGAATTCTGGATTTGAATCGTCAGAATAATTTATTGAAAGCAAAATATAACAATGACGAGAAGTATGTAAGAGTTCATAAGAGAATTCTTGAAACAGGACGTCCGACTAGAAAAGAAATTGAGCTTTATGAGGCTCTAATGGGAGTAAAAGCACAGGCAGATGAAAAAGTCTTAATTAATCACAATATCCTGAATAACGACGGATATTTTGAAAACCTTATGACTCAAACTGTTGTTAATACTTTTCAAGATGTAAATATTCCTCTGGATGCAGAATCTGCTATCTTTATCAACCAGTGTATCTCTAAAGAATATTTGAACGAATTTAAAGGAATCACGCAATGACCACACAAGATTTTATAACTAAAACCAAAGATCTGATCGATGACCTCAAAGGCGTATGTTCACGTTATGGTCTGGGAAATGACGGTAATGAATTCAAGATCATCACACAAGTCTTCCTGTACAAATTTATGAATGATAAATTTGTATTTGAAACGAAAAAGATTGAACCAAAACTTGCTGAAGGGACAAGCTGGGAGGACGAGATTTCCAAACTTTCTGATTCTGATTATCAGATGCTTCTCCTCAAACTCAATCCCTCAAGTGCAAGACTGAAAAAAGAGCATTTTCTCTCTTATCTTCATAACAGACAGAATAGCGAGCAGTTTGGAAAGCTTTTTGATGACACATTAAGAGACATCGCAATATTCAATAATCAGGTTTTTTCTGTAAAGACTGAATCCGGTACCAAGCTTACTCTTTTTGATGAACTTACAAATTATATTGCTGATACTTCCAAACGTGATGATTTTGCACGGGCAATTATCAATCAGCTTGTGAATTTCAGTTTTGAAAAAGTTTTTAATCAGAAATTTGATTTCTTTTCGACAATCTTTGAATACTTGATTAAAGACTATAACAAAGATGGTGGAGGCAAATATGCCGAGTATTACACTCCTCATGCAGTCGCCAAGATTATGTCGTCAATTCTTGTCGATAAGCCTGTTAGCAATGTTACTTGTTATGATCCATCAGCTGGATCAGGAACACTTCTTATGAACCTTGCTCATGCAATTGGTGAAGACAGATGTACGATTTATTCACAGGATATTTCTCAGAAATCATCCGGAATGCTTAGGTTGAATTTAATCTTGAATAATCTTGTTCATTCAATCCCAAATATTATTCAGGGTGATACTTTACTTTTCCCTTATCATAGAGATGGAAATGGTTTAAAAAAGTTTGATTATATTGTCTCCAATCCTCCTTTTAAGCTGGATTTTAGTGATACTCGTGAAAGTCTTGATACAAAAGAAAACAGCGAAAGATTCTTTGCCGGAATTCCTACTGTTCCTCCAAAAGATAAGGATAAAATGCCGATTTACTTGCTTTTTATACAGCATATTATTTACTCTCTGTCTGAAGCTGGTAAAGCTGCAATAGTTGTTCCGACAGGTTTCTTAACAGCCAAAAATGGAATAGAAAAGAAAATTCGTTCTGAACTAATAGATAAAAAGATCTTGCGAGGAGTGATATCAATGCCAAGCAACATTTTTGCAACAACTGGAACTAATGTTTCTGTAATTTTCCTGGATAAGGAAATACAGTCGGATACGGTAATTTTAATGGATGCATCAAAGTTAGGAACAACAGTAAAAGAAGGTAAAAATCAGAAAACACTTCTTTCTTTTGAGGAGGAACAAAAGATTATTGATACATTTAATAAACATGAAGAGTTTGAAGATCTTTCTATTGTTGTGTCTTATGAGCAAGTGAAAGAAAAAGATTACAGCTTCAGTGCGGGGCAATATTTTGAAGTAAAACTTGAATATGTTGAGATAACGAAAGAGGAGTTTAAAAAGAAAATGGAGGATTATGAAAATAATCTAAAACAATATTTTGATGAGTCAGAAAAGTTACAAAAGAAGATTTTAGAAAATTTTACAAGACTGGAGCATGAATAAATTAGTGAAACTACAACTTGGAGAAGCAGTAACTTACTCTACAAAGAGAGTAGCTCTAAAGGATGTTCCTCTTCAAAACTATGTAACTACGGATAATCTTTTGCAGAATAAAGCAGGTGTTACTGAAGCTACTAATTTGCCACCAAATTCTAAAAATGTATCAAAATATGAAAATGGACATATACTTGTCTCAAATATAAGACCTTACCTGAAAAAAATATGGTTCGCAAATAGGGAAGGTGGGTGTTCAGCAGATGTATTAAATCTTGAAGTTCGAGAAGGATTTGATCCTATGTTTGTATATTATTCAATATTTGGTGATGACTTCTTCGACCATATGATGAAGGGTGCGAAAGGATCAAAGATGCCCAGAGGAGATAAGCAGCAGATATTAACGTACCAAATACCCAATATCACAATACAAGAACAGCAAACAATCGTCTCTGTTCTTTCTACCCTCGATGCTAAAATCGAACTCAATAACAAAATCGTTGCTGAATTAGAATCTCTGGCAAAAACCATTTATGAATATTGGTTTATCCAGTTTGATTTCCCTGATGAAAATGGAAGACCTTATAAATCGAGTGGAGGGAAGATGGTTTGGAGCGAAGCTCTGAAAAAGGAAATACCAGAGGGATGGGAGGTAAAAAAGGTAGGGGATTTAGTGGATGTAAAAAGAGGTAAAAACATCACAAGAAAAACTGTTGTTGAAGGAGATATACCAGTTATTGCAGCAGGATTAGAGCCAAGTTGTTATCACAATGTTTCAAATACATCCTCACCTGTAATAACAGTTAGTGGATCTGGGGCAAATGCTGGATATATTCAGCTGCATTATAAAGAAATATGGGCGTCTGATTGTTCATATATTGATCAGACTATGTTTAGCCAAATTCACTTTATGTATTTGTTTTTAAGAAGTAAACAAAATGAAGTTTACGATATGCAGAAAGGTTCGGCACAACCTCATGTCTACCCGCAAGATATCATGGATATTAAGGTTCTGGTTGATAAAGAATTAAAGATGATCTCTAGATTTGAGACACTTGTAGTATCGCTGTATAAACAAATTGGCAAAAGCAAAGTACAAAATCAAAAACTTATAGATCTTCGAGATTGGCTTTTACCGATGCTTATGAATGGGCAGGTGAGTATCAAAGATAAAATTAGTTAAGTAATAAAATGTACCTCGCAGAATTAAAGCTATGGAATTTCAGAAAATATGGAGATAATAGCTTTGAACTGGAAAAACCACATTTGGTAGTGCCATTCAAAAAGGGATTAAATGTCCTAGTTGGCGAAAATGATTCCGGTAAGTCTGCAATTTTAGATGCAATTAAAATTGCCTTAAAAACACATGCTATAGAGTGGGTAAAAGTTGACGAAGAAGATTTTTATAATGAAAGCTCAAAACTACGTATAGAGTTGGTGTTTAAGGGATTAGAAGATGCAGAAGCAAAAAACTTTATTGAATGGCTTGGTTGGGAAGAGAATGAAACTAAAGAACAAGTTCCTATATTAAAATTAATTTATCAGGTTGAGTACAAAAATAACCGGATTATTCCTACTGATATCTCAGCTGGTATGGATGATTTTGGCTCTCCTTTAAATGCGGAAGCCAAAGAATATTTAAAAATCACATATTTAAAAGCTTTAAGGGACGCAGATAATGAACTTATTGCAAAGAAAAACTCCAGGCTTTCTCAAATACTAAAGGGACATCATCTATTTCAAGAGAAACTTCCGCATAATGTTCACAAGCTAACGAATAAGCTCAACGAGTTTAATGAAGAGGTTAAAAAATGGTTTGAAGATGATAAAAAAGATAGTGGTAAATCAAAGTCAAATAAAGAAGAGATAAAAGATATTATTGATGAATTTATTGGTGCATTTATAGATCAAGAAAATAATAGCTCAAATTTTACACTTTTTGAGCCAAACATTATTTCAATATTAGAAAAGATAACTTTAGGTTTATCAAATGTACGGAACCCTGGTTTGGGAACACTTAACAGGTTATACATGGCGGCTGAGTTACTTCATCTAAAGCGGCGGGATTGGAATGGTGTAAAGTTATGTTTGATTGAGGAGTTAGAAGCCCATCTACATCCACAAGCTCAAATGAAAATTGTAGAAAAACTTCAAACTGAAGCTGAAAAAGCAAACTTACAAATCATACTAACAACTCATAGTCCGAATTTGGCATCAAAAGTAAAAATTGAAAATCTTATTTTATGTAATAGTAATAGAGCATATTCACTTGATGTCGGAAATACGAGACTTGATAAAGATGATTATAAATACTTAAAACGCTTTCTGGATGTGACCAAGTCAAATTTATTCTTTGCGAAGGGGGTAATTATTGTTGAGGGGTGGTCAGAAGAGATCTTAATACCGGTTTTAGCAAAAAAAATAGGATGTGATCTAACTCAAAACGAAGTCTCAATTGTAAATGTTGGTTCAACTGCTTACTTGCACTTCGCAAAAATATTTTTAAGAAAAGATTCAAGCGAAAAATTAGATATTCCAGTTTCAATAATAACAGATCTTGATGTTCGACCTGATGAAACAGATGGTCAGTTTAATACCGAAGAAGAGCAAACAAAGGAATCAAGTATTAAAGCAGATTTCAAAGACTTTAATGATTCAAATGTGAAGATATATATCGCAAAGCAGTGGACATTAGAGTGGTGTATTTTTAAATCAAGTTTGTCAGATAAGTTCAAAGAGATTATTGCTAATGTTCACTCTGGTACTGAAGAATTCAAGAAAGATGAAAATGATAAGTTTTCATCTGAGTTCGAAACAAAATTAATTGATAAGTTAAAAAAATCTAAGGGGAGTTCAGGTCTAGATAAGGTGAGATTAGCTACAGAATTAGCAGAATCTCTTGAATATATAGATATAACAATTGATGAAGGCGACGAGTATTTAGATTATTTAATTGAAGCTATAAAACACGCATGTAAAGACAATGGAAATAAGTGATGAACATCTAAAACGAGCTGAAGAATTGCTACTCGGTGATAAGACTTTTGATGAAAAAGAAAGAATCCCTTTTATAAAGAATCTCACAACATTAGACTTACTGGCAGTCCCTGGGAGCGGAAAAACTACTGCATTACAAGCTAAATTATATTGCATTGCACAACAAATGCCCTTTGAAGATGGATCAGGAATATTGGTATTGTCTCATACGAATGCAGCAGTAGAAGAAATCGAAAAGAATTTAAAAAGTATTTGCCCGCAACTTTTCACATATCCAAATTTTGTTGGAACAGTACAGAGTTTTGTAAATAAATTCCTTGCTAATCAGGCTTGTTATAGTTGTTTTGGGTCTTATATTAGAATAAATGATAACGATATTTACTACTCGCAGGTTAAAAAGTTTTATAACAAATTGGAATGGAAGAAGCCTAGTGATAAGGAAAATAAATTAAAAAATCTACTGTATGGTAAAGCAAATCATGGAAGAAGTGGGCTGACAACTGAGCAGAAAAACCAGAATACTATTGATTTTATTTACAATTTAAAATTTGATTTGTGTAGTCAAAAGATTCTATATGGATCAAAACTAACGACGCTTTACTCAGCTAGCGGAAAAGCTAGGGATAAATATGATGAGTTGTTCACTTGGAAAAAAAGTCTTTTTGAGCAAGGTATATTATCTTTTTCGGATTCCTATTACCTTGCAAATTGGTATTTAGTAAACTATCCCAAAGTAATTGAGTATCTACAGAGTCGATTCACCTATATTTTTGTAGATGAAGCTCAAGATTTAGAAAAGTATCAACTTGATATAATTGATGAGATTTTTTACAAAAACGGAAGAGCAATAATTCAAAGAGTTGGAGATATTAATCAAGCTATTTATAATTCCAGCAAAGCTGTAAAAACCCAGTGTGATTGGAAAACTCGAAATGAGTATTACTTGAAATGTTCACATCGGCTAACAAAAGAAATTGCAGATGTTGTTAATAATTTCACTTTAGACTGTCAACAAGATCAACTTGGAAATCCTAAGTTTGAAGTCGATGGACTGAGAATATTGGAAAGCAATATTAAACCTCACTTGATACTATTTGATGATTCATCCAAATCACAGATACAAAATAAATTTGATGACTTGATAAAGAGTTTTAAGTTAGAAAAGACAGTAGAGGGACAAAAGTACGGATTTCACATTATCGGATGGAATGGAAGTTGGAAAGAAGAGAAAAAAGATGAGAATAAGTTAAGGCTGGAAGATATATTCCCTAGCTATAAAAAAGATACAAAAAGCTCAAAGTCCCACTACAACACCTTAAGTGAGTACATTCAATATTTCAAAAAAGATGCAAAGACACTTGAAAATGCAAAAAATGCAGTTTTGGAATTATTACAACAAGTCTTGTATTTAGAAGGAAAGACAAATACAAGATCTATCAGAGGTGTAAAAAAAGAGATGAGATACACACAGGTTGAACTTTTGAAATTATTGAAGGAAGACGACGCTATATACGAAGATTTTAAACTAAAACTTTACTCATGGTCGTTCTCCATGATGGTTAAGCAGGATTATGAAAAAGTATATCAGGAAATAAAAGCTTTTATTTTAGGTGAATTCAAAACCTGGTTCAGTTTACAAATTAACGATGAGACTAAATTGCTACTAGAAGATAACTTCAAGCCAGTATTGGTTACTCCATCTGAAGAAACTAAAAGAAAAGATAGGTTTTCTTTTGAAATAAATACAGTTCATTCCGTAAAAGGCAAGACTCACTGTGCGACAATGTATGTAGAGACGTCGTATCATAGTTACGAAACAGAAAAATTAAAATCTCCAAATCCATTATATAAAGAAAAGCATAACTACATAGATCCTAAAGTCAAAAATATTACTAGGGCTATTGAAACGATTAAAATGATGTATGTAGGATTTTCCCGACCAACTCACCTATTATGTTTTGCTGTATTAAAAGATAATGTTAAGAATGATCTTAAAAAATATCAAAACGCTGGATGGGAAATCGTAGATCTGACTGAAACCATATCACTGCAAAAATATCTAAAATTCGATATCCCGGAACCCTCGGAGGTTACACAAGGTACTGTATAATCAGCGATAAACCCTCAAAAAATAGTTTACTCGGAAAGTTAGTGGCCCTCATAGTGTATGATTAGCCCATGCAATTCACAGAAAAAGAAATAGAGGAATTCAAACAAATTTATTTTGAAGAATATGGCACTACCATTACTACAATGGAGGCTATAGAAATGGCAACAAACTTAATCACTTTACTCAGAATCGTTTTAAAGATTGACGTTTAAAACGAGAATAACTCAAATTAAGCTAGGTTAATCAAAAATTCTTTAATTTGTGGGGTTATCGGCCATAAAACCTTACTCGAATAATCCAGATATTCATCTTCACTTAACTCAGAAAGAGTTCTAGTTTCTCCTTCAGGAATAAAAAACCGGTCATAATAATAACCAAGTTTTGTAATTCTCAAACTGTCAGATGCAGTTCCCTTAACAATTACTATGTCACTTGCAAAGCTCCCATCAGGTAGAGCAATACCAATACCATAAACCGAATTTACCCTTCTATCCTCCTTGATTTTCCTGAGAAGCAGCTCGCTTCGATAAATATCCTGCCCGTATTCTGTCTCTGCTGACTGATCACTTGTATCCACAGAATCATAAAGAAATTTAACATCCTCCCGTCCTGCAAATACCTCTTTTGTTTTCGTCCCCGGCCAATTATCAAGAGAGGGGATTTCTATGCCCCTATCAAGCGAAATAGAAATCATTTCGTATGCTCTGGCATACTCGACAGCTTTTTTGATGGAATCCTTCTCAAAATCTCCTGTATCCTCTTTTACATCAATATTTTTATCTTCAATATCAAGCAAAGTCACAAGTTCAAATTCTTTATTAAGTCCTAAATTAAACCACGCCTTTTTTAAAAGGTTTGAATTTTGATCCATTTGTTGTGGCGAGGAGTATTTTTTTCATAGTCAAAAATGTTCGTTTGATAATAATTATGCATCCAATTTAGAGAGCCTATCATTTTCATTGTGGATTTTCACTCCTAAAAATTGATAATTTTCTCAAAATCCAAGAGATTGAATCCATGATTAAGAATAATGGAAAGAAGATCACAGCAAAAAACACCCGAAACAGTTTATATCCTTATTCCCTCTATTATATCTGCCACTGTTTTTGTAATGACTCATTCTGGAATAAGAATTGTAACTTCTAAAAATTGCTCTGGCTTTTCTGCTTGGTGATTTATATTTCATAATTCTATGCAGTAACAAAGTATACCTTATTTTCCGGAACAGAAACTACCGTAACATTATTCCACTTTAAATAGAATGAAAGTTTTGGAATACGGATAGTTTTATCTGGATGAGTCGAAAAAAATGTTCGAGCGGCGTACCCTGCTCTCCGCCAGAATAAAATCAGGTTAAATTTTTTAGTTCGGTTATAAAATTTGTATTTATTTATAGGTATTTTTGATAAACCGGTAAAGTTTTATTAACATATTTTTTAAAAATGCGTATATATTAAAATTGTTAGTACTTATTTATCTTCTTTTTTTGTCATTGATATAGCCATTAATAAGATGTGTACAGCATTATTAAAAGCATCTGTTACTCTACCTTCTTGACAAGTTAAACTTTGATGACGTCGTGCAATCGAACTTAGAGGATGGTACTTGCTGTCATTGGGGTCTATTCTAATTAGGCCTTCTTTTGTAGTAATTTCTATACATTTTTTTGGCCCGTGCTCGTGTATGCTATCTGCTATTGCTTTTATAAAGAGTGCAATTTCCTCAGGAGGTTGTGGCGGCGTAGATGGCTTTTGACCATCCAACACCATTTCACTTATAAGGTCGCTAACCTGATTAACCCCGACATTCCCAAATTTATTGTCAGAATTTAGATTACCTCCTCCATCGGAACTATTTCTATGATTTAAAAATTGTATAATTTGTTCTACAGTAGGATCATCTCTTACTACTATATTTCCCCAAAATTCGTCTAGATTATTCGCATTTAATATTTGTGCTATCTCGTGTTGTGTGAGAGGTTTTATGTGTTCGCTAAAAGGATTTTGCGCTTCGGTGGCTTACATAATTTAATAAAACATCCCGATATACAAGTCATTATTTTAATTTATAACATTATATCATTTTTTGATAAACTCATCATTGATTACTAAAATAATTTTATTATGTACAAATTCGAAGATCTTCTAAAAATCGCCCACGATGCTGATGTAAACTTTAAACGTTGTGTGATTGTTGATGAAGGTGTGCTTGGGGTTTTGGGAGTAGTTGATAAGGTCAGCTCACTTGTAATACTAGCTGATGATTTCGAATACGAACGAATGATCTTGAAGCATCTTGATAATACTGATCCACATAGACATTCTGTAGTATTTGATGAAAAAGTGTTTATTACTCATCGTTTTGTGTATTCCTTCTATTTGGTTGATTATTTTTTGAGTGTGAAAATTTTTGTTGGAGAATATCCAATTTTGCCTCCATCTATTTTTGAGTTTTCACTCTTGTATACTCACGGCGAAGAAAAAGGAAGACAGTTCATTACTATATTGGATAATCACTTTTATCGGATTAGAGAATATTTAGTCAACAAGACTAAAAAATTCCAGGAAATCAGAAGAGATTTGGAAGAAGAATTTAAAAGTAAATATGTCAAAAAGATTCAAACATGAATTAGATTTTTTAGTAGAAAAAAATTTGTGAGACTTGTATTATATTTTTCTATGATCCGTACCACATAGCAGATGGGTGAAAAATTATAATAATTAGTTTATGGTTTGTGATGTAAATATTGTTTTATTCAAAATAAAAAATCTAACAACCTTTACCAAATCCTGATAGACAGAAAACTAAAAGCAATATTGTTTATTTGGGTTTTATATTAGATTTTTGTATAATACTTAGCATATGGAACTAATAATGTGGATTATAATTTTTATCTTTTCCCTCGTTATACTCATAAAGGGAGCTGATTGGCTTATTAGTTCATCTGAAAAAATAGGTCTTGCTTTAGGATTAAGTCCATTTGTTGTTGGTATAATCATAGTAGGTGTTGGCACATCGCTTCCTGAACTTATCTCGTCTCTTTTTGGGGCGTTAAAAGGAGCTACTGATATTGTTAATTCGAATGCTGTAGGATCTAATATTACGAATATTTTATTAATAGTTGGTATTAGTTCACTTTTGGCAAGAAAATTAATTGTTACTAAAAATATTATAGATCTGGACTTGCCTATTTTGGTTTTATCTACGGTGATTTATTTAATTGCCGCCTATGATAGAGTAATTACTGTTTTGGAGTCTATTATTTTAGTGTCTTCATTTATTGTTTATCTGTTTTATAGTATGCATGATAAACCATCGGGAGAAGAAGAAGTAAAAAAAGAAAAAATTAGTATAAAAACAATAGGGCTATTTGTTATTGGACTTGTCTTTTTACTTGTTGGAGCTAATTATGTTGTAGATTCGGTTATAAATATATCCTCTATTATTAGAATACCCGTTGTATAATTTCTATCACAGCAATTGCGGTTGGTACTTCTCTACCTGAATTAGTCGTGTCGGCAAAGGCAGCAATTAGTAAAAAGTACGATTTAAGTATAGGTAATATTTTTGGATCTAACGCATTTAATGTATTAATGGTCGTTGGGATACCAGGTCTTTTGGGGAATATGAAAGTAGATGATGTGACATACAACATTGGGCTTTTGTATCTCATTATTAGTACATTTTTATTTTTAGTTTCTGGGATATCACGTACTATTCATAAATGGGAAGGTATGATGTTTGTTATCATCTATATTCTATTTTTATTTAATCTTGTAAATATTACATAAATCCGTTAGTCATAAAACAGATTTTTGTGGCATAATGTCCATATTATGAATTTGGGCATTCTGGCAGAATTTTTGATTGATAGAGGATATTTCTACGAGGTTGACCTGGATGATTTCGATGTTTTATCTGTTTTAATCCATGCATCCGAGCGTATAAATGATAGAAATTATGAAAAGTCTTTTTTGATATTGCCTAGCGAATACAAAAATCCGGAAGTATCTTTCGCGATGTTAAAAGTGGGAGATCCTATCTCTGTATCTCGTCTTGAAACATTACTCAGAAATTTAAATTACCAAAAAGGTGTTATATTAGAAAATTATAAGGAATATGCATTGCTCGGTAATATATTTGCTATATACGAACCGACTATAAATTGTCAGATAAAAATTATCTTAGATTTTGATTCTATTGAAAGAATTATTGTATCGAGCAAATCTGAAAATGTTGATGATGTTGGTGTAAATAATATTTTGTTAAGTAATATCAATCCGACTTCTACTGGATATTTATCGAGTATAGAAAAATTTTTGAAAAATGGAATATATGAAAAACCGATTATTTTGAATAGCACTTCACATAGATATTCTAAATTGCCTATATTTCAATCAAATCAAGTTCTTCTACAAAAATATTTTGAAAATAAAAACAATTTTCGTTTGTTTTACTGTGGGGATCAAATTGAACTTTTGAAACTCAGATATGGGGATGTCTTAAATCAACTAAATATTAAAATCGAAAACCTGAAAAACGTAAATCCAAGTTTTGGATTTGAAATAAAGATCAAAGATCAGAATTATATTTTTTTGACTGATTATGAACTTTTTGACAGATTAAACCTCGCTAAATCTAGACCAACATCAAAATTCAGTAATTTTTTTGACACTCATGTTAACATCGGAGATTATGTAGTGCATGAATCTCATGGAATCGGTATTTATCAAGGTATTGAGGAAAGAGAAGTTTTGAATCAAAAACACCAGTATGTTGTGATTAAGTATGCAAATGATGATGTTCTTTTGGTGCCTTTGAATCAATTATCAAAAATTACGAAATATATTACAACAGACGGTTATCTACCTAAATTGACAAGACTCGGTACTGCTGAGTGGGAGATTGTAAAAAGAAAATTAAAGAAAAATCTTGAATTTGTGGCAAAAGAACTTTTGGAAATATATGCGAAGAAGAATTTTTCGAAAGGAATTTCCTTCAATCCTGATGATGAATTGATGCATGAATTTGAAAAATCTGTGCCTTATGAACTGACGCTCGATCAGATCAAGGCTATTAGCGAGGTCAAAGCTAATATGGAATCTGAAAAGCCGATTGATAGACTTTTGATAGGTGACGTGGGATTTGGTAAAACAGAGGTTGCATTACACGCTACTGTGAAAGCTGTTATTTCCTCAAAACAAGTAATAGTGATAGCCCCCACTACCCTTTTAGTTACTCAGTTATATAATGTTTTTTTTGAAAGATTAAATAAATTGGGTATTAGAGTAGCAAGAGTTTCTAGATTTGATGGTAACAAAAATAACAAAGAAAATATTAAGCTATTCAACGAGGGCAAGATAGATGTACTTATTGGCACTCATAAAATTTTATCGAGCAATATTGAAAGTGAAAACATTGGCTTGCTTATAATTGACGAAGAACAGAGATTTGGAGTGAGACAGAAAGAAAAAATTAGGAAGATACGAGTTAATATAGATGTTTTATCCATGACAGCAACGCCTATACCGCGTACATTACACATGGCATTAACTGGCATAAAAGATATCAGCATTCTTGCTACACCACCAAAAAATCGTCTTCCTGTAAAAACTACAATAATATTTTATGAAGAAATTATTGAAAAGATTCGATTTGAACTTGATAGAAATGGCCAAGTGATCATATTACATAATGAAATTGAGACTATAAATGCTTTCGCTAGTCCGATAATACAGGAGTTTGGTATTGATAATGTTTGTATAGCACATTCTAAGATTGATTCTAAAAAACTTGAAGATCTTATGCTGAATTTTCTTTGTGAAAAATACAAAATCTTAGTATCTACTACCATCATCGAAAATGGTTTGGATATACCAAATGCAAATACAATAATTATTAATAAAGCACATGAATTTGGTGTTGGACAACTTTATCAATTAAGAGGGAGAGTTGGAAGAAGAGACAGACAGGGCTATTGTTATCTGGTAGTGCCTAAAATAAAAGAATTTTTAGAATTGCATCCAAGTTTAAAAGAAGAAGATAAAAATTTGCTGAAAATATTATTGAAAAATCCTAATCAACAAACTCATATCACAAAAGAAGCTATAGAAAGAATAAAAGTAATTGTACAAAACCAGGAGTTAGGAGTCGGATTCAAAATTGCTTCGAGAGATCTTGAGATTCGTGGATCGGGAAATCTCTTGGGGGTGGAACAAAGTGGTTTTATAAATTCTGTTGGATATGAGATGTATATTCGCCTTATCGAACAAGAGATAGAAAAGATAAGACATTTAAATATTGTTTCTGAAGAGAATTAGACTATATTCGCCAAACATAAATTTTTTGTATATTTTGTTCTTTTAGATATCTCTTAATGACTTCTATATTTTCGTCATTAATATAATAATATCTTTGTTGATTTAGCATAAAAGAACTTTCATTTTCAGAGGTTATTTCTACTTTTAATCCTGGATTTTGAGAAATTATCTGTTTAATCTGATCATTTGTAAGTGCTTTTATATCGTTATTTGGACCGAAACTGTACCCGTATTTTGGTAAACAAATAACTAACTTTTGTTTATTTTGTATCTGATTTGAAAAATAACCAGTTACAGATTTTATCCAAGAGATTGGTGAAAGTCCTTCTTTACCAACATATTTGTGATAGTCATAAAGCATGATACGTATTTCATCTACATAGGGTTCAATTGATTTGATTTCTTGACTTTGTTTTGTTTCATTACAACATCCAATATTTTCTTTATCGGAGGATTTGGGTAGAAATACTATGCTAATTTTTTTATTTTTTTCTTTAAATTTTATTGATAAATCCTTGATTAATTCTAAATATATATTCTTGTATTGTAGTGGTATAGATTCATAATCTAGATCTATTCCATCTGCATCTAGTTTTATTACTTCATCTAATAGATTTTGATTATGTATTTTTATTAAATTTGGTGAGTTGGCAAATGTTGACCAGACATCCGGAGAAAATAATGTCGATGTAAGAAATATTTCCTTTCCTGATTCTTTTAGTTTTTGTATTTGTTCTGTTGTGAGAGTAATGCGATTTGTTAAATTACCACTAGAATTTAAACTGAGATAAACAACACTTACGGAGTTTAATTCTGTACTACTTAAAGCTTTTTGATAGGAGTTGTTAAAATCAAAAGATGGTATCCATCCCCCCATTTTCAGGTTGTATTCTTCGACTCTCGTTGGATATGCAGATATTATTGGCTCATTTGAGAAGTGTGGTGAAAATGTTGAAACTGATGTGGATGAATTTATAGATTGTTCACCATTTTCTTTATTCTCTGTTTTTATGGTTCTTTGAACATATTTGTTAGCATTTTTCTCATATAACTCCGGATTAATTGTTCTGATTATTGGATCGAAGAAGATAATGACTAATATTATCAAAAAGATGAAAGAATAATTAATTAACTCAGATTTCTTAAATCTTTTGAAAAATTTCATATTTCCAGAAAGTTTAACAAATATTTGATTAAATGATGAGCTAATATCTTTACCTTTAAAAATATAAAATCTTATGTTGGTTTAAATTCATATTTCTTTATTTGATGTGTTCATCGCTTCTATCAAATATCCAATTTTTAGCATTGAGATAATATGTTTTTAAGAGTTCTGATTCCTTTTTTAATTCAATTACGATGGTTTTTTACTGAAGTATTAGTTCATTTTTGATTAAATCTGTAATAAATTTTATGATTGATTATGTTTTGGATCGAATTATTTATTTTATTTTTTTTAGGATTAATATTTGGTAGTTTTCTAAATGTAATGGTTTATCGTATCCATAAAGATGAAGATTGGATATTTAGTCGAAGTAAATGTGTGCATTGTAATACTAAATTAGAACTTTTAGATTTAATTCCATTGTTTAGTTATATTTTTTTAAAGGGAAGATGTAGATATTGTAAAAAGAGTATTAGTATTTTTTATGTGTTTGGTGAATTAACGCTGGCTTTGCTATGGACTATGTTGCCATTATTGGGTTATGGTTTGGATAATATCATTACATATATTTTGATGGCAATAATTTTTGCAAGTTTAGGGATATTTATGAGTGATTTTTCATATAGAGAGATACCGCTGATATTCTTGCTAATTCTTGGTTTATTCGGATTGATCTACAATATCATAGTAGGGCAATTTGATTTTTTGGGGATGCTTATTGGGTTAACATTTGTGAGTTTATTCTTTGGACTGCCTTTTCTTATTACTAAAGGTAGAGGAATGGGGCTGGGAGACCTTTTTTTGGGTTTTGTTTTGGTTATGACGTTGGGATTTTATAAAACAATATTTACGATCACGATGGCGTATGTAGTTGCTGCTGCATTATATTTGACATTATTAGTTTTTCGAAAAATAGATAAAAAATATCAGATACCGATAGGATCTTTCATTATTTTTAGTTTTTTAATTGTTTTATTTTTTGGTAGTGTGATTATTGATTGGTACTATTCTCTAATATTTTATTGACTTACGCTATATTTTACTTTAAAATTTGTACAATAATATGAGTAAGTACTTAATAGTAGCATTTGTTATTTTAATAATCGGTTTTTCTTCATTTTTTGTGTATACTGCTGTTCGTGGAAAAAACAATAGTGAATCTCAAACTGGAAATGAAATATCTTTAGACACTTATCAAAAAGATGGAAAATTGTATGCTGATATAACCGCAACAGCTGCTGGTTTCAGTCCTAACAAATTGAATCTTAATAGTAATACAGAAATCATTTTAAGAGCCAAAAATATAAATAATTATTCATGTACAAGTGTAATTAGGATCGCTAAATTAAATATTTTGGAAAAGTTACCTTACAATGGCGAGAAAGAAATTGTTATACCACCTCAACCAGCAGGTACAAAATTGATAGCTACTTGTAGTTCAGGTGCAAATACAATTCAGATGAATTTTTATTGATTCTCTTTAAGTCTATTTAATATCTCAAATATTCTAAAATCAGTTGCTTTTACTCCATTTTTGAGCATCTTTATTTCACCTTCTGATGGTAAAAATGAAAAGTGCAGTTTTGATATAAGTTCTATCAACACTATTGGAATAGGGATTTTTATGATGAGCTTTTCTATCTCTGCTTTATCCATTAGTGCTTCAAGAGTGTAATCTACTTCTTCTGCAACTTCATAAGTTTCGTTATTAAAAATATCTTTTTCTATTATTGTTTGTATTATTTCTGTAAGTTTATCTATTTCTATTATATTAAATGTCGAATTTGTTTGTGGTATGGCTCTTATTTTCAAAATTTGTAATGACCTCAATATTTTTACAAAATCACAATTGTCTGCCCAAATAATTCCTGGTCTTAGAATAATAAAATCACATATTGAAGATCTGATAATTTTCTCAGCTTCAAATTTTGTTCGATAATATTCGGTGATTGCTTTTTCTGTTGTGCCTAAAGCAGAGATATGTATTAATTTAATTTTGTATTTTTCACAAATTTGTACCACTTTGCGTACAAGATTTACATGAGTATCATAAAAATAATTTCCCGACTTCTCTCGAATAATACCTATCGCGTTTATAACAATAGTACTATTTTGTAAAGCTTTTTCTAGTTGTTCTGAGTCTTGATAATTTATTTTTTTTATTTCATCTATTTCGTAGTCTATTTCTCGTTGCTTTCGGATTACTCCTCTTACTTTATAGCCTGTAGATTTAAGTTTTTTTGCCATATTACTACCAACAAAACCGTTAGCGCCTAATATTGTTATAATGTCATTTGATTTATCTATCATTTGATATATTATAACAAATGAAAATATATGGAGCGTAAGTTGCGAGTTACTTTTATTTTAGTTATTTTGATAGCTTTTGTCTGTAGTGTGCTTTCACTCATGATTTTGAGACAAAGTCAAAGTGTCAATACAGTTGAAGATACGCTTGATATGTATTATCGAACCGAATCTTATTTGCAATATGTCGTAAATTATCAGATTTATGGTAATCAGATTTCTAACACCTTGAGAGATAAGCATAAAAGTCAATATTTTTTATCTTTGTTAAGATTGGGCTTAATACAAAATATAATTAATCAATTTGAGATAAGACAAATTCAAAGTTATTTTTCGGCATATGAAAATGCCGATATTGATTATTGGCTAGATTTAATAGAGGCTACTAGAGTTAGACTAAGTCCATATCAGTTCAAAAATATAGAAGATACACAAAAATATTTTTTTATCGCTAAGAGGCAACATATATTATCGATAGATGAGTTATTGGAATTTGTAAAATATTTTCAAAATACTCCTATTGCAAGTTATTTTGATTCTCTTATCAGATTGGCGGATGAGTACAATAATAGAAATTTTAGTGATGAAATTTTTGAACAGATTAAAAATTTAAGAATTCCAGAAGACTATAAATTGTTAAATAACGAGATAAGAATAATGCAAGATAGTGTCGCCCAATTAAATAATCGCAACCTAACAGATGTATATATGCAAATATGGGCTTTATTTTTAAATCTTAATTATTGTTTTCTTTTAAATATTGAAGATATTGAAAATACTTTTGATCAGAGTTTTTTGAAGGATAATAATCAAAATGTTTTATGGTTTAAGGCCAGTTGTTATTATCAAAAACAAGATTATGATAAGGCGTTGGAGCTGCTTAGGAAATTGATTGATTTGGATCCTTTGCAAATAGAATATAGATATCTATATCTTGATATATTAAAGTTAATCAATGCTGATAGAGAAAATTTATTTAATGTAATAGATCAGATTTTTATGCTTAATCCTCAAGATTATGAGCTTTATACAACAAAAATAAGTATTTTGATAAATGATAATATATATGAAGAGACAAAGAGCTATATACTCAAATTTTTAAAGAACAGTAAAATTTTGAATAAGACTAAAGAGATGGCTTTGCAAAGGATATTTTATATTGATTATGAAATAACTAGGTTTATGTGTCTTGAAAATCTGATTAAGACATATTTAGACGCCACGGAAATCTTTTTGTGCGATTTAATGTCGGATAAAAAAAGCCGTTACAATGATGAAAAGTTAGATAGATTGTCATTGCTGATGGAACGTAAGTTATACTATTCAGATATCGCACAGCAAACTGCCCGTGAAATTGGTAAAGAGTTTTTCATTACATATCTGAATGTTGTTCTAGAGAAATCACAAGAGATTTAAGTTCATCTAAATCTTCTTTCCATTTGTTTTTAATAGGATCAAACCATTCAAGCCCACGAAATTGTAATTTATAAAAAGCTTTTTTGTTATGCACGCTTCCAAGGTAAATATAGTCAATCTCTGTTTTGTGGTATTCCTCTATACATTTTGTCATCATGTACATACCAAAACTAGTTTCCCAAAGTTCTTCAACATAAAAAGGATAAGCATAATGTAATAATTTATCAGTTTTCAAACATATACAATAACCATGATTTTCATAATTTAATAATGTGTTAAATAGAAAATTTGTAGGATCTGTGAGTAACTGTTTGATGATATTGGTACTAAAAGATTCTTCTTTGTGTTTTATTGCATAAAAATCTCTAGCTATTTTGCCAATTTTCCAATCATAATTGTTTAATGGCAGGGAAATCTCTTCTATTTTGTTATTAAATTTTCGCAGAATTCTTCTATTTTCACTGGTTGGAGAATAATTTCTCAATCTAACGCGTAAACTGATTATTTTTGATGCTATACATTTCTTGCGTGTAAGTACGTAACCATTATCATACAACTCATCAAGATCGTGATCTTTTATTTCTATATAACCAAATGATTTGTAGCTTGTCATCGGATTATTTGGATTTTATCAGATTATAATAATTTGATTTATTGTTTCACTAATTTTATGCATTTGAATCTTTCCTATTTAACCAGATTAAATATAGAAACAGATTATTGCGAGATTACTAAAGTGACCTATGGGTTAACCCATAGGTCACGAATCAATATATATTATTGTTTTATAATACAAAATTGAGATTAACGTAAATAATGTTATTGATGAATAATGAGCTACTGATAATTTGTAATTAATTGATTAATTCATCGGTAAAATATCTCGACGCTTTCTGTGTTGTGATGTAAAAATCAATTTTTCATAAAAGATTATTGATAAACTACAAGACTTGGACAGTATGAATACTTATCTAAAAATATTTATATTTAACCACAGGATGTAGGTTTATTTAGAGGAATGTGTTAGAGTATATATTAAAGTGCGTATTAGAACTTGTATGATAGATCTATGGGTTAACCCATGGGTCACATAATCATATTAGGAACTAATAAGTTAACATATTAGAAAATCATGAGGTAAAACTATTGGCAACCCATATAGCAACCCACATAGCAACCCATAGGTTAACCTATGGGTCTTACTACTCTATATATTTATCCTTTTATGATTTACATAATTCCCATTTTGTCTTTTTATAGTGTATTGATATATTTAAGTAGATGTGATTTTTAGCTATATAAGAAACTTATTTTTATTATAAATTTTATTGTAAAATTGAATATACCAAAATTTATTTTATGGCTATACTTATCAATAAGGATGGAAAAGGTCTTGAGGAACGAATTAATGAATTGATTTTACGGTCGGACGAGTTGAGATTTTTGGTTGGATTTTTTTATTTTTCTGGATTTCGAGAGATTTATGAAAGCATCAAGAAAAATTCACAATTAAGAGAAATAAAGGTACTTGTGGGATTAAATGTTGATGAATATAACAATGTATTAGTGGAATATGGTAAAGATTCTGAGACAATTGGCGATAACCTAAAAAGACGAGTTCAAAAGACAATTGGTCAGACCACCGAAGAAGTTATAACGGAACTTCTGAATAGCTATCGAAAGACATCTAGGCATGAGGATTGCGATACAAAAGAATTTTATGAAAGTGCGAAACTTTTTTTGGATCTGTTAAGACAATCAAAATTATTAATAAGAAAAACAAAAGAACCGAATCATTCGAAGTTATATTTGTTTCATCTAATAAATAATACTCCTCCAAATATTGCTATCTTGGGCAGTAGTAATCTGACTAAATCTGGACTCTCTGAAAATTCGGAATTGAATGTAGAAATTAGAGATGATGATTATCTGGAAAAGTTAGTTGAGTATTTTGATGAACAATGGATAAATTCGATAGATCTAAATGGAGATGATACTAAACAGAGAATTATTGATGTTATAGAGAATAACTCACCGATAAAATCTATTACTCCGTTTGAGGCTTATATTTATATTTTATACCTTTATTATAAAAACAACTTTGTGCATTCAGATAAAGATGATGAATTAAATAGTTTTTTAGAAAAGAAAGGATATAAACCATTCAAATTTCAATTAGATGCGGTCAATCAAGCTTGCCAGATATTGAATGAACATAATGGTGTCATATTGGCTGATGTTGTAGGTCTTGGTAAAAGTATAATTGCCTGTTTGATAGGTAAAAAAATAAAATTAAGGGGTATCGTCATAGCGCCGCCAGGACTCATCGGTGATATAGAGCTAAAAACATCAGGATGGGCAAAATATCTCAATGATTTTGAATTGTATGACTGGGAGATTTTTTCTGCTGGGAAGCTGGATCAAGCACTGGAGCGGGTCAAGAGTGAAAACTTTGACATAGTGGTGGTAGATGAAGCTCATCGGTTTAGAAATGAAAATACAGAAAGTTATACTTATCTACAGTCTATTTGTAGAGGTAAAAAAGTTGTCTTACTCACTGCGACACCATTCAATAACAACCCGTCAGATGTTTTTTCTTATCTGAAGCTTTTTACCATACCTAAAAAGTCAACGTTGACCGCGAATGGAGATCTTGAGTCAGAATTTCGAGAGATGGAAGATAAGTATCAAAAATTTACGCGTATTTTGAAGGGTAAGGATAAAGATAAAGATAAAGATAAAGATAAATCGCTAGAAATTTATAAGAAATTATTTCAAGGGGAGAGATATATAGATAATGAAAAATTGAAAAATGAATTAAAAAATATATCAATGCGTATAAAGGGAATAATTCAAAAGGTATTGATACGCAGAAATAGAATAGATCTAAAAAATAATCCCTATTATAAAGATGAAATCAAGGAATTACCTGTTGTCCATTCACCAAGAGAATGTTTTTTTACTTTGAATAAGGAATTGGATGGTTTTTATGATGATGTACTAAAAGAATACTTCGCGGAAGATGGAGTCTTTAAGGGAGCGGTATATAGACCTGATAGATATAAAAAAAAGTATCAGAGCCAAAAACTTATTGAAAATACGACCAACGATCCCGTATCAGAGATAGCACCTCAGTATAACCTCTATGACTTTATGCGTAGGTTACTTGTGAAAAGATTTGAAAGTTCACTTTTTGCGTTTTACAGAAGCTTAGAAAATTTTATTAATTTTTATCAAAAGTGTCTTGATTCTATCAACAAAACAAATAGATTTATCTATAACCGTAGCGTGATCGAAGACATTTTGAGAATGGATATAGATAGTATTGATGAGACTGAACTTAATGAGCGATTGACAAAGATATTGGAGGAAAATGGCGTAGATAAAGAGGACATATATCCCATTGAAAATATGCAGGATAGCTTTATTGACGACATAACTAGTGATATTCGACTTTTGGTAGATGTCAAGGATCGACTGGATAAATTGGCAGTGATGGGGAATAATGATCCAAAAATTTTCGCCCTAAGAGAAAATCTTGATAAAATTTTGAAGCAAGGGGAAAAAGCAATCATCTTTACTGAGTTTGTGGATACTGTCAAATATCTTGCTGAGAACTTAAATGGTTATAGGATATTTGCAGTGACTGAGAAACCTACAAGACATATATATCAGCAGATCCTTGAGAATTTTGACGCATCGTATCCAAAAGATAGGCAGATAAGTGATTTTGATATATTGATTGTTACGGATCGTTTTTCTGAGGGATACAATCTGAATCGTGCTAATCATGTGTTTAATTTTGACATTCCGTGGAATCCTGTACGTGTTATACAGAGGTTAGGTAGGATCAACCGTATCGGTACTACGCCATATAAAAATCTTTATATATATAATTTTTTTCCAACAACCAGAGGTGAAGAACAGATAAATCTAAGAAGAACAGCTGAAACGAAGATGTTTATGATACATCGGTGTTTAGTCGAAGATGCAAAGATCTTTTCGGAAGAAGAGGAACCTACGCCATCCGAGCTTTATAAGAGATTAAATCAAAACCCGGAGGAGTTGGGTGAAGAAGAGTCATTACTTACTAAAGTATCTAAAATCTTGAATAGTCATAAAGATGTACAGAGAAAGGTCGAGGATCTACCGCGTTATATCAAGGTTGCTAAGAAATATACGGAAAATAATCTAGTACTAACTGTACAAAGGGCAAACGGTCTTTACTTTTTTATCAATAACAAAGAACATCCTGTCTCATTGGATGAGGTAATAAAATATATCGAATGTGATCCGGACGAACCTAGATACGAATTATCAAATGATTTTTGGACCAATTATCAAAACCTGAAAGACTCGTACCAGAAGTATGCGCATAATCGGTCAGATAAAAGGGATACTAGCACAAGGGGGGCATTGTCTGATAAAGAAAGAGCAATAAATGTACTCAGGGAGATAATTTCAAAAAACCCCAACTGGTTAGATGAAGATCTCCGAAATTTTCTGGAAAATATTTTGGAGGATCTGATAGAGTACTCGACACTACCCAAAAGGATTGTAAATAGGATCGCTTCTATTAAGCCAAGTAAATTAGCCCATGACAAAAATGCAATGTTAAAGATTTTTGAAGAGATCCGTCGTTTTATCAGTCTGGATTATTTTGCGAATGTGATCGAAAGATCCAAACAGACAAAAAGTGAAATTATAATTTGTATAGAAAATCAGTACCATGGAGGATAAAAACCAACAAATATTAGAAAATTTTATACATGCTAAGAGTTTTTATGATATTTCCAGGTCATTTATTGATTTTATTACTGGGAAGACTTCTAATTTTGTTGATTGTAAAAATGAAATAGAAGTATTTGGATATAAGGTCTATCAAATAGGATCAATAGAAGTGGGCAGAAATGAGTATATACCGATATTTATTATTGAATTAAGAGAACTAAGCGAAAGAACATCAAGAAAACATCAGTTTGAATTGGGAAAAACAATATTGCGTGGAGAATACTTGTATATAGCTGGTATATTTATATTTTATGATAAAAACGGCAATAAAAGAATAAGTTATATAGAAAAGATATATAAAGATGGTAAGGAACTTTATACAACATTTAAGAGATATACCTTCTTCATAAGTGAAAGCCAGACTAATAAAACCTTTCTAAGGCAATTTGCCAGTGGTGATTTTACTAAACAAAAAAGTATAAGGGAAATCTTTAGTGTAGAAAAAGTAACAAAACAATTTTATCAAGAGATTTCAAGCTGGTATTTTTGGGCACTGAGTCATGTGCGTTTTACAGATGATGCAGAGAATGAAAAAAATGGCCGCGAGATAGGGATCATTCGTTTTATAACTAGAATAATCTTTGTTTGGTTCATGCGTGAAAAAGGCCTTGTACCAAAGGATTTATTTGATTTTAACAAGTAGCAAAATGTATTAAAGACATTGGACGACAATGAAAGTACTTATTATAGGGCTATTTTGCAAAATCTATTTTTTGCGACACTAAATACACCTATATCTGAAAGAAAGTTTAGAAAAGAGGAAAGTTTTCATGGGGTAAACGAGCATTACATGAATCATACGTATTTTAGATTTCATGATTATTTCAAAAATCCTGATGATATGTTGAACCTGTTTGGGAATATACCTTTTTTGAACGGTGGACTTTTTGAGTGCCTGGATAAAAGGGCAGATGATCCTGATAATTACACAGGCAAAGAGATAAGAATAGATGGCTTTTCTGATGTCAAAAGTAAGCAGGTGACATTTCCTAATATTTTGTTCTTTTCTGATGAGGTGACGGTAGGTCTTGATGAGTTTTTTCCGGATTCGAAAGATAAAAAGAGATATAACGGTGTAAAAATACGAGGACTGATCAATATATTATCTTCATACAAATTTACTATTGATGAGAATACTTTGAATGATGAAGAGGTGGCATTGGATCCTGAGCTTTTGGGAAATATCTTTGAGAACCTACTTGCGGCTTATAACCCTGAGACTGCTGCAACAGCTCGCAAGGCTACAGGTAGTTATTATACGCCACGAGTTATTGTAGACTACATGGTTACAGAATCTCTGAAAGAATATCTTACCACGCAATTTTCTCAACATTATGGGATAGATCAAATGGAAGATTTTAAAGAGAAATTAGAAACACTATTTTCAAGTGAGCATGAAGAAAATCCATTTGATGAGGGAATAACCGATTTTTTAATACAAAAAATCAACAAGATAAAAATCATAGATCCTGCCGTGGGTTCCGGAGCTTTTCCGATGGGTATGTTGCACAAGCTGGTTTTTTTACTGAGTAAATTGGACCCCCATAATGAAAGATGGAAAAGAGAACAGATAGCAATAGTTGAGAAAATAACAGACCCTAAACTAAGACAGAAAATTATTCAAAAGATTGAGGAGAATTTTCAGCATAATGAACTCGACTATGGGCGAAAATTATATCTAATACAGAATTGCCTTTATGGCGTGGACATTCAGCCCATTGCTATTCAGATTGCTAAGCTGAGATTTTTTATTTCGTTACTGGTGGATGAAAAATCAAATAACAATAAAGATGAAAACTTTGGCATAGAACCCCTGCCAAATCTGGAAACTAAATTGGTAGCGGCTAATACTTTGGTTGCATTACCACAGGAACCCTATCAATGTCTTAAAATGGACGAAATAATTCGTTTAGAAAAAGATTTGTTTGAGGTGAGAAATAGTTATTTTACTGCTAATACTCAGAAAGAAAAAAGTAAAATCCAAAAAGAGGATAGAGAGATACGAAATAAATTGAAAAAACTCATTGAGGACTATGTGAGCGATAACAAAAACGAATTAAATAAATTGCAAAATGAATTGGAGCAATTACCTGTAAGACTAGAATATGTAGAAGAACGTACGCTATTGGAAACTAAAAAAGTCAAAAAAGATGTAAATGAGGAAAAAAGAAACGCACTGATGAATAAAATTAGGGATTTAGAAAACAAAATAAAGGCTGATGAGATACTTTTGGAAAGATATAGAAAAGTTGCTGAATACAATATTTTTAATCCTCATATCTCGGAGGTTTGGTTTGATCCTGAGTGGATGTTTGGGGTTGAGGTAGGTGATGACAAGATTGTTAACAAAGATAAAGATGTATTTGCTTACCATATTACATGGTCAACACATAATAGTAGACGAAAAGAAGATTATGAGCCGTCAAATACCGAAGGTTATGCACCGGTTTTGTTAAGTTGTGAGGAAAGAAAATATGTTACTAAAATATTAGCCCAAAGAATAGTAAATAAACGATATCGAGTGCTAGCTCTAAATGTATTAGATGACCATGTACATTTGTTACTAGTTTGTGGGGAAAATGAAATTACAAAAATAGTTGGAGACTTGAAAGGATTTAGTTCGTATGCCATGTCTCATCTCAACGCAGACGAGGTGCAGAATAGAGAGATGAATTATGGGATCAAAATGACTCAAGGGTTAACTCTTAAGTCATTATCTAAATCTGAACGAAAACAAGATTTCGTGACTCTGACTCGTGGGGTAACTTCAGAGTCAATACACGCAACTCCCAAGTCACTAAATGTAATTCCTGAGTCGATATGTAATTCCAAATCTGGCGAGTATATTGGGACTGTGACTGAGGGGTTAACCTCAGAGTCAATACACGCGACTCCCAAGTCGCTAAATATAATTCCTGAGTCGATATGTAATTCCAAATCTGGCGAGTGTATTGGGACTGTGACTGAGGGGTTAACCCCTCAGTCAACAAGCCAATCTTCTCAGTCAACAAGCCAATCTCCTCAGTCAACAAGCCAATCTCCCCAGTCAACAAGCCAATCTCCTCAGTCAACAAACCAATCTCCTCAGTCAATAAACCAACCTCTCCAGTCAATAAACCAATCTCCTTATTCAACAAACCAACCTTCTCAGTCATTAGATCCAACACCTCAGTCATCAGATCTGAATCCTCATTCTAATCGGATATCAATTAATCATTCATTTGAAGCTGAAGATATGTACTGTTCAAGTATGCCAGCATACAATGATGGTACAATTTCCAAACTTTGGGCACGTAAATTTGGAAAGGCATTAATTCGTAGTGAGAAGCATATTGTCAATGCTATCGAATATATCCAAAACAATCATTTGAAGCATAATTTGCCTGAAGTTGATCCTGCGTTATATGAATATGCTCTTACTTCTTTTGATGATGCATTTAAGAATTTTGTTGTTTCGAAAGGATTTGATATTGTGATTGGAAATCCTCCGTATGTGCAATTACAAAAGGCTTATGACAGCAGAAATAAATATGCTGATCTCTACAAGAATCAAAATTTTGAAACTTTTGATAGAACCGGAGATTTGTATTGTTTGTTTTATGAAAAAGGAATCCAACTACTAAGACAATCAGGCCTCTTGTGTTATATCACTTCGAATAAATGGATGCGTGCAGGATATGGTGAAAAGTTAAGAAATTTCTTTACACAGTATAATCCAAGAATTTTGATAGACCTGGGACCTAATGTTTTTGAAAATGCAACGGTTGATACAAATATTTTAATCATCCGAAAAGAACAAAACAAGAATGAGCTTAAAGCAGTAACAATTAGTGAATCAAAAAAAGATGGGATTGATTTTGCCGATATTTTACAAAAACAAGGCGTTACCGTAACTAAATTAAAACAAGATGCCTGGTTTATAGGCAGTGATGCAGAACAAAGCCTGAAAGAAAAAATAGAACGCATCGGCAAACCACTAAAAGATTGGGATGTAAAAATTTATCGTGGAATATTAACTGGCTTAAACGAAGCCTTTATCATTGACAGTAAAAAGCGAGAAGAGATTCTTGCCAATTGTAGAGATGAAGATGAACGCCGACGCACCGAAGCTATCATAAAACCAATTTTGCGTGGCAGGGACATCAAACGGTATTACTACGAGTGGGCGGGGCTGTGGGTGATAATTGCAAAATTTGGCTTCTACAAAGAAGCTCATTTATACCCTGCTATAATCAATCATTTATCAAAATACGAGACTCAATTAAAACAAAGAGGGCAATGTCAATATACAAGACAAGGAGCAAAACTAAAAAATCCCGACTTTCTCGGACAACATCATTGGCTTGAATTAGATAATAACCCACAAGATTCTTATTTAACTGAGTTTGAGAAGGAGAAGGTGGTGGGGCAAAGAATAACACAAGAACCTACGTTTTGTTTAGTTGAACCAAATATCTTAATTCTTGATAGTATGGCATTTTTTACGGGTGAAAATTTAATGTATATTATGGCTATTCTTAATTCAAAACTGATTTATAATTATGTAGAAATGATAGTTCATCAGTATGGTTATACAGGTTTTAGATTATCAAATCAGTATGTTGAAATGATGCCCCTTCCCCCCCATCACTCCATCCAATCAGTCCATAGTAAATCAGATTGAGCAATTAGTGGATAAAATCCTTGAAGCAAAACGTAGTGATAAAAACGCAGATACAAGTCATTGGGAGCATAAGATCGATGAATTGGTGTATAAGTTGTATGAATTAACAGATGAGGAAATAAGGCAGGTAGAGGAGAGAATAGACAAAAATAGAGTTAATTAGGTATAAGCGGTTTTTATCTGTTAGACATTTATCGTAATATCAAGTTATAAATTTCTCAGGATTTGATGATTTTTATATTGGCTATGCTGCCCTTCTCATTGCTGCTTTTATACCTTTTCTCAGTTCATGATTATATTCTAGTCTCTGACAAGACAAGGTTATTTGGGATATTAGATGATCTATATCTGCATCTTTTATATTCTCTCCGTCTTTTATTTTCTTTAATATGTCGGGTGGTATATTTACGGTAACAAGTATCGGTACAGTACTTCCTCTAAGAGTACGTAAAAACTCTCTGTTTTCTAATAAAGTTCTTAATCTTGTTTTAGGTCTTGTTGTTTGGGTATTGGTTTCATCTTTTGAAACTTCAGAAAATATATTCCTTATAGAACTTCTGCGGTTTGGGTCCGTTTCTTGAGTATTATTATCTTTACTTTTTGATGAGATGTTACTAGCGGTTTGATTATCTTGATTTTTTAACGAAATGCTGTCAGCGGTCTGATTATCCTTAGTTTCTGATGAAACGTTATCAGCGGTTGTAACAGGACCGTTCGAATCAGAGATTTTATTATCTTTGCTTTCTGATGAACTTTTACCTTTTTCTGTTTGAATAACAAAAAATTCAAACACTGCAAAAAGAGTGTGTGCTATATCTCGTATGTCTTCTTGATCAATTTCTATACTTCCATAATTGGGATTATCAACATTAGGCGCATCTAAAGTATTTTCTTGATCTTTAGGTGGCGTTTGATTGTTCTTTTCATCATATTTTGTTTTTATTTCAATTACAGTTAATTTGACTTTGCTTTTTGCCATCAAATCAAATAGTCTTAATATATCTGAATCAATTCCTGCGGCTGATAGGATATTTTTTCGTATTTTTTTACTCAATTCTAAGATAAACTCTTTCGTTTCTTCATCTTTTGTGTCATAAGAAAAACCTATCAAGTCAGCTCTTGTGGTCAGAGCGGCTATTGCCCTATGTGTAGGTATTCCTGTATCTGTTTTTGCATTATCATTGTCATTTGGTACATGTGTAAATGGAAAATATAATCCTATTAATTGAATTAGTTCATCATATTGTTTTTGTATATCTGGATTTTCCAATTCTATTTTATTTACTTGTTGTCCTGTACCAATTTGTTCAAGGTGTTGCAGTATTTTGCGATAATTGGTAGATACACTTTTTATATATTTCTTGACTTTTTCTTCTATACTGTGGTCAATCATCAGTGAAAGTTCATGTAACCAGATCGTTGTAGTTTCTGATTCTTCTTGTGCATCATTTGCTAATCCTGGTTCGGAATCGGGTCCTACTTGTCTTGATGGATCCTTTATTCTTGGGACCATCTCTGTAGTTGTATTGTAGATTTCGGCGGCTAGTTTTCGTAATCTATCTAAAACTTTTTCTGATAATTTTGATTGTGTAGATCTAATATGTTCGATGAAATGGGGACAGGTTGAGAAATTTTTGTTTCCAACTTCATGATCTCCGTTTTGTATAAATTCGTGTTGTATAATACGTCCCACTAATGTGCCAAAATATAACGGCCATAACGCAAATGGATATTTTTCTCGTGAGGGAAATTCGGGATTACCGGTATTATCAGGTGTTTTTGTGACTGATCAGCGAAAACTTACAGGATAAGGTTGCATAAAAAGTAAAACTGTCCTATTGGCTGGATCGCCTGGATTCGAACCAGGAAAACCTCCTCCAAAGGGAGGCGTGATACCGTTTCACCACGATCCATTGCAAAATGTATTATGTCATAAAATGGGGAAAATGTCATTAGTTTTGTGGATTATATGCCTCACCTATTTCTTTTGATATTTTTCGTAACAATGAATATCTGTCAAATTCGATATGTTTTTTGTTTTTATCTATTCCCAAAGTGACGAAAAACTCAAATTCTACTGTATCGAATTCGTTTTTTATTACAAAATTTGTGTAGCCAAGATTAAATAAATCATACATAATCAGCTTAAATGAACTAGGAGTAAATCTCCAACAATGTACATCAATATATTCACCCTCTTGGGCTTTTTTAAGATGATCTTTTAGTGTGTCAAATGTATGCAGGACTGCATCCGGTCCTGTACTATCCTCTGGAAACCAAGCAAGTTTTCCATTGCGTATAGAAGCATTAGACATGCTGGTGAAAACCATTCCAGGACTTGGTTTTGTGAGTCTGTGCATATGTGCATCAATTATCGATCCTGTAGATGAGTATGGTGCAAAGTAGTCAAAACAATATCTCATATCCGGCACTGCTAACGATAAAACACCTTCGTCTTTTAATAATGCTTCGCATTGATTTAGGAAATGTATAAAGTCAGGTACGTGTTCTATGACGTGACTTGCTATAATTGCATCATATAATTTTGTTTTACCTATTAGATCAGTATAATTTTCGCCGTTCCAGACATAATCTACTTCTTCTATGTTTTCTATTGGTACATTATGAGATTTGTATTTATTAATAAGCTCCTCTCTTGAAGCGTGGTCTAATATGTGTGCATTATAACCTTCCTTCTTCGGTACAATGGGGTTATAGCTTGGTCCTATTTCTAGTATTAATCCATTTTTATTAACACTATATAAAATTTTTTCTTTTCTATGCATGCTGGAGTTATTCTAATATAATTCGAAATAAAAATAAAATTTATACTAATAGTGATAGACAATCATAAAATAAAGTTGATATTAAACACCTTTGGGTATGTAAATTCTGTGATACGAGAGCATGGAATAAGGTATGTGTTTTATAAGGCTTTTCGAAGGATAAAAAAGTATTTTGAATTGAGTAAAAATAGATATCAAAAAAAAATAGAAAGTATTAGATTAGATAAGCTCGTTTTTAGCATAGATCAGAGTAGTCACAAATTAGATAAAAGTTTTCTAAAAGACGTGTCAATTTTGATTATACTGGATATCAATGATCTTTCAGAGAACTTGCTAAAAGATATTGATGATCAGGTAAGAAAAATAATTGATAAACACAAAATAGATATAAGATTAATTGTTCTTACTAAAGATGTATCTCGTGTAAATAAAACCATTTCAAGTCTGTTTATTTTTTCAGAAAAAAAGGAGAATATAGATGTATTTGCCATTGTTAAAAAACTTTTACCGGATCTCAAAACCAATGTGTTTGTTAAATATCTGGATGTATTGAACAAAAATGATTTAGGGAGGGTTATAGATTCTATGAGATTCTTGCAACACATAGTTAAGAAACATAGATTTTTGTGTATAGATGATTTATCTCACAATATTGAACAAAATGATTATTCCGCTGAGGATGAGAGTTACTTTAATTCTTGGAGGATACTTTTTATAAAAAATAATCTATTAAATAGAATTTTTCTTTCTTCTAAGATGATATTGCCTAATCATATTGTTAGACTGAATAAAAATAATCGTAATATCTTTTTCGATTTGGATTCACAGCCTAAAAATCCTATTCAGAATCAGAATACTAAAAATCAGGAATATTATTACAAACTAGATACTACAGATCGTGATATTTCAAAATTTAGTGAGATGTTTTTGTTTTTTAATATTAATTCAAGCAATATTGTTATTCTTGATCATAATTTATTGGGTGGGGGTTCGAGTTTTTTTATTGATGAATATATAAAGTCAAATATACAGAATTATAATTTTATTTTAATAAGATATGATTATCTAAAACTTGGCAAGTATATCGTAGATCTTTTTCTAAGCGAAAAGAGAGAAAGTTTTATTTTTCATTCATTTGCTGATTTGATAGTATTCTTAAATCTTGTTAGTTTTGAAAAAATAGTCGTAAATTCGCTGGTAAGTTATCAAGATATTTTTTTGATTCTTGAATATATTAGAAATATAAAAAACTCTTGGAATGTCTACATAGAATATATGGTTCATGATTATTTTTGCATTTGTCCTAGTTATCATTTGATAGACTGGCAAGTTAAGTATTGTGGTATACCTGAGGACTACAATATCTGTAATAGATGTATAAAAGACAATCATCTAGATTTTCAAATTTTTGGGTATAAACAATATAATGATATGAAATCATGGAGGAAACGTTGGGCTGAATTCTTGCAGATTGTCGATGATATAGTATGTTTTTCCGATTCTTCAAAGGAAATCTTGTTGAAAGCTTATTCAGAATTGAAAAATATATTAGTTAAGCCACATAAACTTAAATATCGTTATCCTGATATATATAATGAGCAAGATACATTAGCTCAAATAAAAGATGATAAAACAACCAGAATTGGTATTTTAGGTTCCATTAATGTACCAAAGGGAGCTTATATAATAAAAGAATTGTTAAAATACATCGAAGCACATAACTTGGATTTTGAAATTATTCTAATCGGTGAGATCAGCATTCCAATTTCTTCTAAGAAGTTTATAAAAACAGGTCGGTATAAGAGAGATGCAGTACCAGATATCATAAAAAAATACAAAATAAATTTTTTTCTATTGCCTTCGGTTTGTCCCGAAACCTACTCACTAGTCACAGATGAAATTATGCAATTAGGCTATCCGTTGGTTGTTTTTGATGTAGGTGCACCCCCTGAACGAGTACGCAAGTATAAGAGAGGACTAGTATTAAGAACTGAGGATTATCTAAATATACTTGATAGAGATTATATAGAGAAGATGCTATTCCAAAACGCTGTCTAACACAATTTTTAACTGTGAATAGATATTTTTATCATAATATGTGTTGATAGCATCTTCGCGAGCTTGATTAGATATACGGCTATATGCCTCTTCGTTGTCTAATAATAACTTAATATTTTGGTACCAATCTGTTTTCGAATGTGACAACAAAATATTATTAGGATTTCTTTCCTTTATTTTTCTAAAAGGATATCTAGGGGAAGCTATAGAGGGTTTTTTAAGAATAGCACTTTCAAAATATTTTAGCTCGGATTTGCAGTCATTAAATTCATTATCTTCTAGTGGTATTAAGTTGATATAACACTGATTGATATATTCCAGTTGTGATACAAAATTGGTAAAAGGCAATCTTATGATTCTGTCTGAAAATTCGTTGAAAGATTCATCCAATTCTAAAAAACCTCCGATTAAAAGATGCACATTGGCTCTTTCTTTGAGAATCCGTAATAAAACTTGTTTGATCGACGCAAAATCTGCATTGTGACTGCTACTACCACTAAAATAAGCAAGATACTTTGTTTTAGAACTTTTTTTCTCTTCTTGTTTAAGAATATAATCAGAATATTCAACTTGAGTACTATTTAATGAGTTATAGATGAGATATGTGGGCTTTTGATAAGAACTTTGTATCTTGGACGATAAATATTCGTTAGGAGAAATAAAATAGTCCGCCAAACGCATCAACCATATTTTTCTCATCGCAACGCCAAATAGTATAGAGATATGATTATTATCTTTCGCTTGATAGTCATTTTTAACGATATTGCGTATATGCTCTTCGGATATAATTAGATCGTCTATATCATAGATTATTTTCTTTCCTAGTTTTTTGAATTCGAATATTAGACTTTCAAGGTCTACTGTCCAAGAAGTACGTACCAGAATGATTAAGTCAATTTTTCTAATGTAATTATACAGTTCTGAAATTTCATTAAGAAAAAAAACATGGGGAGTAATGTTTGTAAAATACTTTTGATAAATTTCTAATAAATTTAATGCTCTATACCTAAATGTAGAAAAGTCTAGTTGGTCGTATATGTACACGATGTTTCTTTTCTTTGACTCATCAAGTTTTTTTATTCTTTCCTTTGTAGATGACTTTGGATATTGCATAAAACTATCAAATTTAGCCTCCGCTAATTCCATATTTTGGCCGATAGTATGGGTTGGATTGCCCTTTGTCTTGATACCCGCTATGGATAGGAATCTGTGTTTAATGTGTTTTAACCGTCTTTTGAGTGTATTATACATAATTTATCCCAATACTATTATGCATTTTACATTATTTGATCTATAATTGCAGAGACAATATGATAAAGAAAGTAAGTATTATCATACCAATATATAACGCATTAAATGAATTGAGAGAATGTGTTGATTCCATCTTGAAAAGTAACATCTCAGTTGATTACGAAATCATTCTGATTGACGATTGTAGTCCTGATCACAATGTAAAAAAATACTTGGAAGGTATAAACAATCCTAAAATAAAGGTTTTTTATAATGAAAAAAATCTCGGATTTGTAAAAACGGTAAATAAAGGTATGAAACTAGCAGAGTCTAATGATGTTTTGTTATTAAATAGCGATACAGTAGTTACTCAAAAATTTTTAGATAAAATAGTTAAGGTTGCTTATTCGTCACCATCCATTGGTACTGTTACTCCTCTTTCTAATGCGGCTTCTATAATGTCTATCATTGAGTTTTGTAAGGAGGTACCATTACCCGAGGGGTTGGATCCAGAGACAGCTAATAAAATAGTTGAGTTGATATATGCTGGTGAAATAATTTCGGCTCCTACTGCAAATGGATATTGTATGTATATCAAACGTGAATTACTAGATTTGATAGGATATTTTGATGAAGAAAATTTTGGCAAAGGTTATGGTGAGGAGAATGATTTTAGCATCAGAGCTATGCTAAATGGATATACAAATGTATGTGATAATTCTACTTTTATATATCATAAGGGACATTCTAGTTTTAATACGCACGAGGCGCTAAATAAAAAAATTGATTCTGTGAAGGCTAAACATTCATCAATATTGCACTCTAGATATCCTTTTTGGCAACAGCTGATTGTCGATTTTATTGCCCATTCATTAATGAAAAATAAGGTAAAGCTTTTTAATATTGTCTATAAATTGATCAGTTCTAATAAACCAACGATATTAATCTTAAAACATCCAGAACAGGTAAAAGGAGGTATTTATTTACATACGGAGAACCTAATAAAAAATCTAGGAGATAAATATAATTTTGTAGTTTTATATCCTATTAATCAAGATAATTTTAAGTTACATTTTTATATTAATGGAAAAAGATTTGCTGATGAAGGAATAGATCTTTTTAATATTCATAGATATGAAGAAAAGTTATGGGGTAATTATTTGATAAAAGATTTAAATTCTTTATTTAATTTTGTACATATTCATATACAGCATTGGTTGTATTTTGATATTGGGATATTAAATTTGTCAAGAATGGTAGATGTACCAGTATCTATGACCTTGCATGACTTGTCTTTATTATTTTCAGGTCTTGATTATATCGTTAATCCAACTGCACATGAAGATCGTGAGATTGATACTGAATCAGTGCGTATTAGAAGATTGAATTTGTTATTAAAAAACGTAGATTGTCTCATAGCACCGAGCAATTATGTAAAAAATAAGTTTACGTCTGTATTTGAGGATATAAACATAAAAGTAATAGAAAACGGCGTCAAAAAACCTAAAAAGAAAGATCTAAAATCTCTTTCGAGCCTGGATGTTCATGAATATTCAAATATAAATATTTGTTATTTGGGGGCTGTTGGCAGACATAAGGGTATTGAAGATTACTTTAAGCTAATGAAATATTTTAATCAATCCAAAAAGGAGATGCTAAATTTCTATGTCATTGGTAATGATGATCATCGTCTATTAGACGAATTAGATAAAAAGTACAAACTCAAGAAAAATGTTGATTATGTCCATGATGTATATACAAAAGGATATCCATATGATCTGCTATTAAAGTATAAAATTAATGTTGTAATCGTACCCTCAATCGTACCTGAGTCATTTTGTATGACGATTTCGGAAGCTTTGGCGCTAGGCATACCTGTTATTACTAGTGATCTAGGAGCGCAAGGAGATAGGATAAGGAAACTAAATGCTGGTTGGGTTTATAGTGATCTTGAACAGTTAATAAATACTGTTGTAACGATGATCGAGAACCCAGATCAGATACGACAGAAACGAAAGTTTAATATAGATAATGTTAAGGTTAATTTCGTAGAGGACATGGTAAAGAAATATGATGGTATTTTTTCACAATCTTTAAATAGAGAGGAGAGTACTGTTGTGGGGTTAGATAACATCAAAATTTCAGATGAACTAAAGTTAGAATTTATATACGATGATAATAGAACAGGTGTTGTAGGAGTTACACCGGTACTTGGTACCTATTATCTTAAGTTTGTCAATCTAATAAAAAGAAATAATTTGCTGTACCGTATTGCACGAAAATTTGCTAAATTTGTATTAAAATAAACTATTTATGTTATAATTCATAGCCATGCTAAAGATAAGACTAAAACAACAGGGAAGAAAAAATGCAAAAATGTATAGAGTTGTAGTTGCAGAGTCAACTAGTAGGCGGGATGGAAAAACCGTTGATCAGATAGGTATTTATAATCCTATACCCAATCCTTCTGTTATTGAATTAGATATGAATAAATTTGAATATTGGTTGAATAACGGTGCTCAGATGACCGATAGAGTACGCAAACTATACGAAATTGTAAAATCAGGAAACTTGAAAAAATAACTATCATGGAAGAAAATAGAAAACCCCGGCCGACCATTTCCCAAGAAAAACTAGATGAATTTGTGCGTTATGTGATATCTAATTTGGTTGTTAATAAAGACAAAGTAGAAGTTGTAGTGATGGAAGATGTACCTGGTACATACACTGTACACATACGAGTTGATGCGTCCGATAGAGGGCGTGTCATAGGTAGAAATGGTAAAACTATTAATGCATTACGAACTATTTTGAGGATTTTTGGGAGAATTGTTGTGATTTTGGAAGAATAAAACATAAGTTATCGAATTTTGTAAATTTCTATCAATCATAAATTATTAGTTAAGTTATTTTGACTTTATATATTTCTGATTTTATATAGTAAATTTTAGATGACTTACTTAGGATAGTCGAAAACTCGCTAATGTAAAAGATTGTTAATGTATCTGAAAATCTAGATCTTGATTGCCATCTTTTTTACTGATGTTGTTACCATTAATTTTTTATTTTGTTGATAATTAGAATAAGGATATATGTACAAGTAGAACAATAAAAATAATTCTTTATGAACGTCTATATAAGTATATATAAAATGTATAATTATATATTTTGTATTTGAAAAACTAAAATTTTTATTTATTTACTCTAATTAATATAGATTGACATGAACTATTACAGTACTCCTGTTTTTTCCCTAAGCTTAACAATAAATTTATTTTATTCTCATCAATACCATACGTCTCTTTTTCCAAAGTACCAATGTATATGTATTTAACATTATATTTTTTCAGTATTGATTTAATTTCTTCTATATCATCAGATTTATAAACTTTCTCAACATCCTTTTGATATTCTGATATCACTGACATTCCACCATCAATATGCTGATCTCTGATTTCGTACCAAGATTTTTTACCATCTGGATATTTGAATCTCCAAGTTAGTTGGTGAGTTGGCCAATTTAGTATATTTATATTTCCTGTAAATGCCGATATGCGACCATGATATGTATATGCTCCACCAGAAGACTCAACTATTACTACACGTTCTTTCTCATTTTCATTTAGCCATTTAATTACTTCATAATCATCTTTGTGTTTGCCACCTTCGTGGGTGAGGATAAATCTAGCTCCATCAAGAGTGTGATCAATAGGATAAATAAATATTTGATTATCACCGTATTTTGATGTTCGTTCTATGGATATTTTGACTGAGTTATTTTCTATTTTTGATACAGGAAACACAGGATTATATGCTTGTATCGTCGCTATAAAGAAATAGCTTAAATGTATAAAGAAAAATATAGATGCTACTATCGATAGACTAAGATCAGAAAAGATAAAAGTAGTTATTCGTACTTTTTTATCATCATACAAATTTACTTTTCCTTTTGTTGATAACACGACTATTGAAAAAAACGTTATTATAATGAGAATGAATATGAAATATATTGAATCAAATATGTAGATATTTTTGTTAAATACCTCGTTCTTATTAAATCCTAAAATATTTAAGAAAAAGTCTTTGGCAAAGAATAAATAAAGACACAAAATAATAACTTGTATAAAAACAAAGTGTGTTAGATATTTTATTTTAGGTAATATTTCGAAAATTATGCCAAAAAATGCCGGTAAAACTATACTCATTATCATCCAAGCATGATACCAGAGTTTAAATACCGTATTTGCCCGAAAATATGGTGGATTTAGCGCATGAAAAAGATCACGGAAAAAGAAATATTCACAAAATAGAAGTAATACAATTATGGTAACGAAAGAAAAAATGATAAAAAGTATCTTCTGATTCCATATTCGATAAATTATAAATAATAAGATGCTAACTATTATCAATATAACAAAAAGTAGAATAGGCATTCCCCAATAAGAGTAAAAAAATGGAGTTGGATGTTGTAAATCAGGATATTTGGAAGCAAAAAATTCTGTAAATTCAGGTATGAATCCGATACCTTTTACAGGACTTGTAAAATGAATGAAAAATGGAAAATATAAGATAAATGGTGATACTAAAGCAGCAATGGATAATAGAAAATACCTAACAAATTCATTGGATTTTATGTTTGCACTAATTAACTTCGATAAGTTTTGTCTGGATCTAAATATACTTGATAGATTATTATTTCTTGATATTTCCAAAATTATAGTTTTACATCTGTTGAAAATTTTTACAGATAATTCTCTGATTGATCTTAAATTTTTGTATAAAAACAAAATTGCATAAAAGAATCCGAGTGTTATAAAGTCCCAAAAGTTAACAAGGGCAGCAGTAGCAAGAATTATTATAAAAAGAATATGTAATTTAATAGACAATTTTTTGGAAATAAATATTAGATATAAAAGCCAGAAAGCGGTCACAAAGAAGACAATAGACATAAAGTGTGGATGCAGATCACCAAGGATAAAACTATAGGCAGGCATCTCATTGATGGTATAAGAATCTTCAAATATTCTAGTCGCCTTGGGATAAAAACATCCGCTGTTTACGGTGTTCTTAACATTCTCTACCAATTGACCATTAGAGAACGGGAGTAAATCCCAGAGTAAAGACCAGAGAGATGAGTTATTCTCGACTAATGATTTATTTATGTTTTCACTGACACATTGATAATATGTGAAATTCCCAGAAAGAAGAAACATCAGCATTGCAAATATACCACTAATAAAATTTTTAGAAATTTTTTGTGCTATCAAAAAAGCACCCACTCCAGCAAAGGCAAATATGTAGCCTAAAATCAGATTGTAGCCAATTTCATAAGGTATATTAAATATTTTGATAGGTACAGAAAATAAAATGTAGCCATAATAATAGTAATTTACTTTCTGAATTGACCACCATCCATCAGTTGGTGGAAAATAATCGGTCTTCCCGGCTTGGGAAAGCATTAATATATCCATAAATTTTTCCGTACCAAAAAGAATTGGATGGAAACCTCTAATATATAGATAAATGTAATACAATAATAAAAATAAGAAATATAAACCGAATATCTTAGCAAAAAGTTTGACTTTGTTGTCCTCTTTAAATTCAATATTTATTAATTTAAAACTAGTTCTTCTCGTTATTGTTTTTTCAAAGTTAGATTTATTTTCTCTGTTAAATAAAATTAGTATCTGATTAAATAAAATCTTAATTCTAGCCAATATGGTTTTTATATTTAAAATATATAATAGAGAAATAATAGTTGTGATTATAAATAATGCTTTAATAATAAAATTGTCATTCCAGTTTAGTATCTTAAAAGAAGATAAAATAAATAATGGATAAGTAAATATAACAAGACCAATAATTTGAGAAAAAAATATATGTCCTAAATCAAACTTCGTTTTGATAAATAATTTTAGAAATGCAAATCCAATAATATTAAATCCGAAAATTACAAGCATCAATTGAAGAGAAAATATGATTTCAGTTAGCGTATCCGTCATTTTTACGATTCTACTTTGATTTCTGTTATCATACAACATATGTATAGAAAATTGAAAGTAGCTATAGTTGGTACGGCAGGAATACCAGCACGTTATGGAGGATTTGAAACTTTAGCCCAAAATTTGGTTGATTATTTATCTGATCGTTTTGATTGGTATGTGTATTGTAGCTCAAGTTTTTATAACGATAAAAAATTAGAAATATATAAGAATGCAAAATTGAAATATATAAATTTAAAACCTAACGGATGGCAAAGTATATTGTATGATATATTAAGCATATTTGATAGCGTGACATACGCAGATGTTGTCATACTCATGGGTGTATCTGGAGCTTTGGTCTTGCCTTTTGTTAGATTATTTTCAAATATAAAAATAGTAACTCATTTAGATGGTTTAGAATGGAAGAGAGGAAAATGGAATGTTTTTATAAAATTATTACTTAAGTTTTTTGAATTCGTTGCTGTAAAATTTTCTCATAAACTTATTGCTGATAATATTGCTATTCGTGATTATATAGAAGATGCTTACAAATTATCAGACAATGTTGTTTTGATTGAGTACGGGGGTAATCAATCAAAAAAAATTAAATTTACACAAGAAATTTTAGAAAAATATCCGTTTTTGAAAAATAAATATGCTTTTTCTGTATGTAGAATTGAGCCAGAAAACAATGTTGAGATGGTTTTAGACGCATTTGCGACTTGTAGTCACTTGAATATTGTATTTGTAGGTAATTGGGATGGAAATAAATATGCCCAAAAAATATTTGCTAAGTATTCAAAATACAAAAACGTTTATCTTGTTGGACCTATTTATGATTTGGACGAGCTTAATACGATAAGATCAAATGCTTACGTTTACATTCACGGTCATAGTGTTGGTGGAACAAATCCATCATTGGTTGAAGCTATGTTTGTGGGTTTACCTGTTATATGTTACAACTCGATATTTAATGTAAATACAACAGAAAATAAGGCTTTGTATTTTAGTTCAGCAAAAGAATTGTATGAGATTATTTCTAGTATACAGAGTTATGACTTGAATGAAATAGGAAATCAACTGTATGAATTAGCTAACATAAAATATGATTGGGACCACATTACAGATAAATATCGGCAATTAATAAATAGACAATAGATATTTGCAAACCAAAAAAAATGTGCTAAATAATATCTGTAGTCCAAGATTCAATCGGGGATAAAATTTTGTGACTGCCCTTTAAATAAACTAAAAGTTTATTTAACACAAAACTCTATGAGACAAACAACACAAAAAATCAAAAGAGTATTAGCTAGTATAACAGCGCTCTCTGTAGTAGCGACTGGAGTACTAGTTTTTGCACCGTCAGCATTTGCTGGCCCAGTAACTAATGTCTCAGTGTCTGGTACTGGTATTACAGCTAACTCAGCTGCGACTAATACTTCTGTCACTCCGACTTTTTCATTTCAAACATCAAACAATTTGACGGTGGATGGACAGTTTATTCAGGTTACAATGAATGGTTTTGTTGTAGAAACCGGTCAAACACTAGATGCTTCTGATTTGACTCTTACAGGTTGTTCTACGAACTCGCTTGAAGGCACTCCTGGTACTGCTTCCAATGGTGTTCATGAGGTGCAGGTAACAAATGGTAACTCAGGAAACTCTAATCCTGTAGTTCTGATTACTTTAGATGCTAACGGTTCTACGCAACCAACTTGTAATGCAGGTACATTGACATTGGCAGTTGCCTCTGGACAGTTAAGGACTTCTAATACCGCAGATAATTATGCAATGGGTATACTAACATCCGTAGATGCTGGGGCTGGACTTTTCTATGTCGGTGACGAAAATGATGTTTTTGTCACGGGTAGTGTAGAAGCCACGCTTTCCTTCGTAATCAGAAACTCTGCAGATACTGCCGACCAAGCAAATGTAAATGGTGGTACCGTGGGACCTAATCTATGTCAGCTATCACCAAATCCTATGACGACTACCAATTTGAGTACCTGTGCATATAGGTTAAAGGTGGCAACAAACGCAGATTCGGGATACACTGTTAACTATCAAGCCAGTGGGGGGTTTACAAATGGTAATCATGTGATGAATAACGCTTCTACTTCTGGAGAGAATGTAACTGCTGGTACTGAAGATTATGGAGTTGTTCTTACGCAAGGATCTGCTACGGGTGGTACAGTAACAAGAGGTACGAATTTCACAGGTACTGCTACTGATACGTTCTACTTTGCTGCAACGACGGCGACGGCAGTATATTCATCTAATGGTCCAAATGCACCTGCGGCTACGGATACAACAAATACCGCACTGATCACTCATGAGGCGGCTATACAAGCTGATACACCAGCAGGTGTATATACACAAACAGTAACATATACTGTTGCTCCACAGTTCTAAGTCACACTTAGAATTGTGCGAATGGGGAGGTTTATACCTCCCTATTTTTTATTTATATTGCATTGCGTTTTTTATATTTTTTAAATACATTATATGTATATGAAAATAAAATTTAACTCGAAAAAGATCCTCAACATAATAGTTTTTGTATTGATGTTGTTGTTCTTATTCGGTCACGTCATATCAGATCGGCCTGGCTCTCTGGGATCAAGACAAACGGCACCATGGTTAACTATAGGGTCGGGGAAAGTATTGGCCCAGTCAGAGTTTGTTGGCTCCAAGCGTGGTCTGATAATGAGTCCGATAGTTATTTATCTGAATGGTGAAAGGGGAACAACATTGAAAAATGAACACACCTATTACAAGCTCACTAATGACTATGAAACAAAGGCAAGTGTAGTGGTGTATCCTAGTGTTGTGAATATAATTAGAGATGAAGAGGGAAATGTAAAAATCGATGAGACAGAAAAAGATCGTAAAAGTGATGTCGCTTCTTGGGTTGTTTTAGAGAGTACACAACATGAGATCAAACATGGTGAAACTATAAGGTCTGAATTTAGCATAAACATTCCCGATGATGCTGATCCCGGTTCTCATTTATTTGCTATCTTATTTGCTAGATCACCGGCAGATACAAATACTAATAGTCCAGCTGTAGGAATAAATGACAAAATTTTATTGCCTGTGATTCTTACCATTGATGGTGATATCAATTTTGAATCTGATATTGACTCATTTTTCGTCTCTGATTTATTGTTAAAAGAACAATCGTTCTTTTGGGGTGGCACTGCTGTTGTAAATGTAAAAATAAAAAATAATAGTAACATCTATGTTAGACCTCTGGGTAATATATTTATACATCAAGGTGATAAAACAAAACCAGTAGAGACATTGGCCTTTAATGAAAATGGGTTAATTATATCAAGTAATAATTCGAGAAATTATCGCCACAGCTTTAGTACAAATAATTTTATTAAAGATAAAATTGTTGATGGAAAGATAGTGTGGGAATTTGATTGGAGTAGGTTTTTTGATTTTAAGTTCGGAAAGTATTACGTTACTTATCAGAGTCGTATAAAACCAGCTCCAGAAGCGGGGTTACCAAATGATAAAGTGATCATCATCGAGCGCACAACAGAAATCTTTGTTTTTCCAATACAAATACTCATTTTAATCATTGTTATCGTCTTATTGATTGTCGCATTAGTCGCTTGGAATTATTTTAAGAAATCAAAAAAAAGGGAAAACAAGTAAGAGTAAATAGAAACCTTTTGTGTGGTATTGTTAGTGATGGGATGGGTCAGGGTAAAATTAAATTCGCCATTTTCCTTAGTTATTGTTGAGCAGCAAAACTGTAAATTAAAAATACATAATAATTAAGTTCTGTTTGATATAATGATTTTATGTTTCAACAAATTTTGACAACAAACAGTCTGATTTATACGGGTTCTGGCAGTGTCGAGTCGAGCCTTCTTTATGTACTTTTTGTGTGGATTGGAATATTTTTTTCTATTGTTTTACATGAATTTGCTCATGCTTATACAGCGGTTAGACTTGGTGACCTGACACCCAAATACGAGGATAGACTTACCATTAATCCATTCAAACATTTTGATCTAATAGGCTTTTTGTTAATTTTTTTTGCAGGATTTGGTTATGGAAAGCCTGTTATGATAAATCCGAATAATCTATCAAACCCCAAACGCGATATGATGATTATTGCTATCGCTGGTCCTTTGGTAAACATATTTATATCATTGGCAGTAATTTTTATTTATGCATTTTTGAGTATATTTTTTCAGAATAGTAATAGTATTGTGTATTTCATGTTTTATACATTTGTTGCGTCCTTACCGGCTATTGGTGTGATAAATCTATTTTTGGCCATATTTAATATGTTGCCAATTCCACCTTTGGATGGTAGCAAAGTATTTAGATATATTAGTTATCGTATAGCTGATTTTATCGACAATTATATTGAACCGTATGCTCTTTGGATATTAATAATACTTATCCTGCCTATATGGGGAGATTCTTCGATCCTGCGATTAATTGCCATGCCGTTTTTAACTATATATCTATTTGTGTTTGAACAAGTTGTTGGTATTTTGAGGTGAATTTATTAGTGGGATTTTTCTTTTATTTTGTGAGTACTTTTAATTTTTGATAATATTTAAGTATAAAAAAATAGGTTTTGATTATTCACGGAGAAGAGTTTGTATTACCTAAAAGTCTTAATGTTTTATTCTAATATATTGTTTAATTCATTGAAAAAAGTATTCGAGATTTTACTCTTCTAAAATTGTTGTTCTGATTGGTTATCATTGTTATTATTTTTGATAATAATTCATGATATATTTGAATATACATTAATGAACTTTGTAAAGAATCAAAATCAGCCTATTAGTGTTGTGTATATTGATAAAAAAAGAAAGAATAGTTCTGTATTAAAGTATCTCTTTCTAATATTCACAATAGGTGTTTTAGTATCCAGCGTTTTGATTTTTATTTTCTTTATTTTTAATGATAAAAATTTTGATTTTGATGCTAAAGTTTTAACTAAAAATTTCAATTTATTTGGTGAACAAAAAGAGGAAAACACCCCAAACAATAATGTACAGGATCGAAAGTATAATGAATATACTCTTAGTAGATTTAGTAATGAGGAGATAGATAGATTGGGTATTTTAGATATACCAATAGGTTTCTCTGTACAATATGAATATAAAGGTATAAAATTTGTCAGAACACCAAGAAAATCCTTCACTTATCAGCAAATTGGGCTTTTGAAGTATTTCATAGACATGACACCAGCAAAATTATTAAATCCGGGACCGGCAGCTATCATTACTTTTGATAAGGGAGAAATTAGTCCTAGACATAATTTGTCTCAAGATACTATTGCTTTTGCTAGTGGTATGTATATGTTTTTTAATGATATCTCATTCAATTCCATTAAAAATGATCATTTTGTGGATAATGCTTTTGCAACTTTTGTTCATGAACTTATGCATATTTCTCAATTTAACTACGTTTTTGATGAGTTCGGTTATGAGGATGCATTGAAATTAGTTGAAAAAAAAGGTTATTCTTGGGTTGATTTAGTTTCTGAGTCTGCTTTGACAAGAAGTTTTGCTGAATCTACAGAGTGGGAGTATGATCCACAAAGGGGGTATTTTCTTAATTCTAAGGAAAATGTTTTGACCACAGACTATGGAAAAACCTCAATTTATGAAGACATCGCTGATACAGTGGCGGCTGTAGTTACAACTCGTTTTGATCTGATCTCAGAAAATCGAATTATTTGGACGCTCAATTATTTGCAAGAAAATTCAGACAGTATAAAAATGAAAAAGTTACCAGTATTTCCAAATTCAAAATTAGTAAATCTGGAGGGGGCAAATTTTATTGATACTATTAAACAAGAATACAATAGCAAATATGATTATGTTAGTGTGTCAACTTTTTATTATGATAAAGAGAAATCAATAAATGATGTTGTGAGTTTTTTTGAAAACGAATTTAATGATAGATACTGGACAGTAATCAAGCCACTTTATAAAACTAATACAAACAGTGTAATAACATATGAGGGTGAATTTAGTACTGGAGTAAGAAATTCATATATCAGAATTTATACTTATGATTATGTGGGAACAGGGTATAATATTAGTTTGAAGGGTACTGTTGTTGTATTTATTTGCGGTTTTAAGTTTAACTAAATGTTAGAAATGTATATTTGACAAATTTCACATCTAGTGATAATATTTGACACTTGAATCACACGATTCAAGCTCTTGACAATTTAATAGTGGTAGGAAGTCAATTCCTTTAAACTAATTTAAATTATAATTCCACACATCAAATACTAAATTGATGTGTTGAGCTATATCAAGTTTTCAATTGAGAGTTTGATCCTAGCTCAGGATGAACGTTGGCGGCGTGCCTTAGGCATGCAAGTCGAGCGAAGAATGTTTGCATGAAAGGGCAACCTGGATTGTAAATATTCTTAGCGGCGAACGGGTGAGTAATAAGTAGGAACTTGCCCCGAAGTTCGGGATAGCCCTGGGAAACCGGGGGTAATACCGGAGATGTCGAAAGACCAAAGCAGCAATGCGCTTCGGGAGAGGCCTGCTTGCCATCAGCTAGTTGGTGAGGTAATGGCTCACCAAGGCTATGACGGCTAGCTGGTCTGAGAGGATGGCCAGCCACACAGGGACTGAGACACGGCCCTGACACCTACGGGTGGCAGCAGCCAGGAATTTTGGACAATGGGGGAAACCCTGATCCAGCGACGCCGCGTGGAGGACGAAAGCCGAAAGGTTGTAAACTCCTTTTGCTTGGGAGCAACGTGAGAGTACCAAGCGAATAAGTCACTGCCAACTTCGTGCCAGCAGCAGCGGTTATACGGGGGTGGCAAACGTTATCCGGAATTACTGGGCGTAAAGAGATGCGTAGGCGTTCTAGTAAGTCTTTTGTTAAAGCCCTGTGCTTAACACAGGAAAAGCAAAGGATACTGTTAGAATAGAGGTAGTCAGAGGAGAGCAGAATTCACGGTGTACCGGTGAAATGGGTTGATATCGTGAAGAATACCAAGGGCGAAGGCAGCTCTCTGGGACTTACCTGACGCTAAGGCTCGAAAACGTGGGGAGCAAAACGGATTAGATACCCGTGTAGTCCACGCTGTAAACGTTCCCTACTAGGTGCATGGTGTGAAGATTCCTCCTTTTAGGAGGTTTCCCCGCACACTGTGTGCAACAGCTAACGCGTTAAGTAGGGCGCCTGTGGAGTACGGCCGCAAGGCTAAAACATAAAGGAATTGACGGGGACCCGCACAAGCGGTGGAGCGCCTGGTTTAATTCGTTAATAAGCGAAGAACCTTACCAAGGCTTGACATGTATTCGAACCTGGTGGAAACACTGGAGTGCCCGCAAGGGAGCGAATACACAGTTCCTGCATGGCTGTCGTCAGCTCGTGTCGTGAGATGTTTGGTTAAGTCCATTAACGAGCGCAACCCTCATCCTATGTTAAATTACATTGGAAACTGCCTGAGTAAATCAGGAGGAAGGTGGGGATGACGTCTAGTCAGCATTGGGCTTACGCCTTGGGCTACACAGACGCTACAATGGCTAGTACAATGGGAAGCCAACCCGTAAGGAGGAGCAAATCCCAAAAAGCTAGCCCCAGTTCGGATTGCAGGCTGCAATTCGCCTGCATGAAGCCGGAATCGCTAGTAAACGTGTTTCAGCATGGCGCGTTGAATACGTTCTCGGGTCTTGTACACACCGCCCGCCACGTTATGGGAGTCGGAGACATCCGAACGGTCATCGGTTTTGATCGGAAGATGTCTTCGATGACTGGAATGAAGGCGTAACAAGGTAACCGTAGGGGAATCTGCGGTTGGATTACCTCCTTTCTAGGGAGTTAATCATTTTGCTTGCTTCGTCAAGGCAAGCAGACTCATAAGTCTTTGCTGTATGCAAAGTCGAGTCAAAAAGGGGAATGCTCTTTTTTCTAAGGATTGACTTTCCTGCCACTATTAAGTTGTTAAGAACAATTATATTGTTTCTGTTCGCACTAATTTATTGTTAATAAGTTTAGTTTCCTATTGTGTTTTTTTACTGATAAAAACTATTTGTTTGGATTATAAAAGAATATTCGAATTTTAAATTTCAAAGTATTTTCAATAATTTTACTTTAAATATTGGTTTTATTTTGCTTTTGACCAGAAAGTAGTCGTTGGTTCTCGTTATAATAAATGTGGTATTGATGTCTATAAATTTATTTTAAGGTTCTTATTGTTTACATTTGTGTGATTAGAATATATAATTTTCCTTACTTAGGGCGTATAGCTCAGCTGGTTAGAGCGCAGTCCTGATAAGACTGAGGTCCCTTGTTCGAGTCAAGGTACGCCCACCATAAATTTGATTTATATCAAAACGGGCCTTTAGCTTAGTTGGTAGAGCGCGTCGTTTGCAACGACGAGGTCAGGGGTTCGAATCCCCTAGGGTCCACCAGATATATTTACATTCATGATTTTATTTCCTTTGAAAAGTTTTTATTCGTTGATAGAACATTTTAATTACATAAATCTTTTATATATTTAAAATTTTTCAGAATTAATAGTCTATTCAAATTAATAGATGTGTTGAAGATTTATATTAATAGTTTATTTGTGCTGTTCTTAAATAAGTACTAAATGGTTAACTTTAATGTATAGAATCCTTATTGTAACTGAAAAATAAGTTTATTGCCTAAACTTATTTTAATTATTATATTATAATAGAAATGAAAATTAAAACAAATAGAAAATAATATTTTATTTAAGTCACTCAAAGATTGTAAGTTTCTAATTGTTGATTCAAGATAATTTTTTGAAAATGATTATGAAGTATTAAAATATTTTATATAATTAATTAAGGTGATAAAATTAGTAATATACTATAATAAGAAATTGGTAAGTTATTAAATCAATAATAATATCAATGGTAATTTACAATCTTTTGATTTAACTTTTTTGATGTCGTAATACTGCATATTGATTAAAACCGAATTGGAATTTTTTATACTTTTCTACATAAAATCCTGTAGATTTTGCGAGTTCATATATTTCTTCTTTAGTCCAGTAATGCTTATGTTCTTCCAAATTAGATTTGTCTAATAAATTTAAACTGGCTAAAAACATTAGAACTGGATGAGCCTTGGGAGTTGGTGTTGTTAAGAATATGACTCCATTTTCATTCAAAATTTTTTTGAATTTTTTGAAAATATTATATACTTCATCTACTTCTATGTGCTCAATAACAGCGAGAGCCACTATAGTATCAAAAGTTTTGTTTTCCATCGGTGAATGATCATAATTTACTAAAGTATAAGTGCTTTCTTTAGGGATAAATTGCTTTAATTCTCCTTCATTTCCTCCAAAATCTAGAATATCACCATGTAGAATTTTTTTTACTTTATTAAATCTGTATTTTTGAAGAAATCTTTCTAAGAAAATTTTTGTATCTATCATAGAATAATATAATACATTAAATAGAAATTTAATTCAAGAATGGTTTTTATATAACTAAAATATTATATTTGGTTCTGATGTTAATCAATTGAAGATTTTTTTAACCCGATAACTTTTCATCATAAGTGTATTAGTTATCACACTAAATGACGAAAAAGACATTGCTATCGCGGCAAAATAAGGATTAAGTAAAATGCCAAAATTTGGGTAGAGTATACCAGCGGCTATGGGTATCAATATTATGTTATACGCAAATGCCCAAAACAGGTTTTGTTTGATTTTGTTAAATATCCAATTACTTATCAGCAAAGTTTTTATCACAGTTTTAAGATCGTTTTTTAGTATTATTATTTCTCCTGCATCTACAGCAATATCTGTACCTGAAGAAAAAGCAATCCCCACATCTGCTTGTACTAGAGCTGGCGCGTCATTTGTACCATCACCGATCATCAAAACTTTGTGTCCCTCTTTTTGTAGTTTTTTTACTATATTTATTTTATCTATTGGTGAGACATCCGATATTACATTTTGAATGCCAAGTTGTTGGCCTACATTCTTTCCTACAAATTCGTTATCACCAGTCAGCATTATGATATTTTTCTTCATTTCTTGGATTATTTTTATGCATTCTTTTGCGTCAGGTTTGATAGTATCAGCAACAGTGATAAGACCAATTATTTTCTTTTCTCTATCAGAATATGCTAATACAACAGTTTTTCCATTTTCTTCATGGTGTTTTATTATATTTTGGATCTGTTCGTCTGTGACCTGGCCGATAAATTCTTCAATCATCCTTTTAGATCCTATGATAAAACGATTGTTTTGTATGGTACCTTCTACACCCAGTCCAGTATGTTGGATAAAGTTTTCAACTTCTAAAATTTTTTCTTCCTTTTCTCTCGAATATTCATAAATTGCTTTGGCAATAGGATGTGTCGAGAATTTTTCAATGGAACCAGCAATTTTGATTAGTTCTTTTATTGGGTATTTTTCTTCTAAACTAATGAATTCAACAACTTTTGGTGTGCCTATAGTTAGAGTACCTGTTTTGTCAAAAATTATGGTATCTATATCTTTTATGTTTTCTATTGCTAAAGTATTTTTAATAAGAATACCATTGGTAGCAGCAATAGAATTTCCCATCATAATAGCCATTGGGGTAGCTAGACCTAGAGCACAAGGACAAGCAATAATGAGTACAGAGACAAATATCATTAAAGCAAAATCAAAACTTTGTCCCAAAACCAACCATATTATTAGTAAAATTATTGCTATCGCTAGCACGATAAATGTAAAATAATACGATATTTGATCTACAAATTTCTGAATTTTTGGCTTTGAATTCATTGAATTTTGGACAATATTTGCTATCTGTGATAGTACAGTGTCATTACCGACATTTGTGGCTTTTACTAAAATTTTTGATGATAAATTGATAGTTCCGCCAATAACGGTATCACCTTCTTTCTTATCAACGGGAATACTTTCACCAGATAAAAACTTTTCATCAATAGAAGTTTTTCCTTCTACAATAATCCCATCTGTGGGGATTTTTTCTCCTGGCTTGACTAAAAATATATCACCAAGTTTAAGTTCTTTTGTTGATATATCATATTCATGATTATCTCTGATCACATGAGCAATATTTGGTTGAAGATCTAATAGTTTTTTTAAAGTATTGATGGTGTATTTCTTCATTCTTTCTTCTAGATATTTACCTATTGCAACAAGTGTTAGGATAATGGCTGTACTTTCAAAATAATAATGAGCCTCTTTTGTTTCATTATGGTATATATTCAACAAAAATAAAATGATACTATACAAATAAGCGGCAAGTGTTCCTAAAAAAATAAGAGAATTCATGTTTGGATGAAGTCTTAAGAAGTTTTGGATTCCAGAAATCCAGATGTTGAAATTTAAAAGAATTATAATTGTCGACAATGCTAATTGGACAAGATTATTGTATTTCTCAAGAAAGTAGGGAATGCGTATACCAATCATAGGTCCCATGGCCAGATATAGTATTGGTATGATCATCAATACAGATAGAATTATCTTTATTATTTGAATATCAATTTTTTTGTCTTTTTGATTCGTTGTCTCATTTTCTAAGATTTTGTATCCAAGATCTTCAACATTCTTCTTAACTGTGCCAATGATTAGTTTAATATTTTCAGTGTCTGAATTCTCAAATTCTAAAATTAGTGTTTCTTCGGCGAAATTAACTTGAGCTTGTTTAAGGCCTTGAACATTTTTTAGAGCAAATTCGATATTTGCGGCACAAGATGCACAATGCATCCCTTGTATTTTGTATTTTTTTATAGCTATTTTTTCTTCCATTTGTTGTTTTTATCGAGTATCTACATATACACTATTATTATCAGATGAAACATCTACAAACTTGATATTAGGTATTTCTAACAACTTTCTTTCTATCAGTATTTCGCATGAAGCAAAATGTATATTTTTAACAAAATATATGTGATTATGTGTTTTCATGATTGCTTATTATAAAGACTTGTTACATTGATAATTTCTTGGATCATTTGATTGATTTTTTCTGTGTCATGGTGAGTTAGTGCTTCTTTGAAATAATGATCTATGTGGTGTTCCATCAGGTACCTATGTGCTGATTTGATAAGCTCTATTACTGCTAGATTTTGTTGCATGATATCTATGCAATATTTATCATTCTCCACCATCCGCATTATGGTTTCTATCAATGATTTTGCTTTTTTAAGATTTAGTAGCATTTTTTGTTTATTTCTTTTTATACCTTACCTGTAGGTAGGGTATATTTTTTAGTTCATTTTGTCAATAAAAACGTTTATTTCTTTTAATATTAATTAATTTTCATACTGTTTTTGCAGATATGTAATTTTTAAGTTATGATTCAAATTAATGCAAAAAGTGTTTATTGATCAAATCAAGAATCTAGTACCTGATCTTAAATTAATCACGCATGACGCAAATTATGGGTGTTTAGGGGATCAAATAACTTACTCTAATTTTGGTGATGATATTGTTCTCGATGAAGAGGATTATTCTGGTTTTATCCATGACGCAATACAATATGCAAGTCATCTAGGTGTTGAGCGGATAGTTGTTATTGGGATTTTTACACAGGACATTCATCAACAACTAGAAAAGGTAAGAGACAGATTTAATGTTGTAAAGGTGGATATATCTAGTTGTAAAATAGATTATACAGATCGAGATAACATTAAATTTTCTCGTTCAAGACTTAGTTATTTCCCTGAGTGTGAACTTTTGTACGAGTTGGTAGAATCTGAAGTCTCTACACTCTTTGTCGTCTTTGAGTCAATAGAAAATTTTTATTATCCTGGTCCATTTGTCAAATTATTAAGAAAACTCGTAAGCCAAAATAGTGCAAACCGCATACTTTTGTCTACAAATCTACGTGGTCAAGATTATAAAGATAAGTATAAATTTGATTATAGAGTCAGAGAGTGGAGAGAGTTAGAAATTGCTCATTATATGATTTCTATGGGTTTTACTATTGAAGATTTATTTATTGCCCAGAAAAATAATCAAAGAAGTATAGTTTGTCTAATACTACATGCACTGGATTATCAAGGTTTTCTAGAAAAATATTTTCTTGTTTCTGATACAGATTCTGTTTTAGTGACATCGTTCTTTGATGGAATTGATGATGTAAATAAACAGGATATTTATTTTAGGCATATATCGGTTTCACTGAGAAATATTTATTCACTTTTTGATAAAAAACCAATAGTCGTCTATTTTCCCCGTTTGATAGAAATCAGTGAACAAAAGAAAGATTTGGAAAATAACTTTATAACACCTTGGAAATTTTATGATGATAAGCATATTGAAAATTTTCTAAACTATGATCAAAGATCCGGTAGATTTTTGATATATCATTTGTTTTATCAGATATATCTATTTTTTGATATCAAATTTATTCATACTCATGATTATGATGGAATGATATATCGTATTCAGGATGCAATAAACTCTCATATATTTCCGAAAGATATAAAAACTGTTATTTATACTTTTGCTATTAGAATACGCAAATCGCATTATAATGAAACTATTTTGTCATATGAAGAAATATTTGATTTGGATTATGAAAAAGAAGTGTTAGAAAGGTCTGATTTAATTGTCGTGGAAAATAAAAGAATCATTGATCTTTATAATGAGATTTTGGGAATAAAGTTTTCTGATCAGAAAATTGTTATCCGGCAATTTCCAATCCGTTGCCTCGAAAATTCTTCCTGCAAACTAGAAAATGTCGTATATCATACAACACACAAATGTGATTTGCTTTTCATCGGTCAACCGGATCTGTATCATGGATTTGATAGATTTATCAACATTTTGGAGTATATTGCTAGTTCGGATGATGATAAGAATTTAGATCGTCTGAGTCATCGAATCAAGATTTATTTGATCAAACCATGTACAGATATGCCACAATATTATCGTTCTAAATTAGATGATTTGTCTAATAAACTCGATATTCGAATATTTGAAATTTTCCCAGAAGAAATAGAAAAAATAATATCAGAAAATTCTTTTCAAAACATAGCTGTTTTACCTTATTTAGATAATTTTTATATCTCAGGTTTAATCTCTGACATGGTCAAGCATGGATTGGCGTTTGTAACACACAAAGATCTTTTACCGCATGACCTATATGAGAGATTAAAAAATTATTTATTTCTGTCCAAAGACAATGATTTAAGTGAATATATCGAATCCCTAAAAGAGCTGTTAGATGGTTATGATAAAATCTATGCTTATTTTGATCAATTAAATCAGACAATTCCTGATTATTCAAAGGAAATAGATGACTTATTTCTGAATTCCGTATTTAGCGCATTGTCGAATGAATTTGAGGATAAACAAATAGTCTTAGACGAAGTTTTTCATCAGAAAGTCTCAGTAGTTATCTCAGTCTACAAAATAGAATTTAAATACATAGAGGAGTTATGTCAAAGTATAAATTATCAATCGGTAAGGCCTTTTGAAGTAATTTTTGTTGATGATGGATCAGGTGAGGATTATCACGAAGAGCTAATTCAAATTGTTAGTAAATCGTTAAAATTACCATATAAAATTGTATATCAAGAAAATAAAGGACAAGCTGCAGCGGTAAATCACGGTATAAGGTTATCAAATGGTGATTTTGTACTTTGTGTGGATGCAGATGATGTACTGATCTATAATATATTGGAGAGATATTTGACTTTTTTGTTGAGCAATTCGGAATATCAAATAGTACTTGGTTATCCAAGACATTTTGATGAATCAGAAAAATCTTATATATACGCCTCATATGCATATCCTCACTACTCTTTTTCTCATAGGGTTAGGCCGCTCTTGTTTATGTCTAATTCACTGGGAGGGTTTTATTTTATGTTTGATAAGAGAGCTCTTCGTGATTATTGTTTTTTAGATGAAACAGATAATTATAAATGGGCGGATTATGCTTTTCTTATCAAATTGACTTTGTTGGGTTTTAGGAGGGGCCTACTTAATGAACCTGTTTTAGGGTATCGTCAAAGGAAAAGTAGTCGAAGTAGGACAGTATCTTCATATACAGGTCAACTGCGTATAATCAGAAATTATTTTATTTTTTCTAGATTTGAATCTTATGCACTGATGTCTATGTTACTATATTCCCAGAACGCAAAGTATACATTGCCTGAGTTGGGTAAAAAAATTACCGAATTAACTTAATCCTTAGAACTACAATTTAGGGAAAAACAAATATTATCTGATCAAATAGAACAATTGAAAGAAGATTTAAAGACTAAAGAACAAGAAGAATTAGATTTATTAAATCAAATACAGTTATTCAGAGATCGATCAGAACTACTAGAAAGAGATTTGGAATGTAAGAAGAAGGAAAATCTGGGCCTATTAAATCAAGTAGATAAACTAAATGAGCAAATAGAAAGTTTACAAGATGAACTTAGTGTCTTTAGTCAGAAATTGGAAATTGAGAAGTCCATCGTGTCCAGTTTGCAGGTACAGTTATCTGAAATAAGAAATAGGTATGTAATATCATTTTAAAAAATCTGTATAAGATCTTAAAAAATATATCGAGTAGAAATAATTAACCATATGGTGGACCTTAGGGGATTCGAACCCCTGACCTCATCGATGCGAATGATGCGCTCTACCAACTGAGCTAAAGGCCCATAAGCAAAATATTTTAGCATACATTTAATTACAAAATGATTCTTGTATAATATCTAAATATGAATTTAGAAAAAGTGTTTGCTTCGATACTGTTTATAGGTTTAGTATTTTTATTGATACCTATCGTTTTTTATATTTCTCATAGGTTTTTTAGATCAAATATACAGATTCCTCATCCAGAAGAGGCTAAAAAACATTTTAGAGGTGTCTTTTTACGTGTTTTGTTTTTAGTTTTGACATTACTAACGTATTTTTTTGTCAAGTATATAAATATATTACCTGATTATTCGTTTTATGTTGATGCCTTTACTTTCATAGTGTCTGCGTTTTTGATAACTAATTTGATTGTTTATATTATTAAACTTTTTATACATTACAATACTGCATTACAGGGAAATCCAAATAAGTATCCAGAACTACTTTTTAAGTTTATAGAAGTTGCGGGTTTGGTAATATTTTTGTTATTCGTACTTTGGTACTTTAGGATAGATCTAACACCATTTTTGGCAACAATTGGTGTTGGTGGTTTGATAGCAGGTTTTGCTTTACAACCAACACTTGTCAATTTTTTCGCCGGGTTTAATCTTCTTTCTGATAAGCCTATACAGATAGGTGATTTTGTAGAGTTACCTGATATAAATCTAATGGGAATAATCGAAGATATAGGATGGAGATCTACTAGGATTCGTACTTTGCCAAACCAGATAATCGTTATTCCTAACTCTAAATTAATTGATTCCATAATTGTTAATGACTCTAAACCTGATCCCGAAGTTGCTGTGTTAGTTCAAATGGGTGTAGCGTACAATGCTGACTTGTATTATGTGGAAAAAGTAGTTTTAGAAGTTGCGTCGCAAGTGATGAAATCAATACCTGAGGGAGTTGATACCTTCGAACCTTTGGTAAGATTTCACACATTTGGAGAATCAAATATAAATTTTACTGTAGTTTTACGTGCTAGACAGTATACAGATAGGTTCGTTTTAATGCACGAATTTATAAAGGCAATTAAAAAAAGATTTGATGAGGAAGGAATAGAGATTTCAATACCAGCTCGTAAGTTATATATAGCTGAAAATCAGCATTTGAGTATTAAAAAATAATGTTTTTGTACCATGAAAAACTTGCTTATTATTGATACTTTTGGTCTTATTTTCAGAGCTTATTATGCATTGCCGCATCTTACATCCAGTGATGGTACGCCTACGGGTGCCGTTTATGGATTTCTACAAATGCTTTTAAGTGTTATACAAAAACATGATCCAGAATATATTGTTTGTAGTTTGGAATCGACAACACCTACCTTTAGACATGAACTGAATATTGATTACAAAGCCAATCGTAAGGAAACAGAGCCTGAATTGAAAATTCAAATTGAAATTATCATTGATATTATAAATCAATTGAATATAAAAACTCTACAAAAAGATGGATTTGAGGCGGATGATGTTATAGGCACTTTTGCAAATAAAAATCAGGATATTTTTGATCGTATTGATATATTGACTGGGGATAGAGATCTTCTACAGCTAGTAAATCAAAAAATCGTTGTAATGATGCCCGGTAGACCATTTAATAACATCACTATATTTGATGAAAAAGTTTTTGAAGAAAAATTTGGTTTCTCCGTTGATAGATATGTTCTTTATAAAGCATTGGTTGGTGATAGTTCGGATAATATCAAAGGTATTCCTGGTATAGGGTCAAAAACAGCTACGGAAATAGTAAAAAAATTTGAAGATATCAACTCTTTACTTGCAAATCTTGATGAACTACCAATACGAATAGCACTCTCAATACAAGAAAATCAATCTACTTTAAGGCAATCTTTTGAACTTGCAAAGATCAGATTTGATGTTGATTTAGATTTGGATATTGAATTTTGCAAATTATCTACCATGCGTGTCCATAAGTTGCGTGATTTTATAACGAAATTTGAGTTTAGATCTCTTGCTAATAAAATTAATAAATTTGTTGATTGGTTTGAGGCAAAATATTCATCCATTCTGTGGGAAGAAAGTACAGAAAAGTATAATCTTTTTTATAACATAACTTCGGATGTAGAATATGAAAATTTAAATAATGTTTAAAAGGTTTGGGTCAAATTTTCCGTTTTGTTTGATTTTTTGTTCAATCAATAATTTAGATATAATTGAGTAAATATTTATCAAATGTATAAAAAAGCATATTATATAAAGACTAAAAAACATCTCTTAGGCAATGGTATTGATTTTGTTGAAGTAGATGACTTGTATAGATATGTAATTTTGAAGAACATTCGTCAGATCATAGGCTTTGATCTAAAAGGATTGATTAAAGAATTAATTAGCTCTGGTATTGAGCGTATAGAAAATTTTGATTTTGTAGATTTAAAATTGGCTTGGTATTTGATAGATTCATCACGCAAATTTAGTTCTATTAATGAACTTTGTGACTTTTTGAAAACTAGCCATTATTCAGAGTTGTTATCTAAAACGCTTGATATCATCAAAAAAGAAGGATTAGAAAATTTATTTGATCTCGAGAAAAAAATTCAAAAGATTTTGGCTTTTATGGAATTAGAAGGAATATCTGTTGATTTTGAGTATCTATCCAGCATAGAAAAGAAGCTGAAAGATGAGATTGATTTGTTGAAAAAAGAAATGTTTGGTGTTATTGGTTTTGAGTTTAATCCTGCTTCTACCAAAGATTTACGTCACGTACTGTTTGATGTATTAAGATTAACACCGATAAAGAAACGAAAAACAGGTTATTCGACAGATGATGAGACTCTAAATTTTTTGGAAAACCAATCTGATTTCGTAAAGTTATTGAAAAAATTCAGGAACTTGTCAAAATTACTTTCGACATATATCTTAGGACTAAAAGAATGGATAGCAGATGATGGAAAAATTCATACGACATTCAGACAAGATGTCGTAGCTACTGGTAGGCTTTCTTCAATAAATCCAAATTTGCAGAATTTGCCATCTGATGAGGAAAATGGTACAATGATTCGCAGGATTTTTGTAGCTGGGGAGGGGAGGTGTTTTGTTAGTTTTGATTATTCGCAGATAGATCTTAGAGTTTTAGCCCACGAGTGTGAAGATCCCGAGATGATAAGATTCTTTGTAGAGGATCGAGATATTCATGAATCTACTGCTAGGTTGATTTTTGGTACCGATCAAATTACAAATGAACAAAGAAAATTCGCTAAGGCTATTAATTTTGGCATAGTTTATGGAATGGAAGCTTATGGACTGTCTAAAACATTGGGAATTAGTGTAGAAGAAGCTTCTGAATTTATAAACTTATATTTCAAAAAATTTGCAAAAGTAAAGGATTATTTTGCTCGTATTGAAAATGAATTAGATAACTTTGGTTATGTTAAAACTTTTATGGGACGTAGGAGATATTTTAAGTCTTGGAAAACAGCATCCAAGTATGAGAAGAAAGCTCTTTTTCGCGAGGCTATAAATATGCCGATCCAAGGGGGATCAGCAGATGTGATAAAAATGGCGATGGTAAAAGTATATGAGTATATAAAATCAAATAAACTTGATATAAAACTAGTTTTACAGATACACGATGAACTGGTCTTTATATTTCCAGAGAATTATGATGAGAAAATATTGAAAGATGTTAGTAATATAATGGAATCTTGTGTAAAGTTGAAAGTACCATTGAAGGTGAATTATAAATCAGGTATATCGTTTAAGATTTGATAAATAAATTTAAATAACTTTATTCTGATAACACACCTTCACAATCTATCTTTTTTTGTTCCACCCTAAATTCAATTTTTTTCTTAGTCTTCTCAAACTTCACACCAGCCCATGGATAAGTGATCATCTGAATAGACATACAGTTTTTACCAGGACTATTTTCTACAATTTCTATTACTAATTTGTTCTCATACTCTTTTACATCAGTTATACTTAGCGAATATCCTCCTGATGGTTTGGGACCGGGAAAATAAAAAAACGCAGTTTGTTTTTCAAAATCTATAAAGGCACTACAATCAGGTAATTCCTTATCAAAGCATATTTTTTCATTCATCTCTTCCTGTGAATTAATAACAAATGATGTTAGAGATTCGTATTGCCTCACATTGTAGATCTTATCATGCAGAGAAGTGTATGTGATCCTATTAAAAGGGCCACTTTCATTATTTATGAGTGTAGTTTTCTCTATGTTGGTTGTGGGAATGCGAGTAGCGGGTGTAAATGTATTTAGTACGGCTATCAATGTAAAGAAAATGAATATTGCAATTATTAGAGAATATAAATTTCTTTTTTCATTCAGAAAATTATAAAATCTGTCCATTTTTGTTTATTTAATCTCTTTTGATTCAAAAATGCAAATATTTCATCGTAATTATCAATATTTTCTAAAATAACATCAGACACACCTAGATTACTAGTACTTATATATATCGTACCAGTTTTAAATATCCTGTCAAATACACTCTGATTAATATTGACATAAGTTATATTTTTATATGGAAGTATTGTCGTACGTTTTATAATAATTCCATGTTTTATTATTAAGTAGTTATCTGTGAAAATATATTTAGTGAACAATGCGAATATCAAATTGTACAAATAAAGAGGCAAAATTATGATTTCGAATATTCTAAATGTTGAGAACGATAACAGATTAGGTGATGCGTCATATAGTGGGGGTTCATCTGCTCTGACAAGTAGTAGTTGTTCTATTATTTGATTAATATTTGCGGGAAATGGTATTGAAGTAGATTTTTGTATGATTGTTCTTTGCTCTTTTCCTTCGGAATCTTTTGTAATAGCAATATCCGCGCCAAAGTAATTGACATTAGCATTTACATAACCAAGTATAGGGTATTTGATAAATTCTATAGATTTTATAAAAACTCTTTTTGAATAAACTATATTAGAAATTAATTTTGTATCTAATAAATTTATTAAGAAATCTGGTGAGTAGAATACTTTCATGAAAGTAGAATATATGGCAGTGTTAGTGAAGACAATTATTGTTGAAATTATTGTACCGATACCGAAAAGTGATAGTGCAACAATACGATAAGGTTCACCTATAAATGCCAATATTTGTTTGTCAAAATTAAAAAATACAATTATTTGCCAGATACCAAAAATAACTACAACAGCAATCAGTAGCCTTGATAGATTAAGTATGTAGATTATGAATGTTTTTATTGCTCTAGTGAAAGTTGACTGATGTTCTATTGGGATTGTGTTTTTTGATTCATTCTCAATATTAAAAAGATTTGATATCGTATCTATAAAATAATTAGGAATCACAATAAGATTGACCTTGTTCATTGATGCTCCTAATGAGTCTATGGATATGCTTATTGTATTAAAAAAATTGTCTATAAATGTTTTGTGAAATGATATAGAAATTACTCTGTTTGTGAAAATCCTTGTAGCCTGTGAAGAAAAAAAAGTAAATTTTGCTATGATTTGATCAGTATATACCAGGTATTTGGTGAAAAATACCAAAAATATTTTGTAGATCAAACCTATGAAGATTACTGATGTTATCCAAAAAGCGGTAAAAAGATCAAAAAAAGCTAGAATGCTAAAAATATTTGTAATGATGAGTAAAGAAGAGAATGCATTGTAAATGATATATGGAGTTGTAGTCGGAGTTGTTTCAAATATAAATTGTGATGGGATATTGGTATTTGTCGCAGACTGAAAATTTATGTTTTGACTTATAAGTTGGCTTGTTTGCAGATTTTGTTGTGAGTGTGAATCTTGTGAGTAACTATTCCATACATAATCATTGGTCTGAGACATTAGTTCAGGCGTAAGTTCTGGTTTTACTTCTGTTTTTGTGAGAGTCGAATTTACTAACTTTATCTGTGCTGACGCTAGATTTATAAATTCATCTATATTATCTTTTAACTCACTAATCTTTATAGTATCTAGACGACCAATACTGTTGATTGCCAATGTATGCGTTCCTAGCATGTATTCTTTAAATGACTGTGATGTTTGTATATCTGCAACTCTTGATAGAAATACTTTTTCTATGAATGTATATATTCTCGTATCATTAAATATAATTATCTGTGAATTCGTCAAAGTAACAAAATATTTTTCATAACTCAGATAATAATGCAAATATGCTATGACAAGAGATATTAAAATGAGAACAATGCCTATAAAGTCAATGATATTAAATGCAAATGGATTTAATCCTAAAGTAAAAACAAAAATTAATCGTGTTATTATATAAAGTAACGTGAATCCAAATATTATCATAGGAGTTACTAACCAAAACTCGATTGGATATTTTTTAATCGTAATAATATTTGGTGAATCGGCTTCTTTTTGAAAATGATTTTCTAATATCAAATGTAATGGTGAACCATTATGTATACCTGGAAATGAAACAGGATTTTCTAAGCCGGATATCTCTACTAAGTAGGACGTTGTATTTGATATAAATTTTTGTGTCGGCGCAATTATTTTTGTAATTGACTGGATTTCTTCTATATTGATAGGAAAGATATTTTTAGAAACGATTATATCGTATACGATTTCTATTTTCCTATTTTCTAAATCAATGTAATAGGTAGTTGTTAAATAATTGTATAAGCTGATTGTAATCTTAAATAAAAGGTATATTCCAAGCGCTATTAAAAACAAAAACGGTACAAAAGAGATGAATTCGTAGAATACTGTTCCAACAATACTGCCAATATAAAGACTTACTATTAAAAGACCAAGTATAAATCCAATAAAATTATTTACATTGATTATTGTATTAACAATAAATGTGTCGATATCATGAAGTAAAAAGTAAAGAAAACTTGGTTTTTGTTTTCTAAGCATATATTATACAGTATATATCATACTGTACAAAAAAATAATGTTGACAAAATTAAAAAAAAGCATATATAATAATGTCAATTATGAACCAAGCATTAAGTAATAATTATGAAATATACACAGGACGTGGGATACCCATTATCAGCCTCGTGTTCCAGAATCAGTTCTTTGGACTTTATTGGCACATATTTGCGAACAACAAGATGAGGCATGCAAACTATATTTAAAGATATTTTATGATGAACTTGGTGTGCGAGAATATCAAAGTCAGTTTCCTGCATATCTGACCACAGCCCTATCATTTATGCTTTCTGAACAATTTAAATAAATGCCATCATTCTATATACCAGCATTGGGCCCGAATTATAGCGAAGATGGTGAATCTTTATATTGTTTTGAAAGTATAGGTAAGGTTTGACGCTTGTGTTTTTGATTTTTAACTTTTTATGTTTGTATCTTTTTAATATTATATGTGTATTACATGAAGATTTTTTAATTCATTTAAATTATTATCTGACTTCGAATTCTAACAATGCAAATTGATATAATTTTTTTGCGTTCGTTTCGCAGAGTTCTATAAAATTATACCTTAAGTTTAATATTCTTATATTATTTCGTATGAATAAAAATTTTGCTTGATTTAGTTTGAACTTATCTAAATTTCTGTTAAATATCTATACGAATAAAAATACATATAATCTTCTTTGCAATTAGATGTTGTAATATTTTCAGTTACGTCTAGTTTCTTCTGGATATTTTCTCAATTAAATTTCCCAACGCCTCTATAATCCAGCGTGGATCTCTACGGCCGTATTTATTTTGTGCAACTGGACCACATTCGTCACTGTTGCAGAGTCTTGCTGCAAACAAATCGCATGCTTTGTGATGACGTCTCTGACCACATACTCCAATGTTCTCAGAGTCTACTGGCACGTCTGGTGGACATCCGTGTTCGTCACATAAACCATCTTCATAATTAGGACAGTTTCTCTTTGTTTTGTAATCTCTTCTGCAATGCCGACCGTCCCCCCACTGCGGGTTGTAATATGGCAAATCCCTCCAAAATCCCATAGCAAAATTATATCATATTTTGATCTACTATCGTATATGACTCAGAAAATGGGTTATGCGCTTATCTAAAACCAAAATTATTTCGTGTCAGTAGGTACTTGACAGATCTTAAATCTCATGATAAATTAGCATGCTGTTCTTCCAAAACTGAATAGACACACATGAGTAGGTAAGTCTTTATAGCCTTTGTTAGATTAATTAAAGAAAAACAAAGGGCGTACAGTGGATGCCTTGGCGCAAGAAGGCGATGAAGGACGTGGTAGCCTGCGATAAGCCTCGGTGAGCTGGCAACAAGCGTTATTAGCCGGGGATCTCCGAATGAGGAAACTCCATCCGTTTGCGGATGAGTGTGCTACATAAGTAGCACGCGGCGAAGTGGGGGAACTGAAACATCTTAGTACCCTGACGAAAAGAAAACGAATGTGATTCCCTGAGTAGTGGCGAGCGAAAAGGGAACAGCCCAAACGTGTTAAGCTGGTTAATTCGTCTTTGCTTGGATAGCAGCAATGCTATCTTAGTAAAGTGTTTTGACCGCCGGCGCAACGGATATGCTTAACGCGGGTAATAAGGCATAGAGTGAGGTGGTGCGACAAACCTCAACCTGTGACAAATCTCATATCTAGCTGAAATCAGAGGATTTCTGACGCCATAGATGGTGAAAGCCCAGTAAGCGAAAGGTATGAGACAGGTCTCTATGATCTTGAGTAGGGCAGAGCGCGCGGAACTCTGCTTGAATTAGCCCCGACCATTGGGGTAAGGCTAAATACTTCTTGCGACCGATAGTGAACTAGTACCGTGAGGGAAAGGTGAAAAGAACCCCGGGCAGGGGAGTGAAATAGATCCTGAAACCGTATGCCTACAATCAGTCGGAGCCCCTTTTGGGGTGACGGCGTGCCTATTGAAGAATGAGCCAGGGAGTTCAGTTGTGCTGGCAAGGTTAAGCGCTTCAAGGCGCGGAGCCGAAGGAAAACCGAGTCCTAATAGGGCGTGTAGTCAGTACAACGAGACCCGAAACCAGGTGAGCCACCCATGGGCAGGATGAATTCTTGCGAAAGCAAGAAGGAGGTCCGAACCAGTTAGCGTTGAAAAGCTATTGGATGACCTGTGGGTAGAGGTAAAATGTCAAACGAACCTGGAAATAGCTGGTTCTCCCCGAAATAACTTTAGGGTTAGCCTCAGGTTACTAGCGCCAGAGGTAGAGCACTGATGGGATCTCGCGGCCCTTGCGGTTAGCGAATCACGTCAAACTCCGAATTCTGGTTGCCGTATCCTGGGAGTCAGTTTCTGGGGGCTAAGCTCCAGACGCGAGAGGGAAACAACCCAGACCATCGGCTAAGGTTCCCAAATCATGGCTAAGTGTTCAAAGGAAGTGACACCTCACAGACAGTTAGGAGGTTAGCTTAGAAGCAGCTATCCTTTAAAGAGTGCGTAA
>JAOAGR010000003.1 GCA_026415655.1 Candidatus Dojkabacteria bacterium
AGACGGGACTAACAATGAATTAAACTACGGTTTGATAGCACAGGAGGTAGAATCGGTATTTCCGGAGTTATCAGCGACATTAGATAATGGATACAAAGGAGTGAGGTATGATAGTTATATGATGGTATTTACAATCCAGGCGATAAAGGAGCTAAATGATAAAGTAGAGGGTTATAGATATTTTGCAGTAGATGAAGAAGATACAAGTAGCATATTTACAAACAGGAATGTGAGAATAAATGGAGTGTTGAGAATAGGAGAGGTATCAATGGTATATGATGCGGAAAAAGAAGAATTAAGAGTAGAAGGTAATCTGACAATAAATGAAATATTAAAAGCTAAGGGATTGGTTACAGAAAGAATTAGCATAAAAACTACACAAAATAATATAGGTACTGCGGTGATCGTTGCTGGCGAGACAGAAGTGCTAGTAGAAAATGAAAATATTAATAGTGAAGCAAAGATATTTATAACAGCAATAGATACTGTAGTTGATTATAGAATTGAAAAAATGGATGGAACGGGATTTAAGATAATTATTAATAGTCCTATGACTGATGATTTAAGTTTTGACTATCTCATAGTATATGCACAAGAGTAGAAATTGACTAATCTTTTTTCTGGTGTTATAAATCAATACTTATGCTCTGGGCAAATGACTTAAGAAATGGCACTGTCTTTAAGTACGAAGGTAAAATATGGATTGTTATAAATTATGAGTTTATCAAGATGGGTAGAGGTAGCGGTACTGTAAAAGTCAAAGCGCGAGATTTGATGACAGGTGCTACTGTAGAAAAAGGTTTTAGCCAACAGATGCGTTTTGAAGAAGTTAATGTATCCAAAAAGACAGTTCAGTATCTTTATCATGATGAAACTTATGCTTATTTTATGGATAATGAAACTTATGAACAATATCAACTCGATTATGAAAGAGTGAAGGAATCCTTAATTTTTGTACCGGAAGGGGAAAGAGTCATTATGATATTTGTAGAAGGAAATCCTCTTAATATCGAAATTCCCAAATCTGTCAATCTTAAAGTTACATATACAGAGCCTGCAGTAAAAGGTGATACTAGTTCTGGTGCAATGAAAAAAGCTCAGTTAGAAACTGGTCTAGAGATACAAGTACCGTTGTTTATAAATATTGGTGATGTAGTAAAGGTAAATACTGATGGTGTGACCTACTCCGAGCGGGTTTCTAAGGCTAGTTAAAGTCTGATCATAATTGGGTTTAAATTTCAATATTTTTACTTTTCTTTTCTTTATATTAAAATCAAATTATGAATGAAAGTGATGTTTTAAATAATTTTCTAGCGTATTATCTGTTCTTAGATCCCGAGAAGACATCAGATACAGTCAGGTTTTATATTTTTTTAATTATACTAATAATATGGATCTTATTTGGTTTTACCGGATTTATTGATTTTATTAAAAGATACAGTGTTAGGTCATTTTTAATTTATATATTTATTTTTATTTTGTTTGTTATATCTGGTATAGTGGGTTATTTTTTTTATCGTATTATTCGTTCTCCTTATACTATTGAGGAAAAAAATATTCTTGATTTGGAAAAAAAGTTTTTTTTTGGTGTAGCGGGGAAAATCTCTGTTTGTATTAATTGTGGCCATATATTGTTGGAAGGACACAAACACTGTACCAATTGTGGATACCAAAACAGAGTTAATTGTAAAAATTGTGGGTATGTACTTGATTATGCTCATAAATATTGCCCTGATTGTGGTGTTAATGTAGAGTTAGAGACATCAAAAATCTATCAAGGTATTGAAAGTGGTCATACAAATAAAGAGGATAGTTTTGTAAAAAATTTATCTGTATATCTGAGTAATTTTGCTAAAAAATTAGGCGATTTTTTTAATAATTTTGATATTGATAAATATAAAAGTATCTATGATTTAAAACAAAAAATCAGGATAGATTCAGGCGTTACATCGGATGATGCAAAAAATGAAAAAATTGAAATTACCCAAGGTGAAATAAAATTAAATGTTGAAAAAAATGTAAAAAATAATAAAAATACCAGGCGAAAAAACAAATACAAACGAAGAAACTTATGAGATTTGAGGTGAGTATTGACGATATTGATGTTGGTAAAAGATTGGATCTTTATTTGTCTATCAAAATACCTTATTTAACTCGTAAATACATTAAAAGCATCATTGAAAGTAATCGAGTTAGAGTCAATGAACATATCTGTTATAAGGCAGGATATAAGGTGTGTCCTGGAGATGTAATTGAGTTCCCAGATATAAAACCTGTTACAAAGAAAATTGAGCATAACAATAAATTTGACCTAGACATTATTTATGAAAATGATGATTTTTTAGTAATAAATAAACCCGTAGGTGTCTCTGTTCATCCAACTTCAAATGTACAAAACGACACCATTGTAAATAGACTTGTTACCCTTTATAGGGATTTACCTGGTGATATGCTTAGACCTGGCATCGTACATAGATTGGACAAGGCTACTTCAGGCCTTTTGATTGTTGCTAAAAATCCTAAATCACTTTGGTGGTTAACTCGCCAATTTGCTGAGAGAAAAATAAAAAAGAAATACTTATCAATCGGCATTTCAAAAGTTCGGATTTATGATAAAAATCAGGTTATTGAACATTCATCATATATTTATAGACATCCTGCTGATCGTAAATTGTTTGTTAGTTCTAAAGATGCAAAATCGCAAGGGAAATATGCTAAAAGTATATTTACGTTATTAGATTTCAGGATATTGAATGGCTACTATTTGTATCTTTTTGATGTACAGATACTTACAGGACGTACTCATCAGATACGAGTACACCAAAAAGATTTAAATGTACCGGTATTGGGAGATGACGTATATATGTTTAGAAAGCTAAAAGATGAAATAAGAAGTTTTGATATTTTGACACCCGGTAGGTTATGTTTACATGCATACTTAATTGAATTTATAAATTATGATGGAAATTTTTATAATTTCAGGGCACCTATTCCGGATGTATTTTTAAGATATTTTGATAATATTTGTGTCTAATTTTCATGAAAAATTTTAATACAAAGAAAAATAAAAAAAACCTGATTTTAAATTTTTTAGGTAATCCACTCTTAGTATTTTTAAGTAATTTAAAAACAAAATCTTATATCAGGCAAAAACGTCGAATAGATTCTCAAAAGGGGCAAATTTCTGAAAAAAATCCACAAAATAAGAAAAGATTTAGACAGTATTTAATTATTTTACTTATATTATCAGCATTGATTGCAGTTGTGTTTTTTATGTATAGGCAAAGAATGTTTGAAAATGAACTCTTTTACAGTGTGTCTTACTTTGACAATAAGTGTGATGACATTTATATTCAAAGTCCTCTAATTACTTTTCTGTTGATAGATGATATAGAAACGAAAAAACAAGCATTTTTGTATGTTATTTCTAAGACAAATAATACCTACTATGTCCTAGATATTTCAAATATTGAATTTATCATTGATAATTTTGGTAATAAGGGAAAAATTCATGATTTTATTCGGCGTAATACGGTTTATTTAGTAAAAGAAAAACTTCTGAGTGCAATCAAATACTTTGTTATAAATCAAATGAATATTAAAGTTGATTTTGTTGTTTATTCAAGAAATGAAGCTTTTTATGTTTTTATAAATCATGCAAAGGATTTGTGGCAACAAACATTTTTTTTATCTAATTCAAAATATGATTTTGATAATGAATATTTATTAGTTGATGTATGTGAAGCGAATTTTAAATATGTTGTAAGTGCACTAAACTCTTATTCAAAAAAATTAGAGAGAAAGATTAATCTAATATCTGATATAGATCTCATGAAAATCATTGATAACTTGCAGATAAAAAAAGAACAGGTCAGAATATCTATTCACGGTTATGCTGGAGTATCTTATTTACCAGACAAGTATAGAGAAATCCTTAGTAATTACGGATTAAACGTTGTTTCCGTTGATATATTTGAGGAGCAACGGAATAAGACAAAAATTTTAGTCAGAAATAATTATATTGATAGTTATACACTAAGTGTTATTAAATACCTAATGTCTTTAAATCAAAATAAAGTTGAAATAGAGATAAACGATAAAATCTTCTCGGAGATTCAGATAGAATTGGGATCTGAAAATATTTTTTAAATTTTATAATGTTGTATTATTTTATTCGTATCCGGTATTTGTGGTATTTCATCACTTGCAACCTTGCCTATACCCATTGCCTCTTCCAAACAAATTTTACTTTCTCTCCAAAATACACCAAGAGTTATTTCATCTAATTTATTACTTGTATAAATATTGTGTAAATTATTTTCTTCCTTAATTATTTTTATTCGTTCATTAAACCATCCATAAGTATTGTGCTTATTGAAAGTTATACATGGTTGTAATACATCAACAAAAGAGAATCCTTTATGATTTATAGCATCTTTTAGAGTTTCCAATAAATGATGGGGATGACCACTGAATGTACGAGCTATATAGCTACATCCAACAGAGTGGAGAAGTTTGATTGGGTGTATTGGATCCTCTAGATTACCTTCGGGTGTTGTTTTTGTTTTTACTCCTTTTTCTGTTCTTGCTGATGCTTGTCCTGTCGTCAAACCATAAAGTTGGTTATCGTGTAATATGTACGTAATGTCTATATTTCGACGACAGACATGAATAAGATGACCAATACCAAGCCCAAGTCCACCACCATCACCGGACATTACAATCACCTTTAATTCAGGATTTACAAGTTTTATTCCTTGCGCAACGGGCAATGCCCTCCCGTGTAATCCATAGAATGAATATACCTTAGTGAGCTCTGCGCCTTTGCTGTGGCATCCAACGTCATAAACTATTACGATTTTTTCAAGTGGTATATTTAGATCAAGCAAAGCCCTTTGTAGCATATACAATATGGGTACGTTGCCACATCCAGGGCACCATCTGCATTTTTTATTTGTATGTATATTTGTATTTTTATTTAAGTTAATGCTCATATCTGATTAGATAAAATTTTGTTTTTTTAAAAATTCTATAACATCTTCGGGAAAAACAGGTCTTCCGTCATATTTTAGTAATTTTCCAGTAAATTCTATATCAAGTTCGTACTCTAATATCTGTGCTAATTGACCTGTAAAATTATTTTCTACACAAAAAATCCTCTCATAACGTCCTAATGCATCTTTTATATCATCTGATGGTAATGGAAATAACGTATTTAAAGCTATTAATTTGATATTTTGAGTGTTGAATCTTCTTATAGTTTCTAATATGCTACCAGTAGTGCTACCCCATGTTATAAAAACTGTTTCGGCGTTGGGCGATCCATAAACATTTATTTCAGGTATATCATTTTTAATAAATTCTACTTTTTTCCATCGTTTTTCTACTTTGTTCTTTCGATTTGTGGCTGTTTCATTTGGATATCCATACTCATCAGATTCATCGCCACTAGCCAAGTGAATACCATTTTTTTGCCCTGGTATGCTTCTCATAGAAACACCATTTGATGTTAGCTCATATCTTTTGTATTCTGATATTCTTTCTAACTTATCTTCGGTTAAAATAGTGGTTCGAGTATTGTGTATTGTTGTGTCTTTCCATTCATAGTTTACAAAACTCTCGGACAGATATTTATCTAGTAAAATAATCACAGGTACCTGATAATTATCAGCAATATTAATAGCTATCTGTGTTATTTTACGTGCTTCATCGTGAGATGTTGGGGCGAAAACTACTCTTGGAAATTCATCTTGCGAAGCATGCAGTACAAATTGTAAATCACCCTGTGCGGTCCAGGTTGGCATTCCTGTTGCCGGACCTGGTCTTTGGGAGAGTATTATTACTATGGGAGTTTCTGTTATTGCAGCTAATCCCAATCCCTCAACCATTAGGCTAAATCCACCTCCTGATGTCGCTACCATGCTACGTGCACCAGCAAATGATGCACCTATTGCCATGTTTATAGCTGCAATTTCGTCTTCTGTTTGTTTGACGACTATTTGATATTCTCTTTGCCACTTTATAAAAAAGTCCAATATGGTTGATGATGGAGTCATTGGATATCCGGCATAAAATTTTAAACCGCCTTCAATCCCGCCAATGCCAGTAAGTTCATTTCCCGATAAAAATAGGTTGTTAATGAGCGATTGGCCTTGGCTATTCGAAAAAAATCTTAATTTATACAAATTCGCACAATCATTCGTATATCTGTATATTAGATCTATTGCTGTCAAGTTTGGGTCTATATTTTGTATATTATCAAATACCAACTTACATTCTTCGATTAGTCTATTTTGTTCTATCCCTATTAAGTTGCAAAAAAAGCTTATAAAACATAAATTTTTCATCAATTTGTGTATTTTATGCAATCTTAGTATTTGTGATACTTCAACTTCTAGTATTTCACAAGAAATATTATTTAAATCATCTATACTTGGTTTAACTATTTTGGGATCGACTATTATAATAGCTCCTTCATTTAGCTCATGTTTATGTTCTTCAAAGGTTTTATCATCAAGACATATTAATACATCTATTAATTTTGTTGTGCTATAAACAGGATAAATGGAGTAAGTAATACGGACTGAATTGTGTCCACCTTTGATTAAAGAAGGATATTCATCATATAAGAAAACATTGTATCCATGTTTAATCAGTAACCTACTTAACAGATGGCCACCACTTTTTATACCCTCACCAGCGGCTCCTCCTATAAGAATTGTTTTTGTTAGTATATTCAATTCTTTTTTAGTGTTATTTTTTAACATTATCTACTATAGATTAATAAAATTTTAGATAGAATAAAAGGGACTATTAGATAACGCGCTTGGCGATAATAACATAACTTTGCCAAAGCTTTCTGTTTATGTTGTTAGAACAGTATATTGGCGCCATCTGTCTTCGGATTGGAGCCCCGGTATAGATTTGGGTTTAATAAAATACAATTATCCAAATGAGGTAATGATTTTGTGAATTTTTCAGATTCTGGCATCTTTTTTATTGTTTCAATGGCACCTTTCAAACTAGCATCTAAGTTGTCTAATTTGGCAATTAATATTGCTTCTGGTGAAGCGGGTAGGGTGGGAGAACCGTATTCTAGCTTACCATGATGGGATAAAATTATATTACTTAAAACTTGTAGTTTTGGTATTTTGTAATCAATGTTCAATGTAATAGCTGCTTCAATAAATATTTCGTTGCTTCTTGTTATATGACCTTTTAATGCGTATAATTCTGTTTTCTCAGCAAAATAATGTTCGTCTGTCAAATACTCTTCTATTTTGCCAATGTCTTGCAATAATGCTCCTGCAACAAGCAAATCTTCATCTAGGTCGTAAATGTATTCATATATTTTTTTAATAGCTAGTGCTTCTAAAGCTATATTAATACTATGTTCGAGTAGCCCATACTTACCGCTATGATGATTGAATTTAGACGCTGGAAATACAATAAATGCGTTGTAATATTTCTCTAGAAATATATACGAACATATTTTTCTTATGTTATCGTCATTGATCTGAGATATTAAATGTTTTAGTTTTATTATGTATTCTTCAGCTTTGGAATCATCCATACTCTTATGTGTGAATGTATCAGAGATATTTTCGGGTTTTTCCGCATTCCAAAAAAACCTTATTATCTTAGCATTTGTTTGACTATTATATTTTTCGATTGATATTTCTATACAAACAAACTTGTCTTTAATATTTTTAAACCATTCAATACCTTCATTTTTTTCTACATCAAAATATCGACCGGTAATATCATTTTTACCATCAGTAAGTGTTATTTCTATGTATTGAGAATTGTTTTTTGTTGTTCTTATATTGATATTTTTTAAATAAATAAATCCTATGTAAGTTTTACCTTCTTGTAAATTTGATAAATTTATTATATCCATTTTATTTTATTAATGAATTAACAATTTTTATATTTTCGGCGTCAGGGCCCCGATTGTCAAATCCCGGTACTTCTAATATAAAAGAATGATTTTTTAGGTATTTATTGTTTAAAATTTTTTCAAAAGCTGTTATTCCTATTTTGCCATGACCTATGTTTTCGTGTCTGTCTTTGTGAGAATTAAATTCAGTTTTACTATCATTTAAGTGAATTAGATCAAACTGGTCACCAAAGTAAGAAATTAGTTGATCTATAAATTCGTTGCATTTATTTGGAATGTCATAGCCTGATGCAAAAGAATGTTGAGTATCTATACATATCTTAATTCTATTATTTTGGATAGTTTCTAATATTTCCTTTAAATGCTCGATTTGGCCCCCGATTAAGTTACCAGCTCCAGCGCTATTTTCAAGATAAAGGCAAGAATTTTCTGATGTTTCTGCAAGTATTCTTTTCAGGTTCTTTATTACTTTTTTTATTCCTTCTTCCATCGATACTTTTGCAGATCCAAGATGTACCACAACACCATGAAAACCCAGGGATGCCGAAGTATTTAATGTCTTGATTAGATTATTGACAGACGAATCTACAATATTCTCTTTTTCTGACGCTAGATTGATCAGATAAATTGCATGGGCATACATTTTTTTTATTTGTTCCTTATACCTTTCTTTAAATGCTAGAAATTCCTGTATTTCACTTGTTGAATAATCTCTAAAAATATACCTTTGGGGTGGCGAAAGAAATATTTGAAAGGCATTAGCGCCGATATTAACTGCATTTTGGAAGCTATTTTTTATACCGCCGGCTGATGATACATGTGCACCTATTAACATTTGTTGATTTTATGATATTTTGATTAGATAATAAACTATGTTTAAAGACAAGGTCTTTTTCATCAGAGACCGTATTTTTAAATTTTTCTCTCAAAATAAAGAAAATATTGTTTTTTATCTAAATTTAATTGTTGTCTTTTTGATTATTGTATTGGGAATTTTTATCTTTGTAAAATATCATAAGCAGATAGAGAATGCTATATTTACCAATTCTGATACGAATTCAATAAATCAAAATACAATTAAGATAGAGAATACTCTGTATATTGTGATTGACATTAATGGTGCTGTAAATAAACCTGGTGTTTATACTCTTAAATCGGGAGATAGAATAATTGATGCTATTAATATTGCTGGGGGATTGCATGAAGAAGTAGATCTTGTCTATGTTGCTCAGAAAATAAACAGAGCACAAAAGCTTGTTGACGGACAAAAGATTTACATTCCATTTCGTTTTGAAAATAATACGAGTGTTACACAAGTTGAGGACAACGCTAACATACAGACTAATACATCAAAAATAAGTATAAATAATGCTACTCAAGAAGAATTGGAAAGATTGAATGGAGTAGGACCTGTAACTGCACAAAAGATCATAGAAAATAGACCATATGTTACATTGGATGAATTAGTTAAGAAAAACGTAATTTCCGAAAACCTTTTTAATAAAATAGTTGATGAGATTGAACCTTGAAATCTGGAATCAGATACGTTATTCATACATTTCTACTTATGCTTTTTGGTTTTATTTTAGTTTTATATTATTTTTTGTAGGTTTGTATTTTGCTTTTTTCTTTTTATGTACTTTATCAATATTGATATCTGTTTTTATTGTTTTCAAGATGATTCAAGTTAATTCTAAATTTGCTCTAGTAATATTTTTAATTTTTCTTTTTCTCTTTATGTACATTAATTTATATGTTTTTAAATACGAAATTAATTTTGGTTCAAAATATGATTATATCTGTGGTTTGATACGAGATATAGATTCAAGATACATTCACTTAGTTTTTGCATATTCAGAAAAAGGAGTTTTCGCAGTGCCAACTAGATTGCGTAAGGATGATGTATCAAAAATTGTTGAAAATCCTATTAAATTAAGTAGTTTATGTATCAAAAATGAATTCTTTGTTAAGAATTTTCGAACGAATGAAATCATAATAGAATTTGATGAAAATATAGAAGTAGAATACGAAGATAATTTTCTATCTTTGACTTTAGATAAAATGCGAAATTTTCTTGTTCAAAATGTTTCTTTATATTTGGGCGAAAATACCAAGTATTTTTTGGCTATTGTTTTTGGAATACAAGATTATTTGGACTCTGAGGATAAAAAGAATTTTGATGAAGTTGGTTTGGCTCATGTGTTGGTCGCTAGTGGGGCTAATATACTTTTGGTGATTATGGTCATAAGAAAGATTGTATCTATGCTCAGATTAAAAAATAACAAATTATTTATTGAGTTAATTGCTGTTTTAATTTATTTATTGTTAGTTGGATTGGAAGGTTCTTTGACTAGGGCTTTTTTGTTTTTCGTTATAACAGTGATAAGTCTATCAAGCTCAAGACCTATAGGGATTTTGGATAAACTTGTTATCACTATTTTCTTTACGGTTCTTTTTATTCCATCTTTTTTAATACAATAAGTTTTAATCTTTCTTTATGCGCATCATTTGCTGTTATCTTTGCTTCCGATATTGTTGCTACCTTGCAGTTAAATAAATATGTGGCCTATATAATGCAAAATTTTATCATTGTATTTATAACAAGTTGTCTAACAGCATTTTATTTTAGAAATTTTAATTTGACAGGTATGTTTTCGAATTTAATCGTTTTACCGATTATTGAAATAATGGTTATTTTGGGAGTCACATCATTTTTGATAGTATTTTTATCTTCGTTACCTTTACTGGGCTTTGTGATAAATTTATTTTTTATTGTGCAAAACTTATTAATTAATTTTTTATTGTTGATTATGAATCTTATAGAAGATATATTTAGCAATGCTCTGTATTTTAAGTTTAATCTAAATATTGTTGATTTGGTAATATTTTTTGTTATTTGGATAAGTATTTGGATATATTCGGCCTATAAAAAACGATTGAATTTGTATAAGGAGACATTATCTAAATTTGATGATATTTCGTATAATGAATTCATTTCATTTTTATTAAATAAAAAATAATAATTTATGAAAATATTAGGGATAGACATCGGTTATGATCGTTGTGGCTATGCAGTTTTTGATTTGCGTAGTCCTATCGGACCAATTGACTATGGTTTAATAGTTACTGAAAAGAATGTTGAAATGAGACTCCGGCTTAGAAAATTAAAAAATGCTTTATATGAAAATTTATCTTCTCATAATATAGAATTGGTGGTGTTAGAAAAGTTATTTTACAATAGAAAAAATACAGTTTTTGAGAAGATATGTATGGCAAAAGGAGTAATTATGGAATTTTTTGCTGATATAAAAGTAATAGAACTAGAGCCTAAAAAAGTAAAAAAAGACATACTTGGTTCGGGTGATCTGAACAAAAGTGATATAAAAAGAATATTAAAACGAATAATACATGTTGATAATATGGATCGACTTAAAGATGATGTTATTGACGCAATCTTGCTAGGTTATTACGGAGTAAGATTAGTACAATTTTATGGTATAAAATAAAAATTAAATAAATGATTGGGTATTTGAAAGGTAAAATATTATTTTCTGATGGTGAGAATGTTATTTTTTTGGTAAATGATATTGGTTATGAAGTTATTTTTTATAATAATATTCCCAGAAGTGATTGGGATAAGATAATTGATTTATTTGTTGTTACTAAAATTAGTGAGTATAGTCAACAACTTTATGGTTTTGGTACTTATGAAGAAAGAAAAATCTTTTTATCTTTAGATATCAGCGGTGTTTCTTCAAAAATTATCGCAAAAATATTATATATATTGAATATAAAAAAAATTGAAGATCTAAAGCGAGTAAATTTAGATGAACTTACAAAAGTACCTGGAGTGGGTAAGACTACTGCTATAAAAGTAATGTTTAGAATTTCTGAAATACTAAAAAAGGATAATTTTTTTGAAGATATAAATTCTAATTATCCTAAATCTTTTGAAGAAGCTATCTCATATTTAGTAAAGCTAGGTTTCAATAAAGATGTTCTGATTGCGAAATACGATCCAAATTTATTTGCTGACTTAACTACAGAGGAGATTATAAAAATATTGATAAGAAATAAAAATTAGAAATGGATAATTCGTCAATAAAAAAGGGTTACGATGAGATAGAAATTACCCTAAGAGCAAAGAGTTTTAGCGATTTAATAGGTAGGGATGAATTAAAAAGGAAAATTAGGGTTTTAATTGATGCAGCAACGAGTAGGGGGGATGTATTGGAGCATATACTTTTTTATGGTCCGCCCGGTCTTGGCAAGACAAGTTTTGCCTATGCTATCGCATCAGAAATGAAATCTAATATTGTCGTAACTTCGGGTCCTGCATTAGCTACGAAAGCGGATTTAATTTCTATTTTTAGCAATATAAATAGGGGAGATATAGTATTTATAGATGAAATACATAGGCTAAGTAGAGTATTAGAAGAGTTTATTTATCCTATTTTAGAGGATTTTGTAATGGATTTTACTCTGGGTAAAGGAGCACTGGCTAAGGTAATTAGGATAGATGTACCGAAATTTACTCTAATTGGTGCAACTACTCAAATTGGACTTATAAAGGGGCCTTTGAGGGATCGTTTTGGTGTGGTGTTTAAGGTTGATTTTATGGATATAAAAGATTTGACGAAGGTTGTCTTACATGTTGCAAAAAGGATGAATTTGAAGATAGATCAGGAAGCAGCGTTAGAAATAGCAAAACGTTCACGCGGTACTGCAAGAATCGCTATAAAATATTTAAAAAGATGTCGTGATTATGCTCAGGCTATTTTTGGGGCGGATCGCATAGATCTCAATCATGTATATAGTACTTTTGAAGATCTGGAAGTTGATGAACTTGGTATAGATAGTCAGATGAGACATTACATGAGAATTCTAAATATGAATTATAATAATGGACCTGTCGGCTTATCGAATCTAAGTATGAGTATGTTTGAGGATGCTAGAACAATAGAGGAATTGTATGAACCTTATCTCATTAAATTAGGATTTGTGAAAAGGACAACAAGAGGAAGAGTATTAACACAAAAAGGAATAGATTATATTCAAAATATATTTTCACAAAAAATATTATCATGAAATTTTATATAAACAATTTTTTACTAAATCTTGGTACACTGATCTTGATAACTTTATTTTTAAGAGTAGGTAGGCTAGATGATAATGCTGTTTATCTTTTTTCCATATTGATGGGCTTTGTTTACTATTTTTTACTTTATTCAATTTACAATTTTAACATTACACCAAAAGCTTATTTTACTGTTCTTTTAATACCGTCCATTTTTGTTTCTGCATTTGTATTACTTTATAACTTTTTAATTCTGGATTTTCAATTTCTCTTAGAAATAATTATTTTGAGCTTTTTCTTTTTGATAATGTATCTATTCGTTCAAGTACAAAAAGTTATTAATGAGAATTATTCTTCATATGTACGGGAATATAAATCGAATTTAACTTTCAATGCATTTCTTATGATATTGAGTCATTTTTTGTTATCTCTTGCTCTTTTTAATCTTCCTATTAACAATAACATCTTGTCTTTTACAATTTCAGTTTTATTTAGCGGGACTCTACATATAGTGGTTTTATTCTTGTTACATGAAAAATATAGAAGTATGATTTTAGCTTTATTGGTGTATTTTTATTTTGTAATATGCACATCTTTCTTATATATAGTTGGGTTCATAAATCCAGAAAAGATAGTTTTTATTATTTTTGGCTTTACATTGTTATTTAAATTGCTGCAAGACTCAATAATATATGATGGAAAAATGAAATTAAAAAGATCAGCCTATATTGAGATATTGTTGCATTTATCGATAATCACTATTATTTTCGTATATTCTGCTTTTTAAAAAATTTACAGAAATCGAGTAGGGAGTGGGAGATATTTTAATATTCGTGTTTATATATTCTGTTATTCTTCTCTTTCTTCCCCTATTACCCTACTACTTTATTATTCTGGCATTTATTATTGATTGCATCAATAAAAATTTATATTAGTAAAAACTTCGAAAAGTGCGTAAAACCAAATGGATGTGTAGTGGAGATTAGAATGTTTTAAAATTTTTAGTGTATAGCGGGCTTTTTCTTGTAAATATAAAACCGAGTATAATATCCCTTATACTCGGTTAGTGATGTTAAACTAGGGAGAAGTGATGTTTTCTGTATTTCTCTATTCTTTTTTATGTTTTTTTTATTTTTGTTATTCATTTTTAAATTTAATTAAAATTAAGAATATTTTTTATTGAATTAGATTAAAATTTGTTTGTATGTATCTTTGGGATTTTATTTTTTTGTTCATACCTTTTAATAGTTTAATAAGTTTATTTTATTGAGATTATATTGGTCAAAGATATATTTGAATAATTTAGTAGGATAAAATCAATAAATTTTGACATATTAATAAATATAAAAAATGCTGTATACATATTGCCGGGGCAGCGTGGCAACTTTGTATACAGCTTGAAATGTTTATATATTGAAACAAATTAGAAATATTCTGTCAAGTGTTTAGACCCTGTGATTAAAATAAATGTACAAAATGTGTTGTAAATTTATTTTCATAAATAAATTTTTGTTTTATTCTAAGCTGGTATAATTTAAAATATGATATATCTACTGCCCTACAAAAAAGAATTCTTGCTTGAGATACAAAATAATAATTTCAGCTTAGAAACCGTATACAATTATCGTCGGGATTTAACTATCATTGAAGTATTTTTAAATATTTATAATGTTGATTTTCATCAATTACGCAAAAAGCATATCACATTTTTGAAAGGCTTTTTAATGGATCCTGATTATTTAGAAAAAATAGTTAATTGGTGGGATGAAAAAAAGAACGAATTAGACGAAACTGAAAGGAAGGAGTGTCAAGACTTTTTTGACTCATTTACAAACAGACCATCCAGACGTGAGAAAAATAAACCTCTCACAGCACGTAGTATTAATAGAATTTTGTCTTGCTTTCGCACTTATTTAAAATATCTTGCTGATTTTGATCTTTTGGATGTGTTACCAATATCTTCTGACAGTATAAAATTAGTTAAGCTAGAAAAAAAGAAGATACAAGTTGCTGAACTTGATGAATTAATTAAGCTAATGGAGTTTCCTTCTATCTATGAAAAAGATGAACTTGTTGCTAGTCGTAACAGAGCTATTTTAGAACTTTTATTTTCTAGCGGTTTGCGTATTTCAGAACTTGTTAAACTAAATCGTGCAGATATAAATGATGAAGGAAAAGTCTATATCCAAGGTAAAGGGAAAAAACAAAGATTTATTTATATTACTCCTAGAGCTATGTATTACATCAAGGAATATTTGAAAAAAAGAACCGACAATCTACCTGCTCTTTTTGTACCCACACGGGGTGGCCGTAATGGGTCTAAAAATCCTAGAATTTCGACTAATTATATTCAGGAAAAGATTGCACTTTATAGAAAACTTTTAGGTATTGTAGTGCCTACATCACCACATTCATTTAGACATGGCTTTGCTACATATTTGGCAGAAAATGGTGCAAGTCCAGCGGCAATACAGATATTGCTTGGTCATGAATCTTTAAATACTACAGATAGGTATGTTCATGCGGGTGATAAATTTGCACAGGAGACACATAGAAAATATCATCCGCTTTATAATCAATGATTGTTATATTTAAAGGAAGACAAATATGTGGGCAGAATATTTTACTGTCTTCTTTGTGGACATCCTGCAATGGCCATAATTATGTGTTTATCTATCATGAGACCATTACGTTCCATCAAAGCATCATTATCAATTGGTCTTGCCCATATGTTTTCGGTATTTACCGTAATATTACAACCATTTTTTTCTAGTGATTCTACCACTAAATCACGTTCATAATCTTGAAAAGTAGTTATTATGATTAATCCTTCAGGATCAATGAATTTGAGAGCTGTTTCGAATGTGTTACATTCTGATATATTTGGATGTCTCACGACTATTACTTGAAAAGGTGTTAGTGTACTGAGGCATCTCGATGAAAGAGCATTTTCTCTAACAAATCTAAATTGTTCAGGTATTCTTCTGGTCTGAAAATCGGTATATAATCTGATTGATTGATTGATTGATTGATTGATCGTCAATATCTATACCTGTAATATATACATTTTCGCTGAATGAACCGAACGGTTTCCGACCGAAATATGCATTTAAGACGGGAGCTTCTTTACAAACACCACAACCTATATCAATTATATGGACTACTTCGTGCTTGTAGTCAAAGCCGCTCTTGGGCATATAACTCACTAACATATTCCAGAAATGGGCTCGATCGATACCTAGGCGGCTTGATTCTTCTGCAGCCCTACGTAGTCTGTCATCCGCTATTGAGTTAAGATCAGGTATCAAATTTTCAGGATTCACAAAAGTATAGGGCGATCCTTCTTTATTCCCTGGGGCAATTGGCTTTATGAATTTATTCATATTTTTGTCAGTATACTTTTTTAAATTAATCATTGCAAGATATATCAAAAATACCTTGAAAGTTTATTAATAAATCAAAAAAACTTGTAAAATGTGGTAATTTAGCATAGAATCTTGTAAATATTATATTAGTTTTAGATGGTGATAGTAGCTCAGTTGGTTAGAGCGCCTCTCTGTGGAAGAGGAGGTCGCGGGTTCGAGTCCCGTCTTTCACCCCATTTTGATTTTTTAATAAAAATAGATCCTTATATACTTTGTTTTTATAGGATATTATAGCGTAGAATAAAAATTAAAAGAAAATACAATAAAAAACTAAAAAATATTTTATATCAGATTGCAGTATCAAATGATTTTTATTATTCTTGTAGATTTCATACAAGAAGATGTAACAGACAAAGTGCATTTGACGATTTTTTATGGATTGCGAGGTACTACAGATATAGAAGACATTAAAGATTATTTAGAGAAAATCAAAAATATTAAAAAATGTTTAAAAATAAAGAAATTGGTTTTATTAGAAGGTTACAAGGGACTTTATAAAATTATAGTGTTAGAGATTGATGATGAAGATAAGACATGAGCAGAGCTATCAAATACATTTAAAAAATATGATTATGAGGAAAAAGCCCAAAGAGAACGTTTTTATCCTCATGTCACTTTGGCTTACGTAAAGCCAGATTACATATTACCACAGGTACAAATAGGAGGTTTAGACTTGGAAGTTAGTAAAATTTACTTGAGTTTCTGAGATTTCTAAATAAAATAAACATATTTTTATACATATTTTTAGATGTTAATACTTTTAGCTCCGTCGCCTTTTTAATTCATCAAGCGTTTTCCCATCTTTATTTTTCCAATGCAACCATCCGTTTGTAGCTCCACCTTTTACAAAACCAGAAGCAGCACTAGGAGAAGAAAAGATCAATTTTCTTTTAACAACATTGTTTCCATTTTCTTCGGGCACCAAACTACCATCTTCTATAGTTTTCTCTCTTCTTTTTAATCTACCATATTCATATTTTTCAAATGACGGACTGTGTTTTCCTGAGACGATAGATCCCTCAAGAATAATAAATCCTTCATCTGTATAAAGCCCTATTGCATCGTAGTTTTTGCCTTTACAATAAAGTATTTCTTCCTGTTCATCTAGCTTGTCATTGAAATTTTCTAAAAATGTAAAACCGAGTGCTGAGGCTAGAATTTTCATATTTTCATAAAATTCATCCATCTGGTGTATATCTGTTCTAGGTAGTTTTGGCAGAGGTGGCACATTTTCATTTTGTAGTTTAACTGTATTGTTATTTTTTATTTGTTGAACTATTTTACTTTCTAAATATTTCACATGTGCTTTTGTAAGATTATCATCCTTGGAGGTAAATACCATAACGAGATTCCAGAAATCTTTATTATTTTTATTATATGACGTATTATGCGTTTTGAAAATTCTTCGGCTTCCCCGACGTATACTGTTTTTTGATTTTCTTCTGAGTCACCAATCAGAAAATATACACATTGAGAGTTTAGATTTTCTCGGTTTTCGGGATTGTTTAATGTATTTTCTAACCTATTTCTAGGTATTAGATAAGCAATACCAGTCCAGTTTGATAACTCTACAATCTTAGTGCCAGTCGGTTCTCCATCGGCTAGAGATATTTTTATGGTTTTCGGTTTCTGATTGTTCATATTTTTATCTCCTTTTTATCTCCTCAAGGTAAATATTATTATTTTCAAGTCCGATTCTCCAAAAGTTTTCATCCTCTACATCTAATCCTATTTCGGAAAATATATCCTTGACATAATTAGAACATCCGGCCGACAGTACATGTTTTACTTTATTGATATTTTCTCTATTTTCTTTGTACAAAGTTTGTAAAGTCTTAGAAATTATCAGACCACTAGCGTAACTATATACATAAAAGAAATATCTTATGTGATTGATGTATACCCAATATTTCTCAAATCCTTTCATATCTACACTATTACCTAGATAATCGGACATTTCTTCTATAAACATCTGATCAATATCTTTTGAGGATAAATAGCCTTTATTTTTAAATTCTTCATGTAAACGTCTTTCAAAAGAATAAATAGCTATTTGTCTATGAACTGAAGATATAAAATCATCTAACTTATTAACAATAAAAGCAATCTTATCATCATCCCTTTTCATATCACCCAGGACAAAATCAGCAACCAAATCTTCAAAAAAGGTGCTGGCAACTTCTGCTATGGCTGTACTGTAGTCACAATAAATCCCCGGTTGATTTGCTCTAGTTAGTTCAAAATGTATTGCGTGACCTGTTTCGTGTGCAATTGTCGAAATATCATTGATTGTGCCGGTATAGTTTAATAAGATAAATCCTGGTATTTGTTTTGCAAATCCCATAAAAAATGCTCCACCTCTTTTGCCTTTTTTCGGTAAAAAGTCGATACGACCATCTATCAGCATCTGTTCAAATATTTGACCATATTCTGCTCCTATCTCATTCAAACCTTTATGTACTAAATTAATAGCCTCACCTGATGAAAATCTCTGTTGTACATCACCATATTTTAATAATCTTTCATTATATTTGAGTTTTCTTTTACCTAATAGTTTAGCTTTGGTTTTATAATATTCCCGTGAAAACGAGTAATTATTTTTTACAGCATTAATGAGCGAATTAACAAATTGTTTTGAGACTTCGTCATAAAAAAGTCTTTTTTCTTCAGGATCTGAATATTTTCTAAGTTCATCAATAGTTTTTGAATATTCAAGTACGCTATTGATTTCTGTCTCTATGACTGGACTCCATTTTTCAAAAATCTTATTTAGTGCGTAAACTGCCTTGTCCCTTTTAATTTTAGATGTATCTTTTGTTGATATAGTAAGTAGTTCTTCGAAAGTATATTCTTTTTGTTCACCATTGTCTTTTATCTTCCCTGTTGACGTTGATAGTAGTCTGCTTGTTAGATCTTTCCAATTCGATAAGACAGTTTTGGATAGTGCAAAAATAATATTTTCTCCCTCTTCAGAAAGCTTATACTTTGATTCTTCGAGCATTAGTTCCAAGAAATGTTTGTATTTCGCAAATTTTGAATCTTTTACTATATCTGGATTTTCTTTTAGGTATTTGACTATTTTCTGACGGTAAGATTCAAAGTTTTGTTGTATGTATTTTTCAATATCAAAGATTTTATTTTCTAAAGATTTAGCTTCATTATCTTCACTGTTTAGTGAAAGTCTTAGACTTGTGTATGCTGATGCTACTAGATATTTACCATGATCTTCCAAAATTCTATTGAATTCGTCGAGATATTCTAGAAGTGTTTCGATATTCTCAACTATATTTTTTATATTCCATTTATTGAAAAAATCGGTGTATTTTTGATTTTCTTGTGATATCAGAGATTCTATAGATTCTGCATGGAATTTATTTAATATAACATTAAGATTCCACTCGGTATGATATTTTTTTGATGACATAGTCAAATTATAAAGAAATTAAGTAGAAAATACTAATTATCCCCATTTAATAGGTTTTTGATTTATGGATTCTAATATTTGGTTTATTTTGCTAAAAGGTTTTGACCCTAAAAATCCTCGATTGGCAGATAATGGTGATGGATGAGCGGACTTAATAACAAAATGTCTACTTGTATCTATCAATATTTCCTTTTTTTGGGCATGACTTCCCCACAAAACGAAAATTATCTGATTTTTCTTTTCTGAAATTATTTTAATTACACTATCAGTGAAAATTTCCCATCCTATATTTGCATGAGAAGTCGGCTTATTGGCCTCTACAGTGAGTATAGTATTTAGAAGTAGTATCCCCTGCTCTGCCCAGTCTGAAAGATTAGTTTTCCGTCTTTTGATATTCAAATCGCTCTCTAATTCTAGAAATATATTCTTAAGCGATGGTGGAGTTGCGATCCCATCGGGTACTGAAAAGGCCAACCCGTGCGCTTGATTTGGACCGTGATATGGATCCTGACCTAATATTACCACTTTGAGTTTATGAAATGGACAGTGATTAAAAGCATTAAAGATATTGTTGCCTTTAGGATAGATTGTTTTTGTTTTGTATTCTTTTTTTAAAAAATTAGCTAGATTTATAAAATATGCCTTTTCAAATTCTTCTTTCAACACTTCATACCAGCTAGGTTCTATTTTTACTTGCATAAATATAAAATTCTATCTATGGATTATCTTAAATTCAATTTACTAACATTAAAAGCCTTGAATGGTATAGGTGATAGAACGATTTTGTATTTGTTACAAAATAAAAGAGATGATCTCAATCAAAATTTAAATTATGATCAATTGAAAGAGTTAATACCTAAAAGACTGAATAAATTAACCAAAGACGATTTTAATAAAGCTTGTAAAATTGCAGAGAAATATCATGAATATGACCTAGTTACTTATTTAGATTCTATATATCCTGATGCTCTGAAACAAATATATAGTCCTCCACCAGTTTTGTTTTTCAAAGGAAATCTTGATTATGCATATCTCAAATCTTTGGCGATAGTTGGTATGCGTAAAGCTACAAGTTACGGTATCAAAACGGTTAAATATTTTGTACAAGGTTTTTCATATATGAAAGACTTTACAATTATTTCTGGGCTTGCGTATGGGATTGATTCTATTGCTCATGAAGAATCATTGGTTCACGAATTAAAATGTGTAGCAGTTTTAGGTTCTGGATTGAATAATATTTACCCACTATCAAATAAAAAATTAGCACAAAAGATTATTGATCAAGGTGGTGCGGTTATTTCTGAACTTTTTCCTGATACTGAACCACAACCTCATTATTTCCCATTAAGAAACCGAATTATTGCAGGATTGTCTAGAGGTGTTTTAGTTATAGAGGCTGGAGAAAAAAGTGGGTCTTTGATTACTGCAAAATTGGCTTTTGATGAAGGAAGATTTGTCTTTTCTGTCCCAGCGGATATATTTCGTGAAAGTTATAAAGGTAACAATTTATTGATCAAAAATAATATATCAAATCTTGTACTTTCAGCGGATGATATATTGACAGCTTATGGATTTGATCGACAAAATTTAAGTTTTCAAAACAAATCCGAAATACAATTTGAGGATCCAAGATATAAAGTTATCTTAGATTTATTAAAGTCGGATTATTTATCGGCAGATATAATTTCCTCGAAAACTGGAATAGATATTTCAGAGGTAAATGTTATCTTACAAGAATTAGAAATTCTGGATATTGTCAGAATCAATGAAAGAGGCGAATATCAGATTTCATAAATCTATTGAGGCATTCCAATAGCAGTTGCAAGATTAAATATTGGTAAATATACTGCTATAGCAAGACCGCCCACCACAACACCCATCAAAATAAGAATCATTGGTTCCATGAGTTTGTTTAAGTTATTCACTAAGTTATCAACCTCTTTTTGAAATTGTACGCCAACTTTGAAAGTCACCTCATCTACTTTACCTATTTCTTCACCTACTCTAATCATATGACCTAGAAGTGGTGGAATATCAGGATTTGCTAATAAAGGTGCTGATAGTGGTATACCTTTTTCCACCTTCTTGGCGCATTCTTCGATAGCATCTTGAAATGTTTTATTTGAAAGGGAATTTCCAACCAAATTTAGAGCATCTACTATTGGTATACCTGCATTTAAAAGCATGGAAAATGTATTTGCAAATGAAACAACTTGTGATTTACCAATAATTTCACCTGCTATTGGTATTTTTAACACAAGCTTGTCTAAAACTTTCTTTCCTGATGGCGTACTGTAATAATAAAACAATGATCCAAATGCAAATAATATCGCTACAAGTAATACTATACCTCCCCAACTTGTTATAAATTTGCTTATGTTTACAACAATTTGTGTGGCTAGTGGGAGTTCTAGATTCATTGATTCGTATAATTCAGACATTTGAGGAATCATTGAAGTCATAAGCAAAATCACGACTACGATTATAATTATCAATACAATTGCAGGATACATCAGGGCTCCTTGTACTCGAGCTTGAAAGTCAGCTTTTTTCTCAAGTTCATCAGTCACTCTTGTTAGTATTTTATCTAGATTACCGGATTCTTCACCTGCTTTTATTAAATTAATTTCTAATGGATCAAATATATCAGTATATGCTGATAATGCTTTAGATAATGTACTACCCCCTTCAATGGTTTCTTTGATTTTCTTTACAACATCCTTAAAATAAAGATTGTTTATTTGTTCGCGAGAGATTTCTAGGGCTTGCACTAAAGGTATACCTGCTTCGACCATAAAAGCAAGCTGCCTTATGAATGTGACTTTTTCTTTTAATGGTATACCGCCAATATTAATTTTTTGTAATGTTTCTAAATCTATTCCTTTCTTTTTTAGTTGAAGTATAGTTAGATTTTGTGATAACAAAAAATCTGATGCCTGTTCTAAATTTTCAGCTTCAATCTCACCATATCTAATTTGTTTTTTTTGGTCAATTACTTTGTAATTGAATATAGCCATATTTATCTTATTTACATATTAATTTTTAGCATTTTTTGTAGTTCATTGGGGCGTATTGCATACTCAAATGCTGTATCTACAGTTATTGCACCTGCTCTAATTAGTTGAACCAATGACTTTTCAAGTTGAATCATTCCCAAATCAGCACTTGTCGCTATTACATTGTCAATTTGAAATACCTTTCCTTCTCTAATAAGATTTTGGATTGCCGGCGTCACAATCATTAACTCTATCACTGCTTTTCTACCCCCGCCAATAAGTGGAACTAGTCTTTGACTAAGTATACCCTTTAAGACTCCTGCTAACTGATTTTTAATTTGTTCTTGTTGGTGTGGTGGAAATACATCAATTATACGGTCTATTGATTGAGCTGCACTGTTTGTGTGTAATGTTGCAAAAACTAAGTGTCCTGTTTCCGATAAAGTAAGAGCTGATTGTATAGTTTCTAAGTCTCTTAACTCACCTACCAATATGACATCAAGATCTTCTCTTAATGCACTGCGCAGAGCAATGTTCCAATCATGTGTATCAGTACCGATTTCTCTTTGACTGACGAATGCTTTTGCTTTAGGATATACATATTCAATAGGATCTTCGATTGTAAGTATATGTTTGGCTTCTGTTTCATTGATATGTTGAATCATAGCAGCAAGAGTTGTTGATTTTCCTGAACCTGTAGGCCCTGTAACCAAAAATAATCCTTGTGAGTATTTTGTAAATTCTAGCAATATATTAGGAAGACCAAGCTCTGCTAACGATCTAATACGTTGAGGAATCAGACGATAAGCAGCAGCATATGAGTTTCTTTCGAAGTAAGCATTTATCCTGAATCGTGCCTTATCTTCATGTTGATAAGAGAGGTCAACCTCTTTATTAATTTCCAATAATTCTTTATGGCCTTGTGATAATGATTGAAAGACAAAATTTTTGACTTCTTCTTTTGTGAGCGGATCACCAACTGGCTTTAAAATATCATCGACGCGTATTGTGGGGGGATATCCAGCTGCTATATGAAGATCCGATCCTTTTAATTCTAAAACTTTATCTAATAATTCAGAAATACTTCTAAACTGTTCTTTTTTAATAGTGGTATTCGTTTTAACATCATAAATATTTTGTGCATTTAGTTCATCAGTAGTATTTATATTTGGATCGGGTGAATTGTTTGTATTTATGTTCACTGAATTATCTAATGTTTCTGATTGGTTAAATATGTTAGGATTTTGATTAGAATATAAATCGGAAGAATTATTTTTCATTTGATTGGCGTTTGCCATTGCAACGTTGGTGTTAGAATCTAACTGTATTGAATTCGACTCTATTCCATTAGGGATATAACTATCTGTATTAATATTGACTTGTGAATTAGATGATATATCGGTATTTGAAACTTGTTGGTTGGATAGTTGTTGAACGTAAGGGGAAACATAACCGCCTATCGATGTTGTAAAGTCGTTTTGGGGATTTTGGCTGTTAGGGAGTTGTTCAAAATTATTGGATGATTCGTAATTATCAGTTTGAGATTGTTCCAAATTGTCTTGGTTCGAATTGAATTGTAAATTAGATGCTATGTCTTGTGTGTTAAAACTTATGTTATTTTCGGAATTGTTTGGATAGAAATTTGTATTATTGTTATAATCAGCTGAGCTTAAATACTGTTGTTGATTAGAAAAGCTTTGGTTATTAACAAATTGATCAGGCTGGTTCTGTGAATTATCTTGTATTGATTGGAAGGAGTGTTGAAATACTTCACTAGTTCTATTTTCATTTGAGATTTCAAAGTTTTGATTATCTATGGTCTGTCTATCACTATTTGCATTGGGCTGCTGTTTGGGTTGATTTTGCTGCGTTTGTTGGAATTGTTGAAAAGTTTGAATTTGTTGTTGAGGTTGAATAGTTTGTGTAGTTTGTTGTTGACCTGTTGGTGTGAAAAAGTTATTCATTTGCTGTTCCAGAAATGGGCTCATTAGATTGTTGTCGTTCATATATATCAGATTAAAATATTTCAAATTTTTTGTCTATTATGTATGAATTACTCTTTGTACCTCTTCGATGGTAGTAATTCCTTCCAGCGCTTTAAAATATCCATCCTCTACCATTCTTATCATACCCTCACTTATTGCTTGATTTTCGATCTCGCTAGTACTTGCATGTTTCATCACAAGGGCTCCGATTTTTTCTGAAACTTTAAATACTTCAAATATACCGATTCGACCAGTATATCCAGTAAAGTTGCATTTTTCACATCCTCTTCCTTTAAATAAGAATATGTTATTTGATTCCAAATTTGTATTTTCAATAGGGATTTTTTCTGTCTCAATGAGTTTAGATTGAAATTGTAAATATTTGTTTTCATCTAAATAAGAAGTATGACTTAAGACTCTTCGTAACTCTAATATTTCTTCTTCTTTGGCATGATAAGCATACTTGCAATTTTTACAAATTCTGCGACAGAGCCTCTGTGCACAACATATACTTACTGTGGAAGCCACAATGTATGGTTCAATCCCCATATCCAGAAGTCGTGGTAGTGTTCCTGCGGCACTATTTGTGTGTAATGTTGAAATTACCAAATGTCCTGTTAATGAAGCTTGTGCCGCTAACTCTGCAGTTTCTTGATCTCGTATTTCTCCCACAGATATAATGTCGGGATCTTGTCTTAAAAACGCTCTTAATGCTGACGCAAATGTTAGACCTGCTTCTTCATTTACTTGTACTTGGTTGATGCCTGGGATGCGTATTTCAACAGGATCCTCAATAGAGACTATATTTACATCTGGCTTGTTTAATAGAGACATGCTAGTGGCAACTGTGACTGTTTTTCCTGAACCTGTAGGACCTGTTACTAGGATAATACCTGTAGTTGCTTTTAATCCTTCTTTAAATACCTTAAGGGCATTACCTCGCATACCTGTATCCTCAAGATTTAAAATACCCAGATCTTTCCTAAGTAAACGTATCACAATTTTTTCTCCCCATACTGTTGGTAAAGACGATATACGTAGGTCTATTTCATTTCCCTCGTATTTTATCTGTGATCGCCCGTCTAAAGGTTTTCTTTTTTCGTCGATTGGCATTTTACCGAGTATTTTGATCCTAGAAACTAAAGCTGGACCTAATGCTGGTGGAATAGTGATCTTTTCTACCAAAATTCCATTTATTCTGTAACGAACCCTTATTATGTTTTCTTGTGGTTCAATATGAATGTCTGAAGACTTTTCAATTATTGCTGTTTGGATTATGAGAGTAACTAGTTTTGCGATAGGAGTATTTTTTAGATCAACATCATTAAGTTTTGTATCTTCGATTTTAGAAATGTCGATTATATCTTCGTCAGATTTTGCTTTTTCTATGACATTTGAAAATTCAGAACTTATCTTGGTGTCTGTGAATTGGCTTAGGACCGATTTTATATCGCTTTCATTTGCTATAAATAATTCTAGTCTTCCATTTATCTTTTGTTCAATGAGTCTTAAATATTGTAGATTAATTGGATTGGCAATGGCTGCTTTATATGTATTACCGTTTTTCTTTTCAAAAATTATAATCTTATTTTTTTCGCATTCATCTATTGGCAGTAAGGATATGATATTTTTATCAATTTTGATTGATTTAATATCAATAATAGGTAGGCCATAAAGAACTGATTTAGCATGTGTTATTTGTTCTTCGGTTACTAATTTGTGTTCTAATAGAAGTTTTTCTGGTGAAATCTTTTTAATTAATGATTCATTTTTAATTTGTTTATATGTATCAATTGAGATTATATTTTCGTTTACGAGGACATCTAAAATACTTGTTATTACACCAGCCGGCATTGCATAATAGTTTTATTAAATTTGATATGATTGTCAAATAATGAAGCTAATATACATTGGAAATCAGAATTCTTTTTTAAAGAAATATGGAGAAAAATATCTAAAATTTTATTTTTTATCTCCCCAAGAGGATAGTTATACAGTTGAATATGTTAAACATTTAATAAAAACATATTTTTTTTACAATAATATTACACTAGATGAGTGTATTGTGTTTTTAAAATCTGAGACATTTACTCCCATTGTCCAAAATATGCTATTGAAGCTAATCGAAGAAACCGAACGTAATATAGTTTTTATTTCTAAAAAAAATATTTTTCTGAAAACAGTTCTATCAAGGATGCAGATAGAATATGATAAAGATCTCGAATTGATTCAGGAACAAACTGTAAGCAAGCTATTTCAAAATACTCACGAGCTTGTAAATACTGTCAAATCAAAGGATAAAAAAGATAGGCAGGCTTATTTAGAGAGTGTTGAGTATCTTATATCCCAATGTAAAGACGTTAATATAATCATGTTGTTAGAAGATGTGTATAGAAAGATAAAAGCGAACTGTAATATTGATTCTGTTATAATTGATTTTCAATTTAAACTAAGGAAAAATGAGAAAAAAATTTAATAAAATCTTACAGTACCCGGATCCTAAATTAAAACTTGTTTCTAAAGAGATTACATCAATTGATGCTGACGTTATTAGGCTTCTTGATGATTTAGAAAGATTATGTAGGAAGACATCAAAAGATGTCTTGATCGTCGGTTTATCAGCGGTGCAGGTGGGCTGGAATGTAAGGGTGTTCGTTGCTTTTGATTTAAATAAGGACAGATTTATTCGAGTCATTAATCCTAAAGTGGTAGAATTAGATGAAAAACAATCGACAATTTGGGAAGGATGTGCATCGGTAGGTACTGGAGAAAATTCATTATTTGGTCCGGTAAAAAGACCGATGAGAGTTGTGTTAGAATTTCTTGATGATAATGGTAAGCCAAATAAAAAAGAGTTTAAAAATGAAATGAGTCATATAATTTTGCATGAGATGGACCATCTCGATGGTATTATATTTCTTGAGAGAGTTGAGGATCATTCGAAAATCATTACAGCAAAAGAATTGGATAGGTATATGGCTTTACATGATGGCCAGATGCCACCTGTCGATTAAATTAATAATTGGTTTTGATAAAAATTTATAAGTTTCAATAAAAATAATTGTTGTATAATCAAATCAATGTCACAGATTCAAAATATAAAAGTCGTACCAGTCGAAGAAGAGTTGAAAAAGTCATACATCGATTATGCGATGAGTGTCATCGTTGCACGTGCACTTCCTGATGTACGTGATGGATTAAAACCTGTTGTGAGAAGGATTCTTTATGCAATGTACAAAGATCGGATTCTACCCGATGGATCGTATAAAAAGTCGATGGGAGTTGTAGGTGAGGTATTAAAGAAATATCATCCTCATGGGGATGCATCCGTTTATGACGCATTAGCTAGGTTAGCCCAGGATTGGGTGATGAGATATCCGCTGATTGATGGACAAGGAAATTTTGGATCTATTGATGGTGATTCACCGGCTGCTGCTAGGTATACTGAGGTTAGACTTGCCAAAATTACTACTAAGTTTCTTGAGGGTATAGAAAGCCAAACAGTCAATTTTGTACCGAACTATACTGGTGATGAATTGGAACCGTCAGTGTTACCTACACAGATACCAAATTTACTTATCAATGGTGCAGATGGTATCGCTGTAGGTATGGCAACAAAAATACCTCCTCACAATCTTACTGAAATTGTTGATGCACTTATTTATTTGATTGATATTTATCTAAAAACTGTAGGGGTAAATTATTCTTTTTCCCAATATATAGCTAAAGATTATTATACTGCTAGAGATGCACAATTATCGGATATGTCTATTCCCTATCCTGATTTTGTGGTTGATGTAACTACCACTGAATTAATGAAGTATGTCAAGGGTCCTGATTTCCCTACTGGCGCAGAATTTATAGATGATGGGGGGTTGTTGCAAGCTTATGAAACTGGTCGTGGACGGATTATCATGAGGGCGATTACCAAACTTGAGGAAACGACGAAGGGTCGTGTTCAAATAGTTGTAACAGAACTACCATACCAGGTAAATAAGGCAAAATTGGCTGAAAGAATACATGATCTTTTAAAGGAAGAGAAAATTGATGGAATAAGTGATATACGAGATGAAAGTAATAGTAAAGAAGGCATTAGATTAGTTTTAGAACTAAAAAAAGGTATCAATCCTCATGTACTTCTTAATAGGTTGTATCGCAATTCAGAAATGCAATTAGCATTTAATATAAACATGGTGGCTATTGTTGACGGGGAGCCTCATACACTGAGTCTTAAGAAAATATTGGAGTTATTCTTAAAACATAGAATAGAAATCGAAATAAGGTCCAAACTTTATGAGGCTAATCAGAATGTCCAAAGAGAGCACATTTTCGAAGGATTGAAAAAAGCATTAGACTTTATTGATGAAATTATTGGTATTATTCGTAATTCACCAAATGCAGATATTGCAAAATCAAATTTAATGGATCGATTTGGTTTTACCGATGTACAAGCACAGGCTATATTGGATATGCAACTAAGAAGATTGGCTGCTCTTGAAAGAGCTAAGGTTGAAGAAGAACTGAATGAAGTAAGAAATTCTCTGGAACAAGCGCGAATATTTTTAGATTCACCAAATTTGATATTAAGTTATATCAAATCCAATCTCGAAAATATAAAAAAACAGTTTGGTGATGAGAGAAAAACAAGAATAGTAAAACAAGATCAGAATGGACAATCAGATGAATTTGACCTAAGCCTAGTTGAAAAAAAAGATGTTATTGTTACTATATCAAAGGCCGGTTATATAAGACGAGTTGATATAAAAGAATTTAAATCACAATCACGCGGAGGAAAAGGAAGTGTTGGGGCTGTGACTAAAAAAGATGATTATGTAGAACACATCATTTACTGTGATACGCATAGCGAGCTTATTTTGTTTTCAAATAAAGGTAAAGCGTATACTCTAAAGGTAGCGGATATACCTGAGCAACAGAAAAAGTCAAAAGGAACACCTGTAATCAATTTTGTTTCCATAGACACTAATGAAACTATAACTGCCGTATTAGTGAGACAGTTAAACAAAGAGATTATTGACGAAGACCAATCTCAAGAGGGAGAAATATTTGATAAAACTAAGTTTATTTTAATGTGTACAAAACGTGGAATTGTCAAGAAAATAGATAAAAATGAAATATCGGAAATACGTAGAAACGGTATAAATGTAATAAATTTAGACGATGGTGATGAACTAACTTTTGTGCGTAACATTGATGAAATTTCTGATGTTATTATTGTGACTAAACAAGCAAGAGCTGTGAGATTTAATAGTAAATCTGTGCGTGTAATGGGTCGTACGGCAAGAGGAATCACAGGTATTCGTTTGTTAAATAACGATATCGTAATCATGATGGACGTTGTAAGAATTAATGAAGATCGCATACTGACTGTTACGGAGAAAGGCTATGGAAAAATGACTTCGTTGTCAGAATATCCTACCAAAGGAAGAGCCACAAAAGGAATGCTTGCACATAAAATTACTCCCAAAACGGGTTATATAAAATCAGCTCGTATCATAGATCATCCAGATAGAGATCTTTTAATATTATCAGTACAAGGTAAATCAATCAGAATAAATGTAAAAGATATAAAAGAAAGTGGACGTGTGACGAGTGGGGTGATTTTGTTTAAATTGGATGAGGATGATCGTGTTGCATCTATTGCAGTGATATGAAAGGTATTTTATCTAAAATTTTAGTTTTAAATATTAATGTTCTTGTTCTTTTGTGTATTTTATATTTTCTATTTAGCAATAATATTTTTGCCTCTGATAAATTAGGAAATTTTCAAAATCAGACTAATTTTGAATCAGTAAGTTATGTTGATCACAATGATTATGTTGACAAATTAGTTTCATATTTAAAGGTACAACTTGATCAAAATGTAGATAAAAAACAAGATAATAATGCAAATACGGAAATTGAGTACAAATCTCACACTCCAAAACAACCGATATCATCAACAAATAACAGATCATCTCAAAATAAGACTAGCCCAAACAAGACCACAAATAAAACAACGAATAAAGTAAGCTTAACTCCGAGTGTGACTTTATCCCCTACTCCAGCTACAGGCGAATCACAAGATGCTACTGACAATGCAGAAGCAAAAAGATCACGTGATGATGATAGAAAGAAAATTATTCTAGTTTTATTAAAACAAATTGAGAGTTATAGATATTTTTATAATCATCTGCCAGAGCTTTATATAAACAAGTCATATGCCACAAATATGGGAACACCTTCGAATAAAATATATTTGTACACAAGTAGGATTAATACCAGTGATACCTTGGTAGTAGATATATCTCCTACTGAGTATGAATTTTTAAGAGTAGAAAATTGTAGTGAGTATACAGATAAGAGCCATATACAATATGTTTTTGAACCTGATGGACGGTTATATCTTTGTGCGGAGTATGATAAATCAAAGATTTATATAGAGCCATAGATTTTGATATAATAAAAATGATCGGGGTATAGCTTAGTTGGCTAAAGCGCAAGGCTGGGGGTCTTGAGATCAGCAGTTCGAGTCTGCTTACCCCGACCAATTATCATTAGCTATTTCTTGTCAATGAAAAGTTCAAATATTTATAAGTTTAAAAAAAGAGAAGAATTTATAGAAAAACAGAAGAAAATAAATTCTTATCTTGCTACTATTTTCTTTTTGCTTACGTGTGGTATTTTCACCTATGCAATTTTGTCTATGTTGGGCATATTTAATACCACAAGACAGGTTGTTGATCAGCCTTTTAAAACTGCGGAAAGGAAAATTCAGAATGATATTTTTTATCAAGCGGAACAGTATGCAAAAAATAATATACCTTATTTTGATCCTGATGGGAGATTTTCGATAGAATTTTTTACGCCTGCTGTAAGTGATCATGTGGTTGTTTATATATTTGATAGAGAAAATCCAGATAGAGCAAAAGCTGATGCTGATTCCATAATCGAATTGGCTAAAAGAAATGTAAAAATAAATAAGGTTACTTATATTCAATCGGAGTAATTCTTGCATTGAGATCAAGAATTTTATATTGTTATAATGATGAATATTAATTTGAAGGGATTTACACTTATAGAAATAATTGTCGTAATGACCATAATTGTCTTTTTGACTGCATCAACGATTGCGGGGGTATTTTATATACAAGATGCCTCACTTTTAGATAATGCGGTACGTGAAATACGTTCTTTTTTGCTTGGGGCTCAGTCTGTAGCTCAGAGTAAATTTGTTGTTGCTGATGGAGATATATTTGCGAATAATAATGGAGTTGTTATAGGGACTTATGTCAAGATAGATAATCAACAAGGGGCATCAGAGATAAGGTTGGTTCGAGGTGTGATATATTTTACCCCATTAAGAAATACTTTTGCTCCAGAAAAGGTCGCCTCTGAAATACAAAAGTTGTTTAATACTACTAGTGCAATAAGTCTTTCATGTACCAGCAGAGATGATTTTCGAGTTAACAGTAGTACATATAAGATTCGTGCAGTTATTAATGATTTAACACCTTATGATGCAAAATGTAAAGAATCAAGTGACTTGGACGTGTTTCTGGAAAAAACAATTAAAGGTGTACGGTATGATTCTTCCTCATCAACTTGTGGTGGTTATATATTTTTTTCAGCTGGTTATACAAAGATCCTTGCTAAGGATATAAATATAAATACAAACGGATCTTGTGCCATCAAGATAAAGACTAATTCTATTTTAAGTGTTGTAAATACTATAAATATATCAAAAGATGGCTATATAAGAATATGTGGTTCGGGTTGTTAAACAAAAAACTGAATAACTGCTTGTTTAGTAAATTAAAAGCATTTACGCTTGTTGATCTGTTGGTCGGTATGGCTGTGAGTAGCATTGTACTTACTACAGTGGCAGTTTTTTCTATTAGCATTTATCTAAAGGCGGAAACTAATACGGTGCGTGAGGCATTAAACCAAATCATCAATATTTTAGCAGAACAACAGAAGTATGTATTTGATGTATTAGCGTACGCAAAACAACAAAATTTGCCAAACAAGGATCGACTTCGAGTTCAATTCTTTCCTAATCAGCAAAATACAATAGATGACTTCGATACATTTTGTAATAGTACAGATTCAGTCCATTACTCTATGTTTATTGATAATAATATAATCAATAATTCGAACAATTCATTAACTATTAGGTTTAGTAAGTTAAATTCTACTACTTATGCAAACTATCAAGGTCCTGTCTTTGCGGGAGTACGCAATTCTCGTATTAATACTAAAAATATAAAGCTATTAATTGAGAGAAAAAGAGAGAATAATAACTATTTAGTTTTGATCACAAATGTAATATATGAATACGATACAGTTCGTAAAGTAACAGTGCCAAGCTATCAATTGAGAATAAACAGAAATTCGGTATGCGATTAAATCTTGCATTAAAAACTAATTTATTACATAAAAAAATATCTGGATTTTCACTTATTGAGCTTTTGATATCTATGGTTATATTTATGGTGGTTTTATTGGTTTTGTCTACACTTTTTATGCGAGTTTTGGATTTGTCTGTAGCTCAGGATGCTAAAAATTCTTTTTTAACTCAGATACAAAATATAGCGTTAAACATAAAAAATACATTTAGAAATACAAAAAGTTTTGTTGTCTGCTCCCAAAATAATAATATGAGTAGTAATGCTGCTATAGTCATGAGCTTAAATAACGATGATATAAAGATAGTAAGGTATGCAAACCGCAGCTTGGAAGAGAAAACAATTAGTGTAACACGTGATTTAGGTGGAAGTAGTAATTCATCTAATAATAGTAGTTATTGTGATTATAATTCATCTATGTCGCGGATGCATGCTGCTAATGTTCAAATAAATTCATTTCTTATAAATGTCAAATCGGATATACCTAGTATACAAATAATTTACATTACAATAAATGCCTGTTCTAGAGATTTATTACCAAGATTGAACTTATATCATTGTGACGGTAGTAATTCTTCTGAATATAGATATTCTTTTGCGGTTGTTGCAAGAAATAAATAAATTAGTCAAAATATTTGTAAATGCTAGACATCAAAATTTATTTAAACAAAAAGTTTGCTGGTAATGCGCTTCTTCTGATATTGATAATTAGCGTAGTTATGGTAGCTATACTACTTAGCATATCCGATAGACTTATCAATACAGAGTTTAGTATAGCACGTACTTCGGAGTATGAAAGATCCTTGCTATATTCAGAAGGTTTTATTAATAACATAGTTTCTCTGTATGACAACATTCAATTTAAAAACTGCATAAGCAATACCGTGCCAGGCCTTGAATTTACTGATATTTCCGGTTGTTTCAACACTCTGGGTGGTGTAAATTTAGATAATCAACAATTAAAAGTTTATGCTAAGGCAACTCAAGATAATCGTGTGAGTATCTCTCGTGGGCAGACTTTGATTTTGAGATTGGTTGAATCACTTGGTAATCCTCAAAATGCACCTATTATCGGGAACGTTGTTGCAAATATACAAAATTGCGGTAACAACGGTCTGAGAGACTTCATTTTTACAAGAGTTGGTTGGTACAATAATCGGATAATTGTCGGTAAATACAGGGGTACCGAGTCGACTATTCCACATATAAGCTGGATACATGTTGTGGACAAACGACAAACACCAAATCAGCCCAGTTACCCTACCCTTTATATTTCGGCCAGATATATTGGTACTAGTGCAAATTGTCAGATAGGTTTTGATGTGTATAATAATTCTAATAATCAAGTTATCGCTTCAACTCGATCTTTGGAAATACTTTTACAGTCTAATGTTTATTTGGGAGCAAATTCTTTAGTATATTTCAGATTGCCTACTGGCGGTAGAACTCTGGTTACTGATAGTATCTATGATTATGTGTATTTTGAACAATAAATATTGACATGGCTATTAAAACTAGATAAATTAATCTTATATGAATCAAGATAATAATGTCTTTGATAAAAAAATTTTCATACTTGATGATGAGGAGGATATATTGGAAGTATTGACTGAGGCCTTAAATAGCGCTGGATTTCATGATATTGATACTGCAATTCGTGGTGAAGAAGCATTAGAAAAAATAGCTCAAAAAAAGTATGACTTACTGTTGCTAGATATAATGATGCCTGAAGGGATAAATGGTATTGATGTACTAGATAAGGTCAAAACGAATCCAGATAAATATGGGACTCCGATCGTTATCATGTTAACAAATGTGGGTATATCGAGTACTATCAAATATGCATTTGAAAAAGGAGCTGATGCGTATTTAAATAAAATGGCAATGTCAAACAAGAGCATAATCGAAAGTGTAAAAAAATATCTAAACGGATTTAGGGTATGAAAGAATGTATAAAAATCTTAATGTTGTTTACTTTCTTTTGTTTCTTATATATATTTATTGGTATAAGTTATAGTGCAGATGCTCAGATCTTACAGGATCCTCCTCCTTCTGAAAGATTGGCTAACGGATTAACGCTAAATTCTCGAAATAATAACATTTTAGGAATTGATAAAGTAAGGACAGGTAATAGTTCAAATCCCGAGACAATATTAGGAGTATTTGGTGAACGAAATTTTTCGAACTCAACATTATCTACTTTCATAAGAATCAGGGAGTTTAATGGTAGTAGTTGGATATCTCCCAGCACTAACGTTCTAGTGGATCTACAATATGATAATGACGGATATGCATTTTATAGCCTTGTGATAGTCAATGATTTTGATAACGATCCTAACAACTCAATAGGTGGAGGTTTTATAACTGTTGGACGAACGACATTGAATGCTCCTTATCATCTGATTATATATTATTTTAATAATGGGGTTTTGAACAGTCAACTAAAAAATATCCAATCTGATATATTAGGTAATGATCGCAGTGGTGCTCAAGAGTTCTGGCATACATTTAAACATGTCCAAAACGGTGTAGAATATTTTGTTGCTACTTTTTATGATGGTAAAAGTTCAAAATCGAGTAATCAATTATGGTTTAAGATTAAAGAAATACTAAATTCGTCTGGAAATATTAATTTAAATGCTTTGTATATTAGACGCTGTCCAAGTATTGGAACTAATCCGTCAGTTGTTTGTCGCTTGCGTTCTTTTGTTAATGGTATCGCTAACGATAGAAATGTAACAGTAAAATGGGATCATCTTATTAATGTTATAGATTCATCTGAAGATAAAGATAATATGGTGACTTATATAGCCTATACTTATGCTTATGGTGAAGGAGATCGTAATACGAATACAGTACTTCGCATTGCTACAATTGATAATATTGATGATAACTTTGGAATAAACATAACGTCTATTGTACCCAACTCATTTCAATTTGAATATAATCTTTTAATTGGTGAATATGTAACAGGTGTGTCATTATACTTTAGGAATAATTATTTATACGTTTTGTACTCTTCACGACATAGGAATGGAGGTTTAGGTTATGATCGAATAGCTCTTGCAGTTTATAACAGAAATAATCCGGCTTGGCAAAAATATGAAGTTGGTTTTGGACCTGTGATTACTAGTGATATTTCAATTGGTGATTTTTCTATTATTGAAAATAACTTATATTTTTCTTATTATTTTGATGATCAAAATGGTGCTCCCGATCGTTGTAATGGTTATAAGTGGTATAGAATCAATCCCTCAACAAATCCACCATATCAAGTACATGATATAAATTGTAATAATAATGAGCAGATACCTTATGGGGGTGTATTTCTCATTGTGATGAATAGCAAATATTATTATTTTGTGGGTAACAATTTTCGAATGTTTGAAAAGGATATGGGTTATATAGCTCCGCACAATGGTGAAGGTATGGCTACAAATGTATATGCGGTATGGCATTATGTATATTTGTCTATACCTGATTCGTGTGAATCTATGACTATAACTTATACACCGATAAATGAAAATCAGCAGTCTACTATAGTGGTTAATGCTAGATCTAGCGCAAACACCATGACATTACCCAAACCGGGTACTCCAATAACAATTTCTTCAGTACGTCATCTCAATGCGCCAAACTTTAGTACATTTTGGATGAGGCCAGCAAATCTAACAGATACACAGTTAGATGATAGGTGTAATTATTTTCTGATATACTCCAACACTACATATCCCACAGTAACAATAACCACAAATGGAAATACAACACGTGCTAATTTTATGTTACCGGATAATATTTATTCTTCGGGTTTAATGACAAATCAGAACGGTTGTAATAGAGTATTGGATTTTTTACAAGGAATTGTTTTTGGAGTGAATTATGTGGATTGGGTTAATGGTAATAGATGGTGTAGAAATGCTGGGCCATCTATATCGGATGCTACTGTGTACCAAGTTTCAGGAAATCGATCCATACAAGTGAATCCAGTTCAAAGATGTAATAACTATTGTGTTATTGTAGCAAGTTATAGACCAAGCACTAAGTGTGAAGTCACTTCACCAACAGGTAATGTAAACCTGTTAACTTCTGGTTTATCTATTTCTTTTCATATCAAAGATGCAGTATTTTCGAATATCAGTTCTATTATTAGATATTCTGTTGATTTAAGCAATATCTCGATACAAGACGATAATTTTAATGATAGCACTCTACGAATCGTAAGGGGAGCAACTTCTGCGGAGTTAAACAATAATTCATATCAAACTAGTTTTATAAATGACGGTTTAAATCTACATTATAATATCAATATACCATCTTCGATTTTTGCAAGAACAGAGTTTAATGATTTAGCGGGTACTGGTAACATTCCCATAGTTTTAAAAGTAATAACAAATAATCAATTAACGCTTAATTGTAATTTTGTTGGTTCGGGTCCGCCAGGTAGTCCACCAGGAACAGGGACAGGAACGTTGACTAGTTTGCCAAGTTTTCAAATCTCTCATAATTGTATTACTCCATACAGATGGAATGTTACAATTATACCACAGGGAGGTTCAGTCGAGAGAATTTATTATAGATTTAATAATTCTGCTCCATTGACAGGTATTACTAATGAAATGGATGATCAAGAAATAACACGGTTATTATATCCACTAATATCATCGCAAGAGAATCCGCTTGTGAGGGTATCGCAAGATGGACCTAACTATCAAATAGATGCGACTAGATTAACGGATAATAGTTTAACTCTTTATGTCATTGTTCGTGACGGTTTTGGAAGACGGAACGTGAATTTCATACAAAATAATATTACATTGGTAGGACAACGCATCAGTAATTTTTCTGATAGATTTAGTCAAAATAGTATTTGTATGAATCTATTTTATAGCACTCAAAGAGGTGATGCTGCAATAAAAAATACGATAGGTAATCCAAATAGTGGACACAAAATTTTTGATTATATAGTAAACAGTAGTTCTGTAGCTTCAGTATTGATGGTTTTAGGTGCTGATGATTATCGCGTGAATCAAGATAATAATACATATATTCATAATATTCAGACACAGTTATCAAACTTGCAAAATAATCTGGGTAGTATAGTTGAAACGGGGACGATTACGAGTAATAATGTAACAGTTCTTGAACCAAAATCAAATATCGTAAGATTATATGCGCCTTCAGACATAAACAGTAGCTCTCCATTTACTCTAATGTATCCTGATACCAATAAGGAATCACAAGGGGGAATGATTATTGTTTATTGTCCGAATTGTACTTTGAGAATTAATCCTCATATTACTATATCTGGATCTAATTATGAACAGAACCAATTATCTATGGTTTTGAATTATCCTGATAATCCTTCAGAGACCAAATATATATTTTTTGCTAACAAAATAGAGTTTATTGGTACTGGTTCATATAATTTAAGTAATAGTGTAATTAATTTTAGTAATCAACCTACTTTTAATTTGTACAAAGGCATGTTTATAGCAAAAGATTCATTGACAACTGATTATAGTACTACAACAAATATTGTTTATGGTAGTGTTTATGTTGGATCGGGGCGGATAATTCAAAGACCAGCAGAGGGAGAGTGTAGTAATCGTCCTCGTCGTTGTTTTATATATCAAAATCCTAACTTGAATGTTCGCTATCCTTATATTCATATTATGTACGATCCCATATTGGCTTTGAGAGCTGGAGAGTATATAGGTTCTGATCCTTCTAGATACAATCGTTCGATTGTGGGGTTATAGATTTGACATTTATCTTAAAAATCTATAATTTAATAAATATGGCTCTACCGTATTTTGGTCTAGATATAGGAAATCATTCTATAAAGGCGATAAGGTTAGATAGTACGGATATTAATACACGGCTTGTGGGTTATGCCTATGGTTCTACTCCTGCCGGTGTATTGACAGTACAGGATGATGAAAGTTTTAAGAGGCTTGCTAAAGCTATAAAAGATATTTTAAATAGTTCGAATCTTGCTTCAGTAAAACAAGTGATTTTTGCTGTACCGGAGAGTCATGTAATTAGACAACTGATGCACCTACCGTATATGAATGATGAAGAATTAGAAAATGCGGTGATTTTTGAGATGAAAAAGTGGATAAATGCCCCTATTGAACAAATGAGGATAGATAAAGTGGTTATTGGAGAAAAAATAGTTGATAACCAACGGATAATCGATGTACTAGGCGTAGCAGTTAGGATTGATTATTTGGATAGATATGTGGAGCTTCTTAGTAGTATAGGTCTGGAGCCAATAGCTGCAGAGACTGAGGGTATTGCCACAGTCAGAGCTATATATCCTCAGGCTACAGATCTTACCTCAACATATCTTATTGTAGACGTTGGGTCACAAAGTACTGATGTTAGTGTTGCTTTTAAGGATAAACTTCTCTATTCCGATTCAATTCCTTATGGTTCAGATAGTGTGACAAAAGCCATTTCTCAAACATTTTCGTTGGATTTGATAAAAGCAGAGGCTTATAAAAAAACGTATGGGATGATTCGAGGTAACTTTGGTGGTAAATTAGCTGATGTTATAGAACCTGTCGTAGATGTGATATTAAATGATGTAAGAAGATCAATTGATTTCTTTCGCACGGAGTACAGTGAAATTCCCCCTCAAAGAATTTATTTAACTGGAGAAGCTTCAAACATGCCGGGCTTTTTAGAGTATTGTAAAGAAAAATTAATGATTGATGTTGTCATCACAAATCCATGGCAAAATATAGAAATTAATAGTGCAGATGCCGCTAATCTGAAAAAAAATTCTTTTGCTTATACCGTGGCAATAGGTCTCGCTCGTAAATCAGATGTTTTTTGATTTTTTTTTATGAGTAGAGGATTAAATCTAATAAGAAAAGAATATCAGGAACAAAAAATATTAAAATCTGAAATTAACTGGTATAAAATTTTAAATATTGCTCTGGTGATTTTATCAATAGTTTTAGGAGTAACAGGGTATTTAACAAAATTATATTTTGATGGAGAATTAGATAAAAAACTTAATGAAATATACAGAATTGCTCGGAGTGCTAATGGGTGTTACTCAGATTCACCTTCTAGTGTTTCTGATTGTACAAGGTCCAATGTTTTACATCAGATCAATGTAATCAATGATAAGGCTAGGCTATTAGAACAGCTTGCTGATAGAAATTTTTTATTTAATGCTTTTTATGATAGATTGAGTAAAATTTATCCTAAAGCAAAGATTAATTCTTTTGATATAGCTAGAGATTCACAAGATGTAGAAGTTTCTTTGGAAATAAATGAAAATGGTTATGAAGAATTGCCATCATTTATCACTGCTATTAGAAATAATTCGGATTTTGGTGGAAATGTAGAATTAGTTACTTTTTCTTTTGTGAACGATTATGCAGTTTCGGCATCTGAGTTTTATTCAAACAATCAAATATTTAGATCTACAAAACTAAATATCATAATTAAAGTACCGATAGTCAAATTCAGTTCAGGACAATTATCAAATCAAAATGAACAATGAACAGTGAGTTGCAAAAATTGAATATTGAAAAACAAGATTTGAGTCAGAATGATGATCCAATAAGTTTACAGAAAAAACAGGTAGAAGAAGAAAAATATAAATTAATTTTAAAAAAGGTAAGAGAAAATAAATTTGTATATTATGGTTACCCAATATTTGTTATTCTTCTTTTTGGACTATCTATTTTTTATTTTGTATTACCAGCATTAGAGTCTTATTTCAACTATAACAGTTATTTTGTTAAATATACCGAAGACAAAAAAACTCTCGATCAAAATTTTTCGAATCTTGTACGAGCACAATCAAATTATAGTCTTTTAATGGACTATGAAAATAAACTTACTGAGATTTTACCTGAAGAGATATTAATAGGTAATTTGATAGATCAGATACAGAAAAAAGCGGATTATTATGGTTTGGAAAGAAATATTGTCCAAGATAGACAATCGGATGAACAACTGGGGAATTCTGATCAAGATAGCAACACTGTATTGGACCGTGCTAAGTTTACAAGACTTGATTCTGGTGAATATGAGTTTGTGCCTGATTTTGTTACAAATAACCGAAGTGTAGGACGATTAATAAAAATTAACTTAGAAATTACTGGACCTAAAGAAAAATTTTTAGAATTTATGCGAGATATTGAAAATAGTACACCCATTTTGAATCTAATATTTTTGGAATATAAAGAAGATGATAGTGGTAAAGTAAGTGTTAACGCTACGTTTGAGACTTATAGTTTAAGATCTAACGATAATTTAAATCCGAAAATCTATCTTTTAAATATACCCGCTGATTATAAACTGATCAAAGATTTTTCTTTTTCTATAGAAGACTTCGAAGTTGATAATGTGGTAATAAATGTTTTAGAGAAGATATTTGCTAGAGTTAGATCAAATAATTCCTCCCCACCCCAAACAAGTCAAGATATGTTTTCGGGTTATAATAGTCCAAATTCTGGTTCTAACCTCGATTCTACCAATGAAAATAATACAAAAAATAATGAAACAAATTATGTTGATGAATTGAACAATGATGATGAAATAATTGATAATGAATATTATGAAGGTGGTATCTATGATGAATTATATGATGAATTATATGATGAAGTGGTTGAGTAAATAGAATAATTTGTGAAAAGATTTTGACTTTATTTATTAATCTTTATGAAGTAAAATCAAACTATGAAAGACAATAATGTATTTTATGATGCTAGTAGGATAACTGTCCTTGAAGGTCTGGAGGCCGTACGAAAAAGGCCCGGAATGTACATTGGTGGTACCGGCCTTGATGGTCTATATCAACTCTTCAAGGAAATTCTGGATAATGCAATTGATGAGTCGCTTGCTGGTTATTGCAATAAAATAATGGCCACAATTTTACAAGATGGAGCCATTGCTATAGAAGATAATGGTCGTGGAATTCCAGTGGATATACATCCTAAAACAGGAAAATCAGCTTTAGAAACTGTACTTACCTATTTGCATGCCGGAGGCAAATTTGGTGATGGAGGCTACAGAGTTTCGGGTGGTTTACATGGCGTGGGGTTAACAGTCACAAATGCCCTTTCAGAATACATGACTGTTGATGTTTTCAGAGATGGTAAGCATTATTCTATTGGCTTAAATCGAGGCAAAGTGACGAAGGAATTCCGTGTTTTGGGAGATACAGATCAAAGAGGCACACGTGTAACGTTTCTACCAGACAAGGAAATTTTTGAAAATACGTATTGGGACTATAAAAAAATAGTTACGATGATTCGACAGAAAGCATTTTTGGTAGGTGGATTAAGATTTGTCTTACGAGATGAGAGGATGACAAATCCATATGATTATGAATTTTATTATGAGGGTGGTGTTCGTTCTTATGTAAGTTATATGATGCAAAATGAAAATGTACTCAGTGATATTTTTTATGTAAAAACACAACAAGAGAATACCGAGGTTGAAATTGGTTTTGCTTATGGGGAGAAGTATGACACTAATATTCTCTGTTTTGCGAATCTCGTTATTAATCCAGAAGGAGGAACTCATTTAAATGGATTTAAAAGTGCTATCGTAAAGGTCATTAATGAATATGCGCGTGAGAAAGAATTTCTAAAAGAAAAAGATGAAAATCTTATAGCAGATGACGTTTTGGAAGGAATAAATGCAGTCATTTCTGTAAAACTCGAAAATCCTCAATTTGAAGGACAAACCAAAATAAAATTGAATAATACAGAAGTTGCTACTCATGTACGAAGTGTAATTCAAGAGCACTTTAAAGATTGGTTAAATGAAAATCCCAAGATTGCCAAATTAATTGTTGATAAATGTATTTTTTCGTATAAAGCCAGAAAAGCCGCAAAAGCCGCTAGAGATAGTATTGTTAGAAAAAGTATATTAGAAAGTGGTGGACTGCCAGGTAAACTAGCCGACTGTACCTCACGTAATCCTGAGGAGTGTGAACTGTTTCTTGTAGAGGGAGACTCAGCAGGCGGTTCTGCCAAGCAAGGTCGTGATAGATTTACACAAGCAGTATTACCTCTTCGTGGTAAACCGATAAATACAGAAAAACATAGAATAGACAAAGTATTGGCAAATGATATTTTAAAGGACCTTGTTCAGGCACTTGGGTGTGGTATCGGTGAACTTTTTGATATAAATAAATTGCGTTATCACAAAATTATTATTTTAGCTGATGCTGATGTTGATGGATCACATATACAGACTTTGCTTATGACATTTTTTTATAGACATTTAAGACCTATTATAGAAAAAGGGTTTTTGTATATAGCACAGCCACCTTTGTATAGATTGACGATTGGAAAATCTGAGTATATTTATGTCAAAGATGATGCAGAAAAAGAAAAGGTTATTGCAGAATTGTCTCAAAAAAATAAAAAAGTTACTCAAATACAAAGATTCAAAGGACTTGGTGAGATGAATCCACAGCAGCTTTTAGAAACAACAATGGATAAAAATACTAGGATATTAAAACAAGTTACTATCAATGATGCTGAGGAGGCTGATAGAGTTTTTGAAATGTTGATGGGACTAGAAGTTGCTCCAAGGAAAAGGTTTATTCAGATGTATGCAAAGTTAGCTAATTTAGATGTATAATTTAATAGATTCTACATTGATATATTGTATATAAGATCATGTTTGTTTTTTTTAGAAAAATTAATTCTTTTTTGCTTGTTATTCTGATTGGTCTTTTTTATTATTACTACGGTATATATGAAGGCCAAATAGGTTTATCAGTGTATTCTAGTGAAATTGATATAGAAGAATTTTTAAATGCAAGGTTTCAAAGTACAGAAATAATATACAATGAATATAATGTTAATCTGGATAATTCTACATATACAGCATATTTTTTGAGCGACGGATTTAGTGGGTCTGTTCCTGATAAGGAAAATATAAAATATACTCTTCCAGTAAATATAGAAACTACTATAGCTAAAGCTACCTTGCGGACTCCCCCATCCCCTATGATTACAACTCTTAATCTTGATGTTCCCAGGACCCGTGACCGTGTTTTAGGTTGTTATGTAAAAGAAGCAGAAGCAAATAGTGAGTGTTTGCGTAATGTTAGCACGCTTTCTTTACAAAATGTTGTTGCAAATGATTTAACATTTGAAAATACCGACGTTCGTTCTAATACTAATCCTTCTCAAAACAATAATAATTCTGTTAATACAAGTCCATTAATTTCTTTTCTTGATACTGTCTTAGCGCCGATAGTCAATCTGGCAGAGACATTTACTAATAATTCTAATATAGAACTATTTGGAGTTCGTACAGTCACAAATGTAGGACAGGTAGTAAAAGACATATCAACGGTGGGATCAAATTTTTTATGGGGGCATGATGACATACAGCAATTTGTGCCCGTTGAAGGAAAATCAGGTGGAAAAAAAGCGGTGCTTCCTGTAACAATAGAAGTACAAGGATACGGTGGACAATCAAATGAAAATGCTTTTGTAAATAGTTTTGGAAATTTGACTCTTGAAAGTACGGAGATATTTAGATTGCCAAACATGGGTATTGGTGGTGGTAATACAGAGGTGAAAGGAAAAACCTTATCAGCTTTTGCCATTTATGATCCTTTTACCACGATTGTAGATCCAAATCAGCAAGTCGAACAAGGAGCAACGGCAAAGGTTGTTAACTTTATTTACAATCTATTCGCTAATATAGTCCAAACTAATCAAGTGGTTCCTACAAACTACTCAAGGTTTGGTATTCCAAATCCTATAAGAAGTATTACAAATGCGAAAGAAATAAACTATGCTTATAATCTTGATAAAATTGTTAGATTTGCTAATCCCGCACCTACACCCTTACCAAATCCTTTTCCTCCACCAGATAATTCTTGTCGAAATGAGTATGCAGGGGAGCTAGAACAAAATGGATGTAATAATCAAAATAGCAATGTTGAAATATGTAAGCAAATTGAAGATCAAATAGAAGAGTGCAAAGAAAAAAGAAATAAGTATTACTATGGTTATAATAGGTTACCTAGTTCAACCAAACAGGCATTTGCAATAATCAAAGAATTTGTTGCTGAGGACCAGCTAAAAGCCTGTATTCAGTCCCAGATTGATGGACAAGGTTGCGATTTGCTTTCTGTTGAGGAGGGCAATAATGTTATTGGATATCAAAGTAAAAGTATACCTGTTGGATCAACTCTTGCCTCGCAACAGAATCTGAGAGATTTATGGAATGATAAGTCATTTAACGATCCTTGGATAAATTACCTTTCTCCATCGTGGTGTTCCGAATATACGGAGTTTGGGAGAATTAAAGCGACGGGTGAATCGGCCTCTGGGGTTTATAGGGTACAACTGCAAGATATTGAGAGAAAGTTATCTGTAGAGGCACAAGATATACAGGAATCAATGAACAGAGATGACAATGTACCAACAACAAATCAGGGTACACGTAATGTTAAAGATACTAGAGGAAATGTGCTTGCTGTAGATTTTATGTTGACACATTGTGTTATTGCGGGGGGGTTGCAAAACTATGTTGTTAGTCAAGCTTTAAACTATGCCAATTATTCAACCGATTCTGAGTTAACTGGTAAATGGAATGTTCCAAGAGCAGGGCTGACTTGTGATAAAAAAGAAGTTGCGATTCATGGAAAACCTATAAAGACTAATGTTCCAACAAGAGATTCTATACCATATACGCTTATTGGGGATTTAGATAGAGCAAAATCTCGTGGTCATGCTCTCGGCATACAGTACGATAATAATTATTGGGATTTAACAGCAATTTTTTCTAAGGATTACGGAGAGCTAGGATTGCGTTATCCGGACTATAATGTTTATGAATATGCCGGACAAGATATGGTCTTGATTTTAGATACTCTAGGTAATCCTCGATATGTTGTTGGCAACTTAAATAAACCTGGACCAGATAATACTACAGGCGAAGTTAAACCTTTTATTTGTTATATACCTCCACAAGAACAACTAGCACTTATGACCTATCTTATACAAAGATTTACTAATTCTGATGTGCTATGCAGAGTTTTGTTAGAAAATAGTGAATATTTTTCATTAGTTCAATTTGCTTCCTATCAAAGATACATTGTTGACATGAATCAAGATGATAAAATGGAAAATTTTGATGTGATAAATATTATTTCAAAAGGAGATAATATGCGTGTTTTCCAGCTGATAGTGCCTGTTGTAACAGAGTTTGGGGTAGACTTTCCCGTAGTAGCTAAAGGAAGTGTAAATTATAAGGATATTCTAACCAAACCCGATCAATGGGATTTTGATGAATCGGGCGGACAAATATACGGTATAGCACGTAATGAAAATAATTTAATTAAAATATATAAAATCACAAATGTATACGATATAAATCTAAGAAATTATATTCTTAATATAAATGAAGTTTCTTCTAATGATTGCTTTGGTATCAAGGTTTGTAATTCGGAATATGTGTTTTTGAAACTATTTACAGGTTCTAATAATATGTATGCCACATTAACTTTTGCAGGAGATCGAGAAGATTATGATTCGTTTAGCTTGGGGTACCTATTAGAGATACCATATTCTGTTTTTGATTCTAATACTAATGTAAGAGTAATGATGTTTCCAATACCGCAAGTAAATGGATTTAACGGTAGAGTCAGTGCGATAAATATTGGAAGTATAACCACTTTTAGATTTAGAACACTAACACTCGATATTTTTTTAGTACCCTCAGGATCGTTAGTTAGAGTTATACTATCACAAATACCTTTAGAAGGTGGTGAGATCGTTTCTAATTCATATCCAGCATTAATTTATCATTGGCGATATGCAGCTTATACGACTGACTGCACGAATTATTTGGGGCTTGAGAAATTTAATAGTTGTGGTTTTCCCCCAATGGATCCTATAAATACACCAACTATATTTAGTTTTACTGACAATGGTGGGAGAATAGTTGGCTCATATGAACATAAGTATGATATTAGTGGAATGACATTTTATTCACCGGATATTTTATATGGGATGACTCCACTATATATGAAAGTTGCAAATAGTGGTAATGCAGAGATGTATTCGAACTTATTTGTAATATCTGGAGCTGATGGTACGAACCCCATAGTAAATCCTGTAAAATCTGATAGTATCCCCTCTTCGTTAAAGCGATATATTCCAAATGACGCAACTAGCCCTCTTTTGAAACGTTTTGGATTTGTGCTATATGATAATCCCATGTATAACCCAGCGAAGTGGAATTGTTTGGTTAAACTAAATAAAATCATTACTGGTGAGGATCCATTAACGAGATTATTTGGTAAGGAGGTTGAGATAAATCTGTTACCATTCAATTTACAGGATATGATTATGGATGGTAGTTCATCATCAGATGGCGATTATTCCTCTGATGATTATTCTTCGGAAAACGATGGATCATACTGTGAAGCTACTTGGTGTATAAGTAATAGTACTCCTTTTGTGGATAATAAGTTTTCTAATTCTGATCCTAATAATCAGGAAGTAAATCAGGAAATAGAAGAACGCATATTATCTTCTGTAATGAGAAGAAAATCTGGAACAGTTAACGAAAATGTTATACGTAGTAGGGTTAGATATATGTGTCAAAAGACCGCTGAATACAACGTATCTTGTGCATTCATAGCTGCGATTTGGTTTCAGGAGAGTACTTTTAGTCTTTCGGAGAGTGGAAAGCATATTTTTGGTTGTTTTTTAGATGGAGCTGATTCTTGGCAAGCACAAATTGATTGTGCAGTTGTATCCGTGAGAAATCGGTTTAATGAGTATCGACAATATTCTGAGGTAGGAAGAAAAGAGTTTGATATACCATTTAAAGGGCAAGATGGGGGTACTTGCAAGGTTTCTAATGCATTTGTATATACAATGGAGAGGTATACTCCAATTGATTCTAAAAGAAGAGGAGATCCAAGAAATGACTGCAATAGAGGATTGGTTAGAAGGGTACCTTTAAATAGACTAAGTGACTATACAAGCAATCCTACGAGGTATACCGTAACTTTTGCGGACGTGGGTCTTAGAAAACCGAGCATACCAGATCCGGATATTGCTTTTGATCCAAATACTGAACCATTTTGTGTTAGTGACTCCGTGAGTTCTAAATTGTCATATTTTCATAACCAAAAACCAGACTGGTCGAATTCTAGACTAATGGCGGCGTGGCCGAACATTGAGACTATCTTAAAAGAAATTAACGATCCAAGGCTGCAAATAACTAAAAATTGCTTTGCTTCAAATCCTAGCTCGTCAAGTTCATCTCAAGATATTAATCAGATAGACGAAGAATACGTGATGGTAGAGGGAACATCTTTTGAGTATAAAATGTCGTTATATAACACGGGTCCAGCGTCCGCTTCTCAATATCTTGCTTTAGTCAATCGATGGGATAAAACAACAGGCAGACCAGATGCCGGACCCTTAGTTGGTATACACGTTATACCTCCTGGTGGGGATTTTTCTATGGTCAGGAGAATGGGATATTTCAATACTACTCATCTCTCTCACCTTTATATATCAGGTTCTGATAAGGGTATACCCATCACAGGGGTAGAGGTACCATGGGCTAAAGGTAGAGTATTCGCAGATCCAAGTGTCGGAGATACACCGGGTGGTGGAATGTGTGAAATTGCTACTGCTATAGCATATACAGTTTCAAAAGTTGGTACACCTTTAGATGAGAGTAATATTATAATGAGACCGACTCCAGGAAAAATCAATAACAGAGATGGTTTTGTAGGAAATGTAAATTTTATAACTCATACATATAGGGTTGGAATGGTTCAGCTTTATAATGGTTTAGTTGCAAAGCATGGTTCACAGCAAATGGCAGACAATACAATAGATCGGGAATTTCCACGGACTATGTTTGTATCATTTTGGAGTCCAACCAATGATTTGCTTATTAAAAATCCATCAAGTAAATATCATCTTATTATTCGAATAGATTTTAATGAAAAGGCAAATATTGTTACTTACCAAGCTTATTTTGCTAGAAAGAAATAAAATACTTACTAATTAGTTGTTTTTGATAATATTGGATGGAGCTGATGGTCCAGTCTGGAATTTAATTTTATTGTAATAAATCTGCTGATGAGATTTTTTTATTTTATCTTCTCTATTTTTAGACATGCTTTGAAATACCACAAATGTCAAATATGAGATAAATACTACAACGTATGCGATTATAAAATTGTTTTCATTTCTTAGGTTATTTATCAAGAATAATGTTTTGGGTTCGATATTTTGATAATTTAACATTAGATAAAACATCACAGATGTTGCCAATAAACTACCAAGAATCGATGGTAAGTATATTATCGGATGTCGCCCGAAAAATATTATTGATAAATATACTATAATAAAAAATATTACTGTGTAGATAAGCATTGAATGTTGTATATTTGCTTCAGGATATATATAGATTTCTTTATTGTTTACAAGTGATGTTTGTTTTATGATCTTCTCAAAAAGTATAGGTGAAAATTGATCAGGATATTCTAAGTTGCTATTTATAAAGTCTGATGATATTTGGGGCTCAGGCAATGGGGCCGATAAGATTTGTATACCGATTGATAGATAAAATGATAAAATAGTTAAAATAATGGCAATAAAAAACTTCATAATATCAATATTATAACACACTAATATGTTATTCGAAAACATTAAAAAACAAGATAAATTACTTTATGATTTACTGCTCGGTGAAATCAAAAGACAACAGGATGGTGTAGAACTTATAGCTTCAGAAAATTATGTGTCTAATGCGGTTTTGGAAGCTATGCGAACTGTTTTCACAAACAAATACTCGGAAGGTTATCCTGGTAAGAGATATTATGGCGGTCAAGATTTTACGGATCAAATAGAAAGAATTGCTATTGAAAGAGCATGCAACCTTTTTAACTGTGACCATGCAAATGTTCAACCGTTATCAGGTGCTATTGCCAATATTTCAGTACTAACTGCATATTTAGAACCTGGTGATACAGTTTTGGGGTTTGAATTATCTCATGGTGGCCATTTGACTCATGGAAGTCCAGTTACATTTATGTCTAAGGTTTACAATTTTGTACGTTACACGGTCAAAGATTTTGAAACTGGACAGTTTGATTTTGATCAAATAAGAGATTTGGCGATTAAACATAGACCTAAGATGATTTTAGTTGGTTATTCAGCATATCCGCGAGATATCGATTATGCAAAATTTGCAGAGATCGGAAAAGAAATCGGTGCAATGCTATGGGCCGATATTGCGCACATTGCAGGATTGATATCTGCAGGAATTATGCGAAATCCTTTTGATTTTGGATTTCATGTTGTTTCTAGTACGACTCATAAGACATTAAGAGGACCTAGAGGAGGGTTAATTCTTTCAAAGGGTAAAGTTAGTAATCCATTGAAAAAAGTTAAAAAAAGTATAAAAAATTTACCCACTCTTGTTGATAGGGCTGTTTTTCCTGGCATTCAAGGAGGTCCAATAATGAATTTGATATATGCAAAGGCGGTAGCGTTTGGCGAGGCATTGCAGGAGTCTTTCAAGGAATACGCAAAACAAATAGTGAATAATGCAAAAGTATTTGAAAAGGTTTTCAGAGATAATGGGATAATAATGTATACAGGTGGCACTGATAATCATATGATTATATTTGACAGTGTTAAATCATTTGGGTATTCGGGAAAGACTATACAAGAAGCTTTAGATGAGGCTGGTATTACTGTGAGTAAAAGTACTATACCTTTTGATACACGTTCTCCAGTAAATCCCAGTGGAATTCGTATTGGAACTCCAGCTATTACTACTAGAGGATACAAAGAAAAAGAGGTGGAGTTTTTAGCTGAATGCATAATAAAAATATGTAAGAATCCTAAAGATGATAAATTGAAAAACAGAATAAAACATGAAATTGCTGAACTAAATAAGAGATTTCCTATACCATATTAATGTCTATATTTTCTTCTTGAGCTATTTTTGTATCTTTTTTTATTTCTAATGTACAATTTATTATGTTTTTTGTTTAGTTTCTGTCTAATTATTTTTTGATAAAGTTTTGGAGATAATTTCTGAATTATTTTTATATCAAGAGAATGAGCTATACGTACACTATAAGATGGTGAATACTGATAAATATCATCTATTTGAATGATCTCATTTGTAATTAGTAAATTTGTATTCGTATTCTGATATAAGACACTGCCTGGATTTATTTTTACAACCATATTTTTATGGTTTAATGCCTTAAATTTATTTTTGCCAATTTTGATAAGTAAATTATGTTTGAGTGTTTTAAAAAGAACAAAATCTATTTTCTGTGAATAAAAATTAATCTTTTTATTAATATGAATATTATTTTCTTCAGCTAGTTTGAGCAGATCATCACGTATCTTAATACACTCTAATAGTGCTTCACCATTCACACCATAAAGATCACACCAATCTGTAGAATAATTGTGGTAAGATAGCTTGTTTATTAATTTAATATAGGTTAGATAGTCTGATTTTGGATTTATTATACTTTCTCTACTTCTGCATATATGATCTACTAATTCTTCTTGACTATTAAATTTATCAATATATTTTTCATATATTTTACTCAATATTGTCTCATTTAGTTCATAAAATAATGGTTTAGAATCGAAAAATGGAATTAAAGTACATATTTCGTATACAATACCTTCATTTTGAGCCTCTAATATTATATTACCAATAAATGGATCTAATGGCATTGATAACAATTTTAGTCCCTTGTCTGTTATTATTCTTTTTTTAGTTATAGCACCAATAAATACCAACTCTTCGATAGATTTCTTGATAAATGAATTTTTGGGTTTATCTATAAAATGAAAATTCTCTATTTCTTTTATTCCTAAAGATATTAGTAACAAAGTTATTTCATTAAGTTTGGATCGTAAGATTTCTGGGATAGAATATTCTAAAAAATTGTTGTATTGACTTTTTGTAAATAAACCCAAATATACTCCATGACAAATTCTTCCCGCCCTACCCCGTCTCTGAAGTATTCCATGCTTTGAATGATAATGTGTTTTTAGTGATTTAATTCCACTATTAGTGTCATATTCCATTGATTTGATAAGTCCTGTATCAATAATATATTTGACATTTGGTATAGTGAGTGAAGTCTCTGCAATATTTGTTGCTAATATGGCAGTCGTTCTTGTAATTTGTTTGAAAATCTCGTTTTGTTCTTGAATTGGTAATTCTGAATGTACGGTTAAGACATCAATATCACGAATTTGTTCTTGAATAAAGTTTTTGGTCAGATTTATTTCTCTCTTACCTGGTAAGAAAATTAAAATATTGTTATGTTTATGTGAAACATCATTGTTTTCGATACTTCCTTTTGTGCTAAGAGTTTCATCATGTATGAAAGTAGATGGTATTCTATTGTTGATAACATATTTTAGAGTTGTTACTATCTGTTTATAGATATCATTTACTTCTTCTTTTAATAAATAAGCATCAACGTCATAATTACGACCTGGTACTCTTATAATCTCTGGAGGATATATAGCATTTTCTTCGAAAAATTTAATAAACTTTTCTTCTTCCAATGTCGCTGATGTAACAATTATTTTTAGTGGTTTATAGTTTTTAGTATTGCGTTTGTTCTGTATTTGTACTAATAAACCAATTAAAAAGTCTGTATTAATACCTCTTTCGTGTGCCTCATCGACCATTATGATGTCATATTTCAAAAGTAAAGGATCAAATAAACATTCTCTCAGTAAAATGCCATCTGTTGCAAAAAGTAATTTTGTATTTTCGCTTTTTTTCTCTTCAAATCTTATTTTGTATCCGATTAAATCTCCAGGTATAGTGAGAGTCCACTGTGAAAGATAATCACAAAGAGATGTTGCTGCTATCCTGCGTGGCTCTGTCACAACAATTTTTGCATCAGAGAATTGATTTATTAATATTAATGGTATCTGAGTAGTTTTTCCTGATCCAGTATCACCTACTATAATTATGTTATGTGCGGTTTTAAGTTTTTCTATAATTATCTCTTCATGCTGTGCAACAGGCAAATTATAATCTAATTCAAATTTTTTATGAGTATTCATTATTTTTATCTTACACGTAATTAAATCATATTAAAGTGCTAAATAGAACACTTTAATCTATAATTAACTCTATGCAACAGCAAACAGGTAAAAACAAAAACTTTTCATTAAAAAATAGACTAATATTTGGCACATTGTTTATCATTTTAATTCTATTTATTATATTGACTTTTTCTTTGTTTTTTATGATTAATGCTTGGCTTTATACCTATCAGGTATTTACACAAGAAACAGAATTAGCTGAAATTGAAATATCGGAAAGGGTAATCAAGGACGGTATACCTACATTTCATCTAAAATATACATCAAAAAATCTAGCAAAGAATTATATTTTTTATAAAACAGAGGTCAATGATAATAATCTATCGTTAAGTTCAGAATTTAGAGGTGACAAATTTATGATTGAGGCTATTTTTGTGAAGTGGAAAGATATATGTGTGATGTTGGGATTAAAACCAATGTTAAAAGTATATCGAATACAATCAGACTACATTAAAAAAGATAAAAATTATCCAAATGATTATATCGACATAAATGGAGGATTTGATAAAACTTTTTATGATTTTTATGAGAATAAATATCTAGATTCTTGTGTGGATACTGTATTTATATCAGGTGCTGGAAATCAGGTAATTAATGAAAAAAGAAAATATGTACTAATAGCGACAGAGGATGCCCTAGTTATTAGAAAAAAAGACTAAAATTTGAATTTTCTTTCAGTTTCTTTTTGGTATATTTTTTGGCATATTCCTATTCCAATAAAAAACGTCACTAAAGATGATCCCCCAGCACTTATAAATGGTAATGTACTACCTCCGATTGGTATTAATCCTATATTCATCGATATATTTAATATTGATTGTATTCCAATCAAAAATGCAAATCCTATAAAAAATAAAAAATGTTGTTTTTGTTTTGATTGATATGCCATATAAATGAGTCTACAAATTAGAATTAAATACAATATTGATAATATCAATGTACCAATAAATCCAAATTGTAGAGCATATATTGAAAATATGAAGTCAGTCGCGGCTTCTGGAGTGAGAGTGCTTCTATTTAGACTTATTGGAGTTATTCCTTGACCAAATATCTGACCACTTCCTATATTTATTATTGCGGTTTTGGATTGAAAAATATCACTAGGTTCATTTAAGAAATTTATAAGCCGATTTTTTTGATAATCTGCTAAAAGATTGTTCCATAAAAAAGGAAATATTATTGATGTCATTGAGATAATAAATATTGTATACAGGAATAGTTTTAAAAGATTTTTCTTGTAAATTAAATAAAATAATAGTACACAAGATGTCGTCATACCGATGTAAAAAAATGTGTTATTAAAGTTTGCTATGTTATTAATTTCTAAAGTGAATAAAATCATAGATATTATGTTTATAAGTAGAGTCGTTGTTATAAACTTATTTTTACTATTGTATATAAAAATGATTAAACTGGTCACTAGAATAATTATGGTGTTGGTTAAAGATTTTTGGATAAATACAGAGAATGTTATTCCTAAAACTATCAATATTGAAAAAATGTAGCTTTGATTATTTTTTAAGAAGAATAAAAGCTTGGTTTGAAGAGAATATCCTTTAATTTGTTTTTTAGGTTCGTTGGAAAGCAGGCTTGATATTAGGTAGATAGTAAAAATTTTACTAATTTCTGATGGTTGAATGGTAATGCTTCCTATGCTTATCCAACGGCGTACGCCGTTTATTTCACTACCAAAAAATGATGTAAATAGATTTAAGAAAAATACTGTGAAAAAAATAAGTATTAAAAATTTTTTTTGATTATAGGGAAGTTCGAATTTCATAAAAATAAATATAAATAGAAGTATTATTGATGCAACAAGAAAAATAGATTGGCTTTGAAATTCTTTGATATATCTGGATGTATTTATGTTTTCTTGTAATGTTAATGTGTAGAGTGTGATTATACCGATTAGAGATAGAATAATTGGCACTATAAGAAGTATTAGATCTATTGTTGGTAAAGATCTCTTCATATTTTTTTTATGAATTCGAATCCCTTGGGGATTCTTATTTCGGGTACGGGATCATATCTTGATTTTGTCAGGGGATGACATCTCAATATTCTTTTTATTGCCAGATAGCTACCTATTATGCTTCCATATTTTTTTATTGACTCATAACCATAAGCAGAGCAGCTGGGATAATGTATACATATTCTTATACCATGGAAAATTTTACTTGGTATGCCGTGGTCAAATGAGAATAAATATTGATATATTTTAATCATTAATAAAAGTATATATTTCATATCAGTTTACTTACAGATTATAAAGTACTAAAATGTTATCATGAATCTTCAGATTTTATTTGAAAATATACATTCATCGCCAGAATTGGAAAGTTTAGTAAGATCTAAGTTTGCAAAGTTAGAAAAGTATAATCATAATTTTGATATTACTGTTACATTCTTGGTACAGGACAAGAAAAACTCAATTAAAATCAAAGTTCACATCCCACATAATAGATATAAGGTTATTACGATCTATGGTAAAGATTTTTATAAAATGATACCAAAGAGTGTTCAAGCTACTTCAGAATTATTCAAAAAGCTTATAAAGAAATGATTCACTAATTCTTATTTTTTGTATTTTGTCTGGATTTTTTGATAAATAAAACTATTGAGATAAAGGATATGATTGTTATTACTAATAAATAAACAAAACTTTCTGGTATTACCAAAATTTCAATTTTTTCTAATTCCAAAATATCATCATCAACATTTATAAAAGTATGAACTTTTATTTGTTTGGGCGTAAAACTTTGTATTAGATCAGTGTTTTTAAAAATATCAAAGCTTTTTTTAAAATCAATATACTGGCGTGGATAAAAATCTAATTCAGGGCTTTCGCGAATACTAGATTTAATTAGTATTTTGTCTTGGTTATCATTGATTATTACTTCCCCTCCTAATAGAAATATATATTCGTGAGGATTTATAATTTCTAATCGGTAATCGATTTTATTGTTAAAGTTGATTTTGTTTATTTGATGTAGTTTAAACTTGGGATATATTTTTTGATTGTCCTCTAAACTGAGATCGGTGATGTTAATTATTATTGGTATTTCAAATTTTGTTTTTAGATTGGTATTTTCGGATTTGGTGTTTACTAAAATTGTAAGTTTGTAAATATTTAGTGGTGTATTGAGCTTGTTTGTATCAACAAAAATATCAATTGTTTTTTTATCGGCACTTGTGGTGATTTTGATCAAATCGCCAGGTAGATTTATCTCTACATAGTTATTTGTGTGAAAGGATTCCTTTTTGAAAATTTCTATAGCGATATCATTTATTTCTAAATTTGTAGAAATATCTATTTTTTCATTAAATCCTGATTCTTTTTTTAATCTTTTATAAATTTTTGCAGGACTTATGGTGATTCTATTATCATTATTTTTATTTTCTGTATTATTTTGAGAATTATTTGATTCTTCATGAGTATTTGATTCTGCTTTAATAACTTCATATTGTAATTGAATAATAAGTGACAATACTACTAAGACGCTATAAACAAGGATGAGTAGCTTTCCTCGCATATCTTCTAAAATTTATATAGCTTGTGCAGTAAATGTCAAAATATCATTGTAGTCATTAGATGATGGCGTATCACCGGCGACGTTGCTTTTCGCTCGAGTTCTGATCACATCTGGATTTCCGCTACTATGTGGATCGTTGTATGAAGAAAATAACGTTGGTGCTGTACTCAATTGTCCTACATATGTTGAGTTCCTGCCTGTAAGTGTTTCATCATACGTATTGGCAACAGTGCCAGGACCAGATATTTTGGCTGCCCCAATGCCGTATCTGTTTGTTCCTATTACACTGTTTAAATTGCCTGAGTAATTTGATGGAATTAGAAAAGTCTTAGAGGAAGAATATAATCCTGCATTTGTATTATCACCTTGGCTTTGTACATAAAGGTTGTATCCGTATTGATTATTTGTTTCTATGTCTACATCAACATAATTACTTAATGTGGTACTGTGAGTATTTATTCCTATTAAATTTATATTTTGAGTGCTTAGATTCAGTGTTAGGTATAAATTTCCAGTTGGAAATGTGGCATATGGACCTGGCTCGCTATTAGTCAGATCACCATTCATTGCAATCGCTCTTATATA
>JAOAGR010000002.1 GCA_026415655.1 Candidatus Dojkabacteria bacterium
GTCAGATGTGTATAAGAGACAGTTACAATACCATACGTTGAATCCTTTTTCTTTTAACTTTTTGACTATGATATCGCCAAGTTCCCTGAGATGTGCGTGACCAGGAATATGATTTGTAAACGAATTGATAACAGTGATAAATGGTTTGTCCTTATCTTGAACACTATTGATGACACCAGCACCTATCATCAAAGACAGGGCTGGCAGCATATGAAGACTTTGTGTAAGTATTTTACTTCCTTTTTGTTGTATCTGTTGAAATCCAGGATTCAGTGACATTTTTATTTATTATTCTTTTTGATTTTCTGGTCTTAATTTTCTCACCTGTTCACCAGCTTGCCACATTTCAGAATTTCTCATTTTTGCTAACTCCGCATTTAGTTTTTCTCTGTAATTCTTTTGTTTATTTTTTCTAATTACTCTCTGAGCTTCTTTTCCAGATGCTACTGATCTATAAAGTTCTTTAAACACTGGCATTACTGCCTTTTTAAATCTATCTTTCCAGTCCAAAGCTCCTCTTTGTGCGGTTGTCGAACAATTAGCAAACATCCAATCCATTCCATTTTCAGCTATTAAAGGAATTAAACTTTGTGTTGCTTCTTCTACTGTCTCATTAAATGCTTCGGATGGTGAATGCCCCATTTTTCTAAATAGTTCGTACTGGGCCTCCATGATACCGGCCATTGCTCCCATCAAAACACCTCTCTCACCGACAAGGTCAGAATATACTTCCTTTTCAAATGTAGTGGGGAAAAGATATCCTGCACCTATACCGATACCAATGCTTATAACTCTATTTCTGGCTTTGCCTGTAGCGTCTTGATAGATAGCAAACGATGCATTGATACCTTTTCCCTCTAAGAAATGTCGTCTTACAGACCTTCCAGCTCCTTTTGGCGCTACTAAAATTACATCTACATCTTTAGGAGGAATTATCTTTGTATATTTAGAAAATGTTATACCAAAGCCATGAGAAAAACACAATGCTTTTCCATCAGTAAGATACTTTTTCACTTTGGGCCATACCTCGATTTGTCCGGCATCAGATAAGAGGTAGCATATGATTGTACCTTTTTCTGCTGCTTCTTCTATTTCAAAAAGGGTTTTTCCTTCAACCCAACCATCAGCAACTGCCTTTTCCCAAGATGGAGTTCCTTTTCTTTGACCAATAATAACATTAAATCCATTATCTCTCAGATTAAGAGCTTGTGCTGGACCTTGTACTCCATAGCCTATTATGGCTATTACCTCATCTTTTAATGTTTCTTTTGCTTTTTCTAGTGGATATTCTTTCTTGGTGATGACTTCTTCTACGACACCACCAAAATTTATTTGTGCCATAGCAACTAATTAATAGCATTTTTGTTTATATATATCAAGATACTCATATTATTTACTGTGTACATATTAATATATATCTAATCCACCTAACTTTGATCATTTGCTGATACAACAGTAAAGTTTGTATTAGACAAAATTTTGTTATAAAATACTTAAACGTGCCGGGGTGGCGGAATGGTAGACGCTACGGACTTAAAATCCGTTGCCTGCAAAGGCGTGAGGGTTCGAGTCCCTCCTCCGGCACCACTTAATTTGATTTTATTTATCTGATTGATCTGAAATGAATTTCTGAAAGTGCAATTATCTTTTTATTGATTTGGTTTTTTAGTGATAAATATTTTGTATTACAATATTTTATCAATGTAAGTTATGAGTTTTCTTAAAGCGATTTTCAAAACTAGATATGAACAATTTTTCACTTACATTCTGACAGGATTAATATCTTTTTTTGTAGATTTTGGGGCCTATAATGTTGTGTTTTTCGTTTTGATTAATTTTGGTTCGAACAGAGAAATGTCTAGTATCATTGGCAATTTCATCGGTATGATATTGGGACTGATTACTTCATTTATCGGTAATCAAAAGTATGTTTTTAATAAATCGAAAGATACTATGATGAGTAATTTTTCTAAATATACTTTGCTATTTTTGTTTAATTACTTCGCTTCTTCGGGTTTGATTATTGTTTTATCTTATTTTTTAAGTTTTATTTTAGATATTTTCAATTTATCATCAACCGACTTAAACTATTCTCTATCTAAATTTCTAGTGATGTTCATTCTAATTTTCTGGAATTTTTTTATGTACAAAAAAGTAATTTTTAAATAAAATCTAATTTAATTATTATGAAAAAAGTCTCTATCATAATACCAGCCTATAACGAATCAGGGCAGTTAGATATTACTATTGAAAATTTAGAAAAAGCTTTATCTGATGCTGAGTTTAAAAAAGAAATAGTTATTGTGGATGATGGATCCACTGATGATTCATGGGTGCGGATAAAGCAGCTGAAAGAAAAATATAAACATGTTGTGGGTATAAGATTTAGTAAAAACTATGGAAAAGATAATGCAATATTTGCAGGATTAAAGGCGGCTAGTGGAGATGCTGTTGTAGTTTATGATGCAGATATGCAGTTTCCTGCAAATATGATATTGGACATGTATAAATATTGGACTACTGGATATAAAATTGTCGAAGGAATCAAGGAAAATAATGATCCATCAAAAGATGAAATATACCAATTTTTTGCTAATTTATTTTACGTTATTTTAAAGATTTTTACAGGTTTTGATCTAAAAAGAAATTCTGATTTCAAGTTTCTGGACAGGCAGGTAGTTGATGTAATATTGCAGCATGAAGAAAGTAACGTATTTTTTAGAGGAATTGTCGAGACTTTAGGTTTTCCTAAACTTTCTTTACCATTTAAGGTACAAAATCGCATAGTAGGATCTAGTAAATGGACATTTAAAAACTATTTAAATATGGTATATAATTCCATAATTCCTTTTACCACGTTACCCCTTCAATTAAGTGTAATATTTACTGTAATTTTTTTTGTATTTTTGATTTGTTTATCTGCTGAGACATTTTTGCGATGGCTAATTGGATTTTCTGTTGAAGGTTTTACCACTGTTATTTTACTTATAATCATATCAACTATAGCTATATTACTTAATCTTAGTATTTTAGGTATTTATATAGCCAAGATCTATAATGAGATAAAACGTCGGCCCAAATATATTATTTTAGAAAAAGTATAATTTTATGTTGGCATTTATCCTAATTAGTATTTGGTTTTGGTTAGGTTATATTGTTGTAACAAAATTTTTAAAGATCGAACGTATTACTAAATGCTATTCAATTTTGGATAAAAAAGTAAGTATAGACAAATGGTTTTTGTTATTTCCTGCAAGTTTTCTAATCGGAACTCTTATTTCCAATTGGATTGTTTATGCTTTGGCTTATCTGCTACAAGGTGCAAATAATAAAATCCTGATTTCTAATATTATTTTTATAGTCTTTTTGATAATTTTGTCTTTATTTGTATATAGAGATCAACTGATAAAATTTATAAAATATAAAAGATCGTTAAATTGCTTGCAAACAACTATTAAATTGATTCGATCCAATATCGTTGGGTATTTAAAAAAGAACTTGCATGAAATATTAATGATTCTTTTTTTCTTTATTTTTGCTAGTTTTTTAATGTTTTATTCTTTCAGAATAGAGGATGACACAATTTTGATGGGACCGAGCGTCTATTCGGACATGTCGGCTCATATAACAATGATTCGTTCTTTCTCCTTTGGGGATAACATACCGACAAGATATCCGTTTTTTTATCAAGATCAACCGACTATTAGGTATCACTTTATGTTTCAATTTATGGTAGCAAATTTAGAGATCTTTGGTTTGCCTCTGGACTGGGCTGTAAACGTGCCGAGTATTCTTTCTCTGGTTTCATTCCTAATGCTTCTTTATGCATTATCAACTCTTTTGTTTGGTAAAAAATTAATTTCAACTCTTGTTATTTTATTTTTTATTTTTCGTACAGGGATGGGCGGGTTTTATTATGTAAACGAGCTTTATCAATATATTGATGGTGGAAATCTGACAAAAGGTTTAGAAATTAAAAATAAATTTACGAATCCACTGGTCATGAATGATAAAGAAATTGATAGTGTACTAGAAGGTATTATAAATACAGACTTTTTCATGGGTAAAACACAGAATGAAATATGGGGGTTGTACAACATAAATGTATATGCAAATCAGCGTCATCTTAGCTTTGGGATGAGTATAATGCTTTTGATATTGATATTTGTAATTAGAGATATGTTGATATTTTGGAGAAAGTTAAGGTATAAATTACAGAATACAATTTCTATTAATAAAATAAAAATCTTAATAAGAGATTTGTTTCTTACAAAATCTGCTTGGTTTCCAAAAGATTTATGGATTTACTTTGTCTTGGGTATTATTTTAGGATTATCCGGTTTTTGGAACGGTGCAGTCTTAATCTCTACATTGTTGATTTTATCAGTGCTTACACTGTTTTCTAGATATAAACTCAGATTAGTCACATTGATAATTTTGACCTGTATATTATTCTTTTTACAAGTAAATTTTTTTATTGGTAGTAATGTAGAGACCAATACAGAAACTATCATTAAATTTGGTTATCTAGCGGATATACCATATGATATCCAATATAATCTACATCAACTAATCGTCAAGAAGGATTGGTTTGAGGCTTTTTTGTATCTTTCTAACATTATTCCATATGTGATTAAATTTATTTGGGATTTATTGGGAGTTTTTGCGTTAATTGTTGTTATTTTACTTATATTTAAGAATGCAACCTACAGAATAATAATTATCTCATTTCTAATGCCATTTCTTTTTGCCTTTACAACCAATCTTGCTGTCGAAATAAATATCAACCATAAATATATATTGATATCGGTCGTTTTATTAAATATATTTATCGTCTATTTCTTTTATAGGTTGTCCAGATCAAAATATATAACTAAATTTATTGTTGTCGTTCTAATCTTAGCCTATATATTTACGGGTATTTTAGATTTTATTGCCTTTGTAAATTTGAATAATAAAAAATATGCTATTAAGTTTGATTTGAACAATGAATTTTATAAGTGGATAACAAAGAATACAGAGCGGGATGCTGTATTTGTAACCGGTTATGTGACGGTATATCCTGTGGGTTATGCGGGTAGATATTATTTTGCAGCATGGCCCTATTTTGCATGGTCGGCAGGATACGATACTTATGGTAGAGAGAAAATTTTACAATCAATTTATTCGGCATCAGATATAAAAGAATTGAGAAAAATCTTAGATGATAATGATATTGACTATGTCATTATAGATTCTGCAGTATTGAATAATGATTTATTTGAAGTCAATGAATCTATATTTAGAGCAAATTATAAACTGGTTTATACATCGGAAGATGCAGTCTATGGAAGAGTGAGGGTATATGACGTAAGAGATTAGATAATTATATTTACTTCATATTCCAATTCTATATCAAATTTATTTTTGACATTTTTTTTGATTATATTGGCAAGCTCTAGGATATCTCTACCTGTTGCATTGTTTTTATTCACCAGAACTAGGGCGTGATTTTGATGTACTGCTGCTCCTTTGTGTACATAACCCTTTAGTCCACATTGTTCTATTAGCCATCCGGCAGGTATTTTGACAAGAGATTCTGTATTTGTTGGATAAGTGGGCATATTGGGATATTCTTTTAATAGTTTATTCGCCAAGTTTTTTTCTATTTCTGGATTTTTGAAGAAACTCCCAGCATTGCCGATTTTATTTGGATTGGGCAATTTTTTGCGACGGATATATGTAATTATATTTGCTATTACTTCAGGTGATATCTTTTGTATTTTTCTTCGTTCTATTTCTTCTTTGATTCCTGCGTAGTCTAGTTTGTAATTATGTTTTTTTATCGTTAATTTTAGACCAATTTCTGTTATGAATACTTTATTTTTTAATTCTTTTTTGAATATGCTGTCTCGGTATCCAAAATTACATTCATCCTTCGTTAAGACGAGAAATTTTCTGTTAATCAGATCAAAGCACTTTACGTATTCTACAGATTCTGCGATTTCTACACCATAGGCCCCGATATTTTGTATAGGTGCTCCGCCGACTGTCCCTGGTATATAAGCAAGATTTTCTATGCCTCCCCAGTTATTTTTGGTAACAAATTTTACTAGTTTAGTCCACGACTCGCCGGAATTTATTGATAGATAAATGTAATTATTGACTTCTTTAGTTACCTTGATACCATTTATTTTGTTATGAATAACCAATCCGTCAAAATCATTGACAAATAGAATATTTGATCCACCGCCAAGAATAAAATATTTCCGATTTAGATCTAAGGTCGCTAAATCTTTAATATCATCAATTATCATGTATTCACGTGCCCTCGTGTGTAAATGAAAAGTATTTATCTTACACAGATCCTTGTTTCTGTAGTGTTTCATTTTTATCTTGCTTCTCCCATTTTACGTCTTCTTTGCCATTTAATAAATTCAGATATCTAGCCAAAACAAAAAGATAATCTGATAATCTATTAAAAAAGATCAATATCTCTTTTCTGATTATCTCCCTTTTTACATTTATTTTTACTATTTTTCTTTCAACTCGACGACAGACAGCGCGACAGATATGTGTATGGCTAGCAGCCTCACAACCACCAGGTAAAATGAAGTTTGTGAGTTTTGGTAGCTGACCTTCTATTTTATCAATAGACTTTTCGATATGTATGATGTCATTGTTATCGATAGATGCTTGATCAAATCCTGCTACTTCAGCGCCTATATCAAAAAGAATACTCTGAATCCAACGAATATTTGATATCACTTCGTGACCAGTTTTTTCTCTAGATAATAGATAGTTTAGATAACCAAGATGCGAATTAAACTCATCAATTTCTCCACATAGATCAATACGAGGATTATCCTTTTTTACTCTTTTTCCACTGGCAAGTGATGTAAAACCACTATCGCCTGTGCGGGTGTAGATGGACATGAATTCTATTTTAGCTTATTAAAATGTATATTTCTTGTTTTAGACATTTATTTGTCTAAATTTTATTATGTTGATATATGTGAATGAGTAGAATTTATTATTACCTGCTAAATATAACTTTCTTTTCATCCTCCAAAACCCCTTTACTCGTCCCAAATCTTGGATATAAATTAAGATTCTTTATAAAAATATGTCTATTTATTGCAGAAATTTCTTTAAATTCTACAGCTAGAGAAAAGGTGCCTGAGTTTATATTGTTCACTGGTAAATTATCTGAAAACCGTTCTGATAAGAGCTTTAGGTAACTGTCGACCATTATCTCACTTAGTTTATATTTTTGAATCAATTTGTTTTTTATTTTTAATTCCTTCTTCTTAAATTTTTGTTTGGTTATTCTTATTTTTTCTTTTAATGTATGATTTTGATAATATGTTAATATTTGTCTGTAGGTAGGCTTGAAATACAATGCAAATTCTGTCAAGTTGGTAGCAATATGAATTAGCTCTGAGTCATGAATATCTTGATGAATGTAATTTATTTTTTCTATTACTGATCTAATTATTTCCTGTTTTATCGAGTTACGTATTTGTTTTTTTTGATGTGTGGTATTCGATGTTTTTCCGGAGTGATATATCATAAATATCAGAGAATAATCCGACCATGTTGATAAGCTCAAAAAGGACATCCCTGATTGGGATAGGATCTGTATAATAAATTGAAATCTTATGTGTAAAACTCACTTGGTTCGGTTCACAAATAATATCTCGTATAAATTTGGCATTATGGCCTGTGGATTTACGTATTAGGTTTGTTATGATGTTATTGTTGTATATATAAAAAATCTCATTAAATATTCCTATATGTTTTAGTAGTTCATCAGGTGTTGGAATTTTGTTAATTAGATTTTTTTGAATAGTAGCTTCATCAATATAAGTTACATGAAAATGTCCATCAGGAGCGCTTTGGCATCCGCGTGACAGGCCATATCTGTTTCTGGTGTAGTGATCAGCGTGACCTATCATTCCATAGATGTGCAAGTTCTGGTGGATAGAATCTTTATAATACTCATACATTATTTGTATGGCGTCATAGATCTGATCCGCTATCATTTTTGTGCAGCTTCTTATCGATTCATTATCCTTTCTAGCTAAATCCAATATATTGCATCTTTGAGGACCTGAATCGGTATTTTCAAACCACCAGATGATTAGTTGGGAGGGGATTAAATTTCCCTGATATTCCATCATATCAAGTGTATGAGGTGATGCAGCTAGTGTATTTATCCCGACAAATTCTTGATTTCTGTACTGTTTTCCTACCTGCGTATTCAGTAAACTATCAAAAAAGTTTGCGTCCGTATTATCAGTTCTTGGAACAAAGGTAGGTATTTTGATAAATGGCAATCGATATTCGATTTTCTTTAATTTTTTATCAACCTTCTGAAATAGATTTATTAACCTGATTTGATTTTTCACTAAAATTATTATAAAAAATTTAAATCTTTTGTAGTAATTAATCGATATATATACAAATATATTGCAAACAAATAAATTTTGTGATAAAAAGGTATTTATCCTCAAAATTTGATCTATTTATTAAATTGCTATGTCAAGTGGTACAAACAATACCAAAACTGGTGCAGAATTAGTAGCTCAGACAATCGTTGATCTTGGTATTGATATGATTTTTGGTTATCCCGGTGGAGCTATAATGCCTGTACATGATGCACTTTACATATATGAAACACAAGGAAAGATAAAGCATTATGTTCCGAGACATGAGCAGGGAGGTATTCATGCCTTGGAAGGTTATGCTAGGGCTAGTGGAAAAGTTGGCGTTATATTTGTAACATCTGGTCCTGGAGCCACAAATTTGGTTACCGGTATTGCTGACGCTCTGATGGATTCTGTCCCTGTCATATGTATCACAGGTCAGGTAGCAACGCATTTGATCGGCACTGAGGCTTTTCAGGAAACGGACATTATAAATGTGACTAAGCCTATTACGAAATGGAATTATCAGATCAGAGATCCTAGAGAGATACCATGTGTTTTTGAAAAAGCTTATTATATAGCTACTAGTGGAAGACCCGGTCCTGTACTTATAGATATACCCAAAGATATGCAAACAGCAAAGGTAAATTTGTCGGAAGTATTACATTTTGAGATTCCAAAAGAAAGTCATGTAATTGATGATAATTTGATCAGAGAAGCCACAGAATTGATTAATACATCGCAAAGACCTTTGGTATTGGTAGGCCATGGAGCAATCATTTCTAATGCACACGAGGAAATAAAAGAATTATTAGAAAAAGGACACTTGCCATTTGCTTGCACGTTGCATGGTTTATCAGCACTTCCTAAAGCTCATCCAAACTATGTGGGTTTTTTGGGAATGCATGGCAATTATGCACCTAATAAACTTACAAATGAAGCCGATTTGCTTATAGCATTAGGTATGCGATTTGATGATAGAGTGACTGGTAATCTAAAAAAATATGCGCCAAATGCCAAGGTAATTCACATTGACATAGAAAAGTCCAAGATCAACCGTAACGTAACAGCAACAATTGGTATTAATGCAGATTTAAAAACTACATTGAAACAACTAAATAAATATATCAAATTTGAAGACAGAAAAACTTGGTTTGATAGATTTAGTGAATTGTATTCTATCGAAACAGAAAAAGTTATTAAAAATCAAACTAATCCCGCAGGTGATAATATTTTGATGGCAGAAGTTATTAAGTTGCTTTCAGATATTACAGATGGCCATGCTAATATTGTAGCCGATGTAGGGCAACATCAAATGATAACAGCAAGATATTACGAGTTTAATAGATTTAATAGCTTTTTTTCATCAGGTGGATTAGGTACTATGGGATTTGCCCTTCCAGCAGCAATTGGAGTGAAATTAGCAAGGCCTGATGAAGAAGTTATAGCCGTTATTGGTGACGGAGGATTTCAGATGACCATGCAAGAACTGGCGCTTATCGCCTATGAAAATATACCAGTGAAGATAATAATTTTGAACAATGGATTTTTAGGCATGGTTAGACAATGGCAAGAAATGTTTTTTGATAAACGATATGCCTATACTAATATGTGTAATCCAGATTTTGTAAAACTAGCAGATGCCTATGGTATCAAAGGACGAAGAATTGATTCCAAATCTCAGTTAAAAGATGGGTTGATTGAATTAGTACAGTCTGATAAAGGTTATCTCCTAGAAATAATTGTTCAAAAAGAAGATATGGTGTTTCCTATGGTGCCTCCTGGAGCATCTGTAGAAGATGTTATTTTAGAATCGCCTAATTTGGAATAAAACATTTAGTGGATTATCTTACTTTGCTTAATAGATAATTATTTCTGGTATTAAGTGATGCTATACAGGATAGAATTATTATAAATTTTAATTATTTTTTAATTAAATTAGCATTAAATATATGAAAATATGAAAATTAAATATTACATTTTTTAATTATAAAGATTTATTTAATAAAATTCACAAGCATGTTTAAAGTAAATACTAGTAACTAATATTGTACTGTATAAAACTTTTTATATTAAAGTAAATTGAATTCATCATAATAACTCGCGAGTTCTTATTCCTATTGGTTATTCTTAATTTTGTATTAAATTAAAATTAATTTGTGAACTAGAATTCTTAAGTAATCATTTTTAAATTATTTAGGATTGTCTTTAAATGGTATTTGTTATAACATAATTAACTAATTGTAAATCGACAGCACATAAGCACTAGACAAAATATAATTTATCTTGTATATTCACGAGGATTAATATAAAATAAAAGGCTATGGCAACATTTCAGAGAACAAAACCTCACGTTAATGTGGGTACAATAGGTCACGTAGACCATGGAAAAACTACATTGACAGCAGCAATTCTTGCTGTTTTGGCAAGAGCAGGGTATGCAGCAGAGAATTTGGGAGTAGATCAAATCGATAAAGCTCCGGAAGAAAAAGCTAGAGGAATTACTATCAATGCTACTCATGTAGAATACGAAACAGCCAATAGACACTATGCACATGTTGATTGTCCGGGACATGCCGATTACATCAAGAATATGATTACTGGTGCTGCTCAGATGGATGGTGCAATATTGGTTGTTGCTGCAACAGATGGTCCAATGCCTCAAACAAGAGAACATATACTTTTGGCAAGACAAGTTGGTGTTCCAAGAATCGTTGTATTCTTGAACAAGTGTGATATGGTAGATGATCCAGAGATGATTGATCTTGTACAAGAGGAAGTTGCAGAGTTACTTAAGAAATATGGTTATAATCCTGATGAAACTAGATTTGTTCGTGGTTCAGCTCTCAAAGCTCTTGAAGAAACAACGGTTGGAGAATGGTCACAAAAAATTCTTGAGCTCATGGAAGCAGTTGATACCGTAATTCCAACACCAGAAAGGGCAGTTGATCAACCATTCTTGATGCCAATTGAAGATGTATTCCAGATACAAGGTCGAGGTACGGTTGTTACGGGTCGTATTGAAAGAGGAGTGGTGAAGGTAGGAGATACAGTAGAACTTATCGGTCTTGGTAAGGACAATAAATCAGTCGTCACTGGTGTGGAAATGTTTAGAAAACAGTTGGATGAGGGTGTTGCAGGTGATAATGTTGGAGTACTTTTGAGAGGTATTGAAAAGGATGATGTGATGCGAGGTATGGTTCTTGCAAAACCAGGAAGTATTACACCTCACAAGAAATTTGTTGCCGAAGTTTATGTTTTAAAAAAGGAAGAAGGTGGAAGACATACAGCATTTGTAACTGGATATCGCCCACAATTTTATATCAGAACAACTGATGTTACAGGAGAAGTCAAATTAGTGAATTCTGAGATGGCAATGCCTGGTGATAATGTAACCATGGAGATAACATTGATTGAGCCTGTAGCTATGGAAGAAGGGATGAGATTTGCTATAAGGGAGGGAGGAAAAACTGTTGGTGCTGGTATAGTAACCAAAATTATTGAATAATCATGCAGATACTTCGTATAAAACTTAAGGCTTACGATCCCGGGTTAATTGAATCTGCTTGTAAGAAAATTGCTGAAACTGTAATACGAACAGGGGCAAAAGTAAGAGGACCCGTTCCTCTGCCCACTAGAATAAAGAAGTGGACGGTGATAAGATCGTCTTTTATTGATAAAAGATCACAAGAGACATTTGAACAAAGAATTTCCAGCAGATTGATTGATATAATTGACTCTAATTCTAAGACAGTTTCGAGTTTACAAAGTCTTGTTTTGCCAACTGGAGTATCTGTGGATATAAAAGTGATAAATCCAAATTAATTTAATTCTTATGTATATCGGAATTAAAAAAGGAATGACTCAAGTTTTTGACGAAAAAGGTAATGTTGTACCAGTGACGATTATTGATGTTTCTACAAAAATATACCAAGGACTAAAAAATTCTGGTACATTCTTGGGTATAGGAAGTAAAAAACACCCAAAGAAATCAGAAAAAGGTATATTTGGTGATGAAGTGCCTAAATATTATTTACCAATAAAAAGTGTAGAAGAAGTGGGGATTCCAGAGGTTGGTTCATCAGTAAAAATAACAGCAAGATCAAAAGGAAGAGGGTTTATAGGGGTTGTAAAATTATGGGGATTTGCTGGTGGCCCAAAAACTCATGGTCAAAGCAATAAACATAGATCACCTGGATCTATAGGTACGGGTACTACATTTGGTCGTGTGTTACCTGGTCTCAAAATGGCCAATAAAGCAGGTAATAAAGCTGTTACTATACGAAACCTTAAGGTGGTTGATTACGATGAAGACAATAAGCTTTTACTCATTAAAGGATCTATTCCGGGTTCGTACGGTACATTTGTAAAAATAATGTAAAAATCTTATGGAAATATCAATAAAGACAATTGATAATAGAATTTTTGATACTTTGAATATACAGCAGGATGATGTAAATATGAATTATCTGTTAGCAAAATATGTAAGGGTACATTCTATTAACTCAGCACAAAATACTAAAAGTACTAAGGGAGTATCTGATGTAAAAGGTCATTCAAAAAAGCCGTATAGACAGAAAGGTACAGGCTATGCCAGGCAAGGATCCACTAAGGCGCCACATCATAGAGGAGGTGGGGTTGCTCATGGACCTAAGCCCATTCAGAGATCTGCAAGATTGAATAAAAAAGAAAGAGAAATCCTAAGAAAAAATTTATTGTACACTCTTCTATCTAATGATAGAGTATACATAAATGATAAGGATAATCTTGATAAGGATTTTGTATCAAAATTTAGAAGAATTGTTTATGTTGTGAATCAAGAACCTCCGGTTTCTTGTAGAAAATTCTCAAATATTATTTTTTCTGATACGGATTCTTTATCTCCTTTACTAATTAGTGCTTCGGATGTTATTATTGTCGACAAATCTAGCTTAGATGAATTCAAAAAAATGTTAAGTTGATTATGAAACAAGTAATTATAAAACCTTTAATCACGGAAAAAACATATAAGCTCTATAAAGATAATAGAATTGTAACATTTATCGTTGATAGAAGTTCAACAAAAAAAAATATAGCCTATCACTTCAACAAAATATATGGTATTAATCCTAAGAGTGTACGGGTTGTGTCGTCAAGAAAAGAAAATACTGGTCTTGTAACAAAAAATGGAAGATTATTGGGGAGGACACATAATAGAATTAAATACAAAAAAGCATATATAAATATAGGGGAAAATAAGTTAGAAATTTTTGAAAATATTGGATAGTTATGGCATTAAAAGTATTAAAACCTACAACACCAGGACAACGAGGAACGGTTTTGGTAGATAGATCTGTTTTAACTGTAGATAAACCGCTCAAGTCTTTGACTGTAACAATAAAAGGATCTACCGGTAGAAGCGGTGGAAAGGTAACTACAAGGCACAAAGGAGGAAGATTAATACGTAAGTACAGAATTGTTGATTTTAAAAGATCGGTAAGAAATATATATGGGACAATAACAACTATAGAGTATGATCCGTTTCGGAACGCTTTCATATCTTTAGTTGTTTATGATAATGGACAGAAACGCTATATAATAACTCCGCATAATGTAAATATCGGTCATAGAATTATAACTGCAGAGAATGTGAGTCCTGATATAGGCAATTCTATGCCTTTAAAAAATATACCTGTAGGACAGCAAATTTTTAATATTGAATTAACACCAAATAGTAAAGGTACTATAGTTCGTTCTGCTGGTACTAGTGCAGTACTTCTCGGTTTTGATGGAGATTATGCACAAGTTAGATTACCTTCAAAAGAAGTAAGACTTTTTAAAAAAGATTGCTATGCAACTATAGGAGTTGTTTCAAATCCGGATGCAAAAAATGAGGTTTTAGGTAAAGCTGGAAGAAATAGGTGGCGTGGTGTAAGACCAACTGTAAGAGGTATGGTTATGCCTCCAAACGCGCATCCACACGGTGGTGGTGAAGCAAAAGGTGTTATTGGGCATATACCACGTGATCCTTGGGGAAATATCAGAGGGAAGCTCACAAGACGAAAACGAAATAGATTTTCTAAGTTTATTATAACTAATAGAAAAGGAAGAAAGCATATTAAGAAATAATTATGTCTAGATCGCTTAAAAAAGGACCATATGTAGATCAAAAATTACTTAAAAAGATTTTGATTGCAAAACAGAATAATGATAAAAAGCCTATCAAAACATGGGCTCGTAGAAGCGATATATCTCCAGATTTTGTTGGTATGACTATTGCTGTACATGATGGAAGAAAGCATGTGCCTATTTTTATTACAGAAGATATGGTTGGTCATAAACTAGGAGAATTTGTTCCAACGCGTACATTTAGGGGACATGCATCCAAGGGTAAAGTAGCAAAAACACTTGGAAGTGTTGGTAGAGTAAATAAAGATTAAGTATGAAAGCCTCCGTAAAAAAAATAAATTATACGCCGAGAAAACTTAGATTAGTAGTATCCTTAGTCAAAGGTATGAATGTTGATTATGCTATGCAATATTTGTCTAATGTAAATAAAAAAGGTGCTCCTATTATTTTAAAAGCACTTAAATCTGCTGTAGCAAATGCGAATATTGATCCTAAAAATTTATTTATTGATAAAATTTATGTGAATGAATCATCTTTAAAATTAAAACGAATTTTGTATGCTGCTAGAGGTCGTGGTAAAATGCGAATTAAAAGATACAGTGATTTACATATTGAATTAAAAACTAATAATGGCTAAAAAAGTTATACCACAAATATATAGAATAGGTATAAATGAGAAGCATTTATCTTCTTGGTTTGCTACAAGAGCTAAATTTGCAAAATATTTGCATGATGATTTAAAAATTAGAAAAATAGTCAGTGAACATGCATATATAGCGGGCATTGATAAAATTTTAATTTCTCGCAACGATAATAATGTTACTGTCGATTTGTATGTTGGTAGACCAGGTCTCGCTATTGGTAAGAATGGCGTTGGAATAGAGCAAATGGAAAAGGAAATAAAATCAAAAGTAGGAGTGGACGCTAAAGTAAATGTTTACGAAGTTAAACAACCATATTTGTCTGCAAATATTGTTGCCCAAAATATAGTAGATTCTTTGAAAAAGGGTGTTCCTGTAAAAGTTGCCATGAAGCAGCAATTAGATAGGATTGAAGCATCTGGAGCAAAAGGTGCTAGAATTATGGTAAAAGGGCTTGGTCCTATAAAACAGGCACGAGCTGAGATATTAGAAATCAAAGGAGGTAGATTGCCGTTAACGACATTGAGATCAAAAATTGATTATGCATTTAAGGAAGTTTTAGTTGATAGAATGTATGGTGTAAAAGTTTGGATTTATAAAGGAGAAATATAAATTATTATGATCGCACCAAGAAAAACAAAATATAGAGTTACTCATTTAAGAAAACTTAAAGGAAACTCTACATCAGGCGTAAATATAGAGTATGGCGATATGGCTTTGGTTGCTTTGGAAAATGAGTATGTTACTCCAAATCAGCTTGAAGCAGTAAGAAGAGTAATAGCAAATACTACAAAAAGGACTGCAAAAGTATGGATTAGAGTTTTTCCAGATCAGCCCATTACTGCCAAGGGAGCAGGTACTCGTATGGGTAGTGGAAAAGGTCCCGTAAAAGCATACGTAGCACCAGTAAAGGCCGGCAGAGTTCTTATTGAAATAGGAGGGGTAAACAGTGAATTAGGCATAAAAGCTCTTACACTTGCTCAGTCTAAACTAGGCGTTAAGACGAAAATACTATTAAAGAAATAAATTATGTATAAGATAAATGAGTTGCGAAAAATGCCAAGAGAAGAATTACTTTCTCTTTTGAGTTCTGAAAGAGCAGATCTTATGAAGTTGCGTATACAATTAAAATCCGGGGTTACTAATTCTGATAATATCAATAATTATAGAAACAAACGTAAATTGATTGCTAGAATAAAAACTATTTTAAAAGAATTAGAATTAATTAATAAGTAGACATGACTAATGAAAAAAAGAGAAAAAAATTCGAAGGCGTAGTAGTTTCAAATAAAATGACTAAGGCTGTTGTTGTAAGAGTAGAACGCAAAGTGCCTCATCCAAAGTATAAGAAGATAATTACCAAATACACAAAACTATACGCAGGAAATGAATTAGGTAGTATAAAAGAAGGTGATGTTGTTGTAGTAGAAGAATGTAGACCTTTGTCAAAATTAATTAGGTTTAAAGTAATAGAGAAAAAGTAAAACGTCTATGGTTCAATTAAATACAATATTAAAAGTTGCTGATAACTCTGGTGCAAAGTATTTTGAAGTAATAACAGTTTTAGGAGGATCGAATAAAAAATTTGGCAGAATTGGGGATAGAGTATCAGGTGTGGTTAAAGGAGCGAATCCTGATGGCAATGTGAAAGATCATCAAAAATGTCATGCAGTAATTGTCAGGACAAAAAAAGAATTTAGACGAAAAGATGGGACATACATAAAATTTGATGATAATGCAGTTGTGCTCATTAATAAAGCAGGTGAACCAATAGGTACAGCAGTTTTTGGGCCAATAGCTAGGGAAATAAAAGATAAAGGATATAACAAAATAGCTAGTTTAGCACCAGAATTATTGTAAAACCATAACTATGGCGGCAAAAATTAAAAAAGGCGATACTGTAAAAGTCATGAGTGGCGCATACAAAGGTAAGATTGGTATAGTCAATCGAATTGACCGAAAAAATAGTCTTGTATATATTGATGGAATAAATGTTAAAAAAAGAGCTGTTAAAAAAGGAGAACATTCTAATGAGAATTTTGTATATGTAGTACATCCTATACATTATTCAAATGTAAAAAAAATTGAACCGTTATCTGATATGCGGGATTCGCAAAGTAGTTTGGGTGATAGTGATTCTGCGACTTCAGAGACTAAATAATGAAAATTTCTAATAACGGTATTTCTCTCTCGGAAATCAATTCTCTCATAGATTCAAACTGTGTAATCGTTGGTAATAATGCTATTCATGATAATCTTCCTGCATTTTTGAAGTATATACATTTTGTTGTTTCATCAGATAATATCAGATCATCTAAAATAAGAAGCGCGATTGACTTCTTGAAAAAAAATAACATATTTATAATTTATTCCTCAAAACTAATAAGATATCTAAATAAAAGATTGAATTTACATAGAAGAAATATTAATTTTTTCTTATTTATAGATCCAAAACTAAGAAATATTGTTAGTTTAAATGATTTTATTCAGGATTCAATAAAATTAAGACATAGTACAATCGTCGCTTTTCCCAGTTTAGACTATGAATATAATATTGGATCAATGATCAGAACGGCATATGCTTTTGGAGTTGATGCTATTTTAATACCTAAGAATTTCAAAAATTTTTATTCGCCAGCCGTAACAAAAATATCAACAGGATATAATTATCAAATAAAACTGATACAAGATAAATTCATTGATTCTTTACGTAGACTTAAAGAGATTGGATTTTCTTTATACTGCTTTGACTCTTTAGGTGGTGAAAATATATCAAAAGTAGTGTATAATCCAAAAGCTTGTTTTGTATTTGGGACTGAAGCCAAAGGAGTTGAAAAATATATAATGAGTGAATGTGATTGTACTATTGCCATACCGATGCAAAATGGTGTAGAATCACTCAGTGTATCGGTAAGCTTAGGGATAGCACTTTATGATAGAAAATATAAGGAAAATATATGAATTTAAAAGAAAAATATAGAAATCAAATAGTAAAAGAATTGATGGGGGAATTGGGCATATCCAATCCAATGCGTGTTCCAAAAATCGTTAAAATAACTATCAATTCTGGCATTGGAAAGGCGTTGGAAGATCCAAGACTAATAGACGTTATGGTCGAGGATATGTCTGCCTTTGCAGGGCAAAAAGCTCTGCCTACTTTTGCAAAAAAGGATATATCAGGTTTTGGAAGGCTTAAAAAAGGTGATAAAGTGGGTGTTTTTGTTACGTTAAGGGGTAATAAAATGTGGAATCTCTTAGAAAAGTTGGTAAATGTAGTTTTGCCAAACATTCGTAATTTTAAGGGTTTGTCTTCTAAATCTTTTGACGGAAGAGGTAACTATTCCTTTGGAATTAGGCAGCATGTTGTTTTCCCCGAATCAGATCAAAATAGGTTAGAAAAATCTATGGGATTACAAATAAATATTACCACCACAGCAGAATCCGATCAGGAGGCTTTGGTTTTGTTAAGAAAGATTGGTTTACCAATAGTAAATTAAATTTATATGGCAAGTAAGTCAAAGATAGTAAAATATTTAAAACAATTAAAAAAGACAAAGTACGCAGTACGTATAAAGAGACGATGCGCAGTATGTGGTCGACCTAGAGGGTATATGAGAGATTTTGATATGTGTAGAATTTGTTTTAGAATACACGCAAGGAATGCGCTCATACCAGGAATTAAAAAATCAAGTTGGTAATTATGAAAGATAATAAATACATAAAATCTACAAACGATATTGTATCTGATACTCTAACAAGAATTCGAAATGCTATCAAATCGAAAAAAAATACGGTAATAGTGCCTTTGTCTAAATTAGTATTGGAGATATTAAAAGTAATGCATAACTATAAATTTATTGGTGATTATCAGGTTATTGATAAAAATGCTATAGAAGTAAATTTGCTTGTTGATAGTCGGTACAAGATAAGTGAGTTGGTGAGGGTTTCAAAACCTGGCTTAAGAATTTATGTAAAATCGAAAGATATTAAACCAGTAAAATATGGTTATGGAATAGGAATATATTCTACATCGCAAGGCGTTGTATCACATGTAAAAGCTAGAAAAATGGGTATTGGTGGAGAATATATATGTTATATTTGGTAATGAATTAAATAAGTATTGTTTATGGCAAAAAATTTTGAAAAAACAATTCAAATTCCTTCACAAGTAAAAGTATCTTTAGACACGGGAACTCTTATTTTTGTTGGACCAAAAGGAACTAATAAGCTGGATGTGTTGAGAGAAGAAGTTGTTGTTGAGTTGTTAGGAGATACTATTAAAATACTGCAGACAAATCAAAAAAGGGATTATCTGAATTTATACTATAGATTAATCTTAAATTGTATACAGGGAGTAACAGAAGGATTTACTAAATCACTCGAATTAGTTGGTGTTGGTTACAAAGCTTCTATGAATGGACAAAATTTGGTTTTAAACGTTGGATACTCACATCCTGTAGTTATAAATAAAATTGAAGGTATTGATTTTGCGGTAACTGACAATACGATTCACGTAAGTGGTATTGATAAAGTAAAAGTAGGCGATGTCGCTGCAAAAATAAGATCTGTAAGGCCGCCAGAACCGTATAAAGGCAAGGGTATTAGATATAAAGGAGAACAAGTATACAGAAAAGAATATAAATCATTGAAATAATTGCTTATGTCAAATTTAAGATTAGAAAAAAGAGTAAAACGACATTTAAGAGTGAGGAAAAAACTTTTTGGAACTCCTGAACGCCCTCGAGTTAGTGTCTATAAAAGCAATAAAAATTTCCAAGTTCAATTAGTTATAGATAGTAAAGTAGGTGCATCAAGAACTCTATTTGGTTTGACAACAAGCATATTACGTGATAAATCAACCAAGAAAGAAAAAATTGATGAATTAGCTAAAATATTTGTTGAAAAAGCAAAGAAAAAAAATATAGAGAAGATTGTATTTGACAGAGGGGGTTATGCCTATAAAGGAAATGTCAAATTTTTGGCAGAGAAATTAAGGGAATATGGATTAAATTTTTAAAAAGTATATGGAAACAAACAATAAACAACAAAACAACACTGAATTTGAATCATATGTTTTGTACACAAGCAGAGTAACTAAAGTTGTAAAGGGTGGTAAAAGACTAAAGTTTCAGGCTTTGGTTGTAGTTGGTAACAGAAAGAATAAAGTAGGCTTAGGATTTGCAAAAGGGGTAGATCCAAAATCCGCAATAGAAAAAGCTACTAGAAAAGCTAAAAAAAATTTGAAGCATGTTGTAGTACGTGGTACAACAGTTCCATATGATGTTATGAGCAAATTCAAATCGGCACGTATTTTCGTAAAACCTGCAAAACCAGGTACAGGTCTTATTGCTAGCAAGTCTATTAGACCAGTATTAGAGTTGGGCGGTATACAAGATGTTTATTCAAAAGTTTATGGAACCAAAAATAAGATAGCCAATGCTTATTGTATTTTTAATATTATTACAAATTTTAAATCTAAATAACTAGCAAGTTATGTTAAATAGTTTAATAAAAATAAAAAATAAGTCAAAGAAGAGAATTGGTAGAGGAGGAGGTTCAGGAAAAGGATTTCATACTGCAACACGAGGGCAAAAAGGACAAAAATCAAGAGCAGGCTATTTTAGGCGAAAAGACTTCCAGGGTGGACAAAAGCCATTGAGTAAAAAACTCCCAAGAATAAGGAAATCGTTTACTGTAATCAACAAGCAAAAGCCTAAGGCTATAAAAATTGATTTTTTTTATAATATTGGTGTCACAAAAATCGATCCTGAGGTAGTTTCAAAATATTTTTCAACTCAAAACTATATAATTACAGGTTCTTCTAGCTCAGAAATAGAATATTCTAAGTTTATACTATCGGGTGTGAAATTAACAAATAAACTAAAAGAAAGAATAGTAGCATCTGGAGGTAAAGTAGAATAAGTGCTATATTACGTATATGAAATTTATTGAGTTATTAAGATCTTTTTTATCAAATAAAGATATTTTAAAACGTTTATTTATTACTTTTGTAATTATCGTAATATACAGATTTTTATCTAAAATACCAGTTCCAGGTATAGAAAGAGATGCTTTAGCTACTTTTTTTTCGAATCAGCAAGGTGAAATTATTGGACTTTTTAATATAGCAAATATTCTTTCAGGTGATTCTTTATCGAATTTTTCTATTATTTCTTTTGGGGTGGTCGCATATGTAAGCGCATCTATCATAATGCAGCTACTTGGTGTAATTATCCCTAAAATAGAGGAAATTAGAAAGATGGGAGCTGTTGGTACTAAGATACTTGATCAGTGGACTCGTATTCTTACAGTACCATTGGTTTGTCTTCAAGGTGTAGGAATGTACTTGGCTCTTAATTCAAGTAATAATCCTTTGGGAAGACCAATATTAGATCCTATCGAGTTTAACACTTTACGCGTTATCAGTACGATAGCCGTTTTGGTAGCAGGTACTATGCTTTTGATGTGGTTGGCTGAAATTTTAACAGAGTCAGGGATTAGCGGTGCTAAGAGAGGAGGAGGATTTAGTGTTATTATTACTGCAGGCATATTATCTTCTTTGCCAGCAGCAATAGTAAATGATTTCTCAAATATACAACTTAGCCGTTTTTTACAAAATATGTGGATTGCGTTTTTGATTGAATTTGTAATATTCTTAATCTTACTAGCTTTATTTGTTGGTTATGTTAAATTGGTAAAGTTCGTATTTGACTTGAAAACCAAGGCATATCGAGTTGCTGGAGGCATGTTTTTGTCATTTGTTTTATTAGCAATACCGGTGATTATTACATTTATAGTCAGATCTCAAGATCCAACTTCCCTTTATATCAAAGATTTTATCCAATTAAATTTGGCGAGGTTGAATGATTTTGAAGTTAAGTTTGGATTTTTTATTGGTATATTGTTGCAGGTAATCGGTATAATAGTTTACTTTAATGAATCTGTTAGGAAAATACCTATTAGATTTGTATCACAGATTACATCAAGAGCAAATGATGTGGCAGAGAAAAGTTCTTTTATTCCTGTTAAGTTCTTCATTATAGGTATTATTCCAACAATATTTTCAATGTCATTTTTGGCTATGCCAGAGTTTATTTACAGATTTTTTGGAAATGCCATAAATGACTGGAATCCAGCAGTGGGTGAATTTGTAAGATATATGTCGCAAGGTTGGTTTAACCAATTTAACAGTGAGTATTATTACATAGTTTCTTTTATGTTAACAGTATTTTTCTCTCTATTTTATGTTAATGCGGTTATAAAGCCGGAAGACATTGCAGAAAACCTATCAAATATGAATGCTTTTATACCAGGCTTAAGGCCCGGGAAAGACTCTCTCGAATATATATCAAAAATTTTCAACTATATGGCATTTTGGGGAGGTATAATATTGGCATTTTCTACCGTTGCCCCATTCTTGTTAGGAGTATATTCTCAAACAACCATATCTTCTGTTGAAAGACTTTTGGCTGGTGGCACAAGTCTTCTAATTTTGGTACCTACATTTCTGTCCATAAAAGATCAAGTCTTATCAATGATACTTACTAAAAACTACGATAAATATCGAGAGATATAATGCCAAAAACTGATTCAGAGATAAGTTATATACGAGAATCTTCTAAAATATTATCGTTGATTTTTACTGAATTGGAAAGAATAGCTTCGGCTGGTATAAGTACTTTGGAGATAGACAAATATGCCAATTTCTTATGCAGAAAATATAAGGTAAAGCCTGCATTTAAAGGTTATAAGGGATATAGGCATACTATATGTGCTAATGTTAACGATATTATTGTTCATGGAGTTCCAAATAATCGTAAGTTGAAAAATGGGGACATAATAGGGTTAGATATGGGAGTTATTTATCAAGGCTACTATTCTGATATGTCAAAAACTATTTATATCGGTGATGTAACTGAGGAGGTCAAGAGGTTTGTTGAAAAAACTTATCAATCCATGATGAATGGTATAACTATATTAAAGCCTGGAATCCGTGTGGGAGATATTAGTTACGCTATGCGTGACGGCCTCTACGATGATAAGTTCATTCTTATGGAGGATTTTGTAGGGCACGGCATTGGTAAAAGTTTGCATGAAAGACCTAATATACCAGGTCATGGATTGAATAAAGGAATGGGTGATGAAATAAAAGAAAACATGGTACTGGCTATAGAATCAATTTCTGTAATGGCCGATACAAACGAGTATTTTATAGAGAGTGATCAATGGACGGTTAGAACAAAAAGTGGGGCTTTATCTGCACTTTTCGAACATACAGTTTTGGTGACCAAAGATGGTTACGAAATTCTTACTTTATCTTGATATATATTGCATTTTAACCACTCTATGATTATAATGCCCTAGATGTTTACAAAATTGAAGTTATGAGTAATAATACAAAAGTTACTTTAGAAGGAAAAGTAATAGAATGCTTGAGGGGAACAGAGTTTTTAGTAAGAATAGATTTGGGAGATAATATGTATAAAGACATAGTAGGCTATATTTGTGGTAATTTGAGGAAAAAATATATAAAAGTAGATGTTGGAGATAAAGTAATGATAGAAATAAGTAAATATGATTTAAATCGTGGTAGAATAACTAAAAAAATATGAAAGTACAAACAAGTGTCAAAAAAAGGTGCTCAGATTGTTATATAGTCAAAAGGGATGGAGTTTTACGAGTATATTGCAAAAAAAATCCTCGACATAAACAAAAACAGGGGAAGAAAAAAATGGGACAGCTTAAAAAAACTAGAAAATCTAAGAAATAATGGCTACGAACACTAAAATACTAGGAGTAAATTTAAATCCCAAAAAATATATACTTTATGCTTTGCAAGATATATACGGGATTGGAATGTCACTTTCAAAGAAGATACTAAGTCTGGTTAATGTAAATCCATATGTAAAAGTGGCTGACATGTCTGATGAAGATTTAAACAGGGTGAGATTGGAAGTAGAATCAGGAAAATACTTATTAGAGGGTGATCTTAGACAAAAAGTTTTTAAAGATATTGCCAGGTTGAAAGCTATAAAGTGTTATAGAGGTATAAGGCATAAATTAGGTTTACCAGTACGTGGTCAAAATACAAGGCGTAATGCGCGTACAAGAAAAGGAAAAGTAAAAATGCCAGTTGGTGGTTTAAAGAAAGTATTACAGAAAAAATAGCGTATAATATCTTTATTTATGGCTAAGAAGAAAGAAAAAAAATCCAAAACAAAAATACCAAGCGTAAAATCTGGTAGAATATATATTTATAGTAATTATAATAATTGTTTGCTTACTTTTACTGATAATAATGGTAATGTAATTGCTTGGTCTTCGCCTGGTAGGGTTGGATTTAAAGGTGCTAGAAAGTCAACACCTTATGCGAGTCAAAAAGCAGCAGCAGAATTAAATTATATGCTAAAAAAGATTGGGGTCGAAGAAGTTGATGTCTATTTGAGAGGACCGGGTATTCCGAGTAAACAACTTGTTATTAGAGAATTGGCATCAGGAGGATACAGAATTAATGCATTTGTTGATAATAATCGATTTCCTCATGGAGGAGTAACACCAAGAAAAAAACCTAGAAAATAAATTATGTCGAGATATACAGGACCAAAAACAAAAATCTGTCGTAGAGAGAGAGCGGATGTTTATCCAAGGATTGGCGAATTAGTGCAAGTACCTAAAAGAATGAAAAAAAGGTCAGCACCGGGTGAACATCCAATTTACCCTAGGTTAAGCCAGTTTGGTTTGCAATTTAGAGAGAAACAAAAAGTGAAGAGAATGTATGGCATGACCGAGAAGCAATTTAAAAGATTTTTTGAAATTGCTATAAAAAAGGAAGGAAATACTGGATTAATATTTCTTCAGTTGTTAGAGATGCGTTTAGATAACGTTGTTTTTAGAGCTGGTTTGGCAAAAACTAGAAATCAGGCCAGACAATTTGTGAATCATGGACATGTCTTAGTTAATGGAAAGAAAGTGGATATACCATCTTATATTGTCAAGGTCGGTGATGAGATTGAATTGGAACCTAGCATCACAAGTTCGGATTGGTATACTGATTGGTATAACAGCATATCTAGCTATTTGCCGCCGTCATGGATTCAAAAAATAGATTCTCATAAAGTCAAAGTTTTGAGACTTCCTGAAAGACAGGATATTGAATTAACAATAAATGAACAAAATATAGTCGAATATTATTCAAGATAAAAACAACATGTCAAACTTAACAATACAAAAAAAAGAATTAGAAAAAAATAGATATTCTTATATAATAGGGCCATTTCCAAAAACTTGGGGAAATACATTTGCGGCTCCTATTCGTCGTTCTCTTTTAAATAGTCTATCTGGATCTGCCATAACTAAGGTTCGTATTAAAGGTGTCGATCATGAATTTACTGGTTATGATGGGATGAAAGAGGATGTCCTGTATTTTGTTTTGAATTTACAACGTATAGTCATTAAAATGGATTCAAGCGACTCGGAAAAATTAAAACTAAAAGTAAAAGGACCAGGAGATATAAAAGCAGGTGATATTGATTGTCCATCGAATGTTGTGATAGTCAATCCAGAATTAGTTATTGCGACACTAACAGCTGATGTTGTATTGGAGGCGGAGATGACTGTTGAAAAAGGAGAGGGGTTTAGGATTGCAGATGACGATATACGGAATGTAGAACCTGGTGTTATACCAGTTAGTGCAAATTTTAATCCCGTACTCAGAGTAGGAATTTCTGTAGAAGCGGATCGTGTAGGTCAGAGTACTGATTATGAAAAAGTTGTTTTAGAAGTCGAGACTAATGGATCCATTCATCCCGATGATGCTTTACGTGAAGCTTTGTCTAATCTTGATTCAAAACTTCAAGATATAATAAAGCAAGCAAATCAATTATAAGATCGCGTTATGTATAAAAAAAAGAGTGTTGTAAAATTAGGCAGACCTACAAAGGAAAGAAAATTGATGGTAAAGTCTCTTCTTAAAGATTTAATAACTCATGGTTATATTCGTACAACAAAGATGAGAGCTTGGGTTGTAGCTAAAGAATTTGATGCTATTATGAATGACGTTGTGAATAATAATTTAAGGGCAGCCTATCTCAAATTGAATGATGAAAAAATGCTTGAAAAACTAAAGCAGATGAATATTAATGACAAAAAAACAGGATTTACAAGGATTATTAAAATTGGTAACCGTGTGGGAGATGGTGCTGAATTAGTTTTGTTAGAAATTATAAAGTAATTAAATAAATTATGAAAAAAACAACATCATTGAAAAAATCTGATGTAAAGAAAAGCTGGTTACTTATTGATGCCACCGATCAGATACTTGGCAGGCTTGCTTCTAGGATTTCTATTATTTTGCAAGGTAAAAATAAGCCAAACTATGCACCAAATTTGGATTGTGGTGATTATGTGGTTGTGGTTAATGCAGAAAAAGTAAAAGTGACGGGTGATAAGCTAAAATCAAAAATATATCGAAAACATTCAGGATATATTGGGGGTTTAAAAGAAAAGACGTTAGAACAATTGATGGCAAAAAATCCTGCGGTAGTTTTACGCAATGCTGTATACAGGATGTTGCCAAAGAATAGAATGCGAGATGTATATATTTCTAAATTGAAAATTTATGCTGGATCAGAACATCCGCATGTTGCACAAAAACCAGAAATGATAGAGATAAAATAAAACATCGTTATGAAAGCAACCGAAAATACTAATGAAAAAAAACACATTCAGTACACTGTAGGTAGGAGAAAAAGGGCTTCAGCGCGTGTAAGAATGTACGAAGGAGAAGGTAAAGTCACTGTAAACGGAAAAAGTTTGGAGAAATTGGGGGTATCAAAGATAAAAATAAGAGAGATTTTTGATATTTTGATGAACACCGAATTATTCAAAAATTATGATTTTTCTGTAAAAGTAGTAGGAGGTGGAGTATATGCTCAGTTAGAAGCAGCAAGGCATGGTATTGCAAGATGTATAGCTAAGCTTAGTGATGATGCTAAACAAACAATGAGAAAATTAGGTCTTTTGACAAGAGATCCCAGAGAAAAAGAAAGAAAAAAAGTTTATCTTGTACGTGCTCGCAAAGCGCCACAATATTCGAAACGTTAGTATATTTGTGATAGAATTATTTACCAATGTCGAGGTAGCTCAGTTGGTAGAGCGAGGGACTGAAAATCCCTGCGTCGCGGGTTCAAGTCCCGCCCTTGACACCAATTTTATTTGTTTGAGTGCTTAGCTCAGCTGGCTAGAGCATCTCGTTTACACCGAGAAGGTCGGGGGTTCAAGTCCCTCAGCACTCACCATTAGTATTAGAAATCTACATAAAATTGATTTGTTTCAGCTTATTAAGCCTATACGCTTTATATATAGTTACTATATTCAGAAAAGAATATCTTTTATTATTTAGTTGATCAAGAATTTTTGCATAATCTCATTGCCACAAGTCATGAAATTCTTAATTGCCATTCGTAAAGAAAATTGATAATTTCTATTTAAACAATCTGTATTGTAAATGTAATTGATATGATGTCCTTCATCTACTGATTAATTGTAAAGTTGTACGTGTGAATTAAACGTCATTAACAAATTAGTAAGTGAATTTGAATTATACTGTTTCAAATTTCATTAATTTTATTCTTTTCACTATTTAGTCTAAAATCTAATTCAGTGCTGCATGGCAAAAAAGAAGCAAATAACAATAAAAGATCCAGAAACTAGAGGAATATTTGGTATTATTTGTCTTGCTTTATCATTACTTTTGGGTGCTAGTATATTTTTTGAGTCACCTATTATTGATTTTATAAAGAGATATTTTGGTGTTGGGGTTTTTGTAATGACTATTTTTTTGTTTTTGCTATCTTTACGTTTGCTTGGTGCCAAAAAAAAATATAATACGCCAAAAGTTTTGTTTTTCATATTGTTATTTTTGTTTAGTTTGCTTCCTTTAGTACATATATTTGCTGATCCTTTGCGTAGTTTTGAGATAGCCGATTCGGGAGGTTTTGGAGGATTAATTGGTTATTATCTATTGCTACAATTCAAGGTTTTGGGTCTTGAAGCAACTTTTATTTTACTTGCGTTATCAACAGTCTTTTCGTTGTTGATGGCATTAAATCTTTCGTTTGAGCAGATAGGTAATTTCCTTTCTCTGTGTTTTGAACTATTTATTAAACTAATCAATTTTTTTGTTGAAATATCAATAAAAGTAATATTATTTATCCAAAAAGCCTTAGATAAGAAAAAAAGTCTTGAAGTTAATATTTCTCTTCAAAAAAATGAAAAAACTAAAAAAAGTGAGAATAAAGATATTGAAAAATCAGAATCGGATGAAGTTTCTATCAATTTATCTCCGATAAAAATGGTTAGTGATATCTCAACGGCAGTTAAGTCTTTTACAGAATCTAAACCTGATGTTGAGATTAAAATTAAAGATGACAAATCAAACTCTGAGAATCTAGTTAAAAAGACAAATGTACAACCTGTACCACTAGATTTATCATTGAGGCAGTATCCTGATTGGCAACTCCCACCACTTGATATATTAGATCCTATAAAACCAAAACAACAAGATTCTAAAGAAGTCATAGAAAGAAAAGCAAGGGCAATTATAGAGACCTTAAATAGTTTTAATATTAAAGCTGAAATTTTAGGTTATTCTATAGGACCTACGGTTACACAATTTTTTATTGATCCGGCAGCTGGTATTAAATTCTCAAAAATAGCTAATCTGTCAAAGGATTTGGCATTAACTCTGGCATCTCCTTCGGATCTACGCATAGAACTTGTTCCGGGTAAGTCATATATTGGTATTGATGTACCGAATGACATACGGCAAACTACACAATTACGTGAAGCAATAAAACCAATTTATGACAATCCAAACAAATACACACTTGGCCTTGCTGTTGGTATAGATATACAGGGTAATCCTGTATGTCGAGATTTAGCATCAGCCCCTCATTTGTTGGTTGCTGGTGCTACAGGGCAGGGTAAATCTGTTTTAGTTAATGCATTCATTATCAGCTTATTGATGAGAAAAACTCCTGATGAATTAAAGTTTATATTGATCGATCCCAAAATGGTTGAGATGGCTCCATATGATGGAATTCCTCACCTACTTACTCCACCAATAACAGATATGTCAAAAGCTTCATCGGCTCTTAAATGGGCTGTCAACGAAATGGAAGAACGTTATAAGATATTGAAAGAAGCTGGAGTTAGAAATATTGCTGATTACATAGCAATAACAGGTAAATTGATGCCATATATAGTAATTATCGTTGACGAGTTCTCTGATTTGATGATGCAATATAGACAGGACGTTGAGACCTCGATTATTCGCCTTGCTCAGAAATCCCGTGCAGTTGGCATACATTTGATTATCGCCACGCAGAGACCAACAGCAGATGTTATCACGGGGCTTATTAAATCAAATATACCAGCGCGTATTGCACTTGCTGTTGCTTCTTCTATGGATTCCCGAGTAATCTTAGATTCTACTGGTGCTGAGACACTTCTCGGTAAAGGAGATCTTTTAGTGAAGACCGCAAATGACCTCAAACCAAGTCGCGTTCAGGGGGTATTTATTGATGATAAAGGTGAAAATAGTGAATTTTATAGAATACTGAATTTTATAAAAAAACAGGCACCTGATGTGGTGTATAACGATGAAAGCATACTCAAAGCGGGAGTTGAATCAGAAGGAATAAATGGAGAAGTAATGTCTGATGATCCATTATTTAGACAAGCGGCTGAGATTGTTGTGTCTGCTCAGAAAGGATCAGCTTCACTTTTGCAAACAAAAATGAAAATCGGATATGCGCGTGCAGCAAGACTTATCGATGAGCTAGAAATGGCTGGTATTGTTGGACCGCAAGATGGACCTAGGCCGAGAGAAGTGTTGATATCCTCACTAGAAGCTTTAGACGCATTTTTTAATCAAAGAGAAGAAGTAGCAAATAATTGACAAGCAAATTATAATTTTGGGTATGGCAGATGATAAAAGAAATCAAGCAAGAAAAGATAATCAAAAAGAAGAAGTAGAACAGAAATTACATTCTGAACAAAATCAAGAGCAATTATTGGTAGAACAACAAGTTAATACACAGCAAAAAGATAAATTGGATGAAGATCAAAATATCGGAACTGAAGCTCAAGAACTGAGTGAAAGGCCTTTGGAAGATTATAAAGATAAATATATTCGACTACAGGCAGAATTTGCTAATTTTGCACGTCAAAAGGAACAAGAGGTTTTATCTGCTACCAAGTTTGCCAAAAATAATATATTGTTGAGAGTCCTAGAAGTTATTGACGATATCGAGGCTTATTTGGCACAGGAAAATATAAATGAAGAGGTAAAAAATATTTTAAATATTTTGCTAGCCAAATTGAATCTCCTTATAACTCTTGAGGGGGTAACTGTAGTGGAAATTAACCCTGGCGATGATTTTGACTATACAATAGCTGAAGTTGTAGATACCACCCCATCTCAAGATGACTCCCAGAAGGGTAAAGTAGCTTATGTGATCAAGAAATGCTATAAGATTTATGATAAAGTATTAAGAACAGCAAAAATAATTGTATTCAAATAATGAAGAAATATATTAGGAAGCGGATACTTCGTATCAAGTATACGGATCTTATTCAGCCACTATTTACTCTAGTAATATTGGGATTTATTGGATTTTTGATTTTTAATATGTTTGGCGAAAGCCAAACACGAGAACAGAAAGTAATAAAGGAAATTTATAAAATATTTACTTTTGATGAAATGGTGCAAAACATGACCAGTGGAAAATTGCAGATACTTACTAATGGCGTCATATACTTTTATACTGATAATACAAGCTCGATTGACACTCCTAATGCAAGTCCGAGTACTTTATCGATAACAAATACAACTACAACAAATACCCCAACACCTACGAAAACAACAACGGTTGAACGCAAACTAGACAATCATTATTTTTATACTGAAAAGGGTAATCTGATAAGAGTAGAGGATAGAAATTTTGGTGCTAATAATACAATTTTTGTTGATAAGGATGGTTCTGTGGTTGTAGCTTCTGGATTGACAGGTAAATATATTAGATACCCCGAACCAGCTGATGATGAAAGCGATGAAATAAAATCTATTTTTTTAGGCATGAGAAATTTTATTACTAGTATATATCCAATAGGAGCATTAATTAATGATTATAAAAATGAAAAATTTTTTCCTGTGGAAAGAGCTAATAACATATTTAGTGGTAAATGGAGACATCCACTTTTTACATCTGACAAAGTATTAGATGTTATCATAAGTGTAGATGGTGCTACAGGTTTTGTAGACACTATCAAGATTGCTACGGTGCCAGAGACATCTATTACTCTACAGGTACGAACACTTAATGAAAACTATGATTTTTATTTTTTACCACAGGGATATAAAGAACAAGAATTAGATTACAAATATCGTACAAAAAATAATAAATGAAAGTCATTTTATCCATCTACAGTTAAGTTTTCTATTGTTTTCTAAATTGGCTATATTTGGGCATACCGATCTATGTATTTTTATACCACTAAATCTTGTAACAACAGCTATGATATCATCACCAAAAATGGGCTTACAGCACTTAGCAAACTGATATTCGCTATTTTCTAAACCGTCAATAATTATAGTCTTGTTAGTTTTGCCTGTTATGTTGGTTGATCTATTATCCTGTTTTGACGATTTAAAAATGTTGTGATTATCCTGAGATATTGTTTCTTTTATTATAGATTCTAATGTTCGATTTTTGATTAATCCCTGTGCTATACGTACAAATAAAGTTTCTTCGCTATCCAAATTTAACTTTTGTATTATCTTTTCTTTATTTTGCGTAGTAATTTTTTTCCATGAGAGAGTAAAATGTTCATTTAATACAAAGTCAAGTTTGATTTTTCCTATATTGATTAGCTCTTCTTTTTGTACAAATTTACGATATTCGGACCTAATTTTATCCTTTGTAGATTTCATCCTGGCTATTTCGAGCCATGATAATGAGGGCTTCTTATTGGTCTTCGAAGTTATAATTTCTACAATATCCGCATTGTTCAAAACATAATTCATTTTTACATGTGAATTGTTGACCTTAGCGCCGATAAAGTTGTTACCAACGGCTGTATGGATAGCATATGCAAAATCTATGGGTGTTGAACCTTTTTCCAATTCAATTATTTTTCCTTTTGGTGTGATGACGAAAATTCTGTCATCAAACAGATTTATACTATAGTCGATACCTTGAGACCATTTGTTTAGATCTTCTGTCCACTTATATTCGGTATTTGCGTGTACATGTTTACGATTTGCTAATTTATAGGCAATATGTGAGGCGGGGCCAAATTCGTTATAATGATGCATATCTTCTGTTTTGATCTGTATCTCTACAAAATGATGCCCATATTGAATTGTAGTCTGTAAAGATTTATATCCATTTGGTTTTGGTTTGGCTATATAATCATCAAATTCTCCCGGTAAGTAATCTAGATTTTGATGAACTATTCCAAGTATTGTATAACAATCTTTAGGTTCTCCATTTATAACTACAGATATTGCTATAAGATCCTTTATTCTGTTAATTTTGTCAAGATCAAATTCTTTTATTTTGCCTTCACGAATGTATTTATGTATTTTATTATAAATAGAATAAACTGATTTAATCCTACCAAATATTCGATAGGGAAATGATATATTATTGATTTTAATTAGTTCATCAACTTTTTGAATTATTTTGGCTAAAGTAGAAGGGTTAATTTTGATCTCTTCTTGTACTACACGTTTTATATTGTGATAAAGTAATGGGTCTTTTTTGAAAAATGCTATATCCTCAAGTTCTCTTTTCCAAGAGTGTATACCTATATATTCACAAAGTTGCACATAGACGTTGAGTGTTTCAATTGCATATCTTTGTTGTTTTTCTGGTTTTAGCGCATCGATTGTGCGCATATTATCGAGTCTATCAGCAAGTTTTATAAGTAAAATTCTTATATCCTGTACTGATCTGATGATTAGCTTTCTCAGATTATCGAATTCTGAATACCTTTCTAATGATCTATCAGCTATTGCATCTACTTTTGTTACACCATCAACAAGTGTTGCAATCTCCCATCCAAATTTTTCAGCAATATATTTTTTATCAACATTGCAATCTTCAATAGTGTCATGCAGTAGTGAGGCTGCAACAGCTTCTTCGCTAATACCAAGTTTTGCTATATCAATGGATACTCTCATGGGATGGACTATATATGGGTCACCACTTTTGCGTAACTGTCCTTCATGTAATTTATATGCCTCGTTAAAGACTTTAATAATAAGATTAATATCGTATCCTTTCTCAGTACACACATTCAATAATTCTTGTTTGAGTGTTTGAATATCCGTGTTAACTTTCATAATTTATTGAATATTTTGTACTTTTACCGTTTCCCTCCGACTTTAATATACCCTTATCACATAAATATATTAAGTCTCTATATGCTGTCATCGGAGAGACTTTAAATAATTTGCAGTATTCATTACGATTAATATAAACTTTTTTTCTTAAGATATTAATTAGATTAATTTGCCTTTCATTGAGATCTAAATTTTCTAATTTGTTTTCAAATGACGCAAATAAAGTTCTATTTCTTAACTCAAGAATGTTGTAAAACTCTTTTGAAACAAGATTTATGAGCTCTGTTACAAAATTTTCTGAATTAATGTTTTTTCTAATAAAATTATCTAGATCAGGAATTTGTAGTATAGATAATGCCGTTGGTATAGTACCGTGTAGATCGTATTGATAATAATGTAGCACTAGTTTAAATAATAGTATTCCAACAATAAAATTAAATGCATAAAATGGTGCGGTACTAGTTATAATGGCAAATATTATTATAGATTTAATAACAGGGTGAATTTCTTTCTTTAAAGATGCGTAATTGATCGTTTCTATAGTGATATTATTTGTATTTTCAATTTTGGGATATTCTATAAAGTTTGGATCGTAAGCCTCTTTATTTTTTATTTTTTCATACGTATTACGTGTACGGCTAATATAAATTTCACTGATGAGATTTTTTTGTGTAAATCTTAGTATTTGTTGTAAATCATAAAAATCAATTTCGGTTGTAGTATTTTTATTTAATATATACTGATTCGCATCAAAATAATTTTTCGCTATCCATTCCTCTTTTGTCTTGGCAATGCCAGTGTTAATTATCTTTCTAACATCTCCTCTACTGATTTGTAGGTGTATAAGATTAAAAATATATAATATTTCCTCTTCTATGGATAAGTTTTGTAGTTCTTCTTTTTTTTTAATATTCTGATCTATCGTTTTATTAATATAGTATATAAGAGCCTCTATCTTTGATATATAAACAAGAGCTGGATCACTGATTTTATATAATATCTCCATTAGGTAAAATTATACCATCATAAACAGACTACTTGCTTTAGCTTATATTCAGTTTTAAGGATTGTTGACTTCGGTTTGGTTTTTTTCTTTCGAATTGTTCTCTTCACAGAATTTTATGTCATTATCTATATCCCAAATCATATATAAATCTCTGTTCGCAAGCTTATCTTTCGACTCTTTAAATAAATTATAGATTTTTAAAGCCTCTGTACATTGGTTAGTAAGTTTATATAAATCAGCTAATCCTTCATTATATTCATCCAAAATAGGTAAATAGATTATTGCCTCTTGAATATAAGGTGATGCCTGATTTGGATTTGCAGTATCGAGAAAGATTCTTCCGATCCTGAAAAGTGTATCAGGATGACGATTGTAAAGAGTCAATACATTTTGGAAGTAGGTTAAAGCGGTATTATAAGCATCAAAGTTCATATTTTGTCCATCAGAGAAGGTATTTTGTAATCTTCCAATCTCATAATAATAGTACCCCATCAAATAGTGATTTTTATATTCATAAGGATTATTTGCGATTGCACGATTAAGAAGTGTTATATTGTTATTGATAGTACTATTAATAAAATTCTGGTCTTCTTCAGAAATTTGATAATTTGAATCCACTCTTTTGTTTACAATCAGTTCGTTAACTTTGTTAGTTAATATATTTAATTGAGCTGTTGAAAATTCTCTTAAATAAATGTCATTATATGGCTGCCACGATATAGCGTTTAACACATTATTGGTATACTGAGAAAATAGCTTTTCATCATTTGAGCTTCTAGAATATTCAATCAAATATTTTTTTGCAGCATTAATATAATAGTTACCAATTCCTATAGGCAATAGACTATAAATTGTAAAACTAATTACTATTAGTATTATTATTGGTACAACATAATTAAATCCGACTATTGGTTTGGAGAATCTACCTTTTGCAAAGAGTAAAATTTTTGATGCAGGATTTTCTATATTCATAAATGAAACAAGTAATATGTTAGTAAAGAATGCAAGCATCAATGCTGTAGTGTCTAGTCTATAAAGAAGCATAAAGAAAAATATGAATGCATTTGTTGTACCTAAAAATACGGTAGTAAAATCATAATTGTAAATACCGTTTTGGATCATTCTAAATATTGGCCATAAAAATATTAATATTATCAGTAAGATCCCCATCACGCCTAAATCGTGAATTATTTGAAGTACAAATGTAGATGCATGTATGGCTCGTAGCTCATAAACAGATGGTGCCTGTGCGTTTATGGTGAGAGGAGTCTGGATTTGCCCATTGATATTTGCTGGATTTTGTAACCCTGATGGTTTATATATATCAAAGGTATACATATAAGATCCAAATCCATTACCAAGAAGAATTGAATTAATGTTAGATTGAGAATATTTAGATAATATAACTCGCCAAGATAAATCAATACTTTGAGTGCGTACAGAGGGTAAGAGTATACCTAGTTGAGCCAGAATTATGTAAGAAATAATACCAACTAACCATGGAATTATCACGATTAAATGAAAAATTATTGATTTAAATTTAATTGATGTCCTTGCTGTTGAATACATAAATACAATAAACGCTACAATTAAACTGGTCTCAAAGATTGGTATAGGAAGTGAGATAATTTTTGTCACTAAAAAGAACGATAGTATATTAACAAGTGTTGCAAGTAAATCAATAATTAAAATAATCTGATTTTTTCTAATAGAGAGTTCAGAGTTTAATATACGAATAATATTTATATATCCTAAACATATTGCAATAAAAAATACAAAAGCTGCAGATCTTAGATCTCCACTAGGATAGAAATTTACATTATTGACGAAATTGCTTAATGATGGATTGGAGATAATAAATTCTGTGCTCAACCTTATAATTAAATACGATCCGGATAAGCTAATACCAATGTATATTGCTCTCAATAAAGGGAAAAAATTCGATCTATTTTCAATAATGTTCAAAGATAAAAACGCGAATATAATTAGATTTATGCATTCAATAAATGAATTATCTATAGTATAAAAATTACCAAACATATTATTCAGATAGAAAGGTGAATAAAATATAGAAAATATACTCAAAAGCCCAAGAAGAATTATAAATATGTTGTGTGATGTAAAAATGAATCTTATTTCTTTTTCTTTGTATATCTTATAGAACCAGTACGCAAGCAAAGATAAATTGATAATAGATAATATTAGAACTTTAGAAAAGGTCAATGATCCAAAGTAGCTTAGCGAATCAAAATATATGTTTGGGTTAATATATGGATTAAAGAAAAAGAAAAATAAGGAAATCAAAATATAAAATACATACTTTGCATCTATTTTTTTTAACACAGAGTTTATATTCATAGCGTATTATCTATTATTTAACATTTATGACCATACCTTGCAAGAATTAAAATTTGGTTGCTTAAAATGTTATAATGTAGTAGATTTTTATGTTAAATATAAAAAATTTGCTTTATAAACGTTTTGAAAAAATTGATCGTCGTTCAAATCTGATTAAACTAAGCCATATAAAAAAAAGATTAGAAAGTCAATCAAAAGAGATAAACATTGATGGGAAAAAAACAAATTTTAGAAAAGAGATAATCAAATTTTTATTAAAAACAATGGGATTTATATTGCTTTTTTTTATATCAACTTTTCAAAAATTAAATAAATTTAATCGACGTGTTTTTAATAAAGTAAGATTGTATTCTAATTATATTAATGGAGTATATAAAAAATACTTATTATCTTTATCATTAATACTTCTTTTCGTTGTCAGTATTTTTTTTTATTTATTTACAGGTAATAATAAATTTGAGCTTTTTTCAAAATATTCCGACTATAACAACCAAGGAAGACTTTACGAGATAATGTCTAGTCGTTCGGTAGATATAGGTATGTTTTCAACTAGACAGTTACGAATTATTCAACATATAGTCAAAGAAGGGGATACCTTAGAAAGTATTGCAAATAAATATAGTACAGAAGATAATAAAATAAGTGTTGATTCTATAATTTGGACTAATGGTCTCAAACCTAATCAGATCCTCAAGCCGGGAATGATGCTAGAAATACCACCGGTAAACGGAATTATACACACAGTAAAGAGTGGAGAAAATATTATTAGCATAGCCAAAAAATACAACCTACTGACTGACAACTCGTCTAACGAAGCAGTTTTGGGAATAACACAGCAAATAGTAGATATAAATCTACTTGATGTAATAACTAAGCTTGATGATAAAGGAGAAGAGTATAAAGAAATAATTATAGTTGAAGGGCAGAAACTCATTATACCAGGCGGATATATTAAGCCTACCCCTACACCTACCCCAAGACCGCGTCAGCCAGTATATGCGAACAATACTAACAATAACCAAAATAATAATGTAGCTGTTTCCGATGGGTATCTAAGGTGGATATTAACATCTGGACCAACAAATGGAACTTATGCACTTTGTAAAGAAGATCCACCAATATCAGGTGTAGAGGAGGATGGATGGATATGGCCTGTCTATGAAGGAATTGGAGTTATTACAAATTATTTTAATAGATATTATCATAAAGGATTAGACATCGCTTATGGATCTAGCAACTATGGTCCATACTTAGTTTCTATGGCCAATGGATATATATTTTCTATGAGATGGGAAAATGGGGGAGGGGCCTATGTTGCGCGTGTTATGACTGATTCTGGATATATTTTGGGGTATTCTCACATGGCATGTTTTAGGAAAGATTTGTACGAGGCTTTAATGCGTGGTGAAAAAGTTCGCATAAAAAAGGGAGAAATTATCGGAAGAATGGGTAATACAGGTAATAGTACGGGGCCACACGTACATTTAGAAGTTATTCAGGGGGGAGTTTATTTAGATCCGTGTGTAGTTATTGATAGATGTTAATCTAAATATTAAAATCAATTTGTGTATAGTAAAGTATATAGTGCTATTGCTTATGGTTTGTCTGCTCAGCTTGTTAGTATAGAAGTTGATATAATTTCTTCACAGCTGCCGGGTTTTTCTATTGTAGGTTTACCAGATAAATCTGTGCAAGAATCAAAAGACAGAGTTATATCTGCAATAAAGAATTCTGGATTTGATTTTCCAAGAAAGAAAATCGTTATAAATTTGGCTCCTGCTGATAAGCTAAAAGTTGGTGCCTTTTATGATTTGCCGATAGCGATTTCTATATTGAAAGCAACAAATCAAATAGATACATTGATTGATCTTGATAAACTAATATTTTTGGGTGAACTTTCTTTGGATGGTACTTTACGTGCAACGGATGGGGTATTACCAATAAGTCTTCACTTAAGAGAATTAGGTGATTTTGATGGTATAGTCTTGCCATATGATTCTGCGAACGAAGCAGCGATTGTTAAGACACATAATGTATATGGTTTTAAACATATAAAAGATCTGATAGAAGCAATAAATAGTAACGAATTAAACAATTATAAGCATATATACAGAGAAGATGAGGAAGAACAGAATTACCAATATCTTTTTGAACATATTGTAGGACAAGAAGAAATGAAGAGAGCTTGCCTTATAGGAGTTGCGGGAAATCATAATATGTTATTTGTTGGTAGTCCAGGAGCGGGTAAAACAATGGTTGCTAAGTGCATACCTTCGATCTTACCCGAGATGAGTGAAGATGAAATGATTGAAGTAACTAAAATTTATTCTTCTGCTGGACTTTTGGAAAATAAATCTTTGATTAAGAAAAGACCTTTTCGATCACCTCATCACACTTCTTCTGTTGTTTCTATTATTGGTGGTGGACGTATACCAAGGCCTGGTGAGTTGACACTTGCACACCGTGGTGTTTTGTTTTTTGACGAACTTACTGAGTTTCCTGTCTCAGCTATAGAAGCTTTACGACAACCATTAGAAGATAGATGTGTGACAATTTCTCGAGTTAATGCTACGTTTAAGTTTCCTGCTAACTTTATTTTTGTTGGAGCGATGAATCCTTGTAAATGCGGATGGTATGGGGATGCCGAAAGACAATGTACATGTTCGTCAGTTGAGATAGAAAGGCATAGAAAAAAAATATCCGGACCTATTATGGATAGAATTGACCTGCAGGTATGGGTACGTAGAGTACCCACACAGACTATAGCTTCATCCCAAAATAATATAAATACTAAATACACCTCTGCAAATATGCTTGATACTGTACGACGTGTTAGAAAAATGCAATTGGAAAGATATAATAAAGAAAACTTCACAACAAATTCAGAGATACCAAGTAGTAAAGTAGACAAATACTGTAAAATGAATGATGATGCTAAAAGTATTTTGTTAAACTTTATGAATAAAAATAATTTGTCTATGCGTTCATATTTCAAAATTTTGAAAGTTGCTTTGACTATAAATATGATAGAAAATAGAGGAGAGGTTATAAATAAAGAATCTGTCCTAGAAGCTATAAAATATAGAATAACTATATGAAGCTTAAAAATAGAAAAACAAAACAGGATCATAATTTGATATCTAAATGGCTAGATTTAGTTTCCAAAAGAAATAAAGTTTTGAATAGAAATATTGGAAGAATAAGACTATCGAATACTAAAGATGCCAATAGAAAGATATTAAAAAGAAAAATATTAAATATATTGGGTAAATTTATGATTTTTTTCACGGTATTTCTTCTATTAGGTTTACTTTTTGTTGTATTGGGTGTTTTGACTATAATCAGCGCATATTCTAGGGACTTGCCAGATGTTGATCAGTATCTGGCTAATATAAATAAAACCCTAGGTAAAGAAACTATTATTGTTGATCGTAATGGTACAGAGGTTTATCGACTAAGAGGTGATATTGTTTCAGAAAGGTTTACTTTAGATGAAGCGCCACCGCTTTTACAGTGGGCTTTTAAAGCTGCCGAGGATAAATATTTTGATGATCATAATGGATTAGATGTTTTTGGATTATCCCGAGCTTTGCTGTGTATAGGAGAGAATTATTTAAATGGAAAAAGAAGTTATGACGGATGCCCTGGCGGTAGTACGATCACACAACAGTTAATTAAAAATGTTACAGGTAACAATGCGACAACTGTTCAGCGCAAGGTGCAGGAAGCGGTACTTGCCATGAATCTAGAGAACGAATTCGGATCTGAAGGAAAAGATAAGATTTTAGAATACTATATGAATATTGTTTCTATGGGTGGTGTCTATACTGGTGCTAAAGTTGGTGCTAAAAATTTATTTGGCAAAGAGATGAAAGATTTAACTCTAGCGGAGATGTGTTTTATAGCAGGTATTCCTCAAAGGCCTAATGTTTTATCGCCGCGTGGTAGTGGATATAACATAGATGCATCAAAGAGTAGAGCAAAGTACGTTCTAAATAATTTATATGAAATTCGAGATAAAGTAAAAAAATATACAGGAGTGGAACTGACAGATGATTTATATAACCTGACATTGCAAGAGATAGAAAATATTCAGTTTCAACCGGATAAAAAAATTGACATCAAGGCACCTCACTATGTAAACACCGCTCTTGAAGATATAGAAGAGAAAAAGATATTTGCTGATAGGTCTCCTAATGGTTCAAGTATCAATTTTTTGAAGAGTGCAGGTTATAAAATCGTTTTAGCCTTGGATTTACCCACACAAGATTTATTGCAAAAATACATATATGAGGGAGTTTCAAATAAAGAATTCCAGGATGCAACATATGCCCAAAATGCAGCAGGTGTGATAATGGATCCAAATACTGGTGAGGTTTTAGCAATGGTTGGGTCCAAAGATTTTTTCGCTAAGAGTGATGACAAAAGATTTGCGCCCGAATTTAATGCAGCAACTGCTTATAGACAACCAGGATCATCATTGAAGCCAATTTTATATGGAGCTATGTTTACAAAAGGATTTAATCCTAGTTCTGTATTGCCTGATATACCAATGAATCTCTCAGGAAATAGAAATGCTTCAGGCATTTGGCCATACAACTATAATCGTAGATTCGGTTCATACACTGATACTGTAAATACTGGTAAGGCGGATTTTATTAGTGTCAGACATGCTCTCAAATTTTCTTTGAACATGCCTGCTGCCGCTGCTTATCATATTGCTGGTAGCGATACAATGGTCGATTTGTATACTAAACTTTCAGGAAACCCAGTTGCGGGAGCAAACTTTGGTAATCCTTCCTCGGTTATTGGCGCTGCCTCTGTACGTGTAATTGATCAGGCACAAGCGTATTCCACAATTGCTGCAGGTGGCATTTATAGAGAGAAGAAATATATTTTAGAAATATATGATGATAAAGGTAATCTAGTTTATGATAATAAGGAAGTTGTTGATAAAAGAGTATTGGATGAAAGATACGCGTTCTTAATCAATGATATATCAAAAGAGCCCATACATCTTTCAAGACCATTTTATGTACAGCTAAGAAATGAAGGTATAGACTTCAGATCTAAAACTGGTACATCTGATGGAGAAAAAGGACCTCCAGATATTTATATTTATGGTTATACACCGGATCGCACTATCGTTTTGTGGGGTGGAAATAGTTGTTCTGGCTATGAATGTCCACTAAAGCCAACAGCTCTTTCTGATCATTTAAATAGATATATCCTTGAACCCTTTTTAGCTGCTTATAAGGATAAGCTTGGAAAAAGAAAATTTACACCACCAAGTGGAGTTACAAAAGTATCGTTATGTTCTTTGACCGGTAATAGTATGAGTGATGATTGTCTATTAGCCGGAGGAAAAGAGGTACAAGATTTTGTTGTCGGTAAGGCACGGGATGAATATATGATAGATGTTGCTATGGTAGTGCCATGTCCTGTCGATTATAAATTAGCTCGTGAAGTGGATATGAATCTAGGAATCGCAGAAAAGAAAGGTTATGTTAATTTCCATAAAATGTTTCCACAAAAATTCATTTCGGATCAAATTTTATCCTACTTACAATCTAAGGGTATGGTCAAACCAGATCAAGAATGTGATATAGAACGAACTATTAATCCAACACAGATAAATATTATCAGCCCGACTGCAAATTCTACATTTACAAAGGGAACTAGTATTAATGTGAATTACACTATTACTTCCGATATACCTCTGCAAAAAAAAGAATTATTTATAAATTCTGTTCTTTATCAGAATCTTGATAATCTTTCTGGAACTGTAGAAATATCTACAGCTGATTTGCCCCTTGGTAGTAATACGATCACTATTGTTGTTACCGAGAAGGATGGCAAGGAGGTGGAAAAATCAGTTAATATAGTCATACAATCTATGAGTACGCCAACACCTAGTCGCACACCTACTGCCGCTGCCATATATCAGTCTTCTCATACTTATTGGATATCTGGTACTGTATTAGTATGAGTTTTTTAAATTACTTTTCATATGCTAAAAGAGATAGACATCGAAGAATATAAAAAAAAATCAAGTCCTAAAACCTTTTTGCAAGAATATTATTGGGCTCAATTAAAATCATTGTATGGTTATCAAGTTAGATTTTTTGAGTATATACCTGGTGATAAATATCAAAGTAATTTTTATTTTTTCTGTCTAATAAAATATAAATTTGGATTTAGTGTAGCTTATGTACCAAGAGTTGCTAATATATTTACAAATAAGGATCAAATTCAAAGATTTATAGATTGTATAAAGAATAAGTTTTTTGTTACACTAATAGAATTTGATAACTTGCCAGATGCTTGTATGAAATATCTTGATTTTTCTAAAAAAGATATACAGCCGTCAACAACCTTTATTACTCCGATTGACAAAGACTTTGACATAAGTTCAATAAAAAACAAAGTCGCACGAAAAAATATTAGAAAATCAACTGAAAATGCGGAAAAGTTTGGATGGAGATTTGAAGTAAACAAAAAACTTAACGACAAAGATCTTAATATGTTTTATAAGCATTATCTTAATATGACAACTTTAAAAGGTTACAATAAGAGAGAAATAGAATATTTTCAAAGACTGCAGGAGATTATAGATGAGAGTATTTGGTATGTTTTATATGATCATGAAAATAAACTGATTATGGCAAATTATGCAATTCTTCATGAAAAAACAAAAACAAATTACTTGTTATACGTGGCAAGAGATATGAATCTTGATAAGTATGAAATATCCTATTTTCTTATGTATCAAATTTTTTTATATCTAAGAGATATTGGTTATCAATATTGTGACCACTGGGGATATGATCTGAAAGATCCTCGAAAATATGGTTATAGCAAATTTAAGGAACAGTTTGGTGGAATAGTAAAAAACTATCCCAAACCAATAGTTGTTGGTAAAGTTGATATATTAAGTAAATTCTTATCTATCCTAACGTGAATATGATAAAATATTTTAGTTGTGAAAAAATATAAAGATTACAAAGACGATTTAGATAAAAAATTTAGAAAAAATAGAGAAATTAAAGCTAATTATGTAAGATTAGTAGATGAACAAGGTAATTTTGTTGGAGAGTTATCTATAAGTGAAGCCTTGAATAAGGCAGAGGAACTAGATCTGGACTTGGTAGAGGTTGCGCCAAACGCAAATCCACCAGTTTGTAAAATTATTGATTGGAATAAGTTTAAATACGAATATAGCAAAAAACAGAAAAATATTCAGAAATCAGCCGGTGCAAAAGTGAAAGAGGTGAGATTTAAGTTGGGTACGGGTAAGGCCGAAATTGATATGAAAATTAAAAATATTAATAAATTTTTGCAAGAAAAAAATAGAGTAAAAATAGTTTTACAGTTACGAGGAAAGCAACAGTATTTCCCGAGTAATATTGAAATTGCAAAGCAGAAAGTAAATGATATAATAAATCAGATTACAGTTAATCACCAATTAGAAAATGAGATAAAAGTGGAAGGTAAAAATATTTGTGCTATAATAAGGCCATTACTAAAAAAAATAATTTATGGGAAAAATAAGAGTACACAAAGCAAGTGCGAAGCGTTTTAAGATCACTTCTAGTGGTAATTTAAAATACAAACCGTCCGGATGGGGACATTTGAAGGCTAAGAAAGATGCAAGGATAAAATATAGAAAAACTAAGCAAAGAATATTATCTAATGACTCAGAAAAAAGATTAAAAGAATTAATGCAAATTTCAACTAAATAAAAAGACTTATTATGAGAGTTAAAGCGGGCACAAATACACGAAGAAGACATAAAAAAATATTGAAATCTGTAAAAGGGTATGTACGCGCTAGATCAAAATTGTATAAAGTAGCGAAAGAGAGTTATCTTCATGCCGGTCAATATTCTTTTGCAGGAAGAAAAAAGAGAAAATCAGATTTGCGTAGTTTATGGATTATGCGCCTCAACGCTGCATTGAGAAATCATGGTGTTTCTTATTCATCTTTTATGAATTTGCTTAAGAAAAATAGCATTGTTCTTAATAGAAAAAGTCTTTCTGAACTAGCTATAAACGAGCCTAACATTTTTTCTCAACTAGTTTCCCAAGTAATCACTAAATAATATAAATAAATATTTATGGATAATGCTGTTAACAATAATAGATATACATTTACGCAAGAAGGCTACGATAAGTTAAAAGCGGAATTAGAGTATCTAAAAACTGTAGTACGAGAGGAGATTTCAAGAAAGCTTAATGAGGCAGTATCATACGGTGATCTTTCTGAAAATGCTGCTTATGCTGTTGCTGTAGAGGCTAGAGATGTAAATGAGACAAGAATTGCTGAATTAGAAGAGATACTTGCTAATGCTGTTATTGTTAATTCTCTTTCTAACTCTAAAAATGATGTAGATATTGGTTCTGTGGTGACTTTAGAGGATTTATCTAACGGTGAAATAATACAATTTACAGTTGTTGGAACTGGTGAAACAGACTTTACACAAAAAAGGTTTGGGATAGATAGTCCTATGGTATCCCAAATAATAGGAAAAAAGAAAGGTGATGAAGTACAAGTTAATACTCCAGCTGGTGTGAAAAAATTCTTGATTAAAAATGTAGAAAATTAATTCGCACTGTATTTGTTATTTAATTGGAATCATTCACCAAATTTGAATTCAAATTCTATATTTGTTTAGTCAATATTTTGTTAATAATGTAGATTTTTGTAAATTAGTTTTATTTTTTAAGTTTGGTAAGAGATTTATATACTATAAAAAATACATTTGTTTAGCTAAATATAAAATTTTACTAAATCTTTAAAATTTATTTTTAGATTAGTTTTTTATAAGTCGTAGTCGTATTACAGATTATTTGTTTTATTTTGAAAAAATATGATTAACTAGTCTATCTACTCGTATACTAAAAAAGCAACTAATATTGACTGTTTTGCTAATTTACGTGCATTTAATTATTGTTTAATAAGACATGTTGATAAGTGAGTAAAGAATAATCAATTTATCTTTTTATAATATATTCTTTTCCCATGTATTTCACTAAAACCTTAGGTATTTTGATACTACCATCTTTTTGCTGATAATTTTCTACAATAGCGATGATCATTCGACCAAATGCAATGCCTGTATCATTCGCAGTATAACAATATTCTTTTTCGCCATTAAGTTTTTTTCTATATTTTATGTTTAATCTCCTTGCCTGATAGTCTGTAGTATTTGTATTTGTGCCTACCTCCATAAATGTTTGTTGACCTGGTAACCAAACTTCAACATCTGCTTGTTTTGCTGATGCATTATATCCCATGTCACCAGTACATTTTTCTATTATATGAAACGGCAGCTCCAAATGCTGTAATAACCATTTGTTAATCTCGAGTAACTCATCATATATTTCTTCACTTTGTTCAGGTGTACATATAACATCCATTTCTAATTTATCAAATTGGTGCATTCTCTTTAGACCTCTTGTATCTCGTCCCCAACTACCAACTTCGGTGCGAAAACAAGGTGTTGTAGCCACTAATTTTAAGGGTAGTTCATCTTCATCAAGTATTTTATCCATTGCATATGCAAAGTTTGGGGGTTCAGAGCTACCAACAAGAAATAATGATTCTTTTTCTTCTAAATAATCAGATTTAATTTCATAAGCTTGATCGCGTCCCTCGGGAAAGTGACTTGTACCAAAGAGTACGCGTTCTTTTACTAATAAAGGTGGATTAATTGGAGTAAATCCTCTTCTATACAACTCTTCAAGCATGAAGTTCTGTAATGCAAATTGAAGCTTTACTATATCACCTATAAGATAAGTAAATCTAGCACCAGATACTTTTGCTCCCTGTTTAAAGTCACATAATCTTAATTCTTCCAGAAGATCTAGATGATGTTTTCCTTCAAACTCCGTTTCAGAGTGTGGTGGTGTTTTAGGCATGTATTTTGCCGAATCCATATAACCACCTATTTGATTTTTTTCCAATTCACCCAAATTGGGAATCCAAGCATATATCTCTGTATTCTCACTATCATCTTTACCTATTTTTACCCCATCCAGTGGAATATTAGGAATCCATGAGAGTATTTCAAACCATTCTTTTTCTATGCTTTCAAGAGCTTTCGAGAGTTCTTGTTCTCTCTTTTTTAGGATCTTTCCACGTTCTATGAGAGCTTCATCTTTTTTTGTGGATAATATGTTTGCGATTTTATTTCTTTCTTGATTCACAGAGCTGATTTCTGATAATATCTCATTTCTTTGTTGATCTAATGATAATAAACGATCTACGTCTGCTTTTTGAGGATCTACTTTTCTTAATTTAATGACTTCTTTTACTTTTTGTGGATTATTTCGTATATAGTTTATATCTATCATAATTTTTTTTTATTCTGAAGAATTTAATTCTTCGAGATATTTTTGATATTCTATATCTTTTGACATTATTGTTTCAAGTGCTTGTCGGGTTACATCAGCCTTACTTAAACCGTTTCTTTTAACGTTCCATTCTAGATATTGATCTATATGTGGGGGTAGGATTAACAAAAACTTTGTTTGCATGAGATTCCTAGCTTCTTCTAAAGCCTCTGATAATCTCATTTCCAGCGTGCTTGTTGTATATTTTTTTACCAAAAGATATCTTGATGGATTATTTTGTAATGTTTTAATCTGAGCATGAGGTTTAGAAATAGTGTCTGAATTGTATATGATGATAACTGGCTTTTTATTAGCTATGGAAATCGATGCTTCATACAAGATGTATGTGCTTTTATAAGTATATTCAATAATAACTAAATCTGATTTTAATAGGTTTGATTCATTAGATTGAATAATTTTTTTGATTTCAAGTTTATTTATAGGTATTCTTTCTACGATACCAAAACGACGTATTTTTAATATATCTCTAATTCTGACTATAGTATCTGATTTGAACTTATAGTTATAAGATAAATATACTTTCATTAGCAGAGTATATAATATAAAATCCAAAAAATCCTCAAATTAGATTATATAGACGCTGATAAAAAATTTATGGATGTAATCTGTTTATCATCCTTGGGAATGGAATTGTGGTTCTTACATGCTTGACGCCAGCAATGTATTTTACAAGTCTTTCCAGTCCCAGTCCAAACCCACTATGTGGCACACTTCCATATCTTCTCAAGTCAAAATACCAATCAAATACTTTTGGATCTAATCCATATTCTTTTATTCTTCTTTCTAGTAGATCCAAATCATGAATTCTTTGACTTCCACCAATTATCTCACCACAACCCTCTGGTGCTAAAAGATCATTGCAAAGTACTCTATTGTCTCCTTCCTCAAGGTCGGGTTGCATGTAGAATGCTTTGATCTCCGCAGGCATGTGATGCAATACTATAAATTCATCGTACATGTTTGTTAAGACAGCCTCCTCATCGGCGCCTATATCAGCTCGTTCATCTAGTGAATAACCGTGTTTATTTAACTCTTTTACTGCATCACGGTGATGCATCCATATAAAAGGTTTTAGAGCATTCTCTAGCTTTTTAAGGTCTCTTTCTAGCATTTCAAGTTCGTAAGTACAGTTCTCTAAACAATATTTAACTACATATTTAATCATTCTTTCCTGTAGCGCGATATTATCTTTCCAGTCATAAAATGCAACCTCAGGTTCTAACATCCAAAATTCTGTAAGATGTCGTCGTGTTTTGGATTTTTCTGCACGAAAGGTAGGACCAAATGTATATATTTTTCCAAATGCCATAGCGCCAGCTTCGCCGTGTAATTGGGCACTTTGAGTAAGATAAGCACTTCTGCCAAAATATTCAACTTCAAATAATGTAGAACCGCCTTCAACCTCATTTGCTGTAAACATTGGACCGTCAAACTTGACAAACCCCTCTTTGTGAAAAAATTCATGTAAAGCCCAGATTATTTCTGACCTTATTCTCAATGTTGCAAACTGACTTTTGGACCTTAACCACAAATGCCTTCTATCAAGCAAAAATTTTACCCCATGTTTCTTTGGCGCTATTGGATAATTATGTGATTCGCTTATTACATTCAAATTACTTAAATTAAGTTCAACACCCATTGGAGAGCGTGCATCTTCTTTTACAATTCCCGTAACATCAGCAGATGTTTCTATACCAAGTCTATCTATTTCATCAAATTTATCCGTGCCAACTTTGTTTTTTTCTACAACCGCTTGGACAAAGCCGGTACCATCTCTCAATATTAAAAATATTATTGATCCAGATGATCTTTTATTAGCTATCCAACCTTTTATTTTAACTTCTTGTCCTATTTGATTTTTTAATTTATTAATATTGGTTTCCATAGTTTTTATTTACTTTTAAAATGGCAAATCATCATCTTCTTCAATGTCATCGATGTTTGTTTCGTTTGAAGTTTCATTTGACTGTGAAGAAGATTCTTTTTTATCTAAAATAACTATGTTTTCAGCGCGAATTTTATACTTCGTTCTAGTCTTTCCAGTATCAGCGTCTGTCCATGAATCTGTCCGTATGGTGCCTTCAACATATACTTTGGATCCTTTATTTAGATATTGGCCTACAATTTTGGCAAGACCACCCCATGCTTCCACATCAAGATAAGTTACTATTTCTTGGGCAGTTCCATCTTGTTTTTTGTAGGATTCATTTATTGCTATAGAAAATCTTGCAACCTCTGTTGATGAATTGACAATTGTTACCTCTGGATTTCTAACCAGATTTCCAATTAATATTACTTTATTTACACATCTCATAAATTATTTAGATTCTAGCATGTTTGTGTTTTTAAAAACAAATTTTTATTTGATTTCATAAATTTGAGCGCCCAAAGATACTAATTTTTGTATTAAATCAGGATATCTACGATATAATGGGTCAATGTTTTCAATTATTGTATCTCCTTTCGCTGTAAGAGCCGATATTAAGATAGAATGTGCACATTGAATTATGTTTGGTGATTGCACCTTTGTTCCTTTTAATTTACTAGGTCCAAAAGTAATTACCATATGTGGGTGAGCAAGTATAAGCGAGGCACCTAGCTTTTGTAACTCTTCAACAAAATACAATTGGCTTTCATACATATTTGAGTATATTTTTATACTTCCTTCTGCCTGTATCGCTAAAGCTATTGCTTGGGGGATTAGATCTACAGGAAATCCAGGCCATGGTTGATCTTGGATTTTATCAATATCACCACGTATATTTTTTTTACAAATCAAATTTTGGTTTGATGAAATCAATACATCATCTCCATCTATCTGATAATTAAGATTTAATTTAGAGAAATAATTCAATATCTGTGTTAGATTCTGTGGTTTTGTATCCTTAATTCGTAATTGTCCTCTAGTTATTGCTGCAGCAACAATCCATCCTCCTACGTCAATATGATCAGGTTCTATAGTCCATTCTCCGCCCTTCAAACTATTTACACCAGTAATTATTAGTCTATTTGTGCCAATACCCTCTATCTTAGCACCAATGCTATTTAAAAAACGACATAGCTCTTGTGTGTGTGGTTCGCAGGCGGCGTTATATATAATTGTCGTTCCTTTTGCCTTAACGGCAGTCAAAATCAGATTTTCGGTACCTGTTACAGATGCCTCAAGAAGCCATATTGGCTCTAATAAGGGCTTTAGCTCATTTGTTTCTAATCGATAGTAATTTTCTTTAGAAACTGTTACGTTCATATTTTGTAGACCCTGGAATAATGTATCAAGAGGTCTATTTCCTAATTTGCATCCTCCTGGATTATTTATCTCAGCTTTACCAAATCTCGAAAGTAGAGGGCCTAAAAAAACAAACGTAGCTCTTTCTTTCTCTGCCAATTTGTCATCAATTTTATAATTGTTGACACTTGATGAATCAAATCTATAAGAATTATCTTTGATTTTTTCAACCTTGCCTCCGAGCTGTTTGAAAACATCAATAAATATATTTACTGATGATGTGTCAGGAACGTTGTGCAAAACTACAGGTTCATCAGCTAAAATAATGGCGGGTATTATTTTTATTACGGAATTTTTGTTTGGAACTGGTGTTACTGTACCATTTAGTGTACAGCCACCTTTTACTAATATTGTTTTCATTATTTTTCAATAAAAGATAAAAATATGCGCATAGGTATAAGAATCAAAATTATTATTGCTAGAGTAAATGGTATAAATAACCAAGTTTCGTATACAAATGAAATTGTGCCTACCATTAACATAACAATCCAAAATATATGGGCATTCTTCTGGAAAAATAAAAATAGAGAAACTGGTATATCTTGTTTATTATTTATTCTTCCTATACTTTCTGTCATAAATATAAAAAATAAGAACATTAGTACAAAGAAAACATAAAAATATAAATAATTGCCGTAGACAGTACCATTATAGTATAGACTTAATATTTTACTAGTAATAAAAAATAAAATATAGCTGATAGTCAAAGATGTGGAAACCGCAATATGCGAATTTATAGAGATTTTTGGGGTTAATTTCCTTGTTACATTTGCGTAGAAGAAAACATTAATAATCACCAATAAAAGAATTGGGATGTACCAAGAATATTTGATTTCGTTTATTAAAAAAAAGTAGTTTGATTCAAAATACATTACACTACCTATTAAAGAAATTAAAATAAACAAATAGGTAAAGAAAAATGATGTAGGTTTGTCTAATTTAATCTTTAAATTAATCTTTTTCATGATCGTAAAGAATAATTTTGTATTTGATTATATAAATTTATTGCTAAGTATATTAGATAACTGATTATTACATTGGTAATGCCCGATATAATGCCAGTTTGAGTATATACAATAACAAATATAGATGTAATCAATGCAATACCTGTATAAATAAGATGTCTCTTGTCTATTTCAAATAGGTGGGAGATTCCTAAAAACACAATAATAATAGCATCCATAATAGTGATGGGTAAGACAAATAATTTTGCTATTGCTAGTGTTAATACCACAATGGCTATTGACTCTATTATCTTTATAAACGAATTATTTCTATCTCGAATTAATTTATAGATTATTGCAATCAGAAAGATAATAAAAAGTGAGGATATTTTTTTGATTATTTCTGTTTGTGTGGTTTGATCATAAATCTTTCCACTAATTCTTTTATATTCACTACTTAGACTTGGAGTATTAAACAATGTTTTTATGCTTTCAGCTTCTAATGGATTATTAGTAGTAGTAATAACCAACCTTTCGGGGACAAAATCAACTGCAAATTGATTTGAACTGGTAATTCGAGCATTAGAATATCCACGTGTACCGTGTTTTACTGTTAAGGTCTGATATTGTTGATTTTTTAGTATTTCTAATTTTTCTTTACTTATAAAAAGTGAAGGTTCCAAATATATGATGTATCCTTGGGAATTTTGATCTAATGTAACTTTTGCAGGGCCAAAATCCGATCTAGATAAATTTAGTGATTTTTCAATTGTCGTTTCTTTTTGTGTTTCTGCGTTCCCACTTTCTTCGGTATTACTTTGAGTTATCTCTTTTACTAATACATCAAAGTTATCTGTATCTTTTGTTACAATAATATCTTGCTCAATAGCTATAGGAGATTTAATATGAATTTGAATTTTATTGTCTTTTGTCTTGACTATATTTAGAAAATAAAAGTTACCGAGCAATTCATACATTCGTTGTGAAATTATATTCATGTCATTTGATGCGGCTTCGTTCCATGTGGCAGGAGCATCAAAATTATTGACACTTTCAAATACATAGACATATTGTTTGCTAAATGTAAATTCATCATATGCAAAATTAAAAAAATTAAAATCTGATACGGAAGGTAGGCCTTTGTAAGAAATTATTTTATTGTCAAACCTGAAGCTAAACTGTGGTAATAAATATATAACAGATACAAAAGCCAATATTACTAAAAATGTCTTTAAAACATGTTTCATCGCTTTTAGATTATACTAATGTTAACTATTTTAGCAAATAAATCAAAATTTAAGACTTTCTTTAGATATTCCAATAACTTGACAGAGTATATTTTTGTAGTAATTCTTGATGAATTCTTGATCGACTATTACTTTTTCAAATTCAGGGGAGATATGTTTACTGTCTTTTATAATAATATTTCTTTTTGAATTAAAGAAGATTGTCGAATTTTTTCTGATTTTCTCTCCAGATATATGGCATCTGATTGATCGATCTTCGTTCAATAGGTCTAGCAATTTACGTAAAAAGTTCGTATAAAGTCCAATAAGCTTATCTTCTTCCTGAGATTCCCGAAGTAATTTGTATATTAAATTAAATACATCTTTGTCTTTATATTGCTTACTTAGCATATAAGTTATTTTAATTACATCAAAGACAAATAATAGATATTTTTCACTGTAAGTTTGTATAGTAAGGATGGATCTTATAATTTGTGTTTCCGTGATATAAGAGAAGTTTCTTCCTTCCCGATAGACGATTTCTAAGATGTTTCCTAATGCATAGAAATTCGAACTGTTTTTGTTCTTAACTAAAAATCTACGTAAAGATCCATCATCGCATAGTGCCTCTAAGATAGAAGTGTTATCGCTGTATTTAAATTTATTAAGTATTATTATTTTTGATTTTTTGTCTAGAATTTTAGTCATTTTCTTTTAGATAGTATAATCGTAAGTATTACTTATGAAAAATTTTATCTTGATTAAAAAACTTAAAAGTAATCTTGTTAATGCCGAAATATTTTTATATCAGCATGTAGCTACAGGGGCATATATACTTTGGCTAAAAAATGATGAGAAAGAATATTCTTTTCATATTGGATTTCATACTCCGCCGTATTCTAATAATGGTGTTGCTCATGTCTTAGAACACATGGTACTCGCGGGTAGTAAAAAATATCCGGATGATAAGATATTTGAAAAAGTTTCAAACAAAACTTTAGCGACATCGTTAAATGCTTATACATCTGCTAACCACACTGTCTATCACTTCGCCACTGCAAACAAAAAAGATTATGAAAATCTGTTGGACTTCTATTTATCCTCAGTTTTTGAACCTTTACTGACATATGAAGTTTTTTTACGCGAGGGAATTAATTTACATTCTTATAGAGATGGAGAAATAGGAGGCATTGTTTTTAATGAGATGAAAGGTGCATATCTGGATCCGGATACATATGTATATAATCATTGTAAAACCTTTTTGCTAGAAGGTACGCCTTTATGTTTTCATTCTGGTGGATATCCATTAGATATTCTAGATCTTGATTATAACGAAGTCATTGATTTTTATAACAAATATTATCATCCGTCAAACTCTTTCACGGTAATTTGTGGTGATTTGGAAATTGGAAAAGTTTTGAAAGTACTAGATCAATGTTATAGTAGGTTTCAGTCGATCAAATATGATGATAATTTAGCTTTTGACAATAGTTCCATTCATCACCATCCAAAAGATAAATATTTAACTTTTGAAATGCCTAGTCAATCAGAGGATGAGCACGCAACCTTAGTTTATAATTTTGTTGATTTTAACTTAAGTATAGAAGAAAAAACTTTACAAAGTGCACTTTTTAATTATTTGTTAAACTATACTGCAAGTCCCTTAGTCACACAGATTCTCGATACTCAACTGTCAGCTAATATCAATTCAAGTTTTATTAATTATGGTAAAATAAGTACCTATTCTTGGATATTTAGTAAGGTAGAAGAGAGCACATTTTCAGCTTTAGAAAATAAGTTTTTTAATATCATTCGTGACATACAAAATCTGCAATATGATCAGGTTAGTCCGTTTTTAGAGAATCAAGAATTTCAGCTAAAAGTTCAAAGTAATGCTTCATCTTATGCAGATATTATTCTACGAAATTATTTTTTAAAAAATATTTCGCTAGAAGAATGTATTAATCTGGATTTGAATTTAACTCTTTTTGAAAAGACACGCATTGCCATAAAGACAAATAATGAACTTTTCAAGTTATTAAAAGCAAAATTTTCAAATCTAAATAATTTTAATTCAAAATTACTTTACTTGCCAAATAAAAATTTTGCACAAAAGGTAGATACTGAAATAAATCAGAAGTTAGTCAATTTATCCAAATCGAATACAGAACCTAAAGGAGCAGAACATAAATATTCTGATAATGTAGATTATCCTTTAATCAAGCGAAAGTATTTAAGATCGAATATTCAAGACATTGTTGATCAAAGAGAATATATTGATGGTCGTAAGTATATAACTACAAATTCTGCTTTTATTGATGTTATAGAGATAAGGATATTCTTTGATACTGAGGATTTCACAATAGATGAGTTAAGGGCATTATCATTTTTATACGGTACATTAGTAAAAAGCCCGACAAAGAAATATTCAGCAGAAGAAGTTAGTGCTCTTTTGTATCAATATTTTGGGTATTTTAATATATACGAAGTTCTTAATAATAACCATAAAACGGGTCAGGAGATAATCGGTCAAGTACTATATTTTTCCTGTTTAGAAAGAAATCTAGATGAGGTCTTAGATATACTGACGGAAGTACTTTTAAATAGCCAGTTGGATTTTGAGAAATTTAGTTCTGTAATTAACTCGAATCTAGACTATTTTGAACAGGATGTTGTTTATTCAGGTACTAGGTATATGATTTTAGAAACAACATCTTCTATATCCAGTGCTTTAAGTATTCGTAATGATTTGCAGGGGATACCGATGTTGGTTTTCTTGCGCAAAACATACAAATCCGAACAAAAACTAGAATTATTTTTTGAAACATTGAAATCGGCTTATAAAAAGCTTTTTGATAGAAATCGTATTAAATTAGTGGGAATTGGCGCAAAATCAGATTATGAAATTATAAGGAAAAAAATTGAACTTTTTATCTCAAATTTGAGAAATTCTAATAATTTTGATTCGATAGACAAACAAGATCATCAAATAGAGAATGTTGTTTATGCAACAAACACTTCTGTATCATATACAAGTGCTCTGTATGAAACAAAATCACAAAATAGAGGAGAGCTTTTTTTTATATCCAATTTTTTAAATACAGATTATGCGACACAAAAAATTAGATTAGAAAATAACGCGTATGGGGGATATTGTTATGTCACATTCTTTCCACCTGATAGAGTATATATAATATCTGCTAGTTATAGGGATCCTGATCCACGGAGGACACTTGATATATTCAACGATTTACCGGGTTACTTGAAGAATTTAAGGTTCAAACGAAAGACTATTAATGATTATCTTTTAGTAGCCATTAATTACGTAGATCCATATATTAGCTTGCGTGACAGACCATATATAGGATTCATGAATGAACTAAAAGAGTTTGATTATAATGATATTAATAGAATAAAAAACGAAGTATTAGAAGCAACCCAGAGTTCGATAAATGAACAAATAGAAATATTATCTAATATTCAAATGTGTAAATTTAGCATTTTGACCAATAAATCTGTTGCTGATGTATTAAAGAATAGAAATAATACGAAATTAGTGAAAATATGAATCAGAATTTAAAATCTCCGGTTATCCTGGCTTTTGATTATGGTACCAAAAGGATTGGAGTAGCTGTTACAAGTGATGATGGTAAATATGTTAAACCATTAGATGTTATAAAAAATAATTTTGACATTATTGATGTTGAAATAGAAAATTTGAAAAAGAATTCTAGCGAGCCAAAAGATAAACAAATAAAATTATTAAAAAAACAAAAAGAAAAAAAATTACACATCTTTTTGAATAAGGTGTTTGAGTTGGTAAGCAGGTATTATCCAGATGTTATATTAATTGGTATGCCTTCTACAGTTGATAAAGTATATAAGAAAAAGATCCTTAAGTTTGCTAATGAGATAAAAAAATTTTTGAATAAGAAAAAAGTTCTATTAGATATACAAATAATAAATGAGGATCTAACATCACATGATGGATTAAAAGAATTAAATATGCTTGGATTTACAAAGAAAAATATAGATGATCTGATTGATAGTTATTCGGCAATGTATATAATCAAAACATATAACGATAAATATGCGTATGATATTAGTAAAGAGACAGATAAATAAACCTATAGATAAAATTAAAGTTGATAAAATAATTGAAATTAAAGATTATGGCCTATATTATAGTCCTTCCAAAATAAGCTTTGTTATATTTAAATTTATACAATTAAATTTTGAACAATTTAAAAAAGATTTATTTGTAAACAGTGGAATGTCTTTACAAATCAAAATATCGTTAAACTCAGTTACACCTAAAAAGACGGTTTTGGAAATAGAGCTAAATGCTAAAAATGCAATAGGTAAAATTTATCTACTTTTACTAAAGAGGTATTTTATAAAAAAGCTTAATTTGTTATCTGAAAGTATACTAACTTGATATTAAATTTATTGATTTTATTAAAAATTTTTCATATCTTAGATTATCATGATCAGAGATCTAAATAGTCTTTTTTATCCCAAAAAAATAGCGATATATGGCGTTTCTCGAGATGAAAATGCCTTAGGAAATAGTATTTTACGTAATATTATTGAATCGGGATATAAGGGAAAAATTTATCCTATTCATAAAGAGTTGGAAACTATATATAGTCTTTCTGTTTATAAAAATATTAAAGATATAAATGATACACTAGATTTGGTTTTGATTTCTGTAAAAGCTGATTTTGTATTGGATATATTACAACAATGCGTGTCTTTCGGAGTAAAAAATTTTTGTATCTATAGCGCTGGTTTCGGTGAAATGGGCGATAGTGGAGATGAAAGAGAGAAAATACTTCAAGAATTTGCAGATCGACATCAACTTAATATTCTTGGTCCTAATTGTTTGGGATTTGTAAATAATGACATCAAGCTCAATGCGACTTTTGCTCTAGCCAATAATAGAACAGGAAATCTAAGATTTATTACACAATCTGGTGCTATAGCTTCGAGTTTTTTTGATTGGGCCACCCATAACAAAATCCATTTTTCACATTTTGTCACTTTAGGTAATAAGACAGTTTTAAATGAAGTAGATATACTACGTTATTTTGATTCAATAGATCGAGATGAAGCCAACACTGATACTGAATTAGCATCTGTCTGTCCTATTGGACTTTATTTAGAATCAATAAATAATGGTGTGGATTTTGTAGATATAACATCAAAAATTTCCTTAAAACATCCTATCTTTTTATTGAAGCCAGGAAGGAGTACAACAGCCCAAAAAGCTATTTCGTCTCATACTGGTTCTATGGCTAATGATGATCGGGTTTTAGATACCGCAATTCGAGAGTCAGGCATTTTAAGATGCGATGGTATAGAAGACTTTTTTGATTTGGCAAAGGCATTTGCTTGGGAAGATGCTCCTTTAGGGCCAAATGTCGTTGTGCTTACTAATGCAGGAGGTCCTGCTGTGGTACTATCTGATGCTATTGAACAAAATGGACTAAAGTTAGTTTACATTGACGATAAAAATAAGCATAGACTTCAAAGCATATTACCACCATCAGCTAGTATTAATAATCCCATTGATGTATTGGGTGATGCACCAGCACTTCGGTATATAGAAGCTTTAGATATTGTTTTATCACAAAGCAATGTTCATGCCGCAATACTTGTTCTCACTCCCCAGATAATGACTGAAATTTCCAAAACTGCGGAAATGATAGCTAGAATAGCTTCTATTCACAGAAAGACGGTTATCTGTTCTTTCATGGGTAGTAGCCAAATTGTTAATGGAGAAGAAATTTTAAACATGCATAAAATACCAAATTTTAGGTATCCAGAAAGAGCAGCAAAAGTACTTGGCATAATGTACAGATGGAGGCAGTATGTAATTGATGCATTGCATGAAATGAAATCTCCTATTTTATTTACTGATGAATCTGTACCAAATGATGGCGTTTTGCTTTTGTTTGATAACCTAAAAAATAAATATACAACACATCACAACCGTCAAATAAATTTATCAAACTACGAGGTTAATGAAATTTTTACTCTTCATAATATAAATGTGCCAGCAAGTAGAGTTGTTACTAGTTTTGATGAATGTTTGGATTTTGTTAATACAAACGGGTTTCCTGTAGTCATGAAGATAATTTCAAGAAATCTCGTACATAAATTTGACGTTGGGGGTGTTATAACAGGTATCAATACACAAAGAAAATTAAAGAAAAGCTTTGATAAGATGAATAATAATATAAAAAGTCTTAATCTGACTGAAGCTTCGATACAGATTCAAAAACAATGCCAAAAAGGTGTTGAGCTCATAGTAGGGTTAAAAAGGGATCGATCATTTGGTGATTTGATTTTGTTTGGGATGGGAGGCACGTATGCGGAATTAATATCTGATATAAATATGGCATTATTACCATTGGATTATCATAAAATTAAGAGTCTCGTGCATTCATCAAGAGTATTTAGATTACTAAGTGGCTATCGTAACGGCGAAGTTTATGACCTAGAACCTCTTTATGATTTTCTTTTTAGATTTTCACAGCTATTAGAATTATATCCTCAAATACAAGAAATCGAGGTTAATCCGTTGATTGTAAATACTAATGGAATATGGGCAGTTGATGGAAAGGCAGTATTGAGTACTTAAGAGATTATTTGCTAGAATCCTCTAGCATGACATTATATTTTTTAGAAAATATAGAACTTGTAATATTATTATTACTTTTAACATCTCTTGTTACGACTGTATTTCGCAATATTATTGGAATAAAGACTTTGAATATTTATATAGTATTAATTTATGCTGTAATTTTTGTGTCTAATGCGTACTACATCTTTTTTGTAAATACAGAGTTTGATTATTGGATAATTCTATTTTCTTTGTTACATATTTTCTTAATATTTATTTTGCATTACATTACTCTCATTTTTTATAAAAAAATAGTGTCTGGATTAAATATTCATTATTATGCAAAAGTTTCTCTGGCAACGACCTCTTTCCTATTATTAGTATATGGTATCTCTATGATATTCAATTTGACAGATCTATATACGAATAGATCCAAATTAGCACTAGTATTAACTATTTTATTGCTTTCATTTACTCTAGAACCATTATCATCTTTACTTATGCAGAAAGGATTAAAAACTTTTAATGAAATATACAAAAATACACTTTTTGGATGTTTAATCATATCGATAATCATTATTTTATTTATTACATACCTACATAATATGTTGAATATTTGGTTATTTTTTATATTTGCATTATTAATAATTATCTATTTAGGAAAGTTTGCAGGACTAAGATTAACCGAGATATATAGATTTAGAGAGATTATCAAAAAAAATGATTAAATTATGTTTTTTTTATCAAGACTCAAAACAATTCTTGGTATTAATGAGAGAAATTTGAAATATATTAGGCCATATAATCCTGTCAAATATAGAAAATATGCTGATAACAAATTATTAACAAAAAAAATTTTATTAAAAAATAATATTCCTACTCCAAAATTGATTGCTATTATAAAAGACTATGAGCGACTTGAAAAATTTAATTTTAATAAATTGCCAGATAGTATTGTTGTAAAACCACAAAAAGGATTTGGTGGAGAGGGAATATTAATCTTTTTTTCAAACGATAAGTATGGAAATTGGCTCAAAGCTGATAAAACAAGATATTCTATTGAAGATTTAAAAAAACATATAAGAAACATATTAGATGGTAACTTTTCTCTTAAAAATGAACCCGATATTGCATTTTTCGAAGAAAGAGTAATGCTACATCCTGATCTTAAAAAATATGCATCCAGAGGAATGCCTGATATACGTGTTATTGTTTTTAATCAGGTACCTATTATGGCACAGCTGCGATTGCCTACTTTTGAATGTGATGGAAAAGCCAATTTGCATGCTGGTGGAGTCGGGGTTGGCATAGATCTCACAAGCGGTGTTACTACAACTGCTGTGCATAAAGACAGAGTCATTGAATATCATCCTGATAATAATTTACCTTTGCGAGGAATAGCTATTCCTTATTGGAATAAAATTTTAGAATTGGCAGTGAAGGCTCAGACCGTTTCTAAATTAGGTTTTGTTGGAGTTGATATCGTATTAGATCGTTTAAAGGGGCCTATGGTTTTAGAAATCAATGCACGACCGGGATTAGCGATCCAGATAGCAAATCAAGATGGAGTGAAAGATAGACTGGAACGTATTGTGGGATTAAAAATTAAGAATCCGAGTCATGGTATAAAAGTAGGAAAAAATCTTTTTGGTGGAGAAATAGAAGAGGAGATTGAACAATTTTCAGGAAAGAAAATTATCGGTTATGTTGAATATATTTATCTTTATGGAAGAAACGAAGAAAAAATAAAAATAAAATGTAAAAATGACACAGGTGCTTTTTATTCATCGATAGATGAAGATCTCGCTTCTATTCTTGGTTACAAAGAGGCAATTGTAGAATTTAAACAATTTATTAAAGATCACAACTTAACTGATCTCAAAACTGCAAAAAAAATCAAAATCATTTGTGCTAAATTTTTTGAAGAGCATCCTGAAATACAGGATATTGCGTTGATCAAGCAGAGTAATGGCTTTGAAATACGCCCGATTATACGTTTGAAATTTGAATTAAATGATGTTGTCAAAGTCACAGATTTTACAGTAACGTCTAGAAAAAAGACTTCATTAATATATAAAGCAATTCTTGGTCGTAAAGCGTTAAGAAAAAACTTTATCATAATACCAGCCGGAAAATTTAAATCTATCAAATAAACGCTTGAAAAATATTAATTTAATCTGTAAATTATAATTAAGATGAGATATTTGATGAGGAAATTTCATTTTTTTTTATTTTTAATTTTTATCTTCGTATTAATTAATGTTTTACTTAATCAGTTAAATAATGACGCCATTGCGTTATCAATATCAGGATCTAATATAAATACCCAAAATATACCAGTAAATACAAACACTTCACTAAGTGTTGTAATAAATCCAAATCAAAATATAACATCGACAGATAATATTAAATTGACTCTTGGAGGATTAATAAATAATGTTGTTTTTGATTCATCAAATGTGCAGATATTAGGATGTTCGGGTACTCCCTTAATCATTTCCTCGCCTATTAATACAATGCAACCCAATCTGATAGTTAGTGGAATCAATTGTCCCATAAATGGAAGTATTACTACCAATTTAAGTAATAACTCATTAAATTCTGTAAGCATTCCTGGAGTATATTTGATTCAGGTATTTATAAATGGTGCTCTATACGATACATATACAATATCTGTTGGAGGTGATAATTCTGTGGTCATCTCTGGACAAATTAATTATAGATTAAGATTTCGTGTTTATCCAGAAAAAAGGACACCATCGTTTGGAAATTTCTCGAATGTTTATTTACTTCAGATCATAAATCCAATTACTAATACAATTGTCTATCAGAAATCTGGTATAGTAGCTGATAATAACGGTGAATTTGAAGAATTTATACCATCCCAATACCTACCACATGGAATATACAAAGTACGTATAAAAGGTATTTCACATCTATCAAAAGATTTTAATAATGTACAAATTAAAAATAATACTAACTTTTATAATTTTACGTCTGGAGGAAATTTTCTATTAGCGGGTGATACTTCTGTTATAGAAGATGATTTGATTAATTCTTTAGACATTAGTAGGTTGGAGAAAACACTGTTTACAAATATATTGAGAAGTGACCTTAATAAGGATGGGTACGTAAATTCGCTTGACATGTCAATACAGGCTTATAATATCAATAAATATAATATTTATGGCGAATCCTTGTAATAAAAATTTAAGTATTATTTTACTTTTTAGTATCTTTATTATTTTTGTACTTTTTTTGAGTTTAAATTTCAGGATTTATGCTCTTACGAAAAATGGACAGTTTTATTTTGAAAATGATGTGTATGAAGTACCTCAAAATTGTGAGTATCCTCTTAAGCTGATAGTGGATCCGGGATCAAATCTAAGCAATGCTGCAGATGTTATATTAAAGTACAATCCAAATGATATTGAGATTATAGATAGTATTCAAAATGTTCCAGGAAAACAGATACAGCCGGGAAATGCATATGAATATTATCCTTCAACAGGTAATATTGTGGACGAAACCAGTGGTACAATAAGACTTGTTGGTGTTTCTTATGACAAAATCCTTGACAAAAAAGGAGTTTTCACCATTATCAAAATCAAATTGAAGTCTAATACTGCAAATATAAATATTGTATTTGATGGGATTGATAAGACGACAGATAGTAATATTGCCGAATATAATTCGAGTATAGATATTCTTTCACAAGTAAAAAGCGTACAATTGAAAAAATCTAATAGCGCATCTTGTCCGCAAGAAGACGTTGTTCCACCAAATATATTGGTAAATTCTAGTTATGTACAGATGAAAAATGGTGGTAAGTTGGTATTTATTGTCTCTGATAATCTGTCTGGTATAAATCTAAATTCATTAAAAGTTGTTGTAGGAGATAAAGTTTATGATTATGGATCGAACAGTATTGGTATTATTCCAGTAAGTAATGGATACCAGATAGAGTTGGTACTTGATGATATATCTTTTGATAGTGACTTTATATCATTTAGTATTATAGTTTCTGATAAAGCCGGAAATGTAAACAGTGTTAATACTAATTTAACAGAGGCAAAACAGAACATGACAGAATGTAACTGTCCTAGTATACAAAACAACGCAGACAACGATTTAGACGAGGATAAAAGTGACCTCTATATCGCGCAAAATCAATATCGCAACTTAAATGAACAAATTTTTGGATTTTTACCACAAAATTTATCATTTGTATCAGATGCCGGATTTATTGCCCCATTTACTCTTGCCATAACCTTACCGCTTCTATATTTTATTTCGGCGTTAGTTTCTTCATTTTTGAGCGGCGGATTTTTGGTTCCATTTTTATTGAGCCTTTTTCGTAGGAAAGGAAATATTAAAGTACTGGATTCTATTTCTAAAGAAGGTATCCCTTTTGTTAAAGTAAAAGTTTATCAGAGAGGTTATGATAAAGTTATAAAACAATATGTTACATCACCTTTTGGTTCATTTGATTTTGACCTTTATGATGGATTTTATACATTAGAATTGGAAAAACGTGGATACCAGAATCTTAGATACGAACTTAATCATACTGATCCAAAAGGTCTCTCATTGATTCTACTGATGGAAAGTGAGGAAGATGTATTAAAACAAAATAAGTTTGATTTTATTTATAAAATCTTATCATACGTTGTCGTATTTTTTGCCTTTATGAATTTTGTTATGATGCAATCCGTTATTTCATTAATTGTTTTAATCATTATCATTGGTGCTGTATTTGCATATAATTATCTATTTCATTCTGCGCGTTAGTAAATAATGTATAATAATCTTAGGATGATTAGAAAGTTATTTTTTATATTTTTTTTGATTACATTTTTATTCTTCAGTGTACTTAACAATTCTTTTATTTTTGCAAATAATGATTTGGAAAATCAAAATCATATATATATAGCACGAGTAAGTGATGCAGAAAATATAGAAGAATATAAGCGTGTTTTAAACAGTAATATCCAGAAAGTAGAATTGGAGATATTTGCAGAAAATAATGTCCGATTTATAAAAAGAACTGAATTTAGCTTTCCAAATAATCAATTCAAAAAGGCTCTTAATATTGGTGATCTTGTTATTGTAGAGACGACTTCAAAATTAGATGATAACTACGGCGGACCGATCAAAATTCTTACTTATTATCGGGAGAACAATATTTATCTTTGGATAATCATTGCTTTTATTCTTTTCTTGGTTGTAATGAGTTTTCGTTCAAACATAAAATATATTTATTTTTTATCAATTCTTGTTATATCAGGAATATTTATAGTATTCTTCTTTAGAATTAATACTTATACGTTATTGATTGGTAATGTATTTTTACTATCTTCTATGACATTTCTCTATGCATTTTTTGTTTTGTACAAGCATAAGATGAATTCAATTTTACTTGCCCTATGTATATTTTTTAGCCAATTACTTTCATTTGTTCTTATATATATGCTTTCACAGTTTAAACTTGTTGGACCGACTTTTTTCTCTTTATTTTTTCCATCTATCATAGATACAAGAGAAGCATCAATATATGTATTTAGTTCTATACTCGTATTTTTACATTCTATTTATTTGGCAGATCGAGTAATTTTGGATGCTATCAGTTTGAAAAAGAAAAATCCTAATATCACAAGAAATGAACTAATTCAAAATCTACTTCTGGATACATCGAAAGTCTTATCTAATGTGATTCTTACTATTTTTGGCTTTGCCTTTGCCCTTTCTATTGTTGTCTTATTGATAGCGAGTAATAATACTATTTTGTGGTGGAGTATAAATGCCAGTCCTTTTGTCGAATTTATAGGAATATTTGTATTTATTATTCTTAATATCCTTATTTATGTACCTGTTATTGCTATAGTCGTTGGAAGTATTTTTGGTTCTTTAGATAGATATAAATTCACATCCGAGCAGATTGTAAAGTTAATTGATATATAAATCAATTAGCTTTGTATTAGATTTAATTGATAGGTTAATTTACTTTATACTGAATTGCCTAATTTGTAATAAAGTAAACTTAAATTATTGTTATTTAAATTTTATAAAGATTCTAGTTTTTCGTTTCGAGGTTTATTTATACCTATAAGATTTGCAAATCTTTCTGTTGTTGAAATTCTTTTGTGACCGACGACTGTGGCTATAAATGATATACTTGCGCCTCTTGCAAGATGGTGAGCGATAAATGTATTTCTAAGATCATTTACTGTAGCGTTTTTGATGTTTGCCTTCTTAAACAATCTCTCAAGATAAAATCTTACATTTCTTTTCATTACAGGATTACCAGATTTTGTGAGAAACAACGCGGGATTGTTATAATACTTTGGTCTTATTGTTAAATATTCTTTTAATGTATTACTGGCAACGTCATTTAATGGAACGATTCTTTCGGGAGTGGACTCATACTTCTTAATTCTAATTTGTATAGGTCTATCACCCTGATAGATAATATCATCAAGCTCTATTCGACATAATTCACCCACACGCATTCCTGTCTGCAAAAGAAGCTCAACCATGGTATAGATTCTAATATCACGTTTTGCAAGGTCCCTGAGTCTATTGTATTCTTCAGGTGTTAATACACGAGGCATTTCCGCATATGCTTTGGGGCTTTTTATCTTCATTTGTGGTATAGAATTGGCATAGTTATTTTCAATGGCAAATTTGAAGAAATTTTTAACTGCATTTAATTTACGATAAATACTTTTTAATGTGTAACCTTTATTTGTGTAATGATCTACATAAGCTTGTACGTCCTCATTCGTAATATCATTGAGCTTTTTATTTCTTACATTTTCACAAAATTCCAAGAACTGTTCAATATCTTTTGTGTAAGCGATAATGGTGTTAATAGACTTATTTGCATCTCGTAGGCTTTTTTCGTAAAGATTAACTAATTCCTTTATTTTACTCATAGTAAGCTATTTATATAATATTTGATCTATTTTGACAAGTGATATTAGAATGGCGAACCTATCTAAACGTTTTTCCTGGTTTTGAGTTGAAATTTATGTCTAAACAATTTTATTTATAATTTGAATGGATCCATGGCACGCCCGGAGAGATTCGAACTCCCGACCCCTTGTTCCGAAGACAAGTGCTCTAATCCGCTGAGCTACGGGCGCGTGCATTTATTATATCAAATACACGAAATTCGTGTTTAGCTAATATTGAAAAGTATACATTACTTATTTTATTAGTTTGATTTTTGGCTTAGTTAAAATTACAAAAGTATTTAATTAAACAGCTTTAATTTGATATTTAATTTCTGATAAAATGCATAAATTTTAGTCTGCATTTTTTATCATAAAATCTATTACCCTCTCTGCTATTTCTTTTCCAGCTGCTTTTGATATACCTTCCAGTCCTGGAGTACGATTTGCTTCTATTACATAAAACTTGCCGTATTTTGTGACCAATATATCTACACCAGATACTAAAAGTTCACAAGCTTGTGCAGCTTTTATAGCAGCTTGTTTTATTTCTTCTGAGGGATCAAATTTTTCTACACTACCTCCTAATGAAAAATTAGCTCTAAAATCGCCTTCTCTAGGTATTCGACGCATACAACCTATGTATTCATCACCAGCAATGATGATTCTCAGATCGTATTGATAATCCACTACTTCTTGAAGTAAAAACGCTGAAATTTTCTTTTCGTATTGAATAAGAATATTTTGAATGTCTTCAAGGCTATTTACTTTAAAGACTCTCGAACCTTGTCCAGTATTGGTTTGCTTCATAATTAGAGGAAATCCTAATACACCACGATTTAGATATTCTTCTAGTTGTGACATTCTCAAAAATAAAAAGGTTTTAGGTACAGGTAAACCAGCAGAAGCAAGTTTTATCATATCTGCCCTTTTATTGATAAGATAATTTACTTTAGTCAAGTTATTATCAAATACTTTGATTCCGTTTCTACGACAATATTTGATAAGTTCTTTGGCTGTAGGTACACTGGAAAATCCTGATCTAGATATGACTATATCTACAAGATCCTTGTTTAATAATTTATCATCAAAATAAAATCTTACATTATCGGTTTCTATTTCTATATGCATTTTTCCAGGTTCAAGTATTATGACTTCAGATACGTCAGGATGTTTATAAAGTGCTTCCAATTCTGCTTTTTCTTCGTCTTTTACAGTGACTGTTTTATAAAGACCTACTTTTAATTTCATAGTGTGATAATTATAATTCTAAAAATATATTTTTACGATACCATGTCTAATAAAAAGTTCTGTATCTTTGGTCCTAGTTATAAAGGTGAAAGATCGCGTTCTATACATCTTATTTATGATGCGGCAAAAAGGATGGGATTGGATGTATATGTTTTACCAAAACGTAAATTATTAGGTTATATAGATGAAAATGGTATATTTAAATTCAGATCCCTAGATCCTGATATTGTTTTAGACGAGATAGATGTTTTTTATTTTCGTATGGTTACGGGTATTATTGATGGTAGGACTAAGGCAAGGTATAGGATTTTTCCTGAGATGATTACTTTTGCAAAATATTTGCATTTTCAACTTGGCAAGAAGGTATATGACTCTTTTCTTTTAAGGCCTGATCCTAACTTTACAAAAATTACTAATATGTATTTATTATCCCAGAATGGTATACCAAATATACAAACGTGGTTTTTTCTAAACAAAAAACAGGTACTTAAACATTTACATTTCATTAAGTTTCCTATCATAATAAAACCAGCAAATGGTACACAGGGTAGGGGAGTCAAAAGATTTGATACTAAAGAAGAATTTATTGAATATTTGAAGAATGAAGAAAGTATAATTTTCTATCCTAATATCATCCAAACAGCAATAGAAAATGATGGAGATTATAGACTTGTTGTAATAGGTGATCAGGTAGTGGCTGCACTGTGGAAAAAGCGCGATCCAAATAAAATAGTTGCAAATATGAGTCAAGGAAATAATGCAATACCTATCAAACCCGATAAAGAACTCGAAGAACTAGCAGTAAAGTCAGCAAAAATACTTGGAATAGATTTTGCAGGTGTTGATATTATCGAAGATAAAATTACAGGAAAAAGATATGTTTTAGAGGTAAATTTGTCACCGCAGATATTTTATAGTACAAAGTATAGCAATGTAAGTATTGCAGAGGAATTTGTCAAATTTATCATTGAGAAGTCATAAATAAATTCATACAAAATTTGTTATAGATAATAAACTGATATTTCTGATCTTGGTACAGTATTGAGAATATCCGATGTCCTATGATTTAATCCTCTGTAGTTAACCAATACAAATGTATAAGTATTTCTATTGTCTAATAGTTTGTGAACTGCACTAAATAGCGTGGTGGTTTGTTCTGGAGTTAATTTAGGAATCCATGTTTGTGACTGTTCTCCAAAATATTCCATTGAGTCATGTGTCAGGTTAAAACCAGTTTCATTTGGCAGCGGTTGTCTATTTAAGTTGTTCAAATCGACATAATGTTGATGTACACCACTTAGCCTTGGGAATCTTCCTGCTCTATTTGGCTCTATACACCGATGTGGTATCACCAATATATTAACTTGTCCTTTGTTAGTACTAGAAAATTCTTTGTATAATATCAGAGCAGTTTTTGAATCTTGCTTTCTATAATTGATGTTGAATATATAATACATGGTTATGTACATACAAAGTGTAACATATAAAAATTTATTTGTCGTTGAACATCCTCTATTATTTGGTACCGACAAGAAGTATCTGTGTAAGTTTCATAAACATAAACTGATTTTTTTACGTGCGGTTTTGAGAGCAAAGTATGATGAGTATCTCAATAAATTTGGACCAGATAGAGTCAAATATATTGAGTTTCATGAATATGATGATGAATCTTTTTTTGCTAGATTAGCATCTCAAAGGTTAGAATATGAAGACACAGTTGATTTTGAACTAGAGCGAAGATTAAGGTTTTATGCAAAAAAATATTGTATTGAACTAGTCAAGAGACCTAATCCATCATTTATTACGTCTGAATCTGATATCGAGGATTACCTCAATACCACAAATAATAAAAAATTTTTCCTTACTCATTTTTATATTTGGCAGAGGAAACGGCTAGGATTGCTTATGGACGGTCAAAAACCGCTCGGTGGCAAATGGACTTTTGATCAACAGAATAGAAAGAAAATCCCTAAAAATATTGATTTGCCCAGACATCTGAAACTAGAAATAAATAAATATATCGAAGAGGCAAAAACCTATGTACAAAAATATTTTTCTGATAATCCCGGTGATATAGACAACTTTGGTTATGCTGTCACCAGAGAAGATGCGTTGAGAATATTAGATTATTTTTTTGAATACAATATACAAAGTTTCGGACCGTATCAGGATGCTATCGATACACGAGATGATTATTGGTTTCATTCGGTTATTTCACCTTATCTAAATATAGGGTTGATCACGATACAAGATGTATTGAATAGACTTAGTCAATATTTTGACATCAGATACATTGCTTCATTTGAAGGTTTCCTACGGCAAATCATTGGTTGGCGAGAATTCATACGAATGGTCTACCTCAAGAAGGGAGTAAAAGTCAGAAATGGTAATTTTTTTAATCATAAAAATAAGCTACCCAAGTTTTTTTATACAGGTGATTCAGGGATTATACCACTTGATGATGTAATAAAAAAAGTCAATAAAATAGCTTATGCTCATCATATAGAGAGGCTTATGATATTAGGTAATTTCATGTTGCTAATGGAGGTGGATCCCGATGAGGTGTATCGCTGGTTTATGGAGATGTTTATTGATGCTTATGACTGGGTGATGGTGCCCAATGTGTATAGTATGAGTCAATATGCTGATGGAGGATTAATCACTACAAAACCTTATTTTTCTGGTTCAAATTATATACTTAAAATGTCAAATTATAAAAAAGGAGAATGGTGTGATATCTGGGATGGATTGTTTTGGAGATTCGTATACAAAAATAAAGAATTTTTATCTAAAAATATACTAGTAGGAGCGATAACCAGACGCGATATCAATCTGGTCAAAGATAAAATTGTGAAGGCAGAAAGATTTCTGGCTAAATGTTATAGTTAGGTTTTGAGTTTATAAAGTTCCCAATGATAAGGATATAGATATCTCTCTAGGCTATACATATTTTAAATGATTTCGATTTTTTGACGGATCTTATCTGATTGAACAGGAAAAACAAACATAGGGGATTTGGGGTTAAAGGTGTTAATTATGTATTTGGGCTTCGTGTCAATTATATTGTCTAGAAAACTGATTACCATTTTCTCATCTGTATAACCAGGTGTGTTTAGTGGATATTGGTAGACGTATTTATCCATACTCACACGTTTTGAGAAGAAGAATACTGATCCTTCAGCTCCCCATATAAGGATTCGGTCATGCAGTTCCGTAATTCTTACGATTTCATCGACAATAGTGGTTTTGATATTTATCTTATGTAGTTCATTAATATAGGAAAGATAATTTTGGACATTAAGTAAAAATATTATCCCAATAATACTAATGCTCAGAAAGAATTTTGTGGTGACTTTATTCCTATCAATTTGAGATAATATATTATGATATATTTCTGATAATGTTTTTGCGGTAAGTATAGTAAATGTCGGTATCAAAACCATATAATAGTGATAAAATGCTCGGTCCGAAAGAGATATAAGCATTAGTTCCACAGGTTAATTTATTAGGGATAAAAAGAGTATTGGGTGTCTAAATTTGTTTTTTAAAAAAAGTATATACAAAAATCCTGTTAAGGAGAGTAATAATATTCCGGTGTCTTGCATTCGCACTAGACCCACCAGTATAGGATAGGATCTAGATAACTCCTGTGTCTCTATACTAGAATATACAAAGTTGAAATGAAAATTCGCATCGTAGTATTCATTTAAGGAATTGTGACTCAGAAAAAATAAGTGCCAAAAAATGAAATTCAGAAAAACGCCAATTCCTATTGACCCAATTTGTAAGATAAATTCTTTTGCTGTTTGTTTATTGATTTTTGATAAGAATTGAAATAGGAAATACAGCCCCACAGCAATCCATATACCAATCGCAGTTTGTTTGGTAAAGAACGCTAAACCACCTAAAATTCCAATCAAAAATAAAATTTTCTTATTTTTGTTATGCGAATATTTGTGAAAGAGATAGATTCCTAATACCTGAAACAAAATAGTATATTCTGTAGTAAGATTTCCGCCTTCTAGTGCAAAAAAGAGAGTTATTGATGCGATACATATTGCAATGAGAGAAGTTTGTTTATCAAATATCGTGCTAACTAATTTGTGTAATAGTATAAAAGAGCTAAAAATGAATATAAGTTGGATGATCCAGACACCCCAATGTTCATTTATTAGCAGACCTAGCGCGTTTAGGTAAAATATTATAGGTGGTTTGTGATCCCATACGTCTCTGTAAGGGATTTCTCCCTCTAAGATACGCCATCCTATGTACATAAATAGACCAGAATCGCGCAAAGTGTGTGTCATGAAATTAGGGTGTAAGGGCATCATAACCATCATCGAAAATATAAAGATTAACAACTTATCCCCAATATGGTTGATGATCTTTTTTATTTTCATTATTGTTTGTAGTTTTTAATGATTATACTAATTTCACTATTTAGTCTGCGACTCTCAAAAAGTTTTTCAAGTTCGTCCTGATTGCTGATGTATTCTCTGACCACTTTGTTACCGAATAGGTATATATTTATTTTGTTATTGATGAATCCTGGTTGTGCTAGAGCAAATCCTCTGTATATTCGGTGTAAAAGTTGGTTTGTAGAATTTTTAGTCTTATTTAGAATTCTAGCTTTATTTAAAAATTGTTTTATGTTTTCTAAATATTCATAAACAAAATATACAGGATAATTTTCAGCCAAGATTAGGGCGATTATACGTAAATAATATTTAATATTTATTAAATATTCAGATATATATTGTTCTAAAACTTTATCTTCAACATATGTTGCTATACCTTCTTCAACTAAAAATTCTTCATAAGAAGTGATAAGTCCGTTTATCCTAAAATAAGAATTATTAATTTTTGTTCGTGTTGATTTATAGGCTCTATATATATGACCTTGTACTTCATGCTCAATTGTTTTTTGTAGATTAAAGTCATTAGAATGATATATCTTTGGTATCCTTATAGATCTACGGAGTGAATTGACTGATAAATTATGTTTTTCTGTAAAAATAAACTTATATCTTTTTCTAGGTATACCTAGATCGCGCATCTTTTGTTTTATCAATTGTTTGATATGTTGACCTGAAAACTCCCGTGATGTCAAAAAGCTTTTCTGGGCAAGCAAAATACATTCAGGATTTATTAATACTTTTATATTTCCAATTTCATCTGTTTTATACAAATCGTATGATAGGTATTTTTTATCAATATCTATTTTTGTAAATTCATGGATAATCTTTAGTATTTGTATCCACTCACTAACAAATATGTTTTTGAGTTTTTGTGGAAGTCTTGGGTATAAAGATTCATGGAGTTCTTTGTTTTTGATTATGTAATCATCAAAGGTTATATACTTGGTTAAATACTCGATATTTAGAATGTTGATCCCTATATTTGTAATTATTCTCTGTATCAGATCATGATATAGATTGTAGGGGAATGTTTTGGGTATCTTCTCTTTAAGTTGAAAAAGTTTTTCTTCCTTATTCTTCAGATACCTCAAATAGTATTTAGGATTATGTACAATGATACGTGATTGATATCTGTCCGGTTGACTGAAGTTATAGTTAGTATCAGTAATAATATGTCCCTTTTTCGTCTTTGAATATTTTTTAAGCTTTGAATATATCTCTTGATCCTCAAATACGATTTTACCCATTATATTTATTCAATTGATATAAGATATTTTTCTACCTCCAATGCGGCTTTACAACCACTTCCAGCCGCAGTAATAGCTTGTCTATATCTGTGATCAACTACGTCACCAGCAGCAAATATACCAGGTTTATTAGTAAAAACTTCGTTTTGTGTGACTATGTAGCCTTGTTCATCAGTTTCTAATAAATCTCTGACGAATTCTGTATTGGGTATATGACCTATTGCTAGAAAAACGCCATCAACTGCTAGTTCTGTTTGGGTATTATCAACTGTTGATTCTAGCACCACCGATCTTAAAACCTGATCCCCTCTGAACTCTTTTATTGTATTATTCCAGATAATTTCTATCTTGGGATTTTTGAATACCCTATCCTGCATTATTTTGCTTGCTCTAAAGGCATCACGACGGTGAATGATATAGACTTTTTGAGCCAGTTTTGACAAAAATAGTGCTTCTTCCATGGCTGAGTCACCACCACCAACAACTGCCACCGTTTTATTTCTATAAAATGCGCCATCACATGTAGCACAGGTAGATACCCCTCGTCCCTTATATTTTTCTTCTGATGGAATCTCTAGCCATCTTGCAGATGCTCCTGTAGCTATTATCGTTGTCTTTGCAAAAAAAGTTTGGTTTGTATCGGTGATTATTTTTTGTGTCTTAGTAGTTTCGTCATATTCTATTTTAATTACATTTTCCTCAATGATTTGGCATCCAAATCTTTCTGCCTGTTTTCTCATGTTATCCATTAATTGAGGGCCTAAGATACCTTCAGGAAATCCAGGGAAGTTTTCTACTTCGCTTGTAAGCATTAGTTGGCCTCCGCTAATTCTGCCAGATATTAAAATTGGCTCTAGATTTGCTCTAGCTGTATATAGAGCTGCTGTATATCCTGCGGGACCAGAACCAATAATTATGACGTTTCTAATTCTATTCATCTTATAATTATATAATAATTTCTTTTAATGCGTTTATTATGTCGCTGAATGTTCTTGTAAATATTTCTCTGTTATACTTACTTAAGACATAGTCTTTACCTGATATAAATTGTTTTTCTATGTTACTACGTCCATCTATACCTATTCGAATAAAGTTAAATTGATCAGTTTTGCACTTGGCTATGATGTCTTTTATGCCATTATGACTTTTTGGATACTTACCTTTTTGTATTTTAAATTTGCATTCCTCGATATCTAAATCGTCAAATACTATAAATATATCTTGGACATCAGGTTTATAAAACTGTTTGATTTCACTGACAGCATTTCCTGATAAATTCATATAAGTCTGGGGTTTTATCAAATATATTTTTTCACCTTTTGTATTAGTATAACTTATGGTTATCGAATTGAAATCATTTTTTATCTGTTTTTCTGATATTTTTGATGCTAGATAATCTATAAAATCAAACCCTATATTGTGTCTTGTACCAGTGTATATAGATCCAGGGTTTCCGAGACCAAAGAAAAATTTCATATCAAAGTATATAAAAATGGATAAATTATAAACAAGATTGTATAATAAATCATGTTAGATTGGCTAAACAAAATATCAGATAATGAGTTAATATCATATGGAATTTTAGTTATATATTCTGTTTTTTTTGTTTTTCTTTGTCTTTCTACTCTATTTTGAATTCTATGCATCCGTAGCTCAGTTGGATAGAGCACAACTTTGCGGAAGTTGGGGTCAGAGGTTCGAGTCCTCTCGGATGCGCCAAGTAAATTTATAAATAGATTAGTTTTGTACTAGATTATTTTTCAAAGTCTTGAATAGATATATACATTTAAGTCAGGTAATTTACCGTATAAAGCTATTATAGAGATGATGTACTTTTGGGAAAGAAAATATTTATGTATATAGGTGATATGTTTTCATATTAATGCATGATGTTTTTCTCAATATATTTCGAAAATTACTTAGACAACCAATAAATGTTGATAATATTAGGATTATCCAATTATTACTAAATGAGTATGTTAATACCAAAGTAAAAGGATAGGATCCAAACATGGCACTGTCGATGGGATTGCAGTTGATTTAGTTAGAGATTTTTGAAAAAGTGTTTATTGGAATTGGTTCAGATAATAACATCGGTTCGAAAAGGCTCGATAATCTATGATTAGAAACAGTAAAAGCTTATAAAAATGGATTATTACAAATAATCGCATTTTAGATAACAATTATATTGTACAGTTTTGATAAAAATGTTCTTATAAAATTGTATGTGTAACTGTATTGAAAAGCTTACTAAATGATTTACAGTAGATGAAAAGTGTGAGTTTATTTGAATTTATTTTTTTTGGATATAATTTTAAAAATATGATTGATCGTGGAAAAGACAGAATCAAAAGTAGGTAACTCACACCGAGGAAATGACGGAAGAGGAGGAATATATAGTGTGGTTACTCCATTAAAACGTGTAGCACAGAGAATAACAAATTTTGTTTTATGTGCTCTTATTGGCTTATCCCCTATACATACTCCTGATGGACTTCATGAACAGCCGGAAACGTCTGAACAGTATCTGTGTATACGAAATCCCTATTATAGTTATTTTGCGTATAATAGATTGGATCCCAGTCGACGATTTGGTGATACGGGGGAAATAGCGCAGTTTTCTCCACGTGATCAATATTTTAAAGCTGTTGCCGTAGTATGTGGTGTTATATTTTATGCAGTCATGCCAGACAATCATAGTCTTGAAGAGTTAGAGGAAATGACATTGAGCTTCATGGAATCATTACCTTCTTCATTACGTAAAATAGCTTCAAGGGGAGAAAATATTTTTACAGATTATGCCTCTACTAGGAGGTATGTTGGATTTCATAACGGTGGAGAAAATTACATTTATGTTTACGGAAAAGACTTTGTGGATAAAGCATCTGTGTTTGCAATTTTTGCTCACGAATTAGCTCATAGACTTCAAGAAACTAATGCAAGTACTCTTCAAGATTATAACAATCGAATGATAACTTATATGCAGGGATTAAATTTAAATGGTGAGGAATATAGGGTCAGAGCTGGTCCTTATGTCCCGATTATTGATGCTGAATCGTACTATAAAGATTATTCCTTTCCAGAACAAACCGTCAACCTCGAATTTGGCCCATATCTTATCCAAAATATGGCATACGCGATGTACCAGATTTTACAAACGAAGGAAGAAGGTATAAGTCAAGATGAGATCAAACGCGAAATAAGTAACGCTATGAGGAAGATTGCTGTCGATATCGTTTTTGGTGAATCGGGGGATTACAATAGAAAATTATCATCGTTACTTGCTATAATTGAGGCAGAAGAGTGGTTCAAAAATGAGGAAGAACCGGGGTGGAGACATGCATTTAATGCCTTGCGAAGAGGGATAATAGGAAACATTGTTATAGCATATCTGAACGACGAGAAGAGTTGGAAACCGTACATTGAAGGTTTACGTAATACATTTCCGGACGTGTATGAAGGGCTAAAATCTGTGATTAGTCGTGCTGAAAATAGTGAGCAAAGGAGACCGCTGTTCAAACATGGACCTGATGCTCATGTCAGAAGAGATTATTATATGCCTCAGGCAGCTATGCAACGCCGAAATACCCGAATTACGGAACTTCAGGGCGATAGAGGGTCACACAAATATACGAGTAGAGGGTAAATTTTAATAAGGTATTAGTCACATTAATTTCAGATAATCTGAATAGTTGTTGATTACTAATTTGAAGATACAAATATCACAAGACTATAGAGATATACTAGAGCCTTGAACATAGAAGAGTCAAAAGGGAGGGTATCAAAATACAACAAGAAAGTACGAGTATTACGGCATGAGGGTGCAGCATCAATACTGCAGATACGAAAGATACAGATGGTGTAGGTTGTAGCTGATAATTATAAGGATCAGCTGGTGATCGGATGATAGCTAATAAAAGATAGACGTTATAAGGAGCAATTTAATCAACGATACAGATATATAGACATCGTTATTAATATGTGATATAATTACTATACCATGACAGGAGCAAATACAGCATTCGGATTAAATTTGGAACTCGATAGTAGCCGTGCTGATACAGATGATAAGTATATAAGGCTACCAGATCTTTTGTATATTTTATTTGCAAGCTGTGTCGCTTCGGGTAATGGAGGTCCAACACTTTCTGATAACCCTTTCTATAGGGTGAATTCATGTGTTGAGGATGCCTTCAGAAATGGTGATTTTTGCCGTCGTTATCCTGATATAATGAGACCGGAAAGCATGCCCGTTGGGGCATTACTGGATGCCCTATCGGGTTTGGTATCAAGGCTCCGTCTCTCCTCACATCTCTTGATGCAAGGTGACATACAGGGAGTAGATAGTACTCCTTCAAGACAGAGGAGATCGAGCCGCACATGAGATGTTAGAAATAACAGAAATGGTAGAACCTCTTTTATTTAAGTAAGAATTTGGTTCTAGTGCACACATACCACATGACCATGTGCATCAAACGGAGACAAAATACTCAAGTGATTAAGTATAGGTGCATCAACTAGCTAGGAATAAGCATATAAGCGTAAAGAGTGAATGTCTATCAATGTACTCAACATATTCTTCTCAAATCTTTATTTCTATTGTATACTCACGCAAGTAATATAATAAATACTCATTATGAATACATTAGTGATATCAAAAGTAGAAGAGCCAAGATATAGACATAAGGATGTAGACTTTAGAGTAGGAGATACTTTGAGACTAGGATTGAAAGTTAAAGATTCAAAGGAGGGAGAAAGAATACAGTACTTTCAGGGCATTTTGATTAGAGTATCTGGTTCAGGGCTTAGACAGACTCTTACAGTACGTAAAATCGGTGCCAATAGTATAGGTGTGGAAAAAATTATTCCACTACATTCACCAGTGCTTGATAGTATAGAGGTTGTCAAGAGGTCCAAGGTTCGACGAGCTAGATTATATTATATGCGTGATAGAGTAGGTAAAAGTGCCTTAAACGTCTAAGCACTGTTTATTCACTGACAATTTTGTATAATTTTTTATGTTTTTTTTGTATGTTATTCGATCTGTTGTTTTCATATTACGTAAATTCAAAATAACCTCTTCAACAGCTTTTCCTGGTCTTTTAGTGGAAAAATATTTTCCTCATTTGGTGCCTGTTTTATTAAACAAGTTGAAAGATGTGATCGTTATCACAGGTACAAATGGAAAGACAACAGTTGCTAGTGCTATACATTATATTCTTGAAAATAGTGGGAAAAAATGTTTCATCAATGCTAGTGGCTCAAACATGCTGAGGGGTATTCTTTCTCATATCATAATTAATCTTGATAATAAGCTAAATCTTGAGCATGATTATTCTATTTTAGAGCTTGAAGAGGCTACTTTTCCTAAATTAGTGAAATATATAAAACCTAAATTAGTGATTGTTACAAATATTTTTCGTGATCAGCTAGATGCATATGGAGAGATAGATAAGACTTTTGCTTATATCAAGGACGGAATTGAAAATTCTAATAATCCCACTGTTATATTAAACGCTTCTGATCAGAGACTTGTTCATCTGTACAAGTGTTCGAATCGAGTCATTTCCGTATCTGTGTCAGAAGAGGTTAAGAAATATTTATTTTTAGAGAGGTATTATGAAAAACCTCAAGAGTTAGATATTCATCCTGATGTTTTTATCCATAATATTGAACAAAAAGATATTGATCATACATTGATCACATTTGAATATAAAAATGAAAAATATGATCTAGAGACTAGCATTCTGGGTTTACATAACGCAATAAATCTGATTTTTGCCTGGTTGGCAGTTGTACATCTATTAGGTTTTAATGATACCGACAATAAAAGATTTTTAGATATCTTGGGGGATTTCAAGCCTGCTTTTGGTCGTGGTGAGAAAATAAATATTTCTAATACTGAATTTATCCTAATGCTTGTAAAAAATCCTGCTGGCATGAATATGAATCTCTATTCCTTATCTGATATTATTTCCGCAAATGATGCAATTTTGTTTATTTTAAATGATAATATAGCTGATGGACGTGACGTATCTTGGATATGGGATTGTGATTTTAATATTGTCAATCGTTTTCAGAACAATGTAATTTTGGTATCAGGGATTAGAAAAGATGATATAGCACTTAGGATTAGCTATGAAGTAAAAGACAAAGAAATAAAAGTCTTTGATGATTATGAAAAAATATTTGATCATATTATGCAAAAAGAATATAAAAGAGTCTTTGTATTGCCAACATATACTGCAATGCTCAGTGTTAGAAAATTTTTATATAGTAAATTAGGTATAAAACAAAATTTATAACACTATGAAAAAGATAAGGATTAATCATCTGTATTCTCAGTCAATGAACATTTATGGTGATATAGGTAATATTAAAGCTCTCTTACACATCCTGGATTTACATAACATCCCTTTTGAGATATTTTCAACGGAAATTGGAGATAATAAAGTAAAAGAGGCAGATATATATTTTTTAGGTGGGGGACAAGACAAAGACCAATATAGTGTATTTAAAGATCTATTAAGACATAAATCTTTTATATCTGATGAGGTCAAAAAAGATAAGGTGTTTTTACTTATTTGTGGTGGTTATCAACTCTTTGGAAAATTTTTTTTAGATGCTGAGGGAAATTTTATTGAAGGGTTGGGTATTTTAGATATCGAGACAAAAGCACCAGATAATAAAGTGACATCAAGATGCATTGGTAATATAGTAGTAAAATTAAATCCTGATTTTATTCAGAGATTTGATATAGATACTTCATTTTCAGATTATATAGTAGGTTTTGAAAATCATGGCGGACAAACATTTTTCAAAAATGATTCGTTGATTTTTTTAGGTGATGTTATACAAGGATTTGGTAATAACAGTTTTGAAAAAAAAGAAGGATGCAATTATAAAGGAATAATAGGTACTTATATGCATGGGTCATTCTTGCCAAAAAATCCTCATATAACCTATGGAATCATCAACCGTGCATTACATAATCAAAATATCAATGCCATAAAAATGGATAAAACAAAACTAATTTACGAATCAAAAGCTCATAAATACATCCTTAATAAATACCAGATTGTTTAGGTTATTATTTTATTCTACAAGATGTGAATATTCTTTTTCGTATCTTTCAGCACATTCAGCTAATATTTTTCTTGCTTCTTCTACACCGACAAATCCTTTGCTTACACAAGTACCTGGCTTTTTTAAATCTTTATAATGTTCCCAATAATATTCAGATTCTTTAATGAAATGTTCACCTAAATCTTCGATACTTTGGATATGATCTACTCTTTTATCATCATTTAAAACAGCAATTATTTTGTCGTCCACTTCTCCTCCATCTTCAAATCTCATTGCACCGATTATTCTTGCCTCCACTAGTGCTCCCGGTACGATTGGTTCGGTAACCTCAACAATCATGATATCAAGTGGATCACCATCTAGATCTAATGTTCTTGGTATAGCTCCATAAGTAAATGGATACGCAAGTGAAGAATATCCAACTCTATCAAGTTTTAGCTGGCCAGATTCTGTGATAATTTCGTATTTGTTTATAGTGCCTTGTTGTATTTCTACTATAGCGTTTACTACTCCTGATTCTTCATCAGCATATGGTGATAATACGTGTAAAAGATTTAACTGATATTTTGAAGGTTTGTGGTTTATGTTCGCCATAATCGTTGAAATTATATAAATCTATAAAAATAAAGTAAATATTTGATATTACATTATTATGAGTTTTATCTATATATTCTAAAGATATCTTGCGAATTTATATTTAAAATGGCTTTATTTGTTTCCAAAAACGATATTTCAATGTTCTTTTTAACGATTTGTTTTGTAGTTTCTTCAAATGATTTTTTATAGTTGTCTTTAAAATCTTCTATTTCTTTAGGACATGTATTATTTTTACACCTAGGTGATTGTATCGATATCAATTCATAGTTATCAACAATTCCATATACTCTTAATCTATCCTTAAACGTAATAGAGAAAGAAATTCTTTCGTGTATTTTGACGTTATCTTTGAGATTTATAAATTTGTCGATAGTAGATTTATTAATAATAATCTCTATAGATTCGATACCTGCATTTTTAGTTTCTTCATTAAGTTCAATCTGCCATTTACCAATGTAAAAATTTGTATCTAAATACAGAAATAATGTAATAATGACTAATACAAAGGATATTATAGATCCAAATATTATTTGTATTTTGTATTTTAATATTTTATCAAGCATAATTTCCTTATGGTTTTTAAAATATTAACAATTTTTCCCGAGTTTTATGAGAGTGTCTTAAAAACTTCTTTACTTGGGAAAAGTATTCAAAAAGGGATTATCAAAATAGAGATCTATAATCTGCGAAGTTGGTCTACTGATAGATCAATACATAAAAAAGTCGATGATAGACCTTATGGTGGTGGTCCAGGGATGATAATGATGATAGAACCTGTTTATAGAGCTCTTAAAGATATACAAAATCAGGATCTTAAAAAACAAAAAAAAAGCTGTGTCATAATATTCTCTCCAAAAGGACAGGAGTACAATCAGACCTTTGCATATCATCTAAAAGATAAATATGACGAGATAATAATGGTATGTCCACATTATGAAGGATTTGATGAGAGGATTATGTATTTTGCTGACTATGAGATTTCTATAGGAAAATATGTCCTCAGTGGAGGAGATATACCTGCTTTGGTTGTTTTAGATAGTGTAGCGAGACTTATACCTGGATTTATGAAAAATCCGGAGTCAATCGTGGATGAATCTTATTCTATAGGGCAGGGTGAAGATGATTTGACAGAGTATCCCCAATATACTCGTCCTGCAATATTTAGATTAGATGATGGTACTGAGTTAAAAGTACCTGAAATATTACTATCTGGTGATCATGAAAGAATTAAAAAATGGCGTGAAGGACAAAAAAAGAAGATATAATGTCATGATTAGTTGTAATAATGGTGACATACTGATTATAATTGATTCGCTTTTATGGAGTTGATGGAAGAATCTAAAAAGATTGATTTAACTGATGCACAATTAAGCATTTTAAACTTAAATGATGTAATAAATTACATTTTAGGCAAAAAAGATTACATTATTAATTATGAACGTAATTTGATATCTAAATCAGAAGAAGATGTAGAAAGAGAATTAAGTTTGTTAGAGTCTTTAAGCTATTTACACAATGAATTTTCACATTTAAGAGATAAAACTGTCGTTATTATACCGCCAAAATATGAGCTTTGGGTTTATCTCTGTTTCTCTTTTGTTTTGTTATTTAGTGGTCTAAAAGTTGTATTTGTATATCACGATTGGGCTTCAGAAGTGATAAAAGGAATTTTTATTGCTGTTGGTGATAAAAACGTAATTTTTAACAATCTCCAATATGTTCACATCGACAATGTCAAAGATCAAAGTTGGTCTGATCATATAATCTTAAACTTTTACGATGATATTGATAACATAAATAAGAATGTTCCTAATTTCTCCACAGGGGTAATATGTCATGATGTAGATTTAGATTATACAATAAATTATGTTTTATCTAGTGTTAAATATTTTGCAGGATTATCAAAAAGTAGTTTAAAAAGGCTGATTGTCAATTCTAGTATTTATGATGAATTTTTATCTAGAATGAGATCTAAATTCAATCTGCTTACTGGTAGTGTAAAGTCTAAAGTTATTTCAAAAAATTTTAAGGATACTATTAATGAATTATATTCAAGTGCAATAGCTGATGGCGCAGATATACTTATAGGAGGAAATATCTACTCGGATGATTTAGAGATGACAGTATTTACTGATGTAAATATGGATATGCGGATCTATCAAAAAGATTTCTTTGGACCGTTTTTATTGATATTAAAAACAGAAAGCACAGACTCTGATATCGAATCACTACTTAGTTTACAACCATCAGATGGTATTCTTCTTTTTACCAAAGATACTTGTAGTTTTGTAGATAATTTACCCGATCAACAAAACAAGTATAAATTCCTAAAAAGACCAAATAAATTTGATCTGCCATTACATGATCTTTTAGATGCCTATCCTTCTTTGGAATATGCTCTGAAACTTATTTCTTGATAACTCTAGGTACTTGGATATATGTACCTTTCATTTGAGGGAATAACTTACTGGATATGGGTCTGTCTTCTCTGAGCTTTGGTAGTCTTACGCGCTTTCTGTCCAAATCAGAGTTATGTTGATTTAATTTAAAGTTTTTTATCTTATCAAACATGTTTAAAATATTGTTGATGTCAGCTGTGTAGCGTTTAACATCGGTAACTCGAATCTTTACTGCATTTAATATCTGATTAAGTTTATTTATATCTATATTTTCTTTCATACCTGATATGAATCTGGACTTAATGCCTTTATGTAGTATATCATTTCTAGAGTACCTAGGTTAGTCTCGGCTTCGCAAATAAATACATAAATTGGATGGATGTATTTCGTATTGGTTATGTCTTCGTAAAAATCCAATCTAACACGAAAGACGCCAATAGTTTTTATTTCTTTCAAGTCATCAGAATTTATCTCTGTGTTTGTTTGTTTATTTTTGATTGCAACAACGTATTTATCAAAATTTTTTACTAAATCATCATATGCAGCACGTGGCACGATGATACGATAAGTTTGTACATCTTTACTATCTGATTTTATGTCTGATTCATTAATAGGCCAATTGTGATAGTACATTTCCACGAGATTTGTAGTTATATCTGTACTGTTATTGACTTGTGAAAGAGTAGTAAGCACCAAATAATTTGTACCACCATAATAATCCGTATACGCTGCTAAAGCTGGAGCAGGTTTTTCCAAGGCGAGTTTGCTATTAGTTTGATATTTACGTATTGCAGTGATACGATAAAAAACAGTCTTATTGCTATTTACATCACTATTTAAAATAAATTTTTGAGTTTTCTCATCCCAGATTACAGTATTTACGACAAAGTTATATTCATCTAATTTTTGAGATATGCCTGATTTTGCAAGATAAGCTTCGAATAGACTTTTTAGATTTTCAGATCGTGTTGTATTTGTACCTTCTGTAACAAGAAAACTATCAGGATTTGAGGTAAATTTATCCCTTAGTTCGTAATTTTTATATCTAATAACAGAATACTTGCCATCTACGTACAATTCTATGTTATCTTTTCTCCATCTGTAGACACTATTTCCATCAATCAGAGTTTGAGTGCCATCTGATATTTTGAGGTTTTCGGCAATTCGTATGGGTAGAGTTGATGTGTTGATATCTTCTGCTTTTTGTTCGATAAGAAAGACATTTGCCAAAGCACCAACCTCATATTCTTTTGGATATTGATTGTCTGCGTCAAGATTACCACTTATTGTGTTTATTGAAAAACGTGGGGTAGAGTTTTTTATCTCAGAAGGTAATTGTAAATATCTTATTTGTATGTTGTTAAGTGGACCAAAACCATACTCAGGTTTATTATCTAGCACTGTTTCGTTGACACGAGTAAATCTTGTGACGATAGTATAATAGGTCAAAAAACCACAACCTATAAATAGTAATATAGATAATGCTACAAAAATCCTTTTCGTGATAAATATGCTTTTATACAGGGTCATAAATTTATTTTAGCATAAAGAAATAAGAGTACTTTTGTAAAGATTTTTTGAATCTTCGTAATTAGTATTATATTATCATAGTTAGTTTTTGATAATGAGGTTAAAGGATAGATTAAAAAAAGGTATACCTGATAAGCAAGACGATAAGATGTTTGGTCACAACCAGCCTGTTAAAGTAGTTGAAATAGCGAAAAAGAATAACAACTTAGATTCTTCTGTGTTTGATACATCAGATAAGGTTCATGACAAAGAGATAAGTATTAATATTCGAGGAAAATCAACAAGGGTAGATTCATCGAAAAATAAAGGGAGAAATAGAAAAAGGTATATATTTAGAATCATTGCGCTGTTTATAATATTGGCTGTTCTCTCAGTACTTTTTTATTATATAAACACTATATTTGTAACGTTGAACAAGTCAGGTATATCTATTAGTCCAACTGATAGTATTGGTATATTGTTCAATCTTGCGAACCAACAAAAGGTGGATGTCTTAAAAGATATAAAGCAAACTGATGGAAAAACTAACTTTTTGTTAATTGGGGTAGATGCTAGGAAAGGCTTCAGTTCTTTGTTAACTGATTCTATTATGATATTTTCTTATGATCACAGTACAAATTCTGTTTTACAGATATCCCTACCACGAGATCTTCGAGCGAAGTATGGTTCTGGATTTACAAAGATAAACTCTGTGTTTCCATTTTCATACAGTAACGAGTTATCCAGATCTGCTGATGTTAATAAGGCATATGAAAAAGCATTTGAAAATCTTTCTATTTCAATAAAAGATATAACAGGTCTAGAGATTCACTATGGGATGTTGATAAATTTTCGAGGGTTTGTTGATTTTATTGATTCTATTGGTGGGGTAGAGATATTTGTTGAGAGATCGTTTACAGATTATGATTACCCTTCACCTTATGGAGATGGGACTATTACTATTTATTTTAACCAAGGATGGCAAAAAATGGATGGAGAAAGGGCTCTCATCTATGCACGCTCACGCAAAGGTGATAATGGTGAGGGCTCGGATTACCAAAGAGCCAGAAGGCAACAAAAGGTTGTCCAAGCGGTAATAGATAAAATTAGAAAAAATGACATTTTTTCTAATATAAATGCTATAAATGATATATTAAATATTTTCGGCGATAACATAAGATTTTATCAGGTAGATAAGACTTTGCTTGAAAAAGCATTTTCTGCGAAGGATCTTTTAATAAATGTATTTATTGAAAGTATAGTAATCGATCCAGATATCGGTAGTTTTCCTGGACAAGTGTTAAAAACGAGTACCGATGATATTATTGGTTTTCATGTATATCCAGTATCTGGAGATTATAAAGATGTAAGATATATTATTCGTTTTTTCCAATCAAATTCAGGTTTGCTTAGAGAAAATCCCAAGATAACTCTCATTTATAATGATAATAAACTTGTAAATGATTATTTAAAAATCAAACAAAATTTGTTTTCTAAATTTATAAAGTTTGATTTTTTTGATTATCCTGTTAAAACCAAGTTAGAAGATTTTACTACAGAAACAGATAATACTTTGACTCAATCACCATCAATTGTTGATAACGGTGGCGTTCAGTACTCCTCGGATTTGTATTTTATATACAAAAAAAATACGGATAAAACGAAAACAATAGAAGTATATCGTAAGCTTTTGGATGAGATGAATCTAGATTATCAAATCATTCAGTCTGGTGAATTTCCTGATACTTATTTAGATTCTGATGTTGTGATCTGTTATTGTTCAATGTAAATATTACGTTGTTAATATTTTTATTTGATTTTGCTAATATGAAATAAAATATATGAGAATAAAATCCGTCAAAGCTAGACAAATACTAAATTCAAAAGGTCATCCTACACTTGAAGTCGAGATATCGACTAATAGATATACAGCATATTCATCTGTACCTACTGTATCGTCTAAAAGCAAGTATGAATATGTGGATATATATGATCATGATGTGCTCAAATTTGATGGTGATACACTTTCAGTAGTTGTAAGGAATATAGAAACGGTTGTTGCAAATGAATTGAAAGGTAAAAATGTACTGGATCAGGAGAGTATAGATAATTTACTTTTGGATATAGATGCTACATATGATAGAAGCAAACTGGGTATAAGTGCTATTACATCAATATCTCAATGTGTAGCGAAACTTGGTGCGTTAGAATCAGAGATGCCTCTTTATAAATATATACGCGTTTTGTACGAGTTTGGTGATGAAAGTGTGATAAAACTTCATTCTGAATATAATATGCCATTGCCTGTTATCACTATACTCAAAAGCGGTGCTCATAACAGACAAAATAGTCTGCCTTTTCAGGAGATAATGCTTCTACCACGTAGTGATTTTCGTTATAGTGAAATAATTGATGTCTATAATGCTCTTAGAAGTCTTGATCTTATTGATAAACCTAAGTCATTTCTTGAACTACTGGATAGCGTTAATAAATTTATCAAAAAGTCAAAGTATAGATTTTATTTTGGGATAGATTTTAGCGCTTCTAGATATAAAGACACTGATACTGGCGAGTACATCCTACCAAATTTTTACTCAAAAGGTGAATTTTATAGAGCTGATACAAAAAAGATGGTGAAGCTTTATAAAGATTTGTTAGGTCGTTATGAGGCATTAGTTTTTTTGGAGGATGTATTTGATGAAGATGATTTTGCATCGTGGAAAGAGACCCATAATCTGATAGAGTATAATCCGTCAGCGGTACAAATAGTCTCAGATGACCTAACAGCAGGCAATATAGAAAGACTAGAAAAGGTTGGTATATTAGAGGTTGCTAATAATATAGTGCTGAAGCCAACACAGGTAGGTACAGTAACCGAAATGATAAGATTTGCATCGCGAGTGAAAAGATATAATCTTGGTCTCACAGTATCTTATCGAAGTGGAGAAACAGAGGATACATTTATATCAGATTTAGCGGTAGGAGTAGGAGCGGAGTTTATAAGGGTAGGATCTTATATAGGAAGTGAGTGTAATAGTAAAATAAATAGATTGTTGCAGATGGATGTATAAGTTCTATTAACTTGAACTAACTCATTCATGGATACAAAAGAAGAACCATTCTGAAAAGACTAAACAAGCAGATATATACAATGGTATGCAAGTACTAGTAATACAATCGAATACAAGATGAGACAATCGACAGAATAACAGATACAAAAGAGATCCAAAACATATGTATGTTATTTTACTTTGTTTCTTAATATTTATATGAATCTATTTTGCTGTTTGTCCATTTTTTATGGAAACTGAACAAAGTACATTTTAAGCGTTTTGTTATGAAAGGTGCTAGTTATAAAGAACTTATCTTTAGGGTGAATATAAATCACACTTTGGCATTTAACATGAGTATGTTAATTTAGTATTTAGTCTTTTTGTAGGGAATTTGTTGGAATAGTTAAAATAGATATCCTGAACCTCTATGGGTTGTATAAATATTGAGATACAATTATACCTTATAAAGATTAATATATAAAGTATATAATGTCTATGCTATTTACGTACATATTAGGATTGACATATTGATAATCTTTGATATAATTTATGAGTTATGGGATTATCGAATTGCCTAATCCCAAGAAATATAATTAAATCATTACTTACTGTTGCATGCGTAGGTGTTTTATCCTTAAGTGGATGTGGTGGTCCTGACATGTCTAAGCCAAATGGTCCACAAAATAATGGTGGTGTTCAGCGACCTGTACCTACTCTGACTGCAGACGAAATAATTCGAATGTTAGAAACAGATCCCACATTTGCAGAGCGTGTTCTATGTGAGGTTGATAAAAAGCAGTCAAATGTCCTACATTGTAAGGATCCAAAGACTAATACCGAATTTACTGTGGTGGGGTTGTATGCTGGCGAGAATGGGCGCGTGGGACCGATAGACTTTAAACCATCAACACCAGGTCGGTAATAAAATATATAGATAGTATTACCTTTTTAATTTTTATTTGATAAAATTTATTTGTTTTCTTAGTATGTTGATATAAGTATGATTTTGTTAAACATTAAATACTTAAATGAATTTAATATTTGATATATAAGAAGCAGAATCTTAAAATAGTTACAAATTAATTTTTGCACATATTTTGTCAGAATTACATTTTTTGTGTGGTGCAAATAAGCATGGATTTGTATACATATAAGACCGACAAACACCTTTATATTAAAAGTAGAGATACTTATCTCATGGCATAAGAATATTTAATTCTTATATAATTGTACTATAACAAATTGTGGTATCATATCGGCGTACCGAAAAAGTTATTCAACATTTTTCTATTGCAGCATTGTTTCTTTTATTATCGGCATGTGGTGGTATGAATGAACAAAATAGTAGTAATAGGGCTGTTGTGGTGGATACAAAAAGTTCAATAGCGACGGAGTGCGAAACAGTTTATCAGGGTGGACAGAGGTGTTACGATGTATGTTGCCCAATGGTAATAAGGTTAATTATACACTTTGGGTTACTCAAGGTCACAGTACTGGTAAATAATATATATTTTTGTTATTTTAGAAGGAATATACTCAATTTTACAGAGAGTTGATGCAGTTATATGTTAGTACTGAGGTATTACATACAATTACGATAGAAAATCATTATAAATTTGATACATTACACGTAAATTATTGACGGAATTATGTATAGAATGTAAAATTCCTAATTATGCTTATTAAAAAGGTAAACAAGATAAATTTAAGAAGAAATGTTATTATAATTAGTTTTATTTCTCTTTTTTTGGGTATTTCCATAATCAGTCTATTGAATAATAACTCCCAGACATTAGCTATGATGTCAAATCCGGTTGATAATAGAAAGCCTATTCCATCACCTACACATACGTCAAGACCATCACCTACACCCACTCCAACGTCTAAGCCAACCCCGACATTTAGACCGAATGTTGTAAAACCTACTATTGTAAAGCCCACAACCGCAAGGCCTACGCCTAAACCCTCGCCAAGACCGACGCGTAAACCTTACCGTACGAGTGATATATTTATGGATACTAAAGATGCAAAGATTGCGAAAATCACTGTAAATAATACAAATATTGTAATATAGTTTTATATAACAATTTTCTTGTTTTGATAACATTAATAATAATTTTGTAATTAGTTAAGTTTTAAAGATTTATCGGGAGCTTTTGTGCAGATAGTGTACAAATAGTAAATTATAGATTCACAAGTAGAGAATCAATATGTGTTATTAGCAGCGTAAATAGGTACACATTTAGTGATAAAAATTTTTATCTTTGTCTATATAGAGTATATTTTGTTACATAATCTTCTTTTTATTTGTTATTTTGAGAGAAATGAAAAATAGTCCAAATGATAAAGTCGTGAGAATTCATATAAGAAAATATTTTCTAAATCATGTTGTTATTTGTATTCAATCTAATAATTTATTACATTTTTTAGGTTGACAATGCTAGAAAAATACGTAATATAAAATTCCCATTTGATTTTTTTCAGATGTTTATTTTTATTAATTTTTATTTTACTAGATGTAGTGAAATTTAAGACAATATATTCATGTTATATACGGAAGTAAGAAGTTAATTATACCCTGTACACTAACAAAAATAATCACAAATGCAAATGTATATTTGAGTATATCAAATATATCTTTTGGCAGTTTTGATATATATCCTGTTGCGATGCCATAAAAGCTTATGATTGGCACCGTACCTAAAATAAATGATAATAGTATCAGTGTACTTTCTATGAAATTTGCCTTTTGTATAGCTTCTAGTTGGGCTGTTAGACTAAATGCGCATGGTATAAATAATGTTGATAATCCAAGAGAAAATGATTCTAGATTGAATTTTTTTAAAATATTGTTTGTCTTTATTTGTATTTGAGATAAGTTTATATTTGGCAAGCTTATATTTTTTGATATTTTTGAAGTCAAACTAAAATCGATTAATTTGAAAGAAAAAAGATTTAATACATCAAGGCTCAATAAAATCATGATGATGTAGACAGCAATTGAGACAATATTATAAATATTTATATCTAATCTTATAATACCGCCAAAATACCCAAATATTATCCCTATTATTATTGCACCTAGTATACGCGCCAGATTAAAATTGATAATTGTGTATATTGTTTGTGTTTTTGGTTTTTCGGAGATTTGTTTGTTTATAAGACTTATCAAAACCCCACCTACTGTTGATGAACATGTAGATATTGATGCGATGATACCTAAGACAAAAAATCCTAAGTAACCAAGTTGAGTCACATCAAAGTTTAATGACCCACTTATGAACTTATTCAAAAAATGTATCAATAACCCAATAAATAATGCCAAAAAAAAGCTTATTATATAAATAATATTTTTTTTGTTTAAAGATTTATCCGGCTTATTTGTCAGTATTTTGTATCCATTTGTGGCTATCTCTTCATTTAGTTTGTCGATTATCTCATCTATAGATCTTTTAGTATTTGAAATTTTTATTTTTAATTCACCGGTTTTATAATTTAACCTTTCTGTTTCTATATCATCTTGGGATTTTAGTTTTCTTTTTATGAAACTTTCACAAGCGTGACAATGCATACCCTCAACATATAAAGTAAATTCCTGATTTTCCTTTGAGTCTTTTTGATCAGATTTACGTTTTTTCCTATTCATAGGATAAATTTACAATTTTTATATCCATCCTAATATTATACGGTTTACTACATCTTGTAAACTGCGCATAATAGGAATTACTTTTCTAAAGTGCATTCTTTTAGGTCCTAGTACAGCGGCAACAATTCTTTCCTTTGCCATTAGTGTGAGTTCGGTGTAGACTATAGAACACTCATAAAGCATTTTTTCATTGGATTCTTCGCCGATAATTACTTTGACCCTTGAATCGGTATAATTACGGTTAAACACATTAGAAAGCATATTGTAATCATCAAAACTTATTAATATATTTTTGAAAACATCACGATCACTAAATTCTTGGTAGTCAATAAGATTATAAAGTCCAGCATAATGTATACCTTCTTCGGATAGTACGATTGATGCGTATTTTGTAATGTCTGCAAGTACCGCACATAATGCTCTCATCAATTTTTTATTGTTTATCTTATGTTTTTGAAGCTCTCGGGCAATTAAAATCTCCGTCATATAATCAATTGGTTCTTCCAGCATCAGATCAGAAATATATTTTCTATATCCAAGAACTGTTGGTATGCGCCCAGATGAAGAGTGGGACTTAGAAATATATCCTTCATCAGCTAGTTTTACCATTTCATAGCGTATTGTGGCTGGTGATACATCAAGATTGTATTTGTACGAGATAAGATTAGATCCAACCGGTGTGGCGGTTTCTATAAATTCGGTTACTATTGCATAAAGAATGGCTTTTTGTCTCTCAGTAAGATCCATAATTTTATTTTAGCAGAGTAAAAAAGTAGATGCTAGTTATTATCACTATCTGTGTATTTGATTATTCTTGTAGTAAATTTTTGATTCTATGCAATACCTCCCAAGCTTGGATTGGTGATAATTTTTCAATTTCTAGATTTGTTATAATTTCTTTAAGTTCTTCATGTTTTTTGTCTTTTTCTTCCGAAAAATCATTATCTATTGTATCTATTAGTGATAGCGGGGTTGGTGCTAATAAATTTTCTTGCTTTTCTAATTTCTTTAAGATTTTTTCTGCCTTTTTTATTACATCCTCAGGTATTCCAGCTATTTTGGCTACATGTATTCCATAGCTTTTATCCGCCTTACCGGTAGCAACCTCATGCATAAAAATTACTTCATTATTTCGCTCTATTACTTTTACATAAAGGTTTTTGACACTTGTATATTTGTTCGCTAGTTCTGTTAGTTCATGATAGTGTGTCGCAAATAAAACTATTCCTTTTTTTTCTATTAATTTCTCAGAAATGCCCCATGCAAGACTCATACCATCAAATGTTGCAGTACCACGTCCAACTTCGTCCAATATAATCAATGATTTTTTTGATGAGTTTTTAATTACGTTAGCTGTTTCTAGCATTTCTACAAGAAATGTACTTTGTCCCTCGGCGAGATTGTCTGATGCACCAATTCTCGAAAATATACCGTCTATAATTCCAATTGTTGCTTCTGATGCAGGCACATAAGATCCTATATGAGCAAGAATAACAATGATTGCTACCATACGGATATATGTTGATTTACCACCCATATTTGGTCCGGTAATAAGAAAAAATCTATCTTTTTCGTTTGCGTAAAAAGAGTTTTTTACAAATATTTTATTTTCTCTGCGCAAAGTATACTCAACAACAGGATGCCAGCCGTTGATTATCTCTATTCTGTTTTCTTCTGTAATGAGTGGTAAAGTCCAATCATTTTCTAATGATAATAATGCTAAAGCAGAATATACGTCTATTAATCCTAGTTCATTACTAATATCTTGTAAGTCACCAATATAATTTTGTAATTCAGCTACTAAATTATCAAATATCTTATTTTCTATTTCTTTTATTTTCTCATCGGCGGTCAGAAGCTTGTTTTCATATTCTTTGAGTTCCGGTGTTATGAATCTCTCAGCATTCACAAGTGTTTGTTTGCGGACAAAATAGGCAGGTACGTTCTCAGATTTTTGTTTTGGTATCTCTATATAATATCCAAATACCTTGTTATACCTTACCTTTAAACTAGTAATCTGTGTTTTATTAATAAGTTCTTTTTCATAGTTATATAACCAATTACTGTCATTATTTTTTATTTCATAAAGCTCATCTAATTCGGCATCTATGCTTGTTTTTATGCATCTATTATCTCTTATATTTTGAGGAGGTTCATCAATAATTGTATTAGATATTTTAATAATTATTTCTTTGAGATTGCTCAAAATTTTATTAATTCGTTCAATACCAGATTGATATAAAAACTCATTATTCTGAACTATATATTTAACTACTTTGTAAGCTTCAATACATGATATCTCAATAGATTTTACTTCTCTGGGATTTATGTTTCTCATCCCAATCTTTGATGCTAGACGGGATAGATTTGAGGTTTGTTTTAATATATTCTGTATCTGTTTTATTCCATCGATTCCTAATGTTCTAAAATCTGTGATATCTCTTTGTCTTTTTTTCATTTGTTTAATATCTTGTAACGGCCTTTTAAGCCATTCTGTAAGCATTTTACTACCGTTGGTTGTGACTGTTCTATCTATTATCGTAAAAAGTGATAATCCTTTTTGCGAAAAAGATTCTAGTATTTCTAAATTTTTAAGACATATACTATCAAGATGCATGTATTCTTTGAGTTTTATTTCCTCAATATTAGTGATGTGTATAAGTGCAGAGCGTTGTGTTGTATATAGATATTCAAGTAGTGTAATGACAACTTTTTGTGTTTGTGAATCAAGTTTTTTTATTTTTTCCAAGATGCTTGTATTTACAAATTTACTTACATCGTGATTTTTACCTATATGTCCGAAAATCCTATCAGAAAAACTGATTATATATTTTTGAATAAAATTTTTAATTTTATCATTTTCTTCGCAGATAAGTATCTCTTGTGGATTAATGCGATATATGGATTCTTTGCATTCTTCATAACTTTGACAATAAACAAGAAAAATAGAATTTTGTGTAATATCAGTATACGCTAATAAGCAATCTTTTTCATTAACAACATCTAGAACTAGGATATAAGAATTAGTTTTTTTATCTTCTAATAAAATATCTGTTCCGGGGGTAACTATCCTTGTAACTTCACGCTTTACTACACCTTTAGCCTGTGCTGGATTTTCCATCTGTTCCACAACAACCACTCTTTTATTTGCTTTTGTCAATTTTGGTAGATAATTGTCCAAAGTGTGATAGGGGATACCAGCCATTGGGATAGATTTTTCTTTATCCCTTGCTGTTAGTGTGATATTCAAGATCTTTGATACTTCATGGGCATCTTCATAGAAAGTCTCATAAAAATCACCCATTCTAAAAAGGATAATACAATCAGGATATTCATTCTTTATTGATAGATATTGTTGCATCGCTGGAGTCATATGGTTAGATTATAAATTATGCTAGTTAAATAGTTTTATAAATTGATATAATGCTTTTTATGAAAAAAGTGATAATCGGTGCTGCGTGGCCGTATGTAAACGGGGATCTTCATCCTGGGCATATTGCAGGATACAACTTGCCTGCCGATATTTTTACAAGATATCAAAGACTTATCGGCAACGAAGTAATGCTTGTTTCCGGTGCGGATTGTTATGGTACTCCCATTACTTTACAAGCAGACAAAGAAGGAACCACTCCAGAGCAAATCGTACAAAAATACGCACCTAGGACGAAAGAGCTTTTATGTGATATTTACAAAACATCTTATGATATTTTTACTCAAACTCATACAAAAATACATAATTTAATAGTACAAATATTTTTCTTAAATTTATTGAAAAATGGATACATAACTCGCAAATTTACAAGACAATATTATTCTGAAAGGGATAACCGTTTTTATCCTGATAGATACGTAGAAGGCGAATGTATGTATTGTCATGCTAAGGATCAAAGAGCAGATCAGTGCGAGTCCTGTGGCCGTACCCTCATTCCCGGTGAGCTTGTAAATCCAAAGGCTAAACTTACAGGCTCAGAGGTTGCATTAAAAGAAACTGAGCATTATTTTTTTAGTTTATCTTCGTTTAAAGAAAGATTAAAAAATTATTTATATTCAAAAAAAGATATATGGCGTGAGTGGGTATGGAAAGAGACAGAGAAATGGATAAATGAACTTGAAGACAGATCCCTCACGCGTGATTTGGATTGGGGAGTAGAAATACCTGTTGAATATATGGATGAAAAAGATATTGTCGATCATGTCGAGAATAAACGACTTTATGTGTGGTTTGATGCTGTCATAGGATATTTTAGTGCATCTTTTGTTTTGAAATTTGGTGATAAATTTGATTCTATCAATGACCTGATGCCTGTATTTAACGAGTTTGTATCAAAATATTGGGATAGTGATGATATTGATCTTGTTCATTATCTTTTTGTGGGTCAAGATAATCTCTTTTTTCACACAATTTGGTGGCCTGCTCTTTTAATGGGGCAAGAGATAAATTTGAAGTTACCAGACAATGTGGTTGTAAATTACTTTCTAAATTTAGAAGGACAAAAATTCTCTAAAAGTAGGGGAATATATATAAATGCTCGTGAATTGGTGAATACTTATGGGTTGGATGCTGTAAGGTATTATCTTATTCGTATCAATCCAGAAAATTCATCTACTCACTGGTACTGGGATGATTTCAAGGACCGTATAAACAACGAATTGGTCGCCACACTTGGTAACTTTGTACATCGAACATTAGTTTTTTATGCTAAATACTTAGGTAACTCAATTTCATTAGAAAATGTGCAAGTAGATTATGAAGTGAAAAGCATTATAAATTCACTTTTTGTCGATTTTTACGGCAATGACGGCTTTGATGGATTGATTGGCAAAGCAAGGTTTAAAGATGCTTTAGATAAGCTTATGGATCTTGCTAGATTTGGAAACTTGTTTTTTGATAGATGTGCTCCCTGGAAAAGTGTAAAAGAAGATACAAAAAGCTGTGCCAATGCTATATATAATTGTTTGCATTTAATTTTGGCTATATCTTTATTGATCTCCATATTTTTACCAGATGCTGGTTCGAAATTGGCGAAAATATTCTATGTCGATTTCTTATACGAAAGATATAGTAATAGACTTTTTCAAATGTATGATGACGATTATCTTGACACTTTAATTAGAGAAAATTTATTGACTATTCCATCTGATTTGGCGCCGCTATTCAACAAGATAGATAAAATAATAAAAGTATGAATCTAATAGATATTTTTTTACCTCTGGCTTCTATATTTTTTGTATTTATTTTGGGGATTGGTATTATTTCAGTTGTTAATAAAATCACTTCTCTTGTGAATATATCTTCTTTTTTGTTTTCTTATTTTGTTTTGGGCTGTTTAACTACTATGGCCGAGATTTCAGTTGGTATTCATTCGATAATTGATGATAAAGATAGTGTATTTGTGGGCAATTTAGCAGGTGGTATTATTTTCTTAATAACTTTTTTAATTCCTTTGATAGGGATATTTTCCGGAGAGATCAAAATCTATAAAAGTGTAAAAAAAGATAATTTGGTGTACCTTTTAGGTTATCTATTGTTGCCATTCTTACTCATTTTGGATAATGAGGTAAACATATTAGATGCAATATTTCTAATAATAAGTTATATAGTGATGTCTTTGAAATTATCGCGTGAAGACATAGACTCAGAAAAGATTAATTATATTTTTAGTTCTAATTTAATAAAAAAACTTATCTTGTGGACAATTGTCTTGTTTATTTTAATACTAGGTCTTATGTATGTCAGCAATTATGTTGTAGATCTAATTGTTAAATGGGCGAATGGAATTGGTAAGTCGTATTTTGATTTTAGCTTTTTATTGCTGCCTGTTATCACAAATATGCCAGAGATGGTCATTGCTATAGTCTCCCTTTTAAAAAAACAAAAGTCAGTTGCAATAGGTAATTATTTGGGATCTTCTACATTTAACGCTTTTTTGATTGGAATACTATCTATGTTTGCGGGTCAGGTCTTTTTAAATACAAATCCTTTTTTAATTTTCATATTTTTCCTCTTCATGCTGATCTTAATCTATTTTTTTATGGATTCTGAAAATAAGTTAACAAGAAAAGAGAGTTTTATATTACTTATTTTTTCATTAATATTTATCTGTATTGAGATATTCATCTGACGCATAAATGATAAACAGAAATCTCTTAAAAACAATAACCAAGAAGATATATATATATTATGCATTAGGTATTGTTATCATCATGATTTTCGTCTTTGTAATTTGGTTTTTTATTAGTGGTGGAAATATTAATTTTTTGGGATCAAATAATGTCAAAGAATTAAAAGAGATTATTGTATATATAGATAAAAGACGTATGAAGGTAAATCATGATGTGTTTAGGGCGAAGGTTTTATACAATCTTATATTTATTAAATCAGAAGATGTTAATGACTGTGATAACATAGAAATACCGGAGATATTTTTTAGCCTAAGGCTGGTAGACAACCGTACAGAAATACCTTTTGTACATATGAGAGAGGGGGATATAACTATTCGTTGTTTCGAGAATAATAAGAAAACAACTACTATTAGATTAGTATAGATTTTGAATAATTCTTCAAATTTTAATAACATGAACTAATGGCAAAGATCGTAGATCTAAAGGCAAGGCAGATTCTTGGTACTAATGGAAATTATTGTATTGCTTGCGAAGTGATGCTTGATACTGGCGAAAAGAGTTTTATCCAAATGCCGGTCCTTCATGACCATAACTTTATATCATGTTATGATGTTCCGAATTCTAAATCAAATATTATTAAAAGTGTATTAAAACAAGTTTTTTATATTAACAATAATATTAAGAAAATCTTGGTGGATCGCAAAATTGAAGATCTTGAAATTGTTGATGAGATCTTGTCACGTCTTGATAATGATCAGAGATGTTCTAACTTAGGTATAAATACTATTTCTGCAGTGTCCTGGTCATTATTTTTAGCAGCAGCCAAATCAAAGAATGTAGATTTGTTTAAATACATCTCCGAGTTCTGTGGTTTTGATAATATTACTTATACTTTTCCATATGTTGTTTTTGATATATTTACGGATCCAGAAAAAAGAGTAATTCCATGGAGCGGAATTGGTATAGTGCCTGTTTTGAAAACACGTTTCAAGGATATGATTGATTTTGTTATCAGACTCTATGAACAGATTATAAAATCGAAAAAATACATATATCATATTAACTATGATGGGGGAATATTGCCAGATACTGACAATTTAGAAGGATTGTTAGAGGAGATTATTACAGCGGGAGAGAAGATCGGTTTTTACAATAAAAAAGATTTCTTTATAGTATTGGATGCTGGTTTAAATCGCAATCAAAACAATAAATATTTCATCAAATACAATTCGGATGATATTACAAGACTAGAATTAATTAAATATTATGAAAATTTAATAAAAAAATACTATTTAGGATCAATTATTAATCCGATTAATACTCATGACAAGGAAGGAATATCTACCATAATAGATGTATTGAGTAAAGATGTTCAGATAATATTTGATTATCATTATTTTGACGATAAAGACCAGATATTTAGTTTTGATGATAATGTGACTGTCGGTATTCGTTTGGAAAATTTCTTAACAGCTACTTCCATGCTAAATTTTTTATCAAAATTAAAAAATAAAAGTATTCCTTTTATTTTGAGGCATTCTTTGTTTGAGACGATCGATCATTTTTTGGCTGATATAGCTATTGGCACAAGATCGATTCAGATAGATTTTGGTGGACTTTTTGGGGGACAAAATGTAGCAAAATACAACAGACTTTTAACTATAGAAGAACTGTCTTGAAAGGGATATATTCTGATTTGCATAGAATCTTCTATTTTAGTAAAAAATAAATGTGAGTCTTGCAAAAAAACAAATTGATAGTTTAAAAAAATACTTTCGTGCTGTAAATTATTTGTCTGCCATTCAAATATATCTTAAAAGTAATTTTTTACTTGAACGCAATCTAACTTTTGATGATATCAAACCAAGACTTTTGGGACATTGGGGAACATGTCCAGGTATAAATTTTCTTTATACTAATATTAACTTTTTTATAAAAAGAACTTCGCAAAAAACTGTTCTTCTGATAGGACCGGGGCACGGACTCCCAGCTATACAAGCAAATGTTTATTTGGATGGTACTTTAGGGCAAAAATATCCGCAAGCGCAACACAATTTAGATGGTATTGAATTTATATCCAAACTATTTTCCTGGCCTTATGGATTTCCAAGTCATGCAAGTCCCATGACTCCTGGAGTTTTATTAGAAGGCGGTGAACTTGGTTATGCACTAAGTATGGCTTTTGGGGTTACAAAATTTAAAAAGGATCTTCTTGTTATACCTTTTATAGGTGATGGAGAAGCGGAAACAGGACCAACAGCCACTTCTTGGTTTTTAAATAGATTCTGGAATCCACTCGAGGATGGATTCATCATTCCGATAGTTCATGTAAATGGATATAAAATCTCAGGACCAACTATATATGGTCGCATGTCACTACTTGAATTAAAAGATCTTTTTTATGGATATGGCTACGATCCGATTTTTGTAGAATACAACGAATTTGAGGATATATTTGTAAAGATGCAGCAGGCACTCAGCAGATCTTATGAAATATCGCTCTCCATTCGATCTAAATATGCACAAGGATCTATATCTATTCCTAGGATTCCTGTGATCATCTTAAAAACTCCCAAAGGTTGGACAGGTATTAAATCTTATGAGAATGTTAAAATTGAAGATAATTATCTTTCTCATCAAGTTCCACTTTCAAATGCAAAATCAGATGAAAATCAATTGAGAGCTTTAGAAGATTGGTTAAGAAGTTATCATTTCGAGGAAGTATTTAATGAAGAATACGGATTTTCGAAGGATATTTTAGATATATTGCCCAGTGATGGATTAAAAATTGCCGATGTTGTAGAAAATGAACTTCAACCTATGGATCTGATATCCGTTACCAATCCACAAGACCTGGCCAATTATCCAATTCATGCTCACCAAAGCTCGATGAAAGGCATTGGAAAGTATTTAAAAGAATTGATCAGATCAAATCCTAAAAGTTTTGCGGTATTTTCACCAGATGAAACTTACTCTAATAAAATAAATGAGATTTTTCTCGTAACCAAAAGAGTAAATTTATGGCCGTTAAAATCTTCAGATGAAGATTTTGCTACTTCTGGAAATGTCTTTGAGATGTTGTCGGAGCACGCATTGTTTGGAATGTTAAAAGGATTTGTTATGTCAGGCAGATCTGGAGTATTTGTATCATATGAGGCTTTTGTGCAGATTATCACTAGCATGGTAGATCAATACATTAAGTTCCTTAAACAATCAAGAAAGGTACATTGGAGGGCAAAACTAAATGCTTTAAACATAATTCTCACTTCGTCAGGATGGAGGCAAGACCATAATGGTTTTACACATCAAAATCCTGGATTTTTAAGTAATATTATTGAAAAACAAGATGTATCTGTACGAATATATTTTCCTGTAGATATAAACACATCTGTTATTTTATTGGACAAGGTTTTGTATCAAAAGAATAGAATAAATGTCATATGTGTAGGAAAAACAGAGGAACCGGTATATTTTGATGCCCATTCAGCAAGAACAGCGTTAGATGATGGCTACTGTATTTTTGATGATGAAATAAATACATCACCAGATATTGTGATTGTTGGTATTGGTGATTACATGGCAAAAGAGGCTTGGTACGCAAGTCAGATCTGTCGTTTTGAGTTAATCAAATTTCATATAAGACTTGTCTTTGTAATAGATTTTTACAAATTTCAAAAAATGCTAGAACTGAGTCCTAATAAGTTTAATTCTATTTTTAGAGCGAAATATTTGACAGTATGGAATTTTCACGGATATCCGCAGAGTCTAATGAAAATTTTATTTAATTCATCTGTATCATCCAATTCATATGTAAATGGATACATAGAGGTAGGATCAACGACGACACCTTTTGATATGCTCATTAGAAACAAAGTTTCGAGGTGGAATATATTTCTTCAGGTTTTGGATCGTTTATTAGATCTTGGAAAAATTTCCAAGAAACATTATAAGAAGTTGAAATTTAAATACGAAGAAAAATTTAGAAAACATAAGATATTTATTCAAAAATATGGATATGATCAAGATTGGATAAATATAGTATAAATTAAGATATGTGTTAGTTCTATTGTATTATCGAAGATTATTTGTAAGATGAACAGTTATTAGTGCTTAATATTTTATATTTTAGTAAGCGTTCGAAGTCGGATTGTAAAATATCTAATATTGTCAGACTATTTATTTATTTGCTAAACTACATTTTGAGAATATGGATAATTTTATTAATGAAAATTTTAGTAAAAATGCCATCCAAGCAATCAAAACAGCTATGGATGTATGCGTAAGAGTAGGAGATTCTTCACTCATGATTGAGCATATTTTTGTTGGGATTTTGCATGTTAAAGAAGGTATTGGAGCAAAGATACTCTCAAGGTTAGGTCTCGATCCTGATGCTACTATTACGAGTATAGAACATGAATTGTCCAAAAGAATAGAAGTAGACAATCAGGACAAAAAGGTAGATGTGATTCAGATTACGCTTTCTGAGAGTGTCAAAGAACTTCTAAGAAGGTCTTATGAAGTAGCATCAGAGATGAATCATCCTTATGTGGGTACTGAGCATATATTGCTGTCTATATTAAAATTTTCTGATAATCCGTTTGTACAAGAATTGCATAGATTAGGTATCACCTATGAACGTATTCAAAAAGAGATTGAAGAGTTTGTGACATACCCGGTTTATAACCGTGTCAACAATAATTCACAGGTTGATAAACCTGAAAATCAAGACAATAAACAAGTTCCACCAACGCCAAGTATGCCACCATTTATACCGGGAATCGGAAATATCAATCCTAAGGCTTTATTAAACGATATGATGAAGATGTTTGGAGGTGGGCCAGGCGGATATAGTCCTGAAGGGTCATCTTTTCTAGAAACATATGGAAGAAATCTCACTTTAGAAGCTAAAAAAGGTAAATTAGATCCTGTGATTGGTAGAGAGGAAGAAATTTTGAGAGTAATGCAAGTATTAGCTCGCAGGACCAAAAATAATCCGATACTACTTGGAGATGCGGGTGTGGGAAAGACTGCTGTGGTTGAGGGGCTAGCTCAATATTTGATCTCTGAAGAGGCATCTCCTGTGCTTTCTAATTTTGAAATATGGTCCATTGATATTTCATCAATTATTGCTGGATCACAATTGCGTGGTGATGTGGAGGGTAAAATATTAGAGCTCATAAAGGAAGTTACATCAAAAGGCAATATTATCCTTTTCATAGATGAAATTCATACGATTATGGGGGCTGGTGCAACAACAAATAGTTCATTGGACGTGGCAAATATATTAAAACCTGCTCTTGCAAGGGGTACTCTCAGATGTATAGGTGCAACAACCGTTGATGAATACAAACAACATTTTGACAATGATCCAGCTCTGCAACGTAGATTTATGCCTGTGTACATAGAAGAAATGAGTCCAGAGGATACTTTTGCCATTTTAAAAAATCTAAAGCCAATTTATGAAAATTATCACAACGTACAGATAGAAGATAGTGCCCTATGGGCGGCTATAAATCTCACAAATAGATTTATTACAGATAGATATTTACCAGATAAGGCCATCGATGTCATAGATGAGGCTTGTTCTAAAAATAAAATCGAAAGAATAAAGATACCTAAGAAATTTAGAGAATTAAATGCGCAATTGGCAAATGTACGTTTAGCAAAGTATGATGCTGAAAAGAATGGTGACATAGATAAGGCAGCAGAACTTTTAAATCAAGAAAAAGAACTTACAAAAAAGATCGAGTCAGAAGCTAAGAAAATGCAGAAAAAATGGAACACGCAAAATAAATCTATAACTGTAAAAGATATAAGAAATATCATTGCAAAATGGAGTAAAGTACCATTGGCTACAGTGAGTGATGATGTGGAAACTTTAATCAAAAAATTAGAAAAAGACCTAAGAGACAATGTCATTGGTCAGGACCACGCAGTGGATTTAGTTGTTAGTGCTATCAAAAGATCAAAAGCTGGATTGGCAGGTTATGATAGACCTTTAGCATCATTTCTTTTTGTTGGTGCCACAGGTGTTGGAAAAACAGAATTAGCAAAACAACTTGCAAAATCACTTTTTGGCTCTAAAGATGACCTTATACAGGTGGATATGAGTGAGTTTATGGAGTCTCATAGTGTATCAAAGCTTATCGGTTCGCCACCTGGATATGTAGGTTATGATCAGGGAGGACAATTGACAGATAAAGTACGTGAAAACCCATTTAGCGTGGTGCTATTTGATGAGATAGAAAAGGCGAGTCCTGATGTGTTAAATATACTTTTGCAAATTTTGGACGAAGGTAAGCTGACTGACAGCAAGGGAAGAACAGTTAATTTTAAAAATACCATAATCATAATGACCTCAAATATCGGTGCCGAGTTTGTAGGTAAAGATTCAAAAGTTGGTTTTTATCTTAAAAAAAAGGAAGAAACAAAAACTAATAAATATGAAAAAGCTTTGGCAGATATAAAAGAAAGAATTGTTGAAAGTTTAAAAGAATATTTGTCACCTGAATTTTTAAATCGAATAGATGATATTGTTGTATTTAGAGAATTAAATAAGTCAGATGTTGAAAAAATAACAAAATTGCAACTTCAAAATCTTGCGAACAGATTGAAAAAAGAATTAAAAGTAGTTATTAAGAATTATGATTCACCTAAAATTGTTAAAGAAACAACGAGATTAGGCTATTCTGAAGAATACGGTGCACGTGAATTACGCAGAATTATTACATCCATGATTGAGACCAAAGTAGCTGATTTTATTATCAGCAAAAAATGGGATCCGGATGCTAAAAATGTTCTAAATATAAAGTTGCAAGTCAAAAACGGATCATTTATTGTAAGTGAAGCATAATGAAATTTAACAGTAACAAAATCGGATACATCATTGTTATTTTTTTGTTTTTTTACGCTTTTTTACCTACTATTGCTCCTGTTTTAGTGTGGCTTGGAGATACTGCTATTTCTAGCTGGATATATAGTATCTATTCATTTTTTTGTCATCAAAAATCTAGTAGGTCTATATTTATTTGCGGTAATCAATGTGGATTATGTGCTAGATGCACATTTATATGGTGGTCGATGTTTTTTTCTGCTTTTTATACATTTGTAGGTTTTGCTAAATATTATATTAAACCGTTGCATTGGGCTGTAGCAGCAGGTTTTATGTTGCCAATGATTTTGGATGGTGGTTTACAATTTATCGCGACTCTTGTATCTATTTATACGCAAACAGATCCTTTTTACGAATCCACAAATACAATACGAGCGATTACAGGATCACTTTTTGGTGTAGGACTTGGACTTTTTATATTTCCGTTGTTAAAAATAGATCTGAATAATGGTAAATAAAAGTAACTTAATTTTATTCTCACGTATTGTGTCTTATGTTTTTGAACCTATATTTATATATTTTATTGCAATGGGCTATCATTTATTCATCAGAGCAAAAATAGACCTGTTTTCTTATGAGTTTTTCCTATATTTTGTGCTACCAGTATTGTTATCAATTTTATTTTTGAAAATTTATGGAGTTAAAAAGATTGATTTGAGCAATTATGCTTTAAGAAAAAAATTAGTTTTTAAAATTTATCCTATATTTGTAGCCGTGATGTTGATTTCTATATTTTTGATCAAAGACCTGAAAACTCATATTTTTCTTACTTTATGTATGTCATTGTGGGTGATAAGCCTTCTTTACACTAAAACAAGTGCACATGTTTATTTTTTTGTTACATTGCCTTCTATTATAAATTTAGATGTAGGATTAGTATCTCTAATACTTATTGCTTCTACTTTCATTGCTTATGCACGTTATCAATTAAATAAACATACATTGAGAGATTTATCAGCGGCGTATTTTTTTTCAATTTTGTATTATATTTCGTATTTTATTTTAGTCTGATTTGCGAGGTTATTATGTATATGATCAGGATTGCTTAGACAATAGTCTTATGCTAAAATCCAAATTACGGGCTCGTAGTGTAGTGGTTAACATGCCTCCCTGTCACGGAGGAGATCGAGGGTTCGAGTCCCTTCGGGCCCGCCAATAAAATTTTTTAAGAAGATGGCAAACTTAAAATCGTCAAAAAAAGATATAAGACGTATCGAAAGGCGTACAGCTCGTAGAAAACCTTTTGCACGTAATGCAAAATTATTCCCTAAAAAACTAGAGAAACTTATTGCGCAAGGAAAAACACAAGAAGCACAAGAATTCTTACCCTTAGTATTTAAGACTTTAGACAAAGCTGCAAAGCAAAACATTATCCACAAAAATAAAGCTGCTAGGATCAAATCAAGAGTTTCTAAAAAGTTATATGCATTAGTTTCTCAGGCCAGCTAATGTATATTGTAGGTATTGATGAAGCTGGTAGGGGACCATGGGCTGGTCCTCTTTTTGTTGCACTCACGGTCATAAATTATGAAAATTTATACAGGTTTATCGAATTGGGTGTTGATGATTCTAAAAAATTATCAGCAAAAAAAAGAGATAAACTGTTTGAATTTATAGTTTCAAATGTAGATTATTATTCTGTTTTATCAGCAGATGTCGATCTGATTGACAAACTTGGCGTTTATAAGACTACGAAAAAACTTATTCAAGATCTTGTTTTTGAATTACCCATAAAATATATGTTTGATTCGAAAATAAAAATAGATGGGGTTTTTGATTCTTTAGACTTGAAAAGCCGGTGTATTAATTCTCACATAGATTTTGAATGTATTATTGATGGCGACATGAAAGAGGTGTGCATATCTGCAGCCTCTATTGTTGCTAAGGTTCTAAGGGATAGGGAAATGATTCGACTAGCATCTTTATATCCACAATATGGATTTGATAAACACAAGGGATATGGAACTAAATCTCATATTGAAGCATTGAAAAAATATGGTGTTTCCCCAGTACATAGAAAAAGTTTTAAACCTATACAGAAATTTTTGGCTTTTTTTTAAATCTCCAATAAATTATCTCTCTACCAATTTCAGCTATTAATGTCTCAAAATCATCTGTCTCCGGATCAAATAGTATTTCAAGAGTTGTATTATCTGTAAAAATGATCAGTATATAATCAGCGTGTATTTTGATTACATGATAGTTAAATTGATCAATAATTTCATTAATGACTTCAACTTTTCCATCGGCAAGTTTGGACACTTCATTTATATGAACTATTGTCAAATTATCACCAAGTTCTTCTTTTAAGATGTTGTAAGCACTATTCATCATCTCCTCAATCTCTGACCAAACAACAACAACTTCTTTTGTAGACTCACATTTGTGCAGTTGATATGAAAATAATTTTCTCATCTGAATATTTTTTTAATTTCTTTTAATGCGTTAATAAATATATCTATTTCTTCCATAGTATTGTAGAAGCATAAAGATGCTCTTGCAACAGAATTTACTTTTAGTTCGTTCATAATAATCTGTGTGCAATTATGTCCTGTGCGGATTGCTATACCAAAATCATCAAGTATAGTCCCTACATCATGGGAGTGTACACCTTCAATATTAAATGAAAATATTGGTAAACGTTTCTTATGACTTTTTGACCCATAAAGTGTCAAAAAATTAATATCTAGTAACTTTTCCAGCATATATTTTGTAAGTTCTTCTTCGTATACCTTTATATTCTCAACACCGATTGATTGGATAAATTTTATTGATGCGTCGAATGCTATTACATCGGCTATATTTGGTGTGCCAGCCTCAAATTTATAGGGAATGTCAGCATAAGTTGTATTTTCTCGTGTTACGGTTTTTATCATATCGCCACCGCCCATCAGGGGTGTCATTTCTTGTAATAGAGTTTTTTTTCCTATGAGTATTCCTACTCCTGTTGGTCCTAAACATTTGTGTGCTGAGAATGTAAAGAAATCAGTATTAATTTGAGTTATATTAACATCAAAATGCCCACAAGCTTGAGCACCATCCACGATGATAATGGCATCGGGATTTTTTTGTCGGATTTTACGGATTATTGTTTCAACATCATTTATAGATCCAAAAGTATTTGAAACATAAGAGATGGAAACTATTTTTGTGTTTTGATCCACTTTGTCTACTAGATCATCTATATCAATATAACCTTCATTTGTAAACTTAGCATATCTAGTCTCAAATTTGCGGTATTTTCTTAAAATCTGCCATGGAACTATATTAGAATGATGTTCAAGATCAGTAAGTACGATGTTACTTTCCTCTGTAATCAATTCTATACAACCATAAGCAACTATATTTATACTTTCAGTATCATTTTTAGTAAAAATTATTTCATATTCTTCAGATACATGAAGAAAATTTTTTATTGTATTGCGTACATTTTCATATTTTTCAGTTGCTTCTTGGGATAATGTGTGCACCCCCCTATGAATATTTGCATTATAATTTTCATAATATTCGACTAAAGCATCTATCATTACTCTAGGCTTTTGTGTAGTTGCAGCATTATCAAAATATATTAAATTTTTGCCATTTATTTTTCTTTTAAGTATTGGAAACTGTTTGCGAATATCTGATACATTAAACATGTTATGATTATACAACGATTATGCGCGGAAATATAAAAGCTCTTTTATTCTTCTTGCAGGATTATAATATAGATTTTGTTCAATATGATAAGAACTTCATTGAGGTAAAGTGTGGTTCCAAGAAGTTACTCTTTATCAACTGTCGTGTGCCTTTTAATGACCATTCAACATCTTCTCTTTTTACAGATAAGTATTTTACTTATCTATTTCTTAAAGATCACATAAAAATGCCAACTACACATTTTTATCTTGATCCTTATATAGAAAAAAAATTCTCTAGATATAGAAAGTTTAAAGATTACCAATCAATAATAGACGACATAAACTCACATTTTACTATTCCTTTAGTATTGAAGCCCAATAGACTATCAAGGAGAAGAAACTTCTTTTTGATAGATGATTCGGCAAAAATAGAAATAGCCGTTCGACGGATTTTTGATCACAAAAGTAAAAATTATGATTATGGTATGATATCTCAAGAATTTGTTAATATAAAGGAAGAGTATAGAGTAATTGTTATAGCTAACGAAGTTAAACTTGTATATAAAAAGTGGAGATTTATCAAGATCCATGAGAGGAATATTTTAGACAGAATAGAAACAGTTGTTCAGAACATTACAAAATTTGTAGATCTAAATTTTGTAGGTATAGATATAGTTAAAAATAAAGACGAGGAGATATTTTTATTAGAAATAAATAGTGCACCCGATTTTGGACCGTACATCAAACATAATAATATTCAAGATATAGTAGAAATTTACAAATTTGCTTTTGAGAAATATGTATTTTAAATTATCTGATCGCTTTTTCGAGCACGGGTTTTATACCGATCTCATAATTTTGATTTCCTACGATTTTTGCCAACAAATTATATGTTTTGGTTTGGCTGGTTTTGCCATCCAAAGTTTTTGTTGTTACCTCTTTAATTTCGTATAAATAAAAAGTAGGTGTTCCGGTAGTACCCAAAATGTCACTACTGAACCCAGAAATTTTTCTGACGTGCTCTTCATATTGGCCCGAATTTATACATGATTCAAATTTATTAATATCTAATGTTTTGCTTGATTTTATGCTATTAAAATATTCTTTTGCCTTATTTAGATCAAATGCCGTAAAATTTTTATAATATATTGTTTTTAATTCAAAAAATGCTTTAGCATCCTGTTCTCCAGCACAATATAAAGATGAATGCTTTTTTATATCGCCTAAGCCTTGTTTGTCTATAAAAATATAGGTGAGTTTGCCTGTGATCAAAAAATCACGGGAGAGTTTTTCAAAACTAGAGTCCCTGTTTTGCTGATATCCATGAAACTTTGCACAATTTATACAATCTAAATCGCTGTTTTCAACAAATATATATTTTGCGTTTACGTTGTAAGTAAGTATCGGCTGGCCTTCTAATACACTATTTGTAGAGTCATAGTTTTGTGGTATTTTAAAAGAGTAAAATGCGTATTTTGGTAATATATAAATTAAATTTTTATATATAACATTATGTAAATTGAAAGCAAAAATAAATGTAACCGATACAATGAGACTGCTAACAATAATACTTATGGATACTAATAAATTAAAATTGTACTTAAATTTTTTTAATTTACTTTCAATTCGTGGAAATTTTAAATCAAAACTCTGGAATCTCAGTAGAAGATTGTGTATTTGTGATTGTATTCGTTTGATTAGAAGTGGTATCGATCTTTTCATGATATAAATATTTTCTATTATATACTGTTTTAAGAAGAATTTCATTATAGGGTTGAGGAAGTACAATATTAGTCTGTTCTATTAGCTTTGGATCTACTTCAAATTTGCTAGATTGATGAAAAAATTCTGCAGCTATCCATATTATTGATCCTACTATTACTATTCCTAAAAATATTGATATGCGCAGTGATATAGATTGCATAATAAATACTAACAATCATGAGTTTATTTTACAAGTATAAAATTTATCTTATTGAACTTGCTATCACATTTAACATAAATGCAAGAGTTAAAATGCCGACTAAGATAAAAACAAACAAAAATACTATACGAGTTATATTATTGTTCATATAAATTTAAATTTTTATTATCATTCCTTTTTGTTTTGTAGGCGTAGTATAAAATTCTATTTCCGAATTTTCAAATTTTTTAGCTAAATCTATCTCTAGATGTACAATTGGTACTCTGTTTTTATTACGCGAGTTAGTGTATATGGCATTATTAATAACCAATCTAAAAGTACGACCGTTTTTGTTTTTCATCCCAGAAAGACTAAAACAATAAACAAAATTGGAATTATTGAAATTAAATAAGGGCTGTGTTTTTATTCCTTCAAATGTCAAGTTGTTAAAATGAACAAATTCTACTGTGGGAGTGTCTAAGCTGAATTTTAAATAATTCTTATTATCACCAAAAGGAACATTTAGTTTACCCAACCTAACAATATATTGCTTTTCTGCGACTGTACCATATGAGGTGAATCTATATGACCCCGGCTGTTGTTTTAACATCGGATCATAAGCGATACTTGCCCTACCAAATAATTTTCTTTTTTCAATAAAGTCCTGAATTTTATATATTGATTTGTCTAATACAATGTTTGTCGAAGAAAAATTGGATAAGAAAAATTCTGTAAGTATTTCCTCGGTGGCTTGTGGACTGAAAACTATCGAGCTGTTTTGTAGATTTGCTGTTTTTACTTCTTTAGATTTTTCAAAGAATTCATAATAGTTTCCCACAAATGATAAAATATCGCTAATCTCCTTTAGTGATGGTTGATAAGATACTGTGTAACTCCAATTTACTACTTTAGGTATAGTTATTTTTAAATCAAACTTAGTATATATAAATTCTTCAGTTATACCACGAGAACTGTAGAGATATTTGGTTCCATCTATTACTTCTAGATTATAATCTAAGCGTATATTGAGTATTTTGGCTGTTTCTTCTATTAGTTTTATTATCTTGAATAAATATTCTGGCTCGTAAATAGAATTTGATAATTGTCTGTCATTACATATAACAAGAGGATAAAGACTTTTTGATGGTATAAATATTTTTTCATTATCACAAAGAGATAACCTGTTTTCATAAGCTGTTTCTATCCATTCATCAATTTTGTTCAAATAGGTGTTGTCAACTTCACCTTCAGAATATTCCATATCGTTCCAAACAATCGTATAGAGACCCTTTGAATTTTCTTCTATTTCTATAGGTTTATTTAAATGATGGTTTTTATCAATTTTGTTGTTGAATTCAACTTTATAATATTCATTGTTGTAAAGAACATAATCAACTATCTGCTTTTTAGAAAGTAAATTTTGCAATTTTTGAGCGAGCTTTTCGGTTAAATTCATATCAGAGTTGCTTTGTTTTTGGCTATAGTAAATAAAGTAAATTTATTATTTACGTAAGTTGGATTTGAAATAGATTTGACGATAATGAAATCATAATTTAAGAGATCCATTTGTTTTCCGTCAAAATAGAAAGTTTCATCAAGTACGATAGTATTGTTTTTTTCTAGATCTACCTCTCTGGATGATATACAAAAAATGACTGGTGTCTTAATTGAAATATTTTGGCATATTTCATTGAGATAATCTGTACTATAAAGGAAATCAGGTCTTGCAAGCAATTTTAGATTTATGAAAGACTGATTGTTTTCTTTATCGGTACTATAAGAATTCGATGATGTATTAAATATAAGTAGTAAGTAACCGTTTACCTTATTCCTTTTAGATAATTTCTTCTTTTTTTTATTTTGTTTTATCTCAATGTATGATAAATGAGTTTCTAACGTGTAGCTTCTGTTTTTGATCAGCCCGGCATCTATGTAGATATTTTTTTTACTAATTAAATTCGAATCTTTATAGATAAAAATTTCCAAATATATGTGTGATTTACTGTTTGTCGATAGTTGTTTTGAAGATTTTGTGTAATATTGGCAAAGATTATTTTCAATTACTAATCTGTATTCGATATTTATATCAGAATTGATATTTGTAATCTGATCTACACTTTTGATTAGTATTTCTTTTAAATACTCAAAATCAGATTTGTCTATGCTTTGGTTGTTCTGTTCCGGTTCTTCTATATTGATATAAATATTATTTACATAAACTTGCGATGACTTTTTATAAAATTGATAAATGTTTTCGCTATAAGAATAAAGTCTTTGTGACAGATCTGCAAGGTGTGTTCTGTCCGATCTATCGTTTAATACTAAATCTTTGTAAGCTTTTGTTAAACATATTCGTTCTTTTGTTTTGTGATATGACTTAATAATTCGTTTATTTACTGTATGTAAGCTAAAGTTTTCTATTGATTCTACTTTGATATAGATCTGTTTATTTTGGTTGGATTTAGAACAGGTTTTAATTATGTAAGGCTTGTGATTGTCATATTGATATATCATGATTTATGTAATCTTTAATCATCAGATTATACATGGAAAACATATATACCATCAATGAAACATAGTAATAATAAATAAGTTGTGAAGTTATTTGAATAATTGACTTTTATAACCTCTTGCTTAATTCTTTCTGTTCTAATTCCCTTAGAATTGTTTTTACTATATCACAATTATTCATACGACATGCTATCTGAGTGAAATTGTTATTAAATACATATTCTGCAACCTCATTCGGTTTTTCAAATCCACTGATATCTAAAATAGAATTATCTTTTAAACTATCTCGTTGTGATAGATATGTGACTAGATTCCGCATACCTTCAACAAATTTTGTTGATGCAGTAAGTTTTTCTACACCGAGCATGTTCATCTTTAATCTGAATAGATCATAATAGCGTCCGTCAACAAGCATATCATCAACTACTTCATCTAGTCTAAAAACATTTATCATGCGTGATACATTTGCATAAATAGAAAAAGTTGATGATCTTTTGAGTCCGATTTTATTTAAAGATTGCTTCATCTGAACAATATCTTTTTTATTTCGATAATCGGGTAAAATAAGTGAAACATTCTTAAATTTTGATCTTATACTATGTATCTGTGACATGTAATTTACTAAAGCTTGACTTTCATAAGGTGGACATATTACTAATACTTTTTTTTCTAGACCTATTATTTGTAAATTCTGTAAAAGTAAATTTAGACCCACAGGCATATCTTCTGTAAAAGAAAAAATTACACCATCATAATTGGCTAGAGAACTATCGATAACTTCATCTATCAAATGAACATATACTTTTGATATTGTGGGAATAAAATCCAAATATTTTTTATATTTTTTAGGAGTATTAATTTCATGTATATATGTCTCTTCTAAGTCAAAATTAAATTCTTTACTCTGAGTAGATATTGTATTAAGCTCATAATTGATAGAATCAATTGCTGTTGTTGCATGTTGTGGATTAACTTCGCTACTTGTTCTAACTAGCTTCTGCAAACTATTGGCCCATAGTTTCGTTTGATCAGATTCGCTGATTCCTTGTACTGCATCTAAACTATTATTATTTCCAATATTTTGTGGATCTTTATCTTCAGTTACATAGCTTAATATACTTTCTAAGATACTTTGTTTATCTTCTTTATTTGTTTCTGCTATATAAATAGAGCTTTCAGAAATATCTGACTTGACATCCGCCTGAATGATATATTCTTTTTCAGGTTCTACTGGTATAGATAGCGATTCACCTTCTATACCTTCATTTGTTTGTTTTTCTAATTGGATGGTTAAATCAATCTGGTTTTCTGTGTTCTCTTCTTCAAATGATGCCTGTGATGAAGCTGAGTTATCAATAGCTACATTCAAACTTCCAGTATCTGATTCCTCGGTATTTGTTGATAAATTCATTTTTTGGTTATCATTTGCGTTCGGATCAGAAACAAATATACTGCCATTGTTAGGATCAATTTTTATTGGTTCTCCTTCTTTTAATAGTCTATTTGCCAAAGGGGCACCGGTAATAACAGGAACTTTAAAGTGTTCATAAAGCCTTATTGCTAGTATCTCTGATGGTTCTACTATTATAAAGCCTTTGACTTTTAGATCGGCTCTGATATCTTCAAAACCTTCAAGAATCAAAATACTATCTTCGCTTGGAGATTCATAATTAAATGTTGCTTTTCCGATAACTGTTGAGTTTCCTCTATAATATTGCCCTTCTATAAGAGGACGTGTTTTGAACACTATGCTGTCGTTCATATGATTATAGATTACATTTTTTTGGGATTCTTTTCTAGTATTGTTTTCGATTGCGAGATTTTGTGTTGCATTTTTCTCTACCAATGAAATATTTTCATCAGCATTGATGGCCATATTACTATCTTGTATGGCTGGTAAAACCATCTGAAGAGAAATCTCAGGTTGTTCCGCTGGAGATGTAAATTTATCTTCATTTATTTGGGCTAGAAATTCGCTATGTTTTGAACTTAATGTGTGATCTTCTAGTGGTTTAGCTATGGGATTAATTTCGTTTTGGATATATGTAATAGCCACATCTTTTTCTGGTTCTTTTTCAATCTCATCTATTTGAAGATCATTAGGTTCCTTGGGTGTTTGATTACTGACTTCTATTTCTATTTTGTTTATTTCATCGTCAAAAATAATATCTTCCGTTTTCTTCTTCGGAATGTAATCTATTTGATTGATGTAGTATATCCACATCTTGCCATTATCAAGCATCCAATGTATTTCGTAATCATTTTGTAGCTCTTCTGATATGATTTTTATAGTTTTAGTTAATGATTTGATGTGTTTATCATCTATTTTCTGTTTTTTTTGCCATGCGACGGAGACTTCTATTTGTTTATATGGTAAAGCATCATGCCCACGAATGTACATGAATTTTTGTTCCGTTATGTGCTTTTCAAGAATTTTCTCACTTTCTTTATCTACAATATAAGTATCATATTCGATATTTAAATTATTCACAGGTATTCCATAAGCTGCCTCTATAAGTATTGACTCATCAGAGTTATTCAATACATTCTTAGAAAAAGCATATCCAAATGAATCACAATTATTTGATTTCAATATAAGAATGTTAATTGTTACATCCGAACAACGTTTCAAAACATCTTTTTGCAGGTTATTAATAATATCTTCTATTGAGAAGATGATCTTTTGCACACCTTTTACTTGATATACGCATAGATCTTTTATGATTTGACTATTGTCATTAGATTTTACAAAAACGAAGATGTTGACATATGATTCAGTTAATCCAGATATTGATTCGTATTGATCAATAACTTCTTTGAGAATCGATTCTTTAACTTTTGAATCAACCTCAGTGGATAGTTTTGTTATTCCGCTATGGCTGATTATAAATCCATTTGGTATAGGTAGTAGTTCTTTATACAAATCTGATAACAAAACTACCAAGTCAGTAAAATCTTCATCTGCTTTGATTTTTTCTTGTAGACTGTATACGTGCTTCATTAATTATTTATGTAGCATATTTCGGGGTTGGTCACAAGATTAGCAGACAGTTGCGTGGTTTGCTAAAAATAACTGTTTGTACTACAATATAAATTAACTATGGAAAATTATTTTAGTAATAGTGCTAAACAGGTTTTACAAGAGGCTGCACAGATAGCGGTAGAACGTGGTACAACATATATAGACACGGAGCATATTTTATATGCGGCTGTACAGACTGAAATAAATAGAAAGATATTAGAAGAAATAAATAAAAATCCAGAAACTATTATTGAATATCTAGATAACAACATGCCTACATTTTCTAGAAGATTTTACGGAACCATTACTGCAGACTTAACGCCACGTGCGAAACAAACTCTAAATCTTGCTTTTGAATTCGCAAGGGAATTTGGACATGGATATGTAGGTGTGGAACATATTCTTTTAGGAATTTTGGAAGAGAGCGAAGGTTTTGGAGCACAAGTTTTAAGAAGGTTTGGTATTACAGTTGAGGACTTAAAAAAAGCAATTAAAAAAGTGCTTGGTGAGGGTAGCAAACAAACTACAAAATCAGACACTCCTACTCTTGACAAGTATTGTCGAGATGTTACAAAACTAGCGCGAGAGGGTAAAATAGATCCGGTTATTGGGCGTAAAAATGAGATTGAAAGAGTTACTCAGATTCTTTCACGACGAAGAAAAAACAACCCTGTTCTTATTGGAGAACCCGGAGTTGGAAAAACAGCAATCGTGGAAGGATTAGCATTGAAAATTGTTCAGGGGAACGTTCCAGATGTACTGCAGGATAAACGCGTTTTGGCTTTGGATATGGGATTGCTTATTGCTGGAACCAAATATCAAGGTGAATTCGAAGAAAGAGTAACTAAAATCATAAAAGAGTTACAATCATCTGGCGGAAATATAATTCTCTTCTTGGATGAATTACACACTATTGTTGGAGCCGGAGCAGCTGAGGGAAAAACTGATCTATCTAATCTTCTCAAACCCGCATTAGCAAGGGGAGAATTGCAAGCCATCGGTGCAACGACATTAATAGAATATAAAAAGTATATAGAAAAAGATCCAGCGCTAGAAAGGAGATTTCAACCTGTTATTGTCTTGGAACCAACAGTCGAAGATGCAATACAAATATTAAAGGGATTAAGAGATAAATACGAAGCACATCATAAAATTCAGATTTCTGATGAAGCAATAGAAGCCGCTGTAAATTTAAGCGTCAAATATATAAGTGACAGGTTTTTACCCGATAAAGCCTTAGATGTACTTGATGAAGCGGCATCAATGCTTAGACTTAAAACTATAAATGAGCCTGAACCGATTAGAAATATAAAACAAAAAATATCTGATTTAGAAAGGGAGAGAGAAGCCTTAACGCGTTCTAGAGAGTATGAAAAAGCAGCATTAGTGAAACAAGAAATTGAAAAATTGAAGGGTGAACTTCAACCATTAGAGGAAGAGTGGTTGAAAACAAGGGGTACCGGTACCCCAATATTAGGCGTAAATGAAATTGCAGAAGTAGTCTCAAATATGACCGGTATACCAGCAAATAAGATTAATAAACAGGAAAAAGAGATACTAGCAAATTTAGAACAACTTTTACATAAGCGTGTTGTTGGGCAGGACAAAGCAGTAAGTGCTGTTGCCGATGCCGTACGTAGATCTAGATTAGGTTTATCTGATGAAAAAAGGCCAATTGCATCATTTCTATTTGTTGGACCTACCGGTGTTGGAAAAACAGAACTGGCAAAAGCTCTTGCCGAAAATTTGTTTGGGCATGAGTCAAATCTCATACGTATAGATATGAGTGAATATATGGAGAAACATTCTGTTGCTCGTTTGATTGGTGCTCCGCCAGGTTATGTTGGTTATGAGGAAGGTGGACAGTTAACGGAAAAGGTGAGACGTAAGCCGTATTCTGTCATATTGTTAGACGAGATAGAAAAGGCACATCCTGATGTGGCCAATATACTTTTACAAATTTTAGAAGATGGACGTTTAACCGATGGACATGGGAGAACGGTTAATTTTAGAAATACCATAATTATTGCTACTTCAAATATCGCTTCAAATCAAATTTTTGAATACTATGAGAAGCAAATGAAAAACAGTAATGAAAAACCAGAAAGTACTATTTTGAAATTTAAAGAGAATGAAGAAGATAAGAAGGATATTGAGTCTGTTGTAATTAATGCTTTGAAAAATGTTTTTCGTGTTGAATTGATAAATAGGTTTGATGATATCATCATCTTTGAACCACTTAGTAAAGACATAATAAACCAAATTGTCAGACTACATCTTGATAGATTAGTAGAAAAATTGGCAAGAAATGAAATAAAACTGTCTTATTCAGCTGAGATTGTTGAATATATAGCTGATAAGAGTTACAATCCGCGATTTGGTGCAAGAGAAGTCCGTAGATTTATACAAAAAAATGTGGAAAATCTGATTTCTAACTATTTGATATCCCAAGACTCGAATATAAATCTAGATCTAAGTTTGACAATTGAAAACGATCAGATAAATGTAGTACCAAAAAATTAATTGTAGTTCTTGTATGCAATTTCGTATTACGAAGTTGTAAATTGAATGATTCATTTGAGAATTTATCATACTGTCAAAGAAAGTTGTAGATAAATTTTTGCTCATCAATTTTTGCAAGGAGGTTGGATTCTTATGTATTTTGATCTGATCAAATATTGAAACTGAATTTATTTTAATTTACTCTATTGATAAATTTACTATAATATCTCTATCATGAATGACACAGAATTCATTCCTATTATTGGTCTAGAGATACATGTTCAGCTAAAGACTGCATCAAAACTTTTTTGCTCATGTAGCACTGATGAAGCAGATCCTAATAGCAATGTTTGTGAAATTTGTCTAGCTTATCCTGGATCTATGCCAAGTCTTAATTTGGAAGGTGTGCGTAAATCGATTATGGCTGGTATTGCTTTAAACAGTCATATAGCAGATATTACTTCATGGGACAGGAAAAGTTATATGTATCCTGATCTTTTTAAGGGTTATCAGATAAGCCAGTATGATAGGCCTATTTGTTATGATGGTAATGTAGAATTTATAGTTAGGTCTAGAAAAAATTACTACTCATCAGATGCTTATATTAAGCGTATTGGTATTTTTAGAGCTCACTTAGAAGAAGATACAGCAAAGTCTACTCACGAAGGGGATTTCACATATATAGATGCTAATAAGGCAGGTATACCTCTTTTAGAAATTGTAACAAAGCCAGAATTGTATTCTGTGGATGAAGCAGTCAGTTTTGCCAAAAAGGTTAGAGATTTGATGAGATGGTTTGATATATCAGAATGTGATATGGAAAAAGGTCACATGCGCTTTGATGCTAATATTTCTATATGTGTGAATAATCCTAATATTAAGTCAAAAAGCTATGAAGAATGGGAAGATATATTGTTTACTCCAATTGTTGAAATTAAAAATTTAAATTCTTTTGGAAATCTGGAGGCAGCATTAGAATATGAGATAAAAAGGCAAATTGAAGAGTATAAACAAACTGGTAATTTGTATTCGAAAGGACAAAAAGAAACAAGAGGTTTTGATGCGGATAAAGGAATTACATATATTCAGAGAAAGAAAGAAGAAGCAAATGAATATAGATATATTCCAGAACCTGATATTCCATATTTAGAAATAACTCAGGAAGATATAGATCAGATCAAATCTCAAATGGGTATTACGCCATTAGAGGCTGCAGATTCGATTAGATCTGATGTACCAAATATTAGTGAATATGTAATAGAGTTGATTTTAGGAGAGAGAAGATTATTTGATATATATATTGACCTAAAACAAGAGACAGGATTGGAACCGAGGAAATTAATTAATTTGATAACAAACGAACTAAAACCGGATCTTGATCTATTGATTGACCAACAAGATAAGTTATCTGATTGGTTAAATCAAATCATACAAGTATTGATTTATTTTAGGGACAATAAAGTTTCACAGAATCAATTAAAAATTATGTTTTCCAAACACCAGGTTGGTGAGACGGATTTTGAAAAATTATTAAGTGAACTAAAAAATGATGAGGTCGATATCGATTTGCAAAGTATTGTGAATACCGTTGTCGAATCTAATCCTTCTGTCGTAGAGCAGATAAAAGGCGGCAAAGAATCCGCAAAGATGTTTCTTGTTGGGCAAGTGATGAAGATAACAAAAGGTAAGGCAGATCCAAACGAGATAAAATCATTAATAGATAAAAAGATAAATGAAATATAAATTTTTAGATATTTTTAATTTTATTGCTGATTTTGATAAATATTATTAGTGAAAGAACAGCTGACAATCCATAAAATATAATTAATATATTGTCATCAAATAGATGATATCCAAATCTTTTCCAAGCATATCCTGGCCAATTTTGTAATATTGCGGGAAGTTGCCATATACATCCTCCTAGAACCTGACTTATAGAACCGATTAAAATTGATAGACAAACAAAAATAATAATTTCATAAAAAAGTATCTCAATTTTACGATCTATGAATTTGAATTGATTTTTCTCTTTGAAATAAAGTAATATAGCCATTAGAATAGGAAAATACCATAAAAATGGAATTATAAGCTTTTCGTGAAACCATTCCCAAGATATCCAATAATCTTTGGATAAAAAGAAAAAGTGTGGAAGAATAAATAAATTTGAAATCAACAACAAATAAATAACATAATATTTTAATTTAGAAAACAATATCTTTGTAATATCAATGATGTAGTCTAGTATTTTCGCTGTTTTTATAGAATAATACTTCATTATGTTTGATGTAATTATACTAAATCCGCTAACAAACTTACTTATTGGGTTGTATTTCCTTTTATGGGAGAACATGGGTTTAGCTATTATTGTGTTTACAATTTTAATAAGATTGTTGTTATTGCCATTAAACATACAGCAGATAAAAACTCAACGTAAGATTGCCAAATTACAGCCGAAGTTATTGGAATTACAATCCAAAAAGGACCCAAACAAACTTACTCTTGACGACATTAATCTTGTCAAAGAAACAACTGTTGGTTTTTTTGGGGGGTGTCTATTTCTTATTCTTCAAATACCAGTGTTTTGGGCTTTGAATGTACTTATTCATGATATTTCAAGCGTTAACAGCGATCCAAATAAGGGAGGAGATTTTTTCAACAATCGAATTTATTTTGACTTTTTGAAAAGAGATCATTCGTATATATTTAATACTAATTTTTTAGGTATTGACTTGACTTTAATCCCATCTCAGTTGGATTTTAATCAGTTTTCAACTGTTATCATTATCGTTCTTTCTCTAGTATTTTTATCACAATATTTTTCTTCACTTTTAATGTTGCGGATGCAAGATCTAAGTGCCGTATTTAACAAAAACAAAAAAAAGAAAAAGATTAAAAGTAAGGAAGAGCAGGAGCGTGAAGAAATGATCGAAATGCAAAAAAAGACTATGAGGTTCCAAATGCTTTATTTGATACCTGGAATGGTTGTATTTGGAGCGTATTATTTTAGCATTGCATTATCATTGTATTGGATTGTACAGAATATACTTGGAATAATTCAGATAGTGGTTCAGTATTCCTATACAAAAGGTAGAATTGATTATGATAAAATGCAAGAGATATTAGGATATAAATTAATAAAAAATTTATGGCAGAAGAAAAACTAAATATAGTTAAGGAAATAATAAGCAGATTTTTACAATCATTATTCGAAGATGATAAGTATCAATATGAGGTAGAACTCATTTCACAGAATGAAATAAAAATATATATTGGTGGTGAGTATTCAGCTTATTTGATAGGCAAAAAAGGTAATACTTTATTAGCATTACAACATATAATTAGGCAGATCTATATACAAAATACTGGTGATTTTGCAGAGAATGTAAAATTAATTATTGATGTGGATAATTACAAGAGAAAAAGATTAGAAAAACTGTATCAAATTGTAGAAAAATATGTAAATGAAAATTCAGATAAAGAAAGGATTGCTTTACCATCAATGAAAGCATCTGACAGAAAAATTATTCATAACTATATTGCTCAGAAATATCCTCAGTATACTACTAAAAGTGAAGGAGAAGAACCACGAAGAAGGGTTGTTTTATTCTTGAACAATGCACAAAAGAATCAATAAACTAACACAAAAATTAATTAATAGTCCAAGATTTTACCGTTTCTTGGAGATGCTTCCAGGTATACTATCTCTTGGTTTTATTTGTCTTCCTTTGGTATTGGCCCTTTTCAATCCCATGTGGGCTGCTTATTTTATCCTTTTGTACATGGTTTATTGGACATATAACAGTATAAAGTTTGTTGTATATGCTTTTATAGCGCATAAAAAGGTTTTAACGGTAAAATCCATTGACTGGCTGGAAAAGTTAAAAAATGATTATCCAGGTGAATGGAACAAATTTTATTATGTAGCACTCATACCTTTTGCTTCCGAATCGATAAATGTATTGCGACCTACAGTACAATCTATAGTTGATAATAACTGGCCAAAAGAACGTAAAATATTATGTTTATCTTCAGAAAAAGCCATTCCAAAAGGAAAACAGGTTGCCGAAGAGCTTAGAGATATTTATAAAGATGAATTTGCATATATCTTTATTACAGAGCACGAACTAAAAGAAGGAGAGCTGAAGGGAAAATCAGCCAATCAAAACCATGCCGCTAGATTTTTGTATGATGAACTAACGAAATTAAGTTTTGAGCCAAAATATGTTTTATTAACAAGCAATGATGCAGATGTACGAAATGACAAAGAGTATATTCCTTATTTAATATATAAGTTTTTATCTGAAGGCGATGATCGTTATTTTCGCATTTTCCAGCCTATACCAACAGATTATTCTGATTTCTGGGATGCCAAATTTTTTTCGCGTTTGATTGTTTCTATAGGTGCAAATTGGAGACTAGCTCTGCAACAGAGAGATAACTATCGTTGTACGGTTTATTCATTTTATTCGATGAGTTTATATACATTAAAAGAAATTGGATTTTGGGATGTGGATCTTATTCCGGAGGACGAGCGTACAATGTTTAAAGCTTTATTTCGATTTGGAGAAAAATTTAAAGTTGTGCCTTTATTTATTAATACGTATGGTAATCCTGTTCAATCGGATTCATTCTGGAAGGCAGCAAAAGAACAGTACATACAGGTCCGCCGTTGGGCTTGGGGCGCATCGGAGTTCGCCTATTCTTTTACTCATGCATTAAAAAATACACATGTCTCGTGGAGAGTAAAACTCTTACCCATATTCAATCAATTACGAACAGTAGTAGAATGGTCTTCATCATCTATATTACCTTTGTTAGGAGGATACATACCAGGACTTTTCAGTGAGGAATTTAGACTTACTACACTGAATTATTATCTGGGTTCAACTATTGTTTTACTCATACAGTTAGCTTCATTATTGGTTTTGATGATTGTTTATATAGAGTATCAGTTAATACCGAAAAACGATAAAACCAAAGGTATGACTAGGTTGTTAAAGTATGTCCATTGGATACTTATGCCTTATGTTGGTTTGATTTTTAGCTCGATACCCGCTTTAGATGCGCAAATAAGACTTCTTTTGAACAGACGTATTGTTTATGTCGAAAGCAAAAAAGAAAAGTAATTTTCATTCTCAAAAAATTTTGGTAACAGGGGGACACTTAACACCTGCACAAGCCTGTATAGAAGAATTAATTGCAAAAAATTATAAAAATATCGTCTATGTTGGACAAAAACGTACGATTTTATTTGATAAAAATTTGTCTGCAGAATATAAAGTGATTACTTCATTGAATTTAAAGTTTATAAGCATCATTGCAGGTAAATACTCTAGGTTTTTAAATTTTCATGCTTTAATTTGGCTTTTTAGAATCCCCATAGGCTTTATTCATGCACTCTTGATTCTTTTATCAGAAAGGCCTAAATTAGTTTTGAGTTTTGGGAGTCATGTTGCATTGCCTATTGTATTCTGGGCAAGAATGTTATCGATACCAGTTGTTACACACGAACAAACGGTTACTATTGGTTTGTCAAATAAAATAATCCAATTTTTTGCTGATAAAGTATGTTATTCATGGGAAAACAATGAATATAATGTCGATAATGATAAATATATATTAACAGGTAATCCTGTACGTAAAGCAATCAGAGAAAGTTACAATTCGATTAGTAGTATGACTAAAAACAATGACGGTAATATTACTATACTTGTTACTGGAGGAAATCAAGGGGCTCATGTTATAAATCAATATATTTGCGATAATATTCACACCCTCATTAAAAAATATAGAATAATTCATTTAACAGGTTCAAATACCATTTTTAATGATTATTCAAAAGCTAAACAAATAGAAAACATTATTAATAACAAATTTGATCAGCCAAGATATTTTGTTTATGACTACGTTTCTGTAAATGATATGATTAATTTTTATAAAAAAGCCGATATATTAATAACTAGAGCAGGGGCAAATACCGTAGCTGAAATAATAATTTTAAGAAAAAAAGCACTGGTTATACCCATAAAGACAACATCAGGAAATGAACAATTTTTAAATGCAAAATTACTAGAAAAACTGGGATTAGGTCACACTATTAATCAAGATGATTTATATAGAGTTAATTTGGATAAATTAATAGTTGATCTTTTAAAAACCAGTATTGAGGAAAAAGAAATAGAGAGTATATCAAAATTACATTTAAATGCTCACAAAAACATAGTCAAACTTGTATTAGACATATTAGAAGAAAAAACACTATAAGAACAGATATATATTACATAGGCAATATTGTTTGATTATCATCTAAGTTTTGAGATCCGCATCTTGGGCATTTTGTATGTTTTGTACTTCCTTCATACACATAGCCGCAATCCTTACATATGATATGGTATATCACGATATTAGTCGTTTGATTTAAGTTGTTTGGTGTTCTTGAAGTATCTATTACGCCCGCCAATATATCGGGGTCTAATTGATAATCTTGACTGCTGCTTTGGTTTGGCATCTTATATTTTTATTGATATATTTTATTAAAACTGATAATATTATCAAGTTTAATTATGGCATCTACAAAAAATCAAAAAAGTGATATTTTAAGTATGACTGACGAAGAGATAATTTCTACATTTGCTGTGTCAGAAAAAGATACAGGTTCTCCTGAAGTTCAGGTAGCTTTATTTACTAAAAGAATACAAAATTTGATTGAGCACTTGAAAAAAAATAAAAAGGATCTTCATTCAAGGCGAGGGCTTCTGCAGATGATTGGAAAAAGAAGAAGAATGCTTGAGTATCTTAAAAGAAAAGATGAGGCAAGGTACAAGAAAATAATTGATGCTGTTGGACTAAAAAGATAGCTATGCAAAAAAATAAATTTTCTTTCGATTTTTACGATAAAGAATATGTTATAGAATTTGGACATATTGGTTTTAATTCGGATGTATGTTTCTTATTGACCTGTAGAGGGACTTCGGTGCTTTTAAATCTGGTAATTGGAAAAGAAGACACTGCTTTAGATTTCTTTCCTTTAACAGTCGAGTATATTGAGAAGCTTTATGCATCTGGACAAATAGCATCTTCACCTTATATCAAAAATGAAGGTAAGCCCAATGATCATGAAATATTACATGCGCGTTTAATAGATCATGCCATACGTTCTTTATTTCCATCTGATCTTAGAAGAGAGGTACAAATCGTGTGTCAAGTTGTTTCTTATGATGGAGTTGTAGATCCTGTTTTGGTATCAATAGTTGGCGTTAGTTTTGCAATCACATACTCCGGCTTACCTTTTTTAGGACCCTACGGAACAACAAAGATTGGTTATAAAAACGGTGACTTCTTGATTAATGCGGATCTAAGTGAATTTGTTGATTCCGAAATGGAAATGTTTGTGTCTAGTGTAGAGAAGGGAATAGTCTCTATCGAGGCAGATATACATAATTTGTCCGATGAAATAGTAAAAGAAGCCATTAAAATAGCGCATGAAAGGAATTTTTATTTAATTGAGAAACAAAAAGAATTTGTAAATTTATTTTCACCCAAAACTTTAGATATAGTAAAAGAGAAAGATGAGAGTCTTTTGCAACCATATTATGATGAAATTTATACAACTTTTAAAAATGATATAGAAGCTGCAATTTATGTAACAGACAAAAAAAATAGAGAGAATAATATCAGGGAACTGTATGAAAAGATAAAAAGTCATTTTACTGAAAACTTTAATGACCAACAAATTGATGAGAATGTTATAAAGCAGGCTTTCGAAAAAGCTCAAAAAAAGATTGTCAGATCAAATATAATTGATTATGAAAAAAGACCTGATGGAAGAAAATTGGACGAAATAAGATCAATATCGATCCAAGTGGGTGTTCTTCCTTCGGTCCATGGTTCATCGTTATTTACTAGGGGTGAGACTCAATCTCTGACTGTTGTGACTCTTGGTACGGATCAGGATGCGTTAATCTATCAAAATTTGGAAGGTGATCTCGCTAAAAGATATTTTCATCACTATAACATGCCAGGTTATGCTAATGGAGAGATCGATAGAAAGATAGGATTTCAAAATAGGCGTGCAATAGGTCATGGTGCTATCGGTGAAAAATCGTTAAAAAACGTGTTACCAAAATACGAAGAGTTTCCTTATACCATCAGGGTAGTTTCAGAAATAGTATCATCAAATGGTTCTACTTCTATGGCAGCTACGTGTGGATCCACACTTGCTTTAATGGATGCAGGTGTTCCTATCAGGGATGTTATTGGTGGTATTGGTGTTGGTCTTGTTTATGAAAGTGAAGAAAAATATAAAATCTTAACTGATATTATAAATATTGAGGATTTTTATGGTGATATGGATTTTAAGATAACAGGTTCAGAACGTGGTATTACGGCCATTCAGTTAGACAACAAGCTATCAGGTATCCCCATAGACATTATATTAGAAGCGATTGATGCTTCTGCTAGAGGTAGAAAATTTGTTATTGAACAGATGAAAAAATACATAAGCTCACCACGTTCTAAGGTTGCGGATAATGCACCTAAAGTAAAGATTATAAAAATAAACCCAGAAAAAATCGCTGAGTTGATTGGTCCTGGAGGAAAAAATATAAAAGATATCATTGAAAAAACAAATACAGAAATAAAAATAAATCCTGATGGAACTGTAATTATTTATGGTAGGGAAGAGAACGGATTGAATAATGCAGTACAACAGATTAATAATATAGGATTTATTCTTGATGAAAATACAGAGTATCAAGCTGAGGTGATAAGAGTTGAAGAGTATGGTGCAATTGTACAAATTTTAAATACCAACACATTTGGTCTTATACATATATCTACGTTTAATAATTCATCAGACCACAAATTTGTCAAAATTGATCTAAATAAAGTATTTAAAGTTGGTGATCTAGTTAAGGTAAAATACATAGGTAATGATGTTAAGGGAAGACCCAAATTTAGACTTGCACAATAATTATGATAAAATTATTACATATGAGACTAAGCTCGGGGTTGAACAGATTTTTACTTTTTTTATTAATTAATTTCTTATCATTTTTAATAATTATTCCTGATGTATTGGCACAAAGTAATAATACAACCAGTCAATGCCCGGCTAACGCTATTTACAATCCTTTAGATCCTAATTGTGATAGAAACCTTAATCTAGGTATAATATTTAATGTAATACTTAATGTAGTTCCATTCATAGTAGTACTTATAGCAGTCGGATTTTTTGCTTGGGGGGCAATAAAAATTATTATTGCTGGTGAAGACAGCAACGCAAGAGAAAAAGGTATAGAAACCATGAGAAATGCGATAATAGGGTTGGTAGCGTTCTTTCTCATTGGGATGATTCTTTGGATTGTATCATTAGTGACCGGTTCTGATATAGCATCGTTTATTTTGGGTAATTAAATTATGTGGATGTCAAAAAATAAAATAAAAATAATTAATTTTATTTTATTTATACTGATTTTTATATTATTCTTTGTTTATAGTTCTAATATCTTTCCTGTTTTTGCCAATACGACACCTACTAATACATGTGATATTAACTGTCTAAGGCAGAAGCTTGGTCTTGTCGATCAACAAGGCAATAATACTGTACAAGATACATTTGGACTTCTTGAGCCAAGAGATCCAAATGATTTTATTATACTAGTTTTTCAGATACTTATTTATGCTGCTTTGATAATAGCTGTTGGTAGCATAGTTTTTGCGGGGTATAAGATTGCGGGGGCAGGTGATAATGCTGAAGAAAGAAAAAAAGGTTTTGATAGATTAATTTGGTCTATCGTCGGATTTGTTTTGGCAATTTTAGCACTTACAATTATAAATCTGATTTCATCTTTTTTTGGCTACCAATTTGATGGTAATATTACTGAGCAACTTTGTAAGAATTTACAAAATTATCCAAATCCCGATCAGAAACTTATAGATGAGTGTAATAGAAGGTATCCTGGTTCAGTTTCTGCTCCAAATACCAATACAAGAGGCGGAAGAGGTGGAATACCTACTATGCAACCAACACAGGATTAAAATTATCGATTTACTTGTTATTCATTCGTAATATTTAGTTGAATATTTTAGTGTATTTTATATTACATCATGGACTTGTTATTTTTTATGACTTGTTATACAATCAATATACTATGTCAAAACATATAAGTAATAAGAAAATAGCATATACAATTTTATTATCATTTTTATTCGTTGCTTTGTTATATCCAGCGAATGCACAGCTATCGAGTGCATTTCCCACACCTTTTGGTGAAGGTGGTAGATTAAATTTAGGAGCGATAGTAAGTTTTGTATTTAATATAGTACTCTATGCAGCATTGCTTTGGGCAATATGGCATATCGTTTTGGCAGGTTTCACCATAACCAAAGCTAAAGATAATGCTGAAGAAAGAAAAAAGGGTATAGATGCTATTATCAATGCTGTAATAGGTTTGGTGGTTGCTCTGTTAGCTTTTGTCATAGTGAGTGTCGTTACAAACTTTTTGGGTGTAAGTACTTCTCAGCTTGAGATATCATCAGTTCCTTGTACAGGAAGAACGTCGGATGGTGAAGTATTTCCCGGTTTTCATCCCCAAAATGGTGATATGATAAATTATCAAGAATGTGCCACCAAAGATGGAAAAAAGACAGGAAATGTTGTAAGGAGTACTCCTTAAGCTAGTTTTTGAATATTTAAAGTGTTTGTAAGTATTTTTGTTGAGCCATTAGCTCAGTTGGTTAGAGCACGGTGCTTATAACGCCGGGGTCGCTGGTTCAAATCCAGCATGGCTCACCATGTGTTACACATTACGCACGGTTTTACTTGTTTCAAATTTGTTTTTTTCAGAATTCTTTAAAATTATATTATTATTTTGTGTTATATTGTTTTATGTCTTATTCAAATGTAGATTTTTTAGAATATTCTCGAAGTACAAAGAGAAATGAATTTAATTTTAGATTTTTACCTTCTAATAATTTATTAGATTCCAAGTATTTTGAAAAAATAGATAAAGTCAGATGCATTGCTTTGAATACTTCAAATAAAGTATGTTTGGTTTCTTACAATGGAAGATACTGGATGTTACCAGGTGGTACAATAGAAAATAGTGAGAACCCTATTCTAGCATTAAAGCGCGAACTTCGTGAGGAGGGTGATATTGATATTCATAATTACAAACTGGTAGGTTTTTTAGAGAAAGCTATATTTAGTAAAAAGTATTTTAGGTATTCGAAACATATAGAGATGATTTTTATTGCAAGAATTTCAAAAGAGTATCAACAAACACCTGATCCGGCGATTGGTATGACCCTAAAACGTGCCTATTTTGATTACAAACTTGCATTACCCAAATATATGAAGTTATCAAAAATTACTGATTACATTATAAAATATATAGATAATTATATAAAAGAAAATTAATATATGGCAGGACATTCAAAATGGGCACAGATAAAAAGAAAAAAAGCTGCTAATGATGCTCAAAAAGCCAAAGAATTTACTAGAGTTTCACGACTAATTACACTTGCAGTTCAGCAGGGTGGACCAGATCCTGAATTTAATTCATCACTGGCATTTGCAATAGAAAAAGCTCGTGAGATAAATCTACCAAAAGATAACATAGAACGTTCTATTAAAAGGGGATTGGGTAGTTCTAATGAAGGAAGATTAGAAACTATTGTCTATGAAGCATATTCACCTGATAAAGTAGCTATGCTTATATTTTGTACTACCGACAATAAAAACCGTACTTTAGGCGAGATACGATCAATCGTTGAAAAAAACGGAGGTACCTTTGCTTCAGCAGGAGCTGTAAGTTGGCAGTTTGATGTGGTTGGATATATATTTATTCCATTTGGTGATAATACTAATGATGAAAAAAATTGGAATAAAGTGAATGAGAAAAAGTATTTAGAAAAAGATAAGGTAGAGGAGTTTGTATTAGCTCTAATGGAATCCAATGGTATCTTAGATGTTTCAATATTAGATGATGGAGTACAAGTAATGACAGATTTTCAATATCTGAACGAAATTAGAAATAATATATCTAATCAATATGGATTATACATAGATAGTGCTGAGGAAACCCGAATTCCTAACGTAACAATAGATATCAATAAAGATCAATATGACAGATTAGAGAGTCTTATAGAAAAACTAGAAATGCATGAGGACGTACAGAAGGTATGGCATAATGGAGTTTTAGTTGAATAAAGCTTTTTGTTCTCATTCGCATAAAAAATAACTATGGTTTTATAGTATACGTTTTATATATTCTTCTCTGCTAGTTTTTCAAGATTTCTTTATTTTCTAACTTTGAAAATACGAATCAAACTAATAGAGTATAAACTTAAATTAGATCTAGATTTTCACATATATATAACTAAAAGTTTAGAATATCTAAATGCTAATTTAGACTATTTTAATAAATAAATGTGCTGCTATGATTTATATATTTTGATAAAGTTTTAATGCTCTTTCGCGAGCTTTTTTGTGATCTACTATGGGATTAGGATAATCTAATTTTAGTATTTTTCTTTCATTTTCATTCATCTCAGGTAGATTGTGAATTGTTTCAGGAGGTAAATGAGCTAATTCTTTTACATATTTTTTTATAAATTTACATTCGGCATCAAATTTTTTAGATTGTTCTGTGGGATTGTAGATGCGAAAATAAGGTGCAGCATCAGTGCCAACTCCCGCAGTCCATTGCCATCCTCCATTATTCGAGGATAGATCATAATCTATTAATTTCTTACGGAAATATTTTTCTCCCCATCGCCAATCTATATGCAAGTCTTTACACAAAAATGATGCGACTATCATTCTACCTCTGTTATGCATCCATCCTTCTTCATTGAGTTGACGCATGCAAGCATCTACTATTGGATATCCGGTTTTTCCATTACACCAAGCTTCAAATTTTTCTATATTATTTTCCCACTCTATATTATCGTATTTTTGCTGAAATGATTTTTGTGTTACATAAGGATGAGTATCTAAAATATATTTATAAAATTCTCGCCAGATTATTTCCGATAAATAATGTTCTATGCCTGCGAGATTCGTATTTTGAAATTTTCTAAAATTATAAAATTCATGCCCCAGTATTTTTATACATTCATAAGCTATTTGGTGAGGAGATATACATCCAAATTTCAGATGAGCCGATAACCTCGATGTCCCATCTACAGATAAAAAGTCTCTTTTCGATTTATATTCATAAATTTTATTTTTTAAAAACTCATTCCATATTGTCTGAGCTTGTGTTTCTCCACCCGTAAAAATATTGCTTTTTTCATTTACATCAATTAGTTTAGATAAGTTATTTATTATTGGTATTCCCAATTTATTTAGTACATCTATGAATTCTTTGATTTTAGTTGGATTACAGAAATTAGGAATATAGTCCAAATTTAAAATGGATAAGTTGTGAGATAAACTGTTTAACCATTCAATTTTATATCTAGTAAAGACTTTAATTGTTTGATTGTCTTTTGTTTCAATTTTCTCCGTATTTTGATCAAAAATCACATTAGAACAATGAATTTTCAGCTTATTTCCTAACAAATCATTTGTTTTATGATCCCTTTTTTTAGAATAAGGGGAATAGTCACGGGATATATGTACTGAATTCACGTAATCTTTAAAGATTTTAAAGAATTCAATTGGATCATAATCAATGACTATTAAATCCGAACCAAGAGTACGTAGTTGGTTTTGCATATCAATCAGAGATTCAAATAAGAAATTATTTCTTTTTTTACAACTGTATTTAACATTTAACAATTTATTATCCAATATGAAAATCGGAATTAGGTTATCATAATGTTTATTTGCTTCAAATATCGTTTTATTGTACTTTAATCTCAAGTCATTTCTGAACCAAATTATATTAAACATAAATTTTGCATTTTAATGTATAATCATAAAGATTATATATGTTTTGGAAAAGATTGATAGGCATTGATTTTGGAACTTATCACTCAAGGATTATATTACCTGAAGGAGTCATTTACGAAGAACCCACCTTGATCGCAAGGAACAAAAAACTAAATAAAGTTGTTGCAATAGGCTCCAAAGCAGAAGAATTACTAGGTAAAACTCCTAAGGATATTGAGCTTATCAGGCCAATAGAAAATGGAGTAATTACGAATTTACGTGCGGCAGAGTATCTCTTGCGTCATATGATTTCTACAGTAAGTGGAAATGTTATTTTTACCAAACCTACTATTGTTATAAATATTCCTACAAATGCTTCATCCGTTGAAATTCGAGCTTTGGAAGAGGTAGCTTTGGCCGCTGGAGCCGGCGATGTTCTGATATACCCAAATACATATTTAGCGGCTTTAGGATCTGAATTTAATATAGAAGAACCGTTTGGATTATTGATAGTAGATATTGGCGCTGGGACTACAGAAACTGCAATTATTTCTTATGGTGGCATTGTAATATCAGATACTACAAAAATTGCATCGCATACAATAAACGAAAACCTAAATAATTTTCTTAAAAAGAATTATGGGATAATCGTGGGTGACCTCATGCTTGATAAAATCAAACATCAGATTGCATCAGCTAGTGAAAACGTTGAAAATATTGAGGTGGAAATACGTGGTCGTGATATTAGTTCGGGACTTCCTAAAAGTATAAATATACGAACTTATGATATTCTCGATGTAGTGACTATAGTATTAGAACAAATAATATTACATATAAAAGGCGTTCTAGAAAAATCTCCACCTGAGTTATCTTCGGATATAGTTGATACTGGTATCATATTGACCGGTGGTGGTGCCAAACTTCGTGATATTGAGACAGTGATATTAAAAAGTCTTGGTTTACCTGTTGTTAAATTGGATGACGTCGATAAAGTTGTCTCAAATGGAATACGAACAATTGTGAAAGATTTGGATAGATATGCTTATAGAAATCGAGTCAATTGAGATATTTTCAAAATATTAATTAAATCGAGAATAAACATAGATTTCCAATGTGTTTTTTAATAAATCTACAATGTAATGAACAGTATAAGATGTTCTGTGTCAACGCTATAGTTCGTTAGTAAATCGACAAGAATTTATTTAAGAGATTCATTACCTCGGTTTATTAACATCAATTTCAAGAAAAGAACAAAAATAGACACAGTGAGGTATTAACTCGTTAGATATTCAAAGCAATTGACAGATACTAAACGAATGAAATTTATAACAAAACAACAATATATACTCTCTTACATTTTTATTTGTTTTAACTTAGAGTGAATAGATAATTATGATAACTGCATGAATTCTGATTTTGTAATTTTTACAGATGGAGTCATAGTCGTTTTGATATGGATTGAGAATATATCACTAAAAATCCCAGGTGTTGATGTTTTTATCTCTTCTATAATTTTTAATAAATTTTCTCTAAGTTTATCTTTTCCTTGTGAGACTTTACCGAATACTATATTTATTACTCCTGTTTTATCCTCTTTAAAATTTTTTCTTCCTTGCTTAAATTCTTTTACTGCATTTGATATATCTTGTGTTACAGTACCATTTTTGGGATTTGGCATGAGCCCCTTGGTGCCTAGCGCTTTACCAAGTTTGGCGATCTTAGACATCACATTGGGATGCGCTATGACTATGTCAAAATCAAACCAATTATCATTTAAAATTTTATTTATATATTCATCCAGCCCAGCATAATCAGCACCAGCTTTTAAAGCTTCTTCTGCTTCCTTAGGCTCAGCAAGCACCAGTATTTTGGTTTCTTTGCCAAAACTATGTGGAAATACAACACTTATTTTATACGGTTGTGGATTTTTGTTTGACCTTTTTACTGCGATCTTTAACTCCACCGTTTGATCAAATTTATAATTATTTATTTTATCAAGTACAGATAGATATTCATCTAAACTTTTAGTTGTAGATATGACTTCGCTATTTAATTTATATTTTTTTGATATTTTCATAGCATTTTTAATTATTCAACGATTTCTATACCCATATTTTTGGCTGTTCCTATGACTGTACGCATAGCAGCTTCTATATCTTTCGTATTTAAATCAGGTAATTTTTGCTCTGCTATTTCACGTACCTGCGCCATTGTTAATTTACCTACTTTATTTTTGTTTGGTTTATCTGAACCTTTTTCAGTCTTTAGAACTTTTTTGATAAGAGCAGATACTGGAGGAGTTTTTAGTTGAATATCAAATGTTCTGTCCTCATATATAGTAACTATTGCAGGTACTACAATGTCACCCATATGAGCAGTTTTATCATTGAACTCTTTTACAAATTGTCCAATATTAATACCAGTCGCACCTAATGCTGGACCTAATGGCGGTGCTGGAGTTGCTTTACCAGCCGGTGCCTGTATTTTTTTTATCAACTTTATTTTTTTAGCCATGATAAGGTTGTTATGCGGAAGTATACTATATTAATTAGATTTTGAAAATGTCATGAGTCATATTTTTATAGTATTTTAAATTAAATCAAGTTTATAGTAATGTAATCTCAAGTATGATCAACTGTAAATTTAATATTTAATAAACTGAGAACTGAGAATGAATCTTGAATGATCTATTTAATTAATTATCAAAAATTTAGATATTTTTGGTTGGTGTATAAAAATGGAACTTTAAATTATTTATGATTGTAAATCTAGTTTGCAATATGAATTTTATAAATCAATTCTTCTGTATTCGTTTGCTCAGATATATTTGATTCGATATTTTCTATAAATTCATCAAAAAATACCTATTTTATTTTATAAATTTTATTCTTTTTATATTTAGTCCACCCTTCTCAATATGGTGTTTTTTTATTTTTCTTGTATTTGTCGAAATAAAATTTCAGTTGACCGACGATTTTATTCTTTTTAGGATGCATAAATGTGATAATAAAAAATTCTCTAAATTTTTTTATATTTGAAATTAAAATGTTAATTCTGAACTCATTTCGAAATATGTAAATATATTTTTCAAATATTCCACCTAAACATCCACTCACAGTATCAAATTTGAGATCTGTAAAATTTGCAATTAATCTACATATGAAGATAAAGTGGATTTCAAATATGTGAATCCAAACAATGCCTGTATCATAGTTTTTGTGCTTTTTAATTTTAGTCTTTTTCTTATCCGTAGTATTGGGTAATAATCCAGACAATAAATCTAATATAGCGTATGATTTATATTTGGGATTTGTCGGTATACCACGTTCATCCTTATAACATATTCCTAGAATCGGATGAATTTCTAAATCTTTATGTTTGAAAGAATCCTGATATGCTATATAAAAACTGATCGGACATTACTCTTTGCTTCCTCCGCGGCTTTAAGTATCAAATTCAAAATATTCATTTTATTCGTATTTTATATATTAAATGTTCATACCTCGCCGGATACTTGTTGCTTTGAGTTAACAATAATAACAGTACCCGTTGGTAAATCAATCCTACCACATTGCATTAATTCGCTGCCGCTCGTCCGTAACAATTTCAAAGTAACAGTTATAACATTGTTGGGTACATCTATTTCTATGTCTGCATGAGCAAGTGGATGGGATAGTAGACTTGGCAATATAAGGAGCTTAGCAATGACACTATCAGGTTTATCATGTGTTCCCATATTAGAAATTGCAAACAAAATCGTAGCTGCGGATGGAATAGATCTTCCTAATACATCAAGGATGTTTTTTATCCAGATTTTGAATCCTATTTCACCCTCATGGCATGATAATGCTCCGAATACAGAAGCTAATGTACTGACTTCATCTGGAGTTGATAAGCACATAAAAATAGTTCCTTTACATCTATTAGCTCCTTCATTTGGGTGATTACCGCCTTCTTCATTTTGGCGATTACTACCATTTTCCTGTGCATTAGCGACTTTGAAGCCTAGAGGGCTATTCATCTCTCTTCTAAATCTAAGAATGTCCTCTTCACTGGCCGATCTCATTTCCCCAATATATTTATCTCCTTCAAATCCCAATGGACCTATTTGACGCGGATCGGGGATTCGAACCCCTTCATATAATATATAAGTTTTACCAGTACCACGAAAAGCGTCAAGAATCGCACGTTCAATATCTTGACTATATGCATGCGACATATAATTATATTATATAGTATTTTTTCTGATTTGTCTAATCCTGATAATAATTGGTATCTGTAACATAGCAATAGTTCTATTAATTATTCTATAGTATTTACTCGATTACGTGTATGCTAAAGATTATAATATTTAATTAATTAAATTTTTAGTGCATATTTCACTAAGTGGACACTTGTCACAATTTGGTTTTCTTGGATGACAAAAATTTCGCCCTATAAGTATCAATTGTTTTGATATTTTTGTCCAATATTTCTTCGGAATTTTATTCATTAGATCTTTTTCTATTTTTTCTGGATTTTTCTCATTCGTGAATCCTAATCTATAAGATACTCTTTTTACATGTGTATCAACAACTATTCCTACAGGTTTATTGAAGTAATCACATAGTATGACATTTGCTACTTTGCGTCCTACTCCTTTGAGTTTTAATAAATCTTCTATATTGTTCGGCACCTTACCACCAAAATCGGCCTCAATTATTTTAGCCGTTTCTATGATATGTTTTGACTTTGTCTTGTAATAGTTAATTTCTTTAATAATATCCATAACTTCGGATAAATCAGCTTTTGCAAGTGATTTATGATCAGGAAAGCGTGCGAATAATTTTGGTGTGACTTGATTTACTTTATTGTCTGTTGTTTGTGCGGATAAAATAACAGCGATTAAAAATTCAAAAACATTTTTGTGATGTAGAAAATGTGGTACATCAGGGTATATACAATTCAATATTTTTATTATTTTTTTAATCTTATGGTTACTTAGCACATTATAATCTAGCATTAAGGTGTCAATCTGTTTAAGTCTCTAGGAAAGAGTGTTGCCTCTCTAATATTTTTTAAACCGAGTAGATTTTGTGTAAGTCTTTGTAATCCCATTCCAAAACCACCTTCTGTTGGTATTCCATATTTATGCATCATAAGATAACCTTCAAAATCATCAGGATTTAACCCTTTTTCTTTTAATCTTTCTATTTGATGTTGGTATCTGTTTACTCTTTGACCACCAGTTACTATTTCAGATCCATTTCCTATAAGATCAAAAGATTCACTAAGTTCCGGATTATCTGGATGTGGATAGGTATAAAAAGGACGTTTTGATAATGGATAATGTGTTACAAAAACAAAATTAGAATGATGTTCCTTTGGTCCCCATTCAGTACTAAGCCATTTTTCTGCTCCGGGTGATAGATCCGGTTCCATAGTTTCGTCTATGCCGGTGTATTCCTTATATATTTCTAGGGCTTGTCTCAGTGTAATTCTAGGGAAAGGCTTATCTTCTGGTACTATAGGTAATGTTGTGTTGAGGATTTCTAGTTCCTTCACAAATTCCTTTTGTATCTTCATAATTATATGTCTAACGACATTTTCGCAATGGTACATTAGATCTTCAATATTTTCTATGAAACCTAACTCAAACTCAAACTGATTGAATTCCGTTAGATGCCTTGTAGTCGCTGATTTTTCTGCTCTGAAACTATATGAGAGTCCATAAACACCTTCATAGACTCCCATCATGATTTGTTTATAAAGTTGTGCGGATTGAGGTAAAGTTGCCTCTTTGCCAAAGTAATCAAGTTTAAATAGTTCCGCTCCCCCTTCTGATGATGCTCCAGCAAGTATTGGAAAAATTATCTCAGTGAAACCTTGACTACGCATGTACTCGCGGTAACCTTCTACTATACCAGCTTGTATTTTAAAAATGGCTCTTAATTTTTGATGTCTTAGTGTAATAGGACGATAGTCAATTATTGTATCAATATGAGCATCTATTTCATCCTTATTAATCTCAACAGGTATCATGTCATACACAGGTGATATAATGTGTATTTCATTAACATCTAATTCTATGCCAGACTCTTGTTTATCTGAAGCTCGTACTATACCCCTGATTTTTAATACGGATTCGACCTGCAAATCTTTAACCTGATTAATTAATTCTTTATTGCTGAGTACACATTGGATAATTCCAGTACGATCTCTAAGGATTACAAATGCTATCTTACCTAGAATACGTATTCTATGCATCCAACCAGCTATTATCACTTCCTGATCTATGTGTTTATTTAAATCTGATATTAAAACACGATTTTTCATAATTTTGTAATTTTACAATATTAAAAAGTACTTATCACTATGTTGGTGTAATTTGTAGTCTATCTTCTAGTGGATTCCCTATGTAACCTTGTTTATCGTTGTCTATTAAAAAATCAGTAGGTTTGTTGTCTTCGGGTCCAGTAAAATACCAAAGTGAAAATAATATGATATATACTACAACCATAGTAATTAGCAATACTAATAGTAATAGTTTAGTGTCAATTGTTTTAGGTAAATTTTCATTTTGCTCCTGATTCATTAAATAAAGATTTTATGATGTCATTAGTGACATAAATTCGTCTTGTTCGATAACTTCTTTTTCTAAAAGTGTTTGTGCTATCCTATCTAATTTCTCACGATTTTTGACGATTATTTCCTCTGCAGTTTTTCTTGCTTTTTCAAGAATTTTCGCTATTTCTTCATCAATTTTTTTTGCTGTTTCCTGAGAATAAGTCAAATGTCCAATATCATCATGACTGTATTCGACATATCCTAAGCTACTCATTCCGTATTTTTTCACCATATCGGAGGCTATTTGTGTAGCCCTCTTGATGTCACTACTTGCTCCCGTAGTAAAGGTATTAAATACAATTCTCTCAGCTTCACGGCCACCGTATAGACTTGCTAGATCAGCTTCAAACTTTTCTATTGTTCGCAGAGAATATGCCTCTTCATCAGGTATAAAAATTGTAGCTCCCCCTGAATCCCCTCTTGGAATTATAGAAATACGATGTACACTATCTGCTTCGGGCAAATAATAGCTTACTAATGCATGTCCGGCTTCATGATAAGCGACAATTTTTTTATATTTCTCTGATTTTGTACGATTTTTTGCTGGTCCCAAAATAACTTTGTTGATAGCTTCTTCTATATCTTCTTTTTCTATAGTTTGTCGATCATGTTTTGCTGCTATAATTGCGGCTTCATTTAAAACATTTTCCAAATCAGCACCACTATATCCAATAGTTCTTTTGGCTAGAGTTTCTAAATCTATCTCAGGATTTAGAGGTTTATTTTTTGCATATGTCTTAAGGATTTCTAATCTTCCATTCATATCTGGAAGATCTAACACAACTCTTCGATCAAATCTACCTGGTCTAAGAATTGCAGGATCTAGTACATCTGGTCTATTCGTTGCAGCAATTACTATTACATTAGTGTCTTTCTGAAATCCATCCATCTCGACCAAAATTTGATTCAAGGTTTGATCAGTATTACCAGAATGAATGATTGTCCCCCTTTTTTTGGCTATAGAATCAATTTCATCAATAAAAATAATGGCTGGCGCCATTTTTTTTGCTTTTGTAAAAAGGTCTCGAACCCTAGAAGCTCCAGCTCCTACAAGCATTTCTTCAAATTCTGACCCTGATGTAAAAAAGAAAGGGACGCCTGCTTCACCTGCAATCGCCCTAGCAAGTAATGTTTTTCCCGTACCGGGCGCTCCGACAAGCAATACGCCTTTTGGTATTCGCGCTCCCATTTTTATAAATTTTTTAGGATTCTTGAGAAATTCGACGATTTCTTTTACTTCGTTTACAGCTTCATCAGCACCTTTTACATCATCAAATTTTACATCTTGCATTTTTGGTATAAACAGTTTTGCTTTACTTTCACCAAAAGGTAGGCTAGCAGCAGAATTTGATATGTTTTTTGCTGAATAAATAATATAAATAATGAATCCTACAATAGCCAGTGTGCTTATCAAGGAGATAATTGAAAATAGATTAAACTCACTTGCAGGTACCGCATAGATATTCTTTTGCGTTGGGTCTATATTTGCGTTACGTAGGTCTTCAAAAAAGGTGATAGTGTTTGGTATGTTTCCTTCTATTTTTTCATTATTGTTTCTTGTAATTACAACTTTTTCAGGATGCACCTCAACCTTTGAATATTCTTCTTTTTTAATAATTTCTATGATTGTACCGTAATCAAGCTTGTTTGAATTGTTAATATTATAAATTTGCAGCCCTATTGTAAAAACAAACAAAATTAATACCGTAACTATTATGGGATTTTTATACCAAGGTACATTTTTTTTGAAAGGACGTATTATATTAGATTTATTTATTTTGTGAGATTTTACTTCAGGTGATTCCTCTGGATTTGGTTTATTGTTAGATTTTTCATTATTAGGAATGTGAGAAGAGTGTTCATCTATGTTTGTTTTTTCTGATTGATCAAGATTTGATCGGCGTATGTTTTTATTTTTGAGTTTCATTGCGTTTTGTTATTTTAGCATATGGATTTGCGAGCTTATATATTTTATTGCTACAAATATTGACAAATCGTATAATCTGATATGTATAAACTTGTTACTTTTTCTGTGGCTTTATTTGTTGTTTTTGCTACATTATATTTGAATCTTCCAAAGTTAAAAGTATTATCACAAGAAAATAGCAATCTAAAAAGAATCTCTATAATAGAAATCAATTGGGCAGGCAGTAAAAAATCATCAAATGATGAATGGATAGTTCTTAAAAATCTTACTGATGAAGATATAGACCTTACAGGATATAAAATTTTTGGAGTACGTCGTGGTGGGGGATATTTTGAATTGACAGGTGTCATAAGGGCGAATGATATATTTGTTGTTAGTAGATTTAATCAGGGTGATCCTAATACTGTAATGAGTGTAAATTCTAATTTCGTCAGCTCTTCTTTTTCTATTTCCAATGCCGCTTTAAACATAAAATTAGAAGATCCCAACGGCCAGATTGTGGATAGTGTAATAACTACGACAAAACCCAGAGTAGGGGATAATTCTTCTACTCCCGGTACGTATTTTGCCATGAGTAGGATTAATCCATCTAACGATGGAGATGATCTAAATAATTGGCGTAATGCTGATAAAGTTTATGTTGTGAATATAGTTGAGGGGGATGCTTGTAAAAATTATATTGGCTATTCTGAACTTATTGGCAAAGAATTTATTGATCCAGCCGATTTGTGCGAAGGAAATACTCTAACTCCAAACGAAGTAATAAATTTAGAATTTTATACAACAGCTAATAGCCTAGAAATTCAAATCAACGGAAATACGTTGAATCATGATAATATAACAAATTTGCTTAGTGTGACAGTCAATAGTGTGGTTGGCAGTACGAATATTGCTGATGGTATAGACTATGTGAATGGAAGATATTTATCAGAAAATGCCAATGTCTTTGTATATCGTTTCAACGACTATACAGGATCTGCATACTATAAGGTTTCTACTCAAATCAAAAATATCAGTAATTTCGAATATTTAATAGACAAATTGGATTTCTTTGTGGAAACAAACGTAATTAATCAAAGACTTATAATAAATAAATTTAATATACATGACAATATCAACTATGTAAATAATCTGTTTAGTTTTGTGGGAAATGACGAATATATTGAATCTATAACGCCAATCAACCGACTGATAAAAGATCAAAATTTAATTATTTATATCGACAATCTAAATCTAGAAAACTACAATTCGGGTTTTATAGAAATTGGTAATCAAAGGATTCCATTAGTTCGGTTCCTAAATAACAATAGAGTGATATTGAATAACGTCAGTACAAATAAGCTAATTTTAGATATAAAACAGGATGAATTAGTAAGTTTTAGTTCTATAAATATTGAATTAGTAGATCCAAATTATATCGGTGATTTACCTCTGGATATAAGTGAATACATAAATTCAGAGGTCACTACAGAAATTATTAACAACACCATTAAGTTTACGAATGAAAGTTATTCTCATATTTTAACCTTAGAAAAAAATAAAGTTTGTGATAGTTATTTCGTAAATATTTGTAATATCAGTTTAGTATTTAGGTTGGAAGAGAACACCATATCATCCGATCAAAATGTCCTGAAAATAAAGTATGGTAGAACCGATCATAGGGTGTTTAATGAAAAAATATTAAAATATAATGATTTTAATCAAAATCAGGTAGAAATCAGATTTTCGTTTACAGAAAATATAGATAAATTGCAAATCTATTCTTATAAGCCGGTTTATTTAATACAGTATCGTAAATTTTTATCAAATGAACTTAATAACATCTTCGAAACTGATTTGGAATCTGTGGAGATGTTAAACATAACGCGTAATTATGAAAATTTTACTAATGAGATGAAATGTCAACCTGTTTATTTTGATATGTTATATTTAGCTCCAAACTCTTCTTATAAAATATCTATGAATATAAATGGATTATCAAAATATAGAAATTATAGTTTAGTTAAGTTATATTTATTTGATCATCAAGGTAAAGTAATATTAGATGAAAAAATTACAGAAGGCGAACTAAGGGAGGGAAAACATGACATAGGACCGGTTCTGATTGATAGTAATTTGAGACCTTATATTTATTTAGCACAAATTTGTGATTATTCTAGTCAAAACCAACCTTATTGGAATAATATAGAAATTCAGTTTACAAAAAAATGACTTTTATTGTATTATTGTCTTGTGCGAGTGTAGTTCAGTTGGTAGAACGTCTCCTTGCCAAGGAGAAGGCCGGCGGTTCGAGTCCGCTCACTCGCTCCATTAAATACTTATCTTTCTCAAAATTTTATTCGTATTAGTATCTGAATTTTTTGGATTTTGATATCCAAAAGCAATAGCAAGTATTTATAATTTAGATTCAAGTTTTTACTACAATGTCAACCATCTTAGGGTAAATAGTAAATAATAGGTGAAGATTTTTAATAATCACACAATAAACTTGCAAAAAATTTCCTTTGTCAAAAGATTCTTGCCAGAGTTATAGATTAGTAGATTTGTATTCATAATATACTTTGGGGCTCTAGATCGTATACAGTATTTTTAATTTTTCTGTATACAGTAATATATGCTTCCTTACCTAGTATTTCTAATTTAAATTTTCTTGTGAGTTGCCATCCTGGTATTTTGAGAATTTTGGGATAGAGTAGAGTAATCATTTGTAAATTCGGGATATTATTAATTTTTTCAATAAGTTTTTCTTCAAAGTTCTCTGGTTGTAGATGCTTATCACCAAATGGTGGATTGGTAATAATTTTTTTTGTATAGCGTTTTGATGAAAAAAAATCTTCTGATCGTATGGATATTTTAGATTTAAGCTTTTCGTATATATGTATCTGTTTTAAATTACTTTTTGTTTTTTCTATAGCACTTTCATCTATATCACCAATTAACAGCTTCTTAAATTTGAAATGTAATAAAATTTCGCAGGGGATCGTACCAGCACCTGCAAATGGATCCCATATTGTGTCTGTAGATCTAATATCACTTACATATGCCATAGCAAACGCAACTGATGGACGGACTGAACCTAATATATTTTCGTGTTTATAAAATCTATGTCTCTTAGTCTTGTCAGTAAGTCTAAGAGTGATTATGAGTCTGTTTTTTACTAAAGTTATCCAAATTTCTTTATTATTTTCATCATCATTTATTTTTATTTTCGGTAATTTAGAATGAAAAAAGTTTTTGAGGCTTTCCTCTAAATCTATACGTCTAAAGTTATGGGGACTCCTTTTCCTTGTAATTATGCGAAAATTTAGAGATTTATCTGTAAAAATATTTTGGTCTAATATGAATTTTAAGTGACTAGCTATTTTTTCTTTATCAATTTTCTTAATTACATCTTTTAGTGAAAAATATTTACTAACATCTTTTATGTATTCAAGTACAAAAAATGCATCTTCTATTGAATTTAATTCATCCCAGAATTTTTGAAATTTATCCCTCCAATCAATAATCAGAAGACCATTTCTTCTTGGTATATAACCTGATTGATCAAGTGAAAAGGATTTTTTATATTTTTCTTCTAATTCTAACTTTGTAATTTTTTCAATTCCAATCTGGGTTTGTAATAAAAATTTCATTATAGTTTATTTTCATATTCATGTAGCATACGACTAGCTATCTCATCCAATGTCATAAGACCAATATTGAGACCAGATCTAGTGCGAACAGATACTGCTTTACTCTCTGATTCCTTGTCACCAACTATAAACATATATGGGATCTTTTGTTCCTGGGCTTTTCTTATTTTATTATTCATTGACTCATTGTCTACGTCTGCTTGTATTCTCAAACCTTTAGATTTTAAATAATTTGCTACCTCTAGTGCATATTCGCTATGTTTTTCATTAGATACTGGAATAACCACACCCTGTATATACGAAAGCCATAAAGGAAAGTTTCCACCGACGTGTTCAATGTATACTGATAAAAATCTTTCTATAGAACCAAGAAGAGCTTTATGTATCATAACGGGAGTTTTTTCTTTTCCATCAGCATCAACATAAGAGAGTCCAAATCTAGATGGTTGTACAAAATCTAACTGTTGAGTTGCACATTGCCATTCTCGGCCTAAAGAATCTGTAACCATTATATCTATTTTCGGTCCATAAAACGCGGCTTCGCCAAGTGCAATAAAATAATCTAAACCAAGATTTTTAGCGACATTTTCTATCATCATTTCAGCGTTACGCCATGTTTCTTTATCTCCAAGATATTTATCTGGATTTTCAGGATCGTGGAATGAAAGCCTTGCTCTAAATGACATTCCCAGAGTCTGATATAATTTTTTTATCATCTGCATAATGTTGTTTATTTCATACTCGATCTGATCTACTCTACAAAACACGTGTCCGTCATCTTGAGTGAGAGATCTAACTCTTGATAATCCATGTAATTCACCAGCTTTTTCGTCACGATATACAGTTGTTGTCTCACAGTATCTTATTGGTAGTTCTCTATAACTGCGTATACGTGATGCGTATATCTGAGCATGATGTGGACAGTTCATCGGCTTTAACGCCATCTCAGTCTCTGTTTCTCTGCTTTGGACTATCATAAGCTCATGGCCAAATTTATCCCAATGTCCAGATGTTTTATAAAGATCTACTTTTGTAATATGAGGTATCCAAACCATTTCGAATCCCCCCTCCAGTTGTAGTTGTTCAGAATATCTTGCTAATTGATTTCTCAAATAAGTACCGCGTGGGGTAAAAAGTGGTAATCCCGGCCCAACAAGATCGGAAAAAGTGAATAGATCTAATTGTTTCCCTAATTTTCTATGATCTCGTTTTTTTGCTTCTTCTAATTTATTTAGATAATCGTCTAGTTCTTCTTTTGTATCAAACGCTACTCCGTATATTCTTTGTAACATTGGTCTTTTTTCATCACCACGCCAATAAGCGCCTGCTATGCTTGTTAGTTTGAATGAATGAGGCTCTATAACAGAAGTATCATCTACATGGGGACCCTTACATAGATCTGTAAATTCTCCTACAGTGTAAAAAGAAACTTTCTCTGCACCTCCATTAGCTAGGTCATTGACTAGCTCTAATTTAAATTTCTGATCCATTTTTAATAGGTATTCGGTGGCTTCTTCTATTGTCATTTCAGATCTCTCAAAAGGATAATTTCGAGCCAGCAATGATCTCATTTCTTCTTCTAGCCTTACTAGATCGTTCTCTGATATGGGCTTATCTAAAAGGAAATCATAATAAAATCCATTTTCTATAACAGGCCCAATACCTAGTTTGACATTATCTCGTCCAAATATCCTGATAACTGCATAGGCTAATATATGAGAGAGTGAATGTCGTTTTTTGTATATAAGATCTTGGTTTGGGGTATTTTGGGGATTTTTGTTTTCTGACATAGTTATTAAAAATTGTATATTTACATAAATATATAGTCAAATTTATATGTCTTGAAGTTATTCGAAATAAATATATAATTCTGAGGTTAAATTTTAATAACTTATGGAAAATTCTAATTTTAGTAGCAAGCTGGCAAAAATTTTTGTTAGCAATTTGCGATTTACATTTATTACTCTCATATTAATTGTTTTATTAGGAGTATATGCACTATTAAATCTTGTACCTACAGGGTTTCCACAGCCTAGAATTAATTTGATCAGTATAACAGCCACTTATCCAGGTGCTAATACTAATGTTGTATTGAACAATGTTACAATTCCTTTAGAAAGCGTTGTAACCAAATATTATTCCGATATAGATACATATTCATCAACTATTAACAATGGATTTACAAACATAATAGTAACACCTAAGTTTGGTGTAAATGCTGAAGAATTAATTGCTAAGATTGAAAATGATGTGGAACAGCTTAACTTACCAGATGCAGTGGATGTTAGGGTTTCTAAGCCTGAGTTTCCTTCTGTAGATTTTGTGATCGCGATTTTTTCTGAGAATAGGGAAGGTCTTTACATAAAATATAAAGAGTTTTTAAGACAAGCTAGATCAATGCCTGAAACTGATTTAGTAACTCCACAGGTGGATCTAAAACAAATAGTTGATATTAGATTAGACGAATCAAAATTGAATCAGTATAGGATTAATGCTAATGACATAAAACAAGCAATATCAAATTACAAATTTAATATTCCTATAGCTCAAAATGTAACTATTGATAATTCTCAAACATCTTTTATTTTAGACAGTTCGGATATAGAAAATTTGGATCAATTGGCGAATGTTGTCATACGAACACAAAATAATCAGTTAGTAAGATTAAATGAAATCAGTGATATTACATATAAATATGTTTTTACAAATAGTGAATTTGCAAGTCTTGCTTTTGATGATAATCCAACATATTTTGGCTTTGTTCAAGGTGGCAAAAATTTAACAAAAGAATCAATACTTTTAAATTATTTCGCGGCTGAAGGAAACTCCATAGAAGATGTACAAAATAAGATATCAAATTTACTTAAAGATTTAGGTATATCGAAAGTAGATCAAAACGAAGATATTTCTAATCAGAAAATTTATTTTGAAATTCCATATTCAGCAAGTACTGTTTCTAAAAAGCAGATTGATGAAGTTGTAAATGGTCTTTTGCAGGGTGCGATTCTGGTTTTTTTGGTGATGTTCGTTTTTGTTTCTTGGAGAGCGGCAATTATTGCAACTTTTGGTATACCGATAAGCTTGATTTTTGCTTTAATTTACATATTTTTCACAGGTGATGAGTTGAATACGTTGGTACTATTCTCTTTAGTATTGGTTGTTGGGTTAGTTGTAGACCCGGCATTGGTTATGTTAGAAGTTTTGCAGAGAAAGTTAGATTCGGGATTGAGCAAATTACAAGTAGTCATAGAATCAATAAAAGAGGTCGGCGATGGTCTTCTGGCATCAACAATAACGAATATAATAGTTTTTGTTCCATTTGCTGTTGTTTCTGGTGTGCTTGGTCAGATCTTTGGTTATATTCCTAAAACAATAATACCAGCAATTGTTGGCTCTTATGTTGTTTCAGTAGTATTTCTAGCAATATTTGGTGGAATGTTTCTTGCTAAACGCAGAAAGAAACAAAATGAACAAGTTGAGGACGAAGAATATGCGGCAATATGGCCAATTTCTAAAAAAATCGAAGCAATAAATAAATTTATTTTAAATTATCATAACAAAATTAAGAATAAATTTTTGGCAGGTTTGATACAAATTACAATCGTAATAGCTTCTATCATTGTGCCTCTAGCAATCGTGGGATATCTTTTTGGAACCGGTCAACTTAGATCAACCCAATTTGCTCAAAATAAAACTGGATCAACATTGAATATACTTTTAGAAAAACGTTCGGATATATCACCTGCAGAAATAAATCAATTCACCAAGCAAACTATAGAATTTATAGTAAGTACTGGTTTATTTGATAATGTAACGCCATTTAGTACACAGATGATCGCATCACTCAAAAAAGATTATCAAAATACTGCACTAGAAAAGGCTCAGGATCTGAGAGAACTTCTTGTAAATAAATTTGGTGACAAATATCTTGATATAAATGTCGTAGTAGGTGGGGGAGCTAATACAACAAATAGTTATCAAGTTAATCTTGCAATAAGATCAGATGATAATCAAAAGTTAATCGAATCATCAAGAATATTTGCGGAAAATATAAGGAAAAATCTTTGTCAAGATAATAAAAGCTTATACTGGGATGAAAATTGTGATGAACAAAATAGAGTAATTGAAAAAGTAGACAATGGGATCGATGGAAGATTACAAAATCAGATAAAGATTACTCTTGATATACAAAAAATATTAGAAAATAATCTAAGTATACCTGGTACTCCAGTATTTAGTCTTGTATTATCACAGTTACAAAGTCAATTTCCCAAATCTCGAATTACTAGTGTTTCTAATTTAAATAATATTAATGAAACAAAGGTATATACGACTATTAATTTGGACGCAGATGTAAATTTGAAAACATTGGATGATGTCAAGAATATAAACATTGTCTCTCCACAAGGTGCTGTTTTAAAGTTAAGTGATATCGCAAATATCGAATTATCACAAATAAATCAGACCATAACTCGTTTTGAGGGCAAAACAGCTAATCGTATTAAAATAAGGCTAAAAGAAGAATTTAGGTTAGATCAGGCTTATGCATCTAGAGTGGCAAACTTTATTTTTCAGACATATGCAAAAGATAATTATAAATTGACAAAAGAATTGGGACTAGCAAATGAAGCAATCTACATCGATCGATCCGGTGCTAGCGCAGAATTTGTCAGAGGATTTACCGAACTTTTGACGGCTTTTGCATTAAGTATATTTTTGATATACGCAGTTTTAGTTGTTCTTTTCAAATCATTTTCTATGCCTGTTGTAGTTATATTTACTATTCCACTTTCATTTATTGGTGCATTTTTAGGAATAAAATATTTTGTTGGTCCAGAATTCGGATTTTTGGAAATTATAGGGCTTATTATACTTGTTGGTATAGTTGTAAACGTAGCTATATACATGATTGACCTAGCAAATCAAAAAGTAAAAGAAAATGGATGGGATGATAAAAAAGCAATTATCTATGCTTCTGCTGTGAGATTTAGACCAATATTTCTTACCACATTTACATCCATTACATCATTGATACCTTTGTATATTAATAGTGATTTTTACAAATCTATCTCAGCAGTCATCATTGGAGGCTTATTTACTTCTACTATCATATCTCTTTTTGTTGTACCTGTGTTATATGTTTTGATCAATAAGTTGCGTAAAAAAATTCACAGGATATTTCATAGGTTTTCTTTAAGTTAATTTAATTAGACAACGTAATAAAAAGTTTTTTGTATTTGTATTTTGAGACTTAAGCACAAATAGCGATGTTGTACATTATGTTAGGCAATCAACTCATGATATTATGGTTTACTTATAAATATATTTGCATTTCAATTTCTAAAAGTAGACAATAAACTTGCATACGATATCAAAATAAATTAATTGTAATCATCATATTCGATCGTTTGATATTGTATTTGTATTTTTATAAAACAGTATTGTGACGGAATTGTGAATAATTAGTAAAAAATGAACATGCTAAATTTAGTTAGAACACGGTAAAAAATGGATTATTATTTTATTACAACAAAATACGACATTTTATTTCATTACTTCATAAGTCCGATTCAAGGCAAAAAATTGATTACTGAATTTGACGATTAAAGATCTATATTATTCGTATCTTAAGGCATCAATCGGATTTAATTTGCTTGCTTTAATTGCTGGTAGCGTCCCGGCTAAAAATCCTATGATCATCATGAATGCATTAATTAGCAAAAGGAGTTGAATATCAAAAACAAAAACTTGAAAGCCTTCTAGAGTTGTTTTGAATGTATTTACAAATAAAGAATTTAAACCATTACCTATTAGGATGCCCATAAAAATCCCCAATATACCACCCCATAATCCCAGTAAAATCGCTTCTATAGCGAATAATAAAAATATTTCAAAACTTGTCATACCAAGAGTTTTTAAGAGACCAATTTCACGAGTTCTTTCGTATACACCCATTAGTATTGTATTTATGATGCCTATACTGCCAGCGATAATAACAATGAGAGCAAATGCATTCAAAATTAACTTTAGTATATTTAGTACATTTCTAATTTCATTTACTGCTTCATCCCACGTTACTCCATTAAACCCTAGTTTTTTAAGCTCTTCTTTGGTATTTTTCATTGATTCTTCATCGTTTTTTTCAAGAATTCCAATAAGTTCAAAATTTCTTTTGTTATCACCATATAATTCCTCAGATAATTCTGTTATTTCTTGATAACTTAGTCTTGTTATACCTCCTGTCAATGAATTTATTAGGACACCTGAGATTTCATATTCTTTCTCAAAAATGTTGTTATCTTGTTTTTTATATCCGATTTTAATTTTTTTACCTACAGCTTCTGATGCATTTGTAAAACCTAGAGGTGATAAATAATTGTAAGATAAAAGTATTTTGTCTTTTTCATCAGCTGAGGGAGTTTTGCCTGCAGCTAGAGGGATCTGTACCTCATCGATGATAGAACCTACAAGCTGTATTTCATATTTTTCGTTTGTGTTTTTATAAATATACTCTGGAAATAAATTATAAAGTTTATAGACTTTTTTGATATTTTTTATATTCTGAATTTTTTCTATATCTTCATCTAAAGTTTGTGATCTTGTTCTGTTGACTTTATTTTCAGGGTCGTATTTTTTAACTTCAAGTGGATTGTTAGTAACCGTGATTGGTGTGATTCGTATTGTATTTTGTGAATTAATAGAATTCACCTGTGCGTTGACATAAGTTTGAATCCCATCACTTAAAGCATTTGTTAAAGTCAATGTTAGAGTGCCTATCGATAAAGCCAATATCGTAAGGAAGCTTCGGAGTGGTGCTCTAAGCATGTTTTGTTGAGAAAGTTTTATTATATCTATTATTTTCATGATCTTTCGATTATTCCGTTTTTTATTTTTAATATAACATCACATTTATTTGCAATATCAAAATCATGAGTGACAATAATAAGTATAGTTTTATGTTTTCTATGTAATTCAAAAAGTAGATTAATGATTTTTTCGCCGTTTTCAGAATCAAGGTTGCCTGTTGGTTCATCGGCAAATATTATTTCGGGCTCTGTAATGAGCGCGCGAGCTATAGCAACGCGTTGTTTTTGTCCCCCAGACAAATTTATCGCTTTTTGATCCATCTGTTCTGTCAAATTCACTTCTTTTATTATTTTTCTAGATTTTTTATCAATTTCTTTATAAGATTCCCCCCTAATGATTAAAGGTAGCTCGATGTTTTCTTTTACAGTCTTATTTGGCAAAAGAAAAAACTGTTGAAATATGAATCCAATTTTATGATTTCTTAACTGTGCACGTTTATTTTCAGGATATAAACCGATATTTTGATTATTGTAAAAAATTTTACCTTCTGTCGGAGTATCTAAACCAGCCATGATATGCATAAGAGTAGATTTTCCAGAACCAGATTTACCGACAATCCCATAGGATTTACCTTTTTCAAAAGTGTAATTTATGTTTTTTAGTACTTGAATGGAGTTTTTACCATCTTTATAAGATTTATAGATATTAGTTAGTTTTATCATTGAGACATTATATAGCATTTATTCCATTCATACATTGACGGAATTTGCTTAAATAAGTAAGATTTTTATATGTATAAAAATATTAGATTTTTCAAAAAATTTAAAAATATTTTTAACTCATTAAACCATAAAGCCTTTTTAATTTTTGTTTTATTGATAATTATTGTTTTGACTGCTACAACTGTGATATTTTTTGCTCGAGGTAAACAGTATACATATCATACAATTCCACCTATGCAAGACAAAGATAAGAATTTATCCGGTAATGACATGGATAACATAGATAACAATCGTAATAGTGAAGAGAATCAGCTAAAAAAAGAATTAGAAAAAAAGTTTATAGAAAAATTTGAAACTTATACTGGGTTAGATTGGGAGAAATACTATAAATTTTTGTCCAATACATCTTATATGCTTATAAATTCTTATTTATTTACGGGGGCAGGTGTGTTTCAAGATTCCGATTATACTAATGAAATTATTAGATTATTAAATTATCGTGATTCTATTCATGATTATTTCGCACTAAAAAAAACTAATTCAAATCAATTTCGTTATACAAGTTGTAAATTGGAAAGTGTTGATAGGTTAACGATATTGGATATGCCGGTTAAAGATTATAATTATTTGTTAAATTATGCACATAATGTTCCTTATATTAATGATTTTAAGGAAGGACTCGAAACAGACTATGCATCCTCAAATAAATTAGAGCAAATTTTAGGTTCTAATGCTAATTTCAAAGTATTGTCTGGAGTTAATAATTCAATTAATTATGCAAAAGCTGTTTTGTATTCTCTAGATTCAACTCAAAGATATACTGTTAATTCAATCAATTTTTATGGTTCAACATATGATCCTTTTAGTGTGAATTATACGGTCGATAAGTATGTGGATGGCCATTTTGAGGCTGCGGAATTTTTTAGAGGTAATTATTATTTTTGGTTTAATAGTCCAGAATTAAAATTTGAAATTCAGGATAATAATTATGTACTGATTTACGATAAGAATGAAGACTTTTTAAAGGTAAATTACATCTTTGATAGTAATTTTGATCTGAAACAAGTGAATTTAATTGTGCAAAATTCAAACGATCGAGATGAAAGAATAATTATGTCGGTATCCTGTAATCATGATGTAGTCTCGTTTGATGAAATAAAGACAAAATTTAACCAGATATATTCACAGCTGGAAAATCAGACCAATTTCAGATCATATAATTTTGATAATCTTGATGAGGTCAAATATTATAATTTGTCTGAGGTAGTATCAGAATTTCCATTTATTTCAATTAATGATAATCCGTTTTTATATCAATTTAATAAAAATAATACCAAGTATGATAAATATTTAGGGGACATTTATAATATACAACTTAAAGGATCGAGAATAAGTCCAATAAAAATTTCAGAGTCTTCTTCTTTGTATATAAATTCAATAGATTATTCCATATCGTACAACCCAAATGGTGTTGGTTTAATGAACAGTTGTGGTACTTATACGTTGTTTTTGGAAGGTTTCGGGAATATAGAGTTGGAATGTAACAAGTTGCATATAGAATTAAGTGAAGAATATAAAAATAGATTGATTAGTGAAAATAAAAGTTTTCATAGTTATAGGATTAAAACTGATATAAGTAAGAGATTTGGATACCAACCTGCCAATATATACATATACCCAAAATCATATGAAGCTCAAAAGAAATTAGAAGAAAGAAAGATAAGGTTAAAATTATTAAATACAAATGAGGTTAAAAATTTGGATGAAAAATATAGAAATATAATAATTCATCTATACAATGCAAATAGAAATCTAGTTTTTAATAATATATCTAAGGAAGAATTAAGGACGAATGTAATATTAAAAAATGATTTTAATACATCCTTTAGTAAACTTTTGGAACCTAATGATAAACAAAAAAACTGCTATGCATTTTTTGATAATGTAAATAAATTTGATGTAAAATTGTTTAATGTATTAGAAATTCAAGATATTGAAAGATATTTTCTAAAGTGTGCAACGGGTATATCTAATGGTTATCAAATGATATTACAATATAAAGACAATGATGAGGATTTTTTTGATGTATATGTTATTTACTCAAATGAATACGTAGAAAAAATTGTCAATTTTTATGTAAATTCTGATTTATACAAAAAAGACCAAAAAATAAGGGGAATGCAATATAAGAAACTTGGTGATATGTATATATTTATATACAGCGACAAAGCAAAAGAAAAGGTAACTGAGGTGTTAAATGATATTCAATTAGTAGAATAGTATAGTTATGAATGTAATTTGATTGGATAATGAATAAATCTTTTGAAAAATTCTACGAAGAAACCTTTAAAGAAGCTTACAGATATCTCTATATGCGAATTAACAACGTGAGTGACGTGGAAGATATACTGCATGACGCGTATTTAGTAATTTACGAAAGCTATAAAGATAAATTAGATAGTAATGAAAGTAAAAAAATATTGTTTGGTATTCTTCAAAAGAAATATGTAGATTATATTAGACTAAAATATAGAGAATATGAAAATATAGAGTATATTGACAATTATGCAGGGGAACAAAACAATGTGATTTCGCATTTGGACTTAGCCCAATTAGAAGACAAGCTGAGGGATTATATTTATAAATTAGAAAAAAAGTATCCCAAATTGATGATTATCCTTAGAATGAGACTTTTGGATAAACTTAGCAGAAGAGAAATCGCAGAAGTCTTAAATATTACTGAAGATCATGTTCATACCTACCAAAAGAGAGCTATAGCAATAATAAAAAAAATTATTACAAATGAAAAAGATGATGAAAATAAATAAAGATAAAAAATTGTACCCCCAAGACGATATATATAGTGAAATGGATCAAGTTGATCAAAAAATTGAAGAAATTCTCACATCTGCTTTGGTAACCGTGCCGGCAGATGAGGATATATTATCTGCGCAGATAAGGGTAAAAAATCAGCTTGTCCATTCGATAAATAGAAAAGCTATGGATCAAAAAAATTTTGTAGCTCAAGTTTTTCCTGAAGAAGGAGCGGCTACACAAAACGATAATATTCAGACTTCTCAAACAAAGCCCAATGCATTTATGAATCTTTTTCATAATAAACCATTTGTTATATTTTCTACATTGACATTGATAACTATTGTCACATTATCAGGGATAGGTATTTATTACTTAAACACAACAAAAAATAATCAAGATACATCTACGGAATTTGTAAATAGAGCAAATAAAAGTGGGGATATTGTTACCCTGGCAAAGGAAAGATTTAAACAATTATATGGAATTGAATATGATGACTATGTAAAAGTAGCATCATCAATAGATGCATCATCGAATCCTAAAGAAGGGTTAAAATCAATGCTAGCTTCAACAGGACGAACAAACCAAAGAATGATCATGGCACAAGAACGACCAGAGGTACAAAATATCTTGGATAATGTTAATACAACACAAAATAAAGGGGTTTTATATAGGTATACCGTAGAAATGAACAAGGCAGACTATACGAAGTATACGGATGTGTATATCCCCACAGATACTGCTTATTTTGGTCTACATGATTTTATCCGTTATCCGGAGGCGAATTATGAATATTATATGTCTTTGCATTCCACAGGTACTGTTGTCAGGAGAGGTAAAGATATTCTATATGCCACCGTATCAGATGTTTCCGCTCAGGGTAATAGCTATCATGTGCGGTCATTAGAATACAGAAATGGCAAACTTGCATTAGAAGGCAACTATATACATCCAAAGGGATTCTATGAAGAACAGAATATTTCGTACATCCAATTTACTCCTGATTATATACTGTTACAAAAATTAGAAAGTAAAGATGAAAACATAAAAGATTTAGGAGTAAAAGATATTGATGGAGTACAATATAGGATTATTGAAGAAAGTATTAACGTTTTGGGACCAGTATATTCTCCACCTCCACCCGCAGAGAACACGGAACAGGAAGAGTCAATTGTTTATCCAACGGGACCTGAGATTATCATTAGAAAAACGTATTATATAAATCCAAATAGTCTACAGATAGTAAAAACAGAATTTAGTGAAGATAATGATTTATTATTCTCTATAAAATATGAAGAACACAAGATAATCGATAATACTTATATTCAAAATAATTATAATGAAGTAAAAGATTCTATCCGAAAATTAGATAAAGAAATCAAGACATTTGACTTTGGTGCAGTATATGATATTAAAGCTTATCCTAAATTAGCAGATTTTGTGAAAAAATATCCTGTATTCACTATTGATACTGATGGAAGGGAGAGATTCAATTTCTATGATAACGATAGTGAACAGGCTAGACTTTATAATGAGTACTTTAGATTGTATTCGTCACAAGATTTTGACCCATCTTATGAAAGCTCCGGCGAGGCCTTGGTTGTAGATGAAGGTTCTCTTGCTCATTTTGGATCGATGCGTCTTGGGATCGAGTATTATAAGTCGGGTCAAAAGAGATCAAACATAGTATGTACTGGTAAAAAGTCCACAATCAACATAGATGGTATTGGTCAATTTGAGGCTGAGGTGTGTAAATATTCGTATGATGATGTAATGACAATTCAAATGGAAGAAGGTTCTACGTCTCCAAACAATTCCCTGTTACCAGTTGAAAACGCAGATGTAGTATATAAATTATCCCAAAAGATAGGCTCGTATCCACCATACGATATCTACATATCATTTGGTGGATTGCAAAACGATAACTGGACTGTTAATTACATAAATGAGCAAAAGGCAAAACAATATGATGATGAGATTAGACAAATTATAACTATGGAGACTGTCATGTACGGTGGTCAGATTGACCAGTCAAAAATCTCCGGATTTATAGCAACACCGGTAGAATTTGTAAAAAAAGAAAATTATCAGGTATATACTCAAACATTTAGTGCGCCATATTATGGTAAGGAAGAAACATGCGTCATACCGTTGCAAAATGCGAAAAAAAATCCAGATTTGTTGGAATATCTTTATATGCAACATAAATTTGTACTAGATTGTATCGCACTAATAGCAGATGGTTATATGCTAAGTTATCATGCATCATTGAGCCCAGAGATGTATGAAATTCCAACCGTTAATGAGATTGGTGAATCCAGCCCTGTTGCTAAAAACGTTCAAGTAGCACAGTCAAGTTTTGATGTATATATCTTCGAAAAAACAGATTTTACATATTCGGCTTTGGAGTTTTATATAAATTATTTAAAAAATAAATCTGAAGATGAGACTCTTATTCCGGTTTATAAGGAAGTTAATGGATATATTGTAGTGATAGTTAACTCTGTTTTTGGACCATACGATCTAGCTGATGATATCGTTGGAAGTAGAAGGAGACTACTAGAAAATATACGCCTATTAAGCGAACAAGAGAAAAAGCAATTCTTTGATATGCTTAATGAGCAATCTAAATAATTAAATTAAAAATTCATTATGGAAAGAATAAAATTAAATCAAATGAACAAAAAATCAATATTTTTAGCAATTGGATTACTGGCTATTTTGGCTATTGGATCAATTATTCTCTATTTATCTTTTTTACAAAATCAAAGTTCATCAGGGGTAGTATCCGAAAACACCGAATCTGGCAAAATAGATGAAACGAGTGATTCTATTGATGCCAAGCAGACACCGTTTTCGGAATTAGAGAAAACTGATTTTGAGATTGATTCGAATCTACGAACAGTGGAAGGTATAAAAGATAATATCTTAAATTATATTTTCGGTGATGAAGAGTTCAGAAATGAGAATTTTTATAGTCTGATGTCTGATACGATTAATCTAGCATTAATAAATAAGTATGATATTAATGCTTTTGTCCCTCGTTTTGATTGAGCAAAGAAAATAGATGTAACAAATTATGAAAGAAATTTCATTGAAATAAATTATACTGTTAAGGAAACTAATAGTACTAATTTCAAGTTTAGATGTACACAAGTTTTAAATGTATATTTAATAGCAAATATATGTAAAGACTCAAATGATCGCATTAATTTGGAGAAAAGTGCCCTTCATTTTGTGAAAAAAGCTTCAGACCAGATTAATTATAAATTTGTACAACGAATAAATGAAAATAATGATAACTACGGATATAAATATATGATTTATCAGTATCCATATTATAATGTTGCACTTTACAATATTTTTCAAGAATATGCTTATATTTATGAAAATATTGATGAAGCACTAATAGATAATACTGGGAACAAATTTGTTGTAATGGTAAATATTGATGATGTGCAAATTGTTTACGATCATCCCAAGTTATTTGAAAGCAATAATGAAGAAGCGGAGAGATATTTTGATATGATAATAAATGAAATATCAGAACAACAATCTATTGTAAAGGTTGAGGAAAATTATATTTTTAATATTGATGAATTTGTAAATATGTATCCTGTTTTGGTTCCACAAGGTAAATTTAAAGAATTTGCGTATTTCAGTAATTATAAAATGGGGGTTGCAAATATGAATTATGGAGATTCTACCACTATCAGGATTATTCTTGAATTCTACAAGTACGGTAGTCAAGGAAATGAGAATGTAAATTGTTCAGATGAAAACGGTACAAAACAAATAATTATCGAAGGAAAATCATTTAACGCCAATGTATGTCGAGGTGATAGAATAGCTGGTAATGTAGTAAAGCTTACCAATGTAAAAGGTTATGATATTTATGTTCAGGCTGTTGATTATTCAATGAATCCTGAAGATAACTCAGTGGATATCATGCCAAGAGAATTTCGCTTTATGACCGCAGATGAATCGCCTAAATATGAAATGAAAGTGCAACAATCATAAAATCAATTTCAAGTACTAAAATAAAAAGGCAGGATTTATTCCTGCCTTTTGTTTGTTAAGTTTTAACTTAATTATAAGTAGATTTTAACCAGTTACTGTATCTGTTGTCATTCCCTCTCACAGCATTAAAGTATTTTTCTTGAATTAATTTTGTTGTATTGCCTATTTCACCGTTACCAACTTTGCGGTGATCAATTTCTATAACGGGTGTAACCTCAGCTGCGGTACCAGTCATGAATGCCTCATCGGCTGCATATAGTTCACTTCGTGCTATTTTACGTTCTTCAAAGACAATTTGTAGGTCATCAGCCAACTGTTTCACCGCATTGCGGGTGATTCCTTCGAGTATATGATCCGAATACTCTGGTGTTATTATTTTGCCACTTCGTACTATGAATATATTTTCGCCTGATCCCTCGGATACGTATCCTGCAGAATTTAGCATTACAGCCTCATCAAATCCAGACAAAATTGCTTCTGTCTTCGCTAATGCGCTATTTACATATCCACCAGCCACTTTCCACCTTGATGGAATAGAGTTATCATCATTTCTAACCCAAGAGGATGTCTGCACACGAATACCTTTTGAAGTATCAAGATATTTACCAAATCTGTAAGTATATATAGTGATGGTAGCTTTATATTCTATTAACTTTGGAGTAAGTGCTAAATCAGAAAAATAAACTAATGGCCTTATGTAAACATCTTCTTTGATGTTGTTTTTTCTTAGTAATTCCAGAGTTATATCGACTAACTCTTCAGGTGTATATTCAATATTCATAAACATAGATCTTGCATTACGGACTAATCTCGTATAATGTTCTTTCCCAAAAAGTAAAAATAGATCTTTCTTTTCTTCGTTCCAATAAGCTCTTATACCTTCGAATATTGCAGTTCCATAATGCAGCGAATTGGTTTTTACGCTTATCATCGCATTTTCGGCTTCAACAAACTGATCGTTGAAAAATATGTATTCTTTGTTCATAGGATAAAATTGTATGATAAATTTCTTCCTTTGTAAATTTGAAAAGCAATACCGTTATGTATTAAAATACTTTTCGTGGAGAGTTCGCCTAGTGGTCTATGGCGCTGCTCTGGAAAGGCAGTTGGGGAAACCCTCGTGGGTTCGAATCCCACACTCTCCGCCATTTATTATTTTCACTAGTTCTCGAAATTCTGAGCATATTTAAAGCCGTATTAATCTAGATTGTATATTTCCAACTATTTAACTATTTAGTTATTGGATCGCACGCGTATATTCAAACTCTTGCCAATTTTGGCACGCTAAAAAATCACACAATTTATTTATTGGCAAATAATACCGTAAGATGAACACCAAATAATTAATAACACTAGCTATTGCAAATATCTTTTCTGTTCTTTTCGGTGGTATGCCAGCTACTGCTGCTTTAGCTTGAATTTCCTTAAATATAAAATCTGATGTTACTTCAAGAGTATCCGGTATTATTAATGTTCTTGGAATAATAATTTCAATGTTTTTCCTGAGTTACTTTCGTTTTATACCCATGGCTGTAATAGTATCTATCCTTGTTTATGTATCTGTATAGATGATAGAGAAGGAGCATTTTACTAAACTATATAAATATGAAAAAGAAAGTTTCTTATATCCTTGATCGTTGCTTTTTTCGTTATTATCACTGATCCGATGATTGGTATTTTATTAGGTGTTTATTTGTTATTACTATTACAGATTAATCGTATATCGAAGGGGATATATGAGATAAGAGAAAATGCATTGTGCGATGATGGATCATCGAAAACTATGAAAAAAATCCATCTGTACTTCTTTATTCTTTCAAAGGTAAATTAATTTATATCAATGCAAAGGTACACTTATTACGTTTTGAAGAAAACTTTGCTAAATATAAAGTTATTATATTTCGTTTTCGAGAGGTATACTATATCGATATTGATGGAATAGAGGCTATAGACGAAATGACTAGTATATGTAAATCACGAGGACAGCAAGTAATCTTGACAAGTGTGCCGGATCGAATCAAAAGCTTATTAGTGGAATGTTCGCATTATTACGATGAAATTGAGAAACAAAATCTAATTTTCCCTAAAACTGAGATGGCCTTACGATTCTTAGGCGTACCAATAAAATAGTAGATAGAATTCTTAATTTAAAAGGATTATCTATATATTCAATATAATAATTTTAGAATTTTGAAATGATATACTTTTAATAAGATCAGAAAAATGAACTGATATAAGGTTGCTATTTAACTCTAGAGTGAAGTATTGAAGGAGAGGGTTGTATCTTACAGAATATTATTGAGAATATTTTTGTTAAACAAGGTGAATTTCGATATTAAAAGGTTAGGTGCTAATGCATCATGGTAATGGTAAACACCTTATAGTTATTAATTATCCAATTTTCATAAATAGATTATAGACTTAATGTAATTCGACAATGGGGAATAATATGATTTTTATAAGACGTTCCAAAATTATGGGTTGCCAATAACGATCTTAATATATAGTTTGCATCCAAAAAAGACTAAATGATTCTGTTTCCTGGTGATAAACGTGGATTATAATACACAAAATTACTTTATGCGTTAATATTTACGAATTTATTAGTACTGATGTGGTTTGAATCAATTAATTGTGGACATTTTAATATTGTAAATTTTATTAAAAGTGCTAAACTACATTGATGTCGAATGATAACTACGTTAATCAAATAGTTTCACAGCTACAAGCTGGCATTCCAGAGCAACAAATCTACAACAACCTAATAGCTAGTGGAATTTCAAATGATGCAGCCATAAATTTGTTGAATAATGCCAAATATTTGATGTCTTCCATCCAAAATTCGTCTCCTCAGGGATCATCGGGTCAGTTTAATTCTAATTTTCAGAATAGTGTTCCTAATATGCAATATTCTGGACAACCAGGTCCTAGTCCTGTGAATTTTATGTCGCCTAATTTACAACCTAATAACCACATTCCAAATAACATTAATTATCCATTGGAAAGCATGAGTTCAAATACTGCAGGAGGATTTGGTATGAATATGCTAATAGTTGGACTTTTGATTTTTGGAGTTTTGCTGTCTTTTGTCTCATATCTTGGACTGGCGTTTCCAAACCTAGATTTAAATGGATTTGAACTGTCAAAATTTTTTTGGTTGGTTGGTGTCTTATCATTAGTATTATTTATCATTCCCTCCGCAATTTTGTTATTCGTTAATAAAAATAAAATATCTAATTTTTTAGTTGTGGTAATAAGTGTGTTTTTGTCGATGTTTTTGGTACTTGCAAATACAGGTGCTGGGGCATTTTTGTCATTTAGAGATTCTTCTGCACAAAATCAAGAGAACAACACTAATTTGTCTAAGAATGATGATGAAAAGACGCAAAAAGAGAAAAAAGACGATCAAAAGTCTAACCCTTCACCAACAAATACTCCAAAAAAAAACTCCAACATTCACTCCCACTCCTACTCCTACAGCGAGACTTACACCTACGAGAACAGCTCCAATACCAACTCAAGGTCCTGACTATCAAGAATATTTAAATTACTTAGAAAACAATACTTATCGTTATACTAATACACAAAATAGATTTTCTTTGAGGATTCTCAATACTTTAAGAAAAGTGTTTACAGATAATACCGATCCTAATAATTACTCAGAAACATTTGGTTCTTCTGACGGTAATACATCTTTATCAATTATATATGGTAAAAATCAAAATAATTCCAATGATTTTAGAAATGTATATAGTTTATTGAATGATATTGAAGATTCAATAAAATCATCAAATAAGAATCTTGGTGTTACTTGTAATGTTCAAGATGTAAAAGTAGAATATGTTGTTTGTCAGTATGTTACGACTCTTCCAAATGGAAAGTATGCATATGTGGTTCAAACTGTTATACCAGATCAGAGAGATTATTCAGGTATTGTTGTGTTGACCGGACTTTTTTTGATACAAAATCCAGAAGCAGCGGAGAATTTGTTCAATGAAGAAAAATTTGCTTTATTTATAATAAGTATAGGGGTTTATTCAGCTTATACCATTGAATTTAATTGATTTACTGTTAAAATAAATAGTAAATATGGACAATAACTCGCCACAAATACAAAATATACATCAGTCTAACATGCAACAAATTAGTATGCAAGAAAATATAAACAATCCCGTAAATGAATTAAGAAAAAAAATAAAACAGGCGTTACTTATTTCTATTCTTGTTGTTTTAATATTGTCGGGAGTAATTGCAGCGGTGTTGGTTGCTATATCCGTCCAGTCCGCAATTATACTTCGAACTTTTACATTTATATTTAATTTAATTTTCCATCTTGCTATAGCATTAGTATTAATATGGGACGAGAAGAATAATATATTAAATAGCCGTTTTCAGGTTTTGATGATGACAATATTTTTTAGTGTAATAGTTAATTTCATTAGTTCCTCTATACCGATATTTTGGGATGGATATGAGTATTCTAATTCTGTATTTATATCTCTTGTAACTACGATTGGAGTTGTTAGTATATTTGAATACATATATAGAATATTAGGAAGGACGGTTTATTTAGATGTTGCATTGTATTCTACATTCTTTTTTGTTTTACTTTCATATTTTTTGGTTTTACCCTTATATTTTGAACCAGATATAATATTAAGTGCCTTTGATAGATATGGTAATATACTGTTATCTATGCTTATTCTTATGTCAGTTTCTGTATTTTCTTCAATTGTCCTTTATAGAATATATCTAAATAAAAACTTAGAAGCGCAGAAAGAAAAGATAATGACATCTGATATGCAATTACTTTTATCTATTGTTATCATTATATTTGTGGTGGTGTTTTGCTATAGTTTTGGGTTGTTTGTATCTTAATTATAGATCCTTACATTTTTAATATGTATAAAAATTAGTTATTGTTTTGCATTGTGAATAGGCTTTTAATAATAGACATTATTAGGGGACACTTATTACTTGCTGTAATATGGGATCATCTAGCCTATCTTATAGGACCATCGATCTTTGCTTACTACAATTATTTTGGTCTTTTGTGGGTATCCGCGGCAGAGGGATTTGTGATTATTTCAGGTTTTTTGTTGGGTTATTTATTTCTATATAAGGGTAGGTATTCAAGCAAAGAGTTTATCAAGATAATTTCAAAAAGGATAGTGTTATTATACTCAATATCTGTTGTATCAACAATCTTGGTTTCTATCTTTTTTTGGGGCGGAAACAAACTTGAATTAAGTGGAATATGGCGTAGTAATCGGCCTCGAGAGTTAGATTTTTTTGAATTAGTTTTATATTCGGTGCTTTTTATCCATCACTTTGGTTGGATGGATATTTTTGTGCTTTATGTATGGTTGTTTTTGATTGCTTTAGCGATACTTCCTATTATGAAAAAGCATAAATTCTCTTATATAATGGTTTTAATTGTCTCTTTTTTGATCTGGTTATTTGATAATGTATATCGTTTAGAGTTAAATCTTATACAGGTTAGCTCATTTAGACTTCTATCATGGCAGTTTTTGTTTACTATTAGTTTAGTTTTAGGTATGCATTTTGAAAGGTTACGAGATATTTTAATCTACTTTTATAAAAAAAATATATTACGCATTTTTGTAATAGTTGCATTTATAATTTTTTTTATTTTGGGAATCATATTTCCATATATGAAGAATGATCTTCTTTTAATTTTATTCTCAAAAGAATTTGTCGGCTTGGGTAGGCTGATTTTATCGTTTTTTTGGTTATATTCTGTTGGGATAATATTGAAAATTTTGTCTGATAGAATAAATTTCTTGGGTAGTACGTTATCCTACATCGGTAAAGAATCTCTTTATGTTTATGCGGTACATGCCGTCATTATTACTTTTTTGGATAAAATATTTATTAGTGATTTATTTCTAAATAGTTTATGTGTATTTTTAATAACGATATTTATATATTTCCTTGTTTATTTAAAACATAAATTTTTGAAAAGATTGGGTTAAATTAATAAATTTTTGGATATTTGGCCATTGACAATTACAGAGGCATATAATACGATTTGATATTATGGAGAATACCACAAATAGTAATTCAGAAGTTAGTATCAATAACAAAGATAGAAGCAAACTTCCACTTCTAATAACCACAATTATTTCTATTTCTACATTAGTTATAATTATATTTTTTAGTTTTTTACCTAATCTTGTAAAGATGCCATTAACAAAATATAAATTAGTATTTGCAGTGATTGTTGAGAAATTTCAAGATGTTGAGAATGTTCAATATAATTATGTTTATTCTTTAAACAAAGTTAGAATAAGCAAAAATCAATATAAAATAAAAATTTCAAATCAAAGAGGCGAGGATATAAATACTGTAAGGCAGTTTTTTTCTACAACTAGGAAATATTATATGTATGACTTTAAATTGGGAAATATGAAAGAAATAAATTTAGATGATGCTTTATCGATGGCTTATTATATGAATCAAAATTTTGGCTTTACTCATAATGTAAGTGCACTTTGTGATGATTCGCCCGATGGGTATAAGTTGGAAAGTGTGGGTAATTATGATTTCCCAGATTATAAAGTCAAACCAGAATTGATGGATTACCAAGATGAGGACAAAGGATTGTACATAAAAAATTTTTTTGTTCGACATAAGTTTTATGATGGATATATGTCCGAATGTTTTGGCTGGACACTATAGATAAAATTTATATTTTTATGACAAAAGAAATGCCAAATGCTACACAACGAAAATTATCGATAGAATTTATAGATATACTCTTTTATGTTTCGTCCTTGATAATATCAATAGGTACTCTGGTATTTATAAATCAATCATTGAATTTTATTTTGAAGTCAATCATAGTAACGTTTCTGGCTGTCTTACCTGTATTATTAGTTTTATTTGTCAAATTTAGAAACATACAAATGTTTGAAAAATTGGAGAATCCACTTTTGTTATTGCATGTATTGGTCAGTACATCGGCTTTTTATGCCTGGTACGAACCCATCGCTGATCTGTTTCTAATGTTGTTTGAGTATAAATTGTTACATGTATATTATATTTTGCTGGTTTCTTTGGTATTGGTAGTATGGTTTTGGTTTTTATCTAGAGTTTTAAATGGAAATCAGTTACTTATGTATTTTACTATCATTACTTTGCCAGTTAGTTATATATCGTTAATACAGTCTTACTTAGAATTATTTCAAGATCTATTTAACATAAAATATCCTTTTGCTGATTGGAGTAGCTATTACCATTTTTATCAATTTATTGTTATGACAGTTGGTTTAAGTTTATTTTCTATATCAAATTATTTGTATAATTTGGGTAGTAACCATCGTATTTTGATGTATTTTGTAAGGATAAGTGCACTTATTGCAATATATTTTTCTCTTGTGGCATTTACATCTTATTTCGCTTATAACGATGTCATTCACACATTTTTGTTGTTTTTCAACTATGTAATTGTCCTATTCTTCTTTTATTATTTTAATAAAATAAGGGCTGTTGATGGTTATATATTAACTTCTATATTTTTAGTTTCATTAATTAATTATTCGATATTTTATTTGCTTAACAAATTTGATTTTCTGGTGGGACGAGAATATATAGGGACCTTGATCTTTATTACATCAGGTATTTCTTTGTTAATTATTTCTGTGATTGGTTATTATTTTTTGAATAAAAAAAAGCTTGTGAGTGGTACAATTGACAACTTACACAAGGAAGAGAACGCACAAAGCTGATAAATCTGGTTTAATACTTCTGTTTATATACCTTCTAACTTAGAGCTTTATATTAAAATTAACTTAATATTAACTTTAGTTCATACTTTCTCGTAGATTGAATAAATTTGGATTTCGTAACAATAGTTCTTCAAATCTTAGAATTTCGTTCTATTATTACGAACTTGTATTTGTGGGAAAGGTATGAATTTGCTCTAACAATAACTCATAAATCGTTTATTGTGCCGATTATAGGTGAAGGTTTATCATCGATTATTCTGGACTAATGCTTCACATTTAGTATCCAAGTCATCTATCTTTATCCTAATTTGTTCCATGCTATCTCTGTCTCTTATTGTTACCTTGTTATCTTCTAGTGTTTGATAATCGACAGTGATGCAATATGGAGTACCGATTTCATCTTGTCTTCTGTATCTTTTTCCAATAGAACCGGAATCATCATATTCTGCAATATAATATTTTTTGATATGATGATAAATTTCTTTAGCTACATTTTGTAGATCTGGCTTTTTAAATAGCGGCAAAACAGCAAATTTGATAGGACTGAGCCTTTTATCCAATTTTAATACAATTCTTGTATCATCATTAACAATTTCTTCTGTATAAGCATTGTCTATGAACATCATGACAAATCGTCCAAGTCCAGCTGAGGTTTCTAAAATGTGTGGAATGTACCTTTCTTTTATTTCCTGATCATAATAATCTAGTGTCATACCACTATATTTGGTATGTTGGGATAAATCCCAATTACCTCTTGCATGTATACCTTCAACCTCAGCAAATTCACCTAAACTTGCAAAGTTATACTTGATATCATATGCATCACTTGCATAATGAGCTAGTTTTTCATGTTTATACCACTTTAGAGATGTTTCATTAATGCCATATTCTAAATACCATTTCCATCTATATTCCTTCCATTCATTATATTTGAATTCCATCTCTGAGGGATGTAAAAAATATTGCATCTCCATTTGCTCAAATTCTCTTGTTCTATAAATAAATTGCCTAGCTACTATTTCATTTCTAAATGCTTTACCCACTTGTGCGATACCAAAAGGCAATTTTGCATGTAAAGTGTCTACTACATTCTTAAATTGTAAATATATTCCTCCACAAGTTTCGGGCCGTAAATAGGTTAGTTCATCATCAGAGATAGAATCAACAGTACATCCAAGATTAGATTTAACCATCAGAGAAAATCTACGAGCTTGTGTCAAGTTTTTTGATTTACAGTTTGGACAGAATAGTTTGTTATTTGTTCTTAACTCATCTAGTTTTTGATTTATCTCATCCGTTGTTGCTTTATCATCGATTTCGACACCAAATTCTGCCAATAGATGATCAGCTCGGTATCTGTGCTTGCAGTCTTTGCAATCTACCATTGGATCGTCAAAGGTAGCTACGTGGCCAGATGCCACCCAGGTGGTTGGATGCATGAAAATCGCAGAGTCCAATAAGTAAACGTCGTCCCTCTCATTGATCATATTCCTAATCCAAGCATTTTTTATGTTTTCCTTGAGTAAATAGCCATAATGTCCATAATCATATATTCCAGAAAGACCACCATATATCTCTGAAGATGGATAGATAAAGCCACGCGTTTTACAAAAATTAGCTAATTTTTCTAAAGAAAGAGATTTTGACATAATAAATTATACTAAACTTGTCTGATTTTTGGGAAATCAAAAAAATCAATTTTGATATTTTTGATTAATAATCTCTTCTATTCTTATCAATTCATTGTATTTTGCTACTCTATCTGTACGCGATGGTGCACCGCTTTTTATCTGACCACAATTTGTGCCAACAGCTAAATGGACAAGTGTTACATCTTCAGTCTCGCCTGATCTATGACTCACTACATTTTTCCAACCAGCATTTTTTGCCATTTTTATTGCTTCTATTGTTTCACTTAGAGTACCAATCTGATTCATTTTGACTAATAGTGTATTACACAAGCTATTTTCAATTGCCATCTTAATTCTTTCAGTATTTGTAACAAGTAAGTCATCACCAACTATTTGTAAATTATTACCATACTTTTGATTACAAATACGCCAGGATTCAATATCATCCTCACAAAACCAATCTTCAACGCTGATTATTGGATATTTTTCATAAAGATAATTAAACCATTCAATCATTTCATCAGAAGTTTTTTCTACACCATCCCTTTTTAATACATACATACCTTTTTCGGCATCAAAAAACTCGCTAGCAGCAGCATCAAGTCCTATTGCAAAGTCTATTTCAGGCTTATATCCAGCTAGTTCTACTGCGTTAATGATTGTTTGGATAGCGTTTTCGTTAGATTCAAAGATAGGGGCATAGCCACCTTCATTACCTACATTTGTGCTGTATCCATGACTTTTTAATATTTTACCTAAATGGTGATAGACTTCTGCGCACCTTCTTAGATTTTCACGCCAACTAGAAATATTTATCGGTATTATCATGTATTCTTGTATATCTGTTGCCCAGTCAGCATGCTTGCCTCCATTCATGATATTCATCATGGGACGGGGTAGAGAATAGGTTGTGTTTGCTGATATTTCACCGATATATTCAAATAACTCTAAATTTCTGCTATTTGCACTAGCCCATGCATATGCCAAACTTACCGCAAGGATTGCATTTGCACCGAAGTTTGACTTGTTTTTTGTCCCATCTAGATCTATCAGTCTTTGGTCAAACAATTCTTGTTTATTTGATTCAAATCCAAAAAAGTAGGTATTGAATAAGTTATTTATAATATTTACTGCATTTAATACGCCCTTTCCTAGGAATCTTTTAGGATCATTATCACGTTTTTCTACCGCTTCATAGGAACCTGTAGATGCGCCAGAAGGTACAGATGCCCTGCCTTTGGATCCATCATCTAATATAACTTCAGCTTCTACTGTGGGATTGCCACGTGAGTCAAGAATTTCTCTGCCAATTATTTTTATAATCTTTGCCATACAATATCATTTTAGTATATTGTATAAACTATTTGCAGAATATATAACTTGTTTTTATATTAAATATGTAATGTTATATAAAGATAATATAGCCTTTGTGTAATGTTTATAATGATCAAGATGTAATAGAATTGTGTTATATAAAAATATGTTAGAGTTATAGTTGATGGGAGAGTAAGGTTGGCACAACTGATTAAATGTATTAGAATACTATACTATGTTTAGTATGCGCGAAGACTTTTCCTACGCAATCGATGAACAAGAGATTGCACGTGTTCTTTGACGATCTATAGATTACTCTGTTCCTCACCCATGCCGTATTGTATTAGGTCCTGATGGAATAAGTTTCTATGATACCAATCCTAAATCTGTTACACCTGATGGAAGTAATGAGAATGGTAAAATAGAGTTTACTGGTTGTAGTACAGAAGATGGACGTAATTTACTGGAATTATTTAAAGTTATGGTGCAATCAATAGCGGCGGGTTATATTCAATTACCAGATTTAAAGGAAGTAAAGGTTATTAGCACTATTGAGGTAGTTGAAGGAGCATATCTATTAGCATGCGCAGTCGCAGCATTTGGAGAGAACGATTCACCATTGGCATGTCCAGTAAGATATACAGACAGAATAGAAACGTTGTATAGAGGGTATGAAGTACCAAACACTTATGAGGCCAGGGTAGACAACAACGGATTTATTCTTCATTTAAAGTATAAATAACCTAAGAATTAAAGTTAAGTTATATGATCTTCTAACGTACTTACTTTCGTTCTCAATCTATCCGCCTCTTCCCATCTTTTCTCAGCACGTAACTGATTCCATTGGGATTTTAATTTATTTATTTCATTTTCATGTGGATTTACTAAGTTTTCTCTAATCTTTAACCCCAGCACCTCATCGAAGCTTAAAATTTGTTTTAATTTTTCATCAACATTAATGTTTTGATCTTTTAATAACTGAAAAAACACACCCACCGCTTTTGGGACATTGAGATCATCTGCAATCGCATTTTCGAATTCCTGCTGATAAGTATTTTGTAATTTTTCCGATGGAACATTGTTAGAATCAGAAAATGAGGATAATCTAAATAATTCTCTTATTTGCTTGTATATTTTTCTTAGAGCATTTTGACTAGCGGTCAGAGAATCAAATGTAAAGTTTAGTTGATCACGATATTTATTTTGTAAATAAAGCAATCTTAATGCTAATGGATGAAAACCTTTTTCTTGTAAATCACTTAAAAGATATGTGTTGCCAAGAGATTTACTCATCTTTTGTCCTTCAACCAAAATATGCTGATGATGTAGCCAATACCTAACAAACTGCTTGCCTGATACACCTTCGCTTTGGGCAATTTCATTTGTATGATGAATGTTTATGTGCTCAGGACCACCAGTATGTATGTCTATTTGTTCACCCAACAGTGCAAATGCCATAGCACTGCATTCGATATGCCATCCCGGGAATCCATCTCCCCAAGGGGAATCCCAATGTAATATATGATTTTTGAATCTTCCAATTCTTTTAAACCACAAAGCAAAATCATATGGTTTTTTCTTTTGTGGATCAACATTGACTTCATCTCGAGCTGCCTGGATAAGATCTTCTAATTTTTGTTTAGAAAGTCTTGTGTAATTTTCAAATTTATCTACTTCAAAATATAACGCTTCATTAGTTTCATAGGCATATCCTTTCTCCTTCAGGATTTTGTTCATTTCAATCATTTTCTGGATGAATTCTGTAGCTCTTGGTCTATATGTGGGATGAGTAATATTTAGTTTTTCTACATCTTCGAGATATTTTTCAGTAAAAAACTGAGCTATTTCTAAAGGTGACTTACCATATTTTTTTGCTCCTTTTTCAAGTTTATCTTCGCCTTCATCACTATCACTTGTCAGATGTCCAACGTCGGTAATATTCATGACATTTATAACTTCATAACCTAAATATCTAAAAATTCTAGCCAGATAATCCGCAAATACTGCAGAGTAGAGATTACCAATATGTTGATAATCATAAACTGTTGGACCACAACTGTATATTTTTACCTTACCATCTTCTATGGGAATAAATTCTTCTATTTTACGAGTTAGAGTGTTAAATAAATAAATTTTTAACATACTCAAATTGTATCAGATTTTCACTTTTGTATTACAGTGATTGATTTTAAGAGTTTATTATTAAATATAACTTAAATATTCCAATTGTCAGTTAAAAAAGCGCCGTTAATTAGTAATTAAATAATAAAATTTCTACTGATAAGTATTTATTGGATTATGAAATTTTTATTGATTAAATAGTTAGAATTCAGTGTATATAAAAAAGCATGCCTAAAAAAGGCATGCTCTCGAAAATATATTTAATTAGTTTACTTCAACGTTACTTTTGCTCCTGCTTCTTCTAGTTTTTTCTTGATTTCTTCAGCTTGTTCTTTTTTAACACCGGACATTACAATAACTGGTGCTGATTCAACTTTGGCCTTTGCTTCTGCCAATCCTAGGCTTTGATCAATCTCTCTCAGAGCTTTGATTACATTCAGCTTCTGAGCACCAATTTCGGTTAATTCCACATCAAATTCGGTTTTTTCTTCTGCAGCTTCTGCTGCTTGTGCTGGTCCTGCCGCAACTGCCATAACAGGTGCTGCCGCAGTGACACCAAACTTCTCCTCCATTGCTTTTTTTAGCTCTGCAGCTTCTAGCAAGGTTAGAGAAGCGATTTCTTCTAGTAATTTTTGAATTTTCTCTGACATGATTTATTGATTTTGTTTTTTAGCTACTTCTTCTACGAGATATGCAATATCTCTCATCACAGCATTTATAGATCCAACAACACCGCTTGCTCCAGAGTCCAAAAGATAAAGTATTTTTGCCAGAGTTTGTTCTCTGGATTCAACTTTGGATAATTTGTCTATTTCGGAACCATCATGTAATGTTCCTTCTACAAAACAGAAGAGATATTCACATTTTTCCTCTTTTTTTAATGCCGCCAATTTTTTGGCAATTTCAACAAAATCATCATAACAAAAAAATACAAATATCGGTCCTTTTAGATCTAATTTCGTGGATAAATTTTCATCCGCTGCTATTCTAAAAAGTGTATTTTTAATTAGTGTAAAGTAGCAATTCTTTTCTTTCGCGTATTGCTTCAATTCATTAGCCTCTTGACCGTTGAAATTGCCTCTAATAGCAAAAATTGCATTAGATTTAGATATAGAATCCTTATAAGTATCTAAAATAGCTGATTTTTGTTGTCTTGTTTTTGCCACAACAAGTTATTCGATTTATACAAAACGTCTTCCCCGTAGACGTGAAGTCAAAGAAACTAGGAAAATAAGACTAAAAACCATTTAAAGTCTCATTAGGTCTTATTTTTGTGCCTAATTTCTCTGACTTTCTGACGTATTATACACAAGAGATAAGTTTAGTTCAACTTACTTTAGGTATGCGACTAAATTTTGTTCTAATCCTTTTTCTTTTAGTTTTCTTATAGCTTTTGCTTCAATTTGTCTTATACGTTCTCTTGTTACATTAAATTCTGCCCCTACTTCTTCTAAAGTTCTTTGCACACCATCATTTAGTCCAAATCTTAGTTCTATTACTTTTCGCTCACGATCTGATAGTTCACTAAGTGCTTTTTCTAGTTCGTTTTTTAAGTTCGTGTACTCAGCATAGTCATGAGGGGTTGTTGTGTTTTTGTCAGCTATTATTTCTGCGAGAGATGATGAATTATCATCACCTATGGCCATTTGTAAAGATGATGGATTTTGAGAGATAGTTTTTATTTCGATTACCTTTTCAACATCAATTCCCATCTCCTTGGCGATCTCTTCTTCTGTTGGTTGTCTTTGGAGTTTTACAGCAAGTTGTGAGACAATTTTATTAAAGGTATTAATGGTTTCTATCATATGTACAGGGATACGTATAGTACGAGCTTGATCGGCAATAGCTCTTGAGATTGCCTGTTTTATCCACCACGATGCATATGTCGAAAATTTGTAACCTTTTTTGTAATTAAATTTTTCTACGGCTCTCATAAGCCCGACATTTCCCTCTTGGATAAGATCTAAAAGATCTAGTCCTCTTTTGTCATATTTTTTGGCATTACTTACAACTAGCCTCAAGTTTGCTGTTATCAAAAACTGGGCGGCTTCTTGATCTCCCTCTTCTTTTCTTTTGGCTAGTATCACTTCTTCTTCTGCAGTAAGTAGTGGTATACGTCCTATTTCCTGTAAATAGGCTCTGATAGGATCTGTCGCGATATTTGCTTGTATGCTCCTAAAAATCTTAATTTTATCCTCAAGAGTCATTGTATTTTCTGGTACTTCCTCAGGTTTTACACTTTCGTCTATTCCTGTGATTTCGATGTGATTATGATAAAACTCGTAGATTATATCCTCGACTAAATCAATATGGGCTTCCGGATCCGGTAAGATTTCTAAAAATTGATTAACATTTATAAATCCTTGAGTCTTGGCAATATTTAGAATTGTATTATATATTTTTTCCTCTTTTTGTTTCTTGCGTTCCATAGTTATCAAACTAAAGGTTTATTATATTTAAAAATGAGAAAATAGTCACCATATATTTAGTAAATATCAGTTATATTTGGATCATGGAGGCACGAGCGGGATTCGAACCCGCGAATAGCGGTTTTGCAGACCGCCGCCTTGGGCCACTTGGCTATCGTGCCGGACTCAAATACCTAATTATGCAATATTATACAAATAAAATCTATGTGCAAGATTTGAGGTTTGCAAGTGTCAGTTTGAGTTTTAACTTAATGATGAGTAATGAGAAAGGAGTATGAATATTTGTACTTTATTTGATTTCTATAAATTTCTTAACGTGGAGATTGAAATATAAGTTAAGAATGCAAAATTTAAATTAAATTTTTCTTACACAAAATGATGCTAGTGCCATGTTTAAATTTGCATTCATCTTTGGATGGGTGTCCAATCTCACAGAACGCGTACGATCGATCATATGGTTTATAGCATTTCATTGATTTGGGTTGAATGGTAAAAAATTGTAGGCTTTAGATAACTTTTTTATTGCCTCAGGAGAAACTTGATCTGGAGTAGCCACGTCGATAATTATCAAGTATGGTGGACCATAATCAACTAGTGATTGAGCTATCCTTAATTGATTGTCTGCTCCATATGTTCGGTTTCTTGTTAAGCCTATTGCTGCGGTAAAGTTATTAGATTCGGCATTGTAATATTGATTCCCAAATACGTTTTTCAATATTGCAGCAATGCTGATTTTATTATTTTTCAGAAATTTTTGTATAGTTGTTTGTATGGTTGAAACTCTAAATCCACATAAAGGTGAAAATCCAGTAAAGGGATTCCTCAGAGTATGTACTTGTTCTTTTATTCTTCTATTAAAATCTTGTTCATCAACAAGTGCTAGACTATAAGTACAGTCTTGTATATCAGGATAATATAATACATGAGGTTCTGTTTTAGCGGATATCTCAGCTAGGATTACTGCGTCGCCCCAATATAACAAATCATCTACATCTGGCCCACTACCCAAAACTGCAAAGTCGTACAACCCCATATTTTAAATAACTATTATATGACGAAAGGTAAATCAATATTAAACTTTTAATGATATCTTTGTTATAATCTAATTGCCCATCGACATTTAGGTGATTTGTGTTGAGGTTGTCGATGGGTACTCTGCATCTTGTACAGATTTCATAATTTTGATAAAATAGGTACTAATATGACAACGACAGATAAAAATCAAGATAATCAAAATCTAAATCAAAATCCAGAAACACTAGAGTCACAAATTAATAGTGTGCCAGCCACATCTGGACCAATGGCTGAATCAAACAGACCGGATGATGAAATTAATCAAATTAAAACTAAAGTTGCGGATGAAGAATCTCAGGTTATAGGTAAAGATATAGAATCTCCTACAAAATCAACGTCTGATGTTCAATCAGTTCCACAACAGGAAATAAAAGACGATACAAATACGAATTCATCAGAACAGAGTGCTAAAACTAATGTAAATAACACAAATCCTATAGAAAATGCCTCAAATCAAATATCTAATTTTGTAAATGAAACTTTGTCAGGTGTGATGCCTAGCAACCAACAAGGTCAGAATAATCAAAATGAAAAAAACAAAAAGATAATTTTGTTCGGTATTGTTATTATTGTTATATTATTAGTATGTTGTATATTGTATGTACTTGGTATAACTGTGTTTAAATCAGCTTATGATGGCCTTTTTGGCCCTTATGGAAATAAACAACAAGATGTAACGCAGCAAAATGCTAACAACAATAATAAATCAGAAGAGAATGATAATAATGATGACACTAAAATTACTGGAGAAGACAGGAGGGTAAAAAGAGATTTCGTGAAGATATTTAGCGCATCAGGTGATAGTGGCACTAGTTCATCTACAGAAAGCTTCACTGTTAAGGAAAAAAAGAATCTCAAGTTTGTAGGTACATACAAAAATGTAAGTAGATTTGGATCTTGTGTTATGACTGTCTTAGTTAAAGGAGTTACAGATCAAACTTATTTCAGTTATGCTCAAACGGTGGAAATACCTAAGGGTGAGGAAAAGACACACGAATCCATGGTTTATAACGTACCCGGTGGTGAATATTATCTAAATGTAAGTGGTTATGGGTGTGAGTGGAAGGTTGATGTGTATGAAGCAAAATAAGAGTAGTATTGTATTAGTTTATATTTTTGAAATTTTGATGTTTTATGCTGATATGTTATGAATTTGTTTCTTCTTGCTTGTCTAGTTTATCTAGATTTTATTCTGATTAGTTATCATTGTGTCATAGAATTTGTTTTCTGTCGTACCAAGATAATAATCAAAGGTCTAATAAATCAATGAACAACACGACAAAGCACCAGAGTATCTTTTAGTTCAAATATGTTGGGATTAAAATAGCGCTAGATAATTTCAATAAGAATAAGTTATACCTTGCAATTCTCAGACCCATAATCATCTAGATATTTTATTACAGTGATAATTTACATCTATCCGTGTATTATAAAATAAAAATATTCAAAATATATTTTAAAATTAACTTGGTGAGGCGTACTGGACTCGAACCAGTGACAGGCTGCTTAAGAGGCAGCTGCTCTACCGACTGAGCTAACGCCCCAAGAAAATCTTATGTATTTTATAACAAGATTAATATATGGTAAATAGATTGTAGAAATTAGATCTATTAATTCATTCAACCTGTAGCCTAAGCCACTATGAACTTATGAGAATTCGTGATCCCAATCCGATCCTTATTCCACTGTAAAAACCATCAAATGTGTTATTTCTGTTTAGCAAAAGTCTTTGCTACTAAAGTGGAGATGAATGTCTCAACGCCTGAATATATTCTATCTGGTTCGTCTTGTGAAGGCGCTTACGTAAATACAGCCTTGATATGGTGTATTGGGGATGTTTGGATGGGGTAGTACCTTAGGTGCGCCAAATGGGTCCTCTTTTCGTATGGCTTCATAGCTTTGTAATACCTCAGGTTTCAATTGTATTTCTTGCATTTGTTCTCTTAGTTTTTCTAGAGATGCCACGACTACCGGCTTATGGACCTCTTCAGGTGTGTATGAGTCCACAAATAGGGCGCCCTTAATTTGTCTCTGCAAGCCAATACTTTCTAATAAGGGTGGAATATTGTCGCTCTGATCACCTGGAAGACAGAGTACATTCCGTGCCACAACGTAAATAGGGCCGGGATGTTGTGAGACTATTTGTCCAATTGCGTCGGAGAATGGTTGATTTGGATAGTATGTAACTTCCTTTAGTGAAGAATGATTGTCGATGTACAATCTGATAGCATGCAGCGGCATTTGGTTAATCAATTCCGCGTCATTAAAGGCTATACGGAACGACCCCTCTAATCCAAATATATTTTGCACCACGGCTACATAACCAATGTCAGATGGTGGAAATTTTCCACAACCTGCAAATACTATGGTAAATAAGTTCATAGTTTTATATTATGCATTTTTATATCGGGGCTGTTAATCTATTAAGTTCATCAGAATAAACGAATGCGATGAACTATAGACAAATGACGTCGTAGGCGACGTTGTTATTAACAAAATTAATGCGAGATAAATTTATGTGATAAAAGGCCCAAAAGTCGGTAAAAATATGATAATCGGTAAAAATATAAAATGTATTACCATTCATTTTTATCTTTGATAAAAATAATCCACTAACGACAATTATCTACCTGCATAGATTGGGTTTTATCAAATAACCGTGCATGCTTTAGTGGTATAAGTACGGCAAAGATTTTGCCTTTTAATGTATTGACTTCAGGGTTTACAAACATAAAAACTCGTGAGTCAGAGCTTTCAGCTCGGTTATCACCAAGTACGAATAGATGTTTTTTAGGGACCTCGTATTCGACGCCCTCTTCCATGCGATCATTATTTCTTATTTCAGTTTTTCTGTCTTTAGGTAGATACCTTTCTTCGATTTCTTGGCCATTTACATAAACTTTTCCGTTTTCGATTTTTATTTTATCTCCTTCCATCGCAATTATGCGTTTGATTAGATCTTGACCTTCACGTAATTGAAATACTATCACATCACCTTTTTGATAACCCGTAAAGTTTGGTGATAGCTTGTCAGTGATTACTACATCGCCAGAGCAAAAGTTTGGCTGCATGGATACACCTTCAATGGTATGGGGAGAAAAGACAAACATGTTTAGTATTATCATTGTTGCCAAGCCTATAATTAGTACTTGGGCAAAGTCCATTATCCATGCAATGATAGAAGTCAAAAAACGAATAATGATATTATCACTAGATTGAAGTGTCTCGTAATGCGATTTTACAAAGTCTTGTGCTTGCATGATATCTTTTTGTATAACTTGTATAATATCACATCATGGTAATATTTTGTCGACATGGAAAGACTGTGTATAATGAACAAGATAAATTTCAAGGTTTTTCTGATAGTCCACTCACGTCAGAAGGAATAAATCTAGCTTACAAAATACGACATTTCTTAGAGAAAAATGTCATTGATACAAAAAAATTAAAATGTTTCTCTAGTCCGTTACAAAGAGCAAAATGTACAACTGATCTAATATTTAAAAATTTAGATATAAAGGATAAACCTGAAATTACAACAACAAAATTGCTTACAGAGATTTGTTATGGATCATGGGAAGGTATATCGCGAAGTGCTATTGAACCGAAATTTTTAGAACGTAGAGAGGAAAATAGATATATGTTTATACATCCGGGCGTTTTTAATGGTCAAAAAGGTGAAAGTTATAAATCTATTTTTCTTAGGACTAAGAAATTTCTACAAAAAGTCCTGTTATTAGCTAAAGATTATCACGTATTAGTAGTAACTCATCATGGAGTGTTGATAAATGTATTTAAATATTTTGGTCATCTTAACGATAAAGAGATTAATAAGATAAGAATAAAGAATAATCAGTTATTGATTTTGAATAGAAATAAATTTGACATTTACGAACTTTAATTAGTTGATTAATTGACACTTTTTGATTATTTGATACAATTTAAGATCATGTCAGCTGGTTATAATCACCAAGAAATTGATTCAAAATGGCGAAAAGCCTGGACGGAGAAGAGCTTTTACGTAGTTGATAATAAATTATCAGACAAGAAAAAAATCTATATTTTAGACATGTATCCATACCCTTCAGGATCGGGGTTACATGTAGGGCATGTTGAAGGTTATACTGGTACAGATGTGTTATCTCGGTTTTATAGAATGAATGGATATGAGGTTTTACATCCTATGGGATGGGATTCTTTCGGGCTTCCAGCTGAAAACTATGCTATAAAAACTGGTATTCATCCTAAGAAAACAACGGAAGATGCTATTGCTACATTTAAGGAACAATTACAATCTTTAGGATTTTCTTATGATTGGACTAGAGAGATAGCTTGTCATACTACAGAGTATTATAAATGGACGCAATGGCTATTTAAGTTTTTATATCAAAGAGGATTAGCTTTTAGAAAAAAAGCACCGGTAAATTGGTGTGATAAATGTAAGACAGTTATTGCTAATGAACAAGTAATAAATGGACTTTGTGAAAGGTGCGATAGTCAAGTCATACAAAAAGAAATGGATCAGTGGTTTTTCAAAATTACTGAATACGCGGATAGATTGATTGAAGATATAAAAAAAGTTGATTGGCCTGAGTCGACTAAACAGAATCAATTGAATTGGATAGGTAGATCAGAAGGTGCAGAAATAGATTTTGATATTTTAGGTAAAGATGAGAAAGTTACAGTTTTTACAACTCGTTTAGACACTATTTATGGTGTTACATTCTTGGTGTTGGCACCGGAACATCCATTGGTTCAGCAAATTGTAGATGAAAATTATCGACAACAAGTAGTTGATTATATAGAAAAAACAAAACAAAAAACTGAACTAGATCGTATATCTCAAAAAGAAAAAACAGGAGTTTTCACCGGAGCTTATGCAATAAATCCATTTAATAACGAAAAAGTACCTATTTGGATTAGTGATTTTGTACTTTATCACTACGGTACTGGTGCTGTAATGGGTGTACCAGCACATGATGAACGTGATTTTGAATTTGCAAAAAAATTTGGTTTAGAAATAAAAAAAGTTGTTACCAGAAGTATGGGATGTTGTTGTGGTAATTGTTCTTGTGAGGATCTACCGATCGTGGAAGAAGATGGAGCAGTGCTTGTGAATTCAGGAGACTTTGATTATCTATCAACTCACGATGCAAGAGTAAAAATGCTTGATTATGCAGTATCAAAAGGCCTCGGTAGGAAGAAGGTAAGTTATAAACTACGAGATTGGTCTATTTCAAGACAAAGATATTGGGGATGTCCAATACCTGTTGTTTATGAAAAGGATGGAAATATCATTTTAGTTGACGATGCCGATCTACCTGTGATATTGCCTGATGATGTTAATTTTGTTCCAACAGGACGTAGTCCATTATTAGATCATGAAGAATTTATTGATGTATCTGATAAATATGGAGAGGGTGCTAGAAGGGAAGCCGATACTATGGACACATTTGTAGATTCTAGTTGGTACTTTTTGAGATTTTGTGATCCTAATAATGCTTTTGAATTCGCAAGTCGTGAATCTATGAAAAAATGGGCTCCAGTAGATATCTACGTTGGTGGAGCAGAACATACTACTTTACATCTTTTGTATGCGAGGTTTTTTACGAAAGTGTTATATGATGCGGGTTATATTGATTTTGATGAGCCTTTTTTGATGCTAAGACATCCTGGTATTGTTCTGGGTGAGGATGGTTCCAAAATGAGTAAAAGGCTTGGTAATGTGATTGATCCTTTATCTGTTGCATCAGAGTATGGCGCTGATGCTTTACGTACTTATGAACTTTTTATGGGGCCTTTCAATAAGATGAAAGCTTGGAGTACATCTGGCGTGCGTGGTATAAGAAGATTCTTAGATAGAGTCTGGAAGATTTATGATAATGGGCTCTATGAAAATTCTGAATATAATTCAGAGGTCGATGCAAGATTGCATAAAACTATAAAAAAAGTGACAGAAGATACTCAAAGTTTTGATTTTAACACCGCAATCTCAGCCATGATGGAGTTTATAAATTTTGTAGAAGATAATAATAGTATTACTCTTGATCAATATAAAAAATTTTTACAACTTTTGGCGCCATATGCACCGTTTTTGACAGAAGAAATTTGGCAAAAGGTGAATAACAATAATGAAGATACTTTTGATGAAAGTAAATCTATCCATTATTCTGTATGGCCTGAGTATGATGAATCAAAGATAGTGGAGAGTATGGTAACGATTGGAGTGCAGGTGAATGGTACAGTACGTAGTGAGTTGACAGTAAGAGCAGATGAAAGTTTGGAAGTAGTGAAAGAAAAAGTTTTATCTGATCCGAAGATACAGAAGTGGATTGAGGGAAAAATTATTAAGGATATAATCTATAAGCCAGGTAAGATAGTAAATATTATTGTTGAATAACTCTTTTTAAATAGGTTAAAAACATCTAGAATTCAAAATTGAAGGATTTTTTATTTATTTTTTGTCTAGAAAATTCATTTTGTTAGTAATTTAATTTTATTTAGGTAAAATAGATTAGATTCTGTGTTATTTATATTGTCTCAATATTATTAACTATGTTCTGAAAATCGGTTAGATTTAAATCTGATGGATATTTCTTTTTTAATTTTATCAAATGATCTTTTGTGTGATTTGGAATTTGAATATAAATATCTATACCATTATCACAAGCTATACTTTTGAGATACAAACTTAATTTTTCTAAATCTTCTTTTGTAGTACCACGATTGATAATTATTTTAATGGCTTTATTTTGTATTTTGTCCGGTTCTAATTTTTGAGGAGTGTCTATTGTTCTAGTATTTGTTTTATCTTCATTCTGTTGGTTATTAGAGAGTTGATTTTTTGTAGAGATAGAAATATTTTGGATTTGTTTTTCTGATAGCTTTTCTCTTGTTTTAACTTCTTCCTGTTTTGAACTGGATTGACCTTTATTGATTTTTAATTCATATAGTTTTTTTAGCTGTGTTGTGGTAAAGATCTTAACTTTTTCTGGTACTAACTCTGTTTCGTACTTTTTGTCAATTATACGGGTAATTAGTGTTCCTTTAATATTTATATAGTCATTTATTTCCGGCTCTTTCTCAAGAGACCCAAATATTTTTGGAAATAAAGTTACTTCTATACTGCCTGTTTGATCGGCGACGGTAACAAATGCCATTTTTTCCTGTTTCTTGGTTGTAATAATTTTTAACTTAGTAATTTTTCCAAATATATTTACTAGCTCATTTTTTGTATAACTATCATTGCTTTCATTTTCGTCGTCAGCTTCCATTATTTCACTCTGTTCGTTTTCGGCAAGTTCGCTTATTGTATTGTAACCATTAGAGTACAGATATTCAGATACTTTCATTCCGATATCTTTTGTAAATTGTAATTTTAAAAATTCAAGTTCCCATGATATTTTTTCTTCGTCTGTGGTATCTTTGTTTGGTACAAGTGTTACATTATTCCAATTTGTATTTTTTGTCGTTTCTTGCCCAAAAAGGTTCGTCATACCTGTATCTACATGATCTTGTAATGAGTGAAATTTTGAATAAATTCTTTCGTAGATTTCTAACAATCCATTTCTATCACCAAATTCATCAAATGCACCGATTTTTATAAGTATTTCAAGGCATTTTTTAGTAACTGCTCTGTGATCTACTCTATAACAAAAGTCATCAAGAGATAAATATTCACCATTTTTTTGGCGTTCCTCTACGATATTTCTTACTGCATTATCACCGACACCTTTGATACTGCCAAGACCAAAACGAATGTTGTTTTGATTTTCTATCGTAAAGTAGATATCTGATTTATTTATAGATGGGGGAAGTATCTTGATACCGTGTGCAGCGGCATCTACAGCAAGCTTTGCTATTTTTTCCAATTTATCCAAATATCCAAACATCATTGCTACATAGTATTCGATAGTGTAGTTTGCCTTTAGGTATGCGGTTATATAAGCGATATAACCATAGGCTGCGGAATGTGATTTATTAAAACCATAATCTGCAAATGGTAAAACATATTGCCAGAGCTGATCAGCTATTTCTTTGCCATAATGAGGAAATTTTTCTATAAAACCGTTCTTAAATTTTGTTTCCTCTTGAGCAATAAGATCATTTAATTTTTTACCAACGGCTTTTCTTATGTTGTCAGCGCCACCAACTGTATATCCACATAGTTCACTTGCGATCCTTAACAATTGTTCTTGATATATAGCAAAACCATATGATATTTTGAGTATAGGCTCTAGTTCCGGAATTATATATTCAACTGGTTCACGTCCATGCTTGCGATTAATATATCTTGGAATATACTCTAACGGACCGGGACGATATAAGGCGCACATAGCGACGATTTCTTCTATCTTTGTGGGTTTTAACTCTTTTAAGTATTTTCTCATTCCTGCAGATTCAAGCTGGAACACACCTGTAGTATCACCTTTTTGTAATATTTCGTATGCTTTTGGGTCATCTTCTGGAATATGAAAAACATCAATTGTAATATTTCGGTATTTTTTAATTAATTCAATTGTCTTGTCAATCGTTGATAAATTTATTAAACCTAAAAAATCGAATTTCATCATTCCAAGTCCTTCTAGATAAGCACCTTCGATTTGAGTTATTATACGATTACCTGATTGTCTTTCTTTCTGTACAGGACAGTATTCTATAATTGGATTTGGGGTTATTAGATATCCACAAGCGTGTGTTGAAATGTTTCGGGGTGAGTTTTCTAGCCCTTTTACATATTGTATCAATTTTGCATTTTTGGGGGTGACATCTATGAGATGGGTTAGTTCCTCACCGCATTGACAGTGAGTTTCATGGGTGTCGTAGAATAGTCTTTTTTCTTTAATACAGGCTTTTATTTGAACTAGATTCGAACTATCACCCTTTAATATCTCTCGAAATCTTAAAATTTTTTCCCTATTTTTATCTAAGATACCTTTTTCTTTATTACTTGCTAATAAATCAGAAATTAATGGATATATTGGCATGACCTTTCCAAATGTTACGGGAACAAGCTTGGAAAGGCTATCAGCTGTTTTTAAATCTATATCTAAGACTCGTGCTGCATCTCGTATTGCATTTCTGGTTGTTAGTTTACCTATGGCTCCAACGTTACATACATTCTCTTCACCATAAGTTTTTTTGACGAATTCTATTACTTTTTCGCGACCGTGGTCTGCGATATCTAAATCAATATCAGGAAAGGATTTTCTTTCGGGATTAAGAAATCTTTCGAAGATTAATTCATATTTGATTGGATCAACTGTAGTGATGCCTATTGCATATGCGACTGCCGATCCAGCAGCCGAACCTCTTGTTGATACGAATATACCATTCTCTCTAGCCCAGTTAACTATTGACCAGACAACCAAAAAATACCCATCATATCCTTTTTCGTGGATTACTTGAAGTTCATAATTTAGTCTGTCCTCCAACTCTTTGTTATAATAACCGAATCTTTTTTCCGCATTTTCAAATACTAACTTTCTCAAAAACGACTCTTCCGTCTCCCCTTCGGGTATAAATGGATAGACCGGCTGTACTTTACCATGACTTATGCTGTATTGTTCGACCTTTTCTGCTATTTCTAGTGTAGCCTGTAATGCTTCTGGAAGATCTTCGAATAACTTTTCCATTTCTTCCGGACTTTTGAAATAAGCCTCATGTGTCTCTTGTTTACGACGACTAGGATCTGACATTTTTTTGCCATCATCTATGGCCCACATTACCTCTCTGATCTCAGCATCTTCTTCAGTTAGATAATAAACAGGGTTTGTAGCAACAAGTTTTATTCTTTTTTGTTGAGCCAATTTAATTAATTCATCATTGACATAGCTTTCGTACTGATAACCTAATCTTTGGATCTCAACATAAAAATCATCACCAAAAATGTTTGTGTACCACTCAATGATCTGATCGGTTTCCTTTTTGTTACCAGTATATATAGTATTTGCAAGTTGACTTTTTGGACCGCCTATGAGACATATAATCCCTTCTTTGTATTTTTCTAAAAGTTCCTTATCTACCCGAGGTTTGTAATAAAATCCTTCGATATGTGAATATGAGATTATCTTTATTAAATTTTTATATCCTATGAAGTTTTTTGCCAACAGAGTTATGCTGGATGTTTTTTCATCTATTTTTGCCACTTTATCAAAACGGCTACGTGGTGCGATGTTAGTATGTACACCGATGATAGGTTTGATTTCCTTTTCTTTGCATTTGTCAAAAAATTTTGGCAGCCCGTAAAGATTAGAATTATCAGTCAGTGCTATCGCAGGCATGTTGTAAGATTTGGCTTTCGACGGTATAATATCTACGTTGAGGTTGGAATCCAAGATAGAGTAGTGACTGTGGACTCTGAGGTGAATGTACATGGAGTAAGTTTAGCAGATTGGTAAAACCAGTTTGTAGTCTGATAAATATATAATAAAAAACTAAATATGTCTCTAACACGCATAACAGAAAATTTGAGAAAAATGTTTCAAGGTTACTCAGTAGTAAATGTTGCCAGTGCAATATTTGAAATGTTTTCAATCTTGATGCCATTGTGCTCTCAGAGAGACGATTCATCTGACAATAGATTCGCCTGGACGAGCATAGATATTTATTCTTGCCAACATAGAGATCAAGAAATTAAATTTGATGGTGTTAAAAGGATGGGACTATTCCAAAGATTACATGCCGCCGGTATTGCAAGGATAGTATATACGTTAGAAGGATATGGTCCTGCTTTTTTTCATCCGGCCTTCAGCGTTAAGCCTCCACAACCATCATCAGAGGAAAGTGTTCATAATTATTATCTGTTACTCTATTTTAATCTTGGAATAAAAAATTTTGTGCTTAGATTTCCTATTGGGACTTTGCATATTGATTGTGGACCAATAAAACAGCTAGAGACCGGTAAATTAATAGAATTGAATCAAGATAGATTAAAAGAATTGAATCAAGATAGATTAAAAGAATTATCAGATTTACTACAAGATCAAAGATACGCTGTACAATTAGGAAGAGCAGCAATATTACCTGGATTTAGGCGTAGAAATGCTGCTTCTAGGAATCATGCAATGAATGTAAATGGTTCAGATACTGGTAATATTTATCAAAAAGTAGGAAGGTTTGTGCAATCATTATTAATTGATATTTCTTCGTCACAACCACAACAAATATTCATAGTTTCACTTATAAATAAAGGTAATCAAGGTTCTTTGAGTGGATTCAAGAGAGTAGTAAGGGCAGCATTAAATCTACAAACTGATGATGGTTTTGATAATTACATATATGCATTGCAATCACCTGAAATACCGTATTCTTATAGACATTTTATGAGATATTTTAGTGATATTAATATACTTGCTGTTCCCAGTCGTACAGTGAATCCTTCACAACATGAACAAACTAATGTCTCTACCAACATTACATAAATATGATTATAATTGATTGATGGAAATATTTTTTTTTGTGTTATATGTGTCCATTATATTGTTTGAGGCATTTATTTTATTCATTTTGCGAAACTATGTTGAACGAAAATTTTATAAATTTGTTTTTTATTTTATATCTTTTCATATATTGTGGATGGCATCTGTTTATCTATTTTTGGCAACACATTTTTTGTCCAATTATTCGGAAGTTATAGACTATATAAAAGGAATTCCGCATGCTTTTGGATTGCTTGCTATTTTTTTTGTTTATATTTTCCTATACAATATATCACTAAAAACCATCCACGGAATTAAGTTTTTTATAATAACAAATCATTATATAATTATTATATTTACTTTTTTTAATTTTGTTATATGCTTATTCACGGATAATATAATTCAAGAAATTGATATAAACAATACAAAACCAATATTTGGTCAACTATATTTTTTTTATATATTAAATGTGATTTATATATTAATTGTAAATATCATTATTGTTATATCTTCTATGGTTTTTAGTGTAAAAAAAAGTTTTTATACATACATCATATTGGGGTTGTTATTATCAGTTACTTGGGCTGTTATTACTAATTTATTTATACCTGTATTATTTCGGACGTCGTCTTATTCCTTATTAGGTCCTCTTGGGATTACTTTCTTTCTTTTCTCTGTATACCAAGCATATGTAAAAACGAAACTTTTATCACCAAGTACTATTTTAAAAAAGATTTTAATATATTCGATTATATCGATTTTTTCATATACAGTGTTTTATCTAGTCGCTTATATGGAAACTGTATTTTTTGGCTCTATATTTAGTCGAGAGGCGTATTTGTTTGGTATTTTAGTTGCTCCAACATTCGTGATTTTTTACGAACTTATTAATAGATCAATATATAGGTTCCCTTTGATCTTTCCAAAAGGTGTTACCACGAAAAATTATGTAGATGAATTTGCAATCACTATAAAATTGTCTCAGAATTTTGATAGAATAGAAACCAATCTAGACAATATACTTTCTATCTTAATTAATACTAATGAATATAGTATTATAATAACAGGACAATATATCTTTAATTCATTAAATACATCTCGTATTAAATTTGATCCAAATTGGGACAAGAAACTTATTTTTTTTAAGGCAAAGAAGGAAATTATGAACCAATTATATGTTGTAAAAGATATAGTACAATTGGGCATTAAATATAATACTGATAGTTTGGCTTATTTGATAGATCACATGAACAAAAATAATTATGTAATATTTGGAATTTTCGGTGATGAATATGTCAAAATATGTATTTTTTTAGGGAGTAAGGATAGATTTGACATAAATATTGAAATATTAGATCTATTATCGAAAGTAATGCACAATACTGCGGAAACAATATCGAAGATTGTCTTAAATGAAATTTTCAGAAAAAGACTGTTACTATTAAAGAACTCTATGTCAATTTTTATAGAAAAAGAAAAAGAACAAATAAAGATCGTACAAGAAAAATATCAGAGAGAAAAAGATATGCTTGGTATCATTGGTCATGAACTTAAAACACCTTTAACTGTTGCCAGGGGCAATATGGAGTTTTTATATGATAAAGTAATGAATGCGAATTCTATTATTGAACTGGATCTTGATTATCTAAAAAAGAAAATAGATAAAATATTCAAGTCTATTTCAAAAGAAATTGATTTGGTACAAACTTTACTTAGCTCAGGGCATGTAGAAAATGATAAAATCAGTTTTCAGTTTTCTCTTTTCAATTTTCTTGATGTTGTTGATTATTCGTATGAGCTATTTTCAGATGATGGTATAAGAAAAGGATTATGTGTAAATTATGAGAAGCCAACTGATTATGAAAATTATATTGTATTTTCCGATCAATCACGACTTTTAGAAATTACCAATAATCTCATTTCCAATGCAATTAAATATACAGATAAAGGTGGGGTTGATATATTGATATCTCAAGATGGTGAAAGGATAATATTTAAAGTAAAGGATACTGGAAGAGGAATACCAAGGCATTTGCTTCATAAAATAGGACAAAAGTATTTTAGGATAGATCAGTATGGTAAGGGCAGCGATGACGCTAATGTTGTGCGTTCGGGAGGAACTGGACTTGGTATATATGTAATTAAAAACATCTTAGATGCGATGGGTGGTAAATTAAATATAGTAAGCGAATATGGTGTTGGATCAACGTTTACTGCCTATATACCAAAAGATGTACCAAACTATATAGCATCAAGAATTAATGATCTTGGATTTATGACTACAAATCCACTGGCAGTAAAGATATTTCAAGAAATCAAAGTATATAGTGGAAAGGGTTCAAATATCACACAAACAACCCAGTCTCCGCAAATATAATATTGTTATATATGATAAAATAATACATTATGGATAGTGGAAGATTGGTAGATATATCAAAAAATTCTAACAATATTATCTTTATATTGCCAGAATTTGTCACTATAGACGTAGTTTCTGCTACATTACTTTTGGCAAGATTTTACAAAAATAATGGTAAAGAAGTCACCTTGGGGCATTCAGGTAAATTGGGCAAATATGCGGAGTATCTGATTGAATATGCTGGATTTAAGGTATCCGATATTAAAAAATCTATAGATCCAATATCTTATGTGGTGAAGATTAAAGATTTAAATGATCAGGTTTATGTTGGATATAAACAAGTTGATGATATTTTAGAAATATACGTAACCCCAGAAAATAAGGCTGTGGACTTTTCTAAAATAGTTTACACAAAAACCGGAGGAATATATGATACAAATATTTATTTAGGTTGTTCCGATATATCTGTTTTGGGAAGTATTTATACAGATTTTGCTGCAAAATATGAAAAATTTAATAATATACCAATAAATAAGAATAATTCTGACATAACATTGGCAGAATTCGTTTGGGAGTTAATAGTTTCAGAGGGTGCCCATTTTAGCGAAATTGATGCTAAACTGGTTGCTTATGGAATAATTTTCGGCACTAGATTTTTGCAAAATATCCGATCAAATAGTACTTATAAATTTATTGAATCCTTACAGTCCATATATAAAATAAACTTAACAGAGATTATCAGTAATATATATGGTGATGATCTGGTTTATAAACTGAGGAAAAAAGTATATTCAAAAGCTGTGTTAGATAATGTGCGAAAAGCTGTCTATGTTTTAGTAAATACTGATGAACTCGAAAATATGGATATTGATCTTTTATTTTCTTTTTTCGTACTTTCTGATGGAATAAACACGATACTGGTAGAAATTGATGAGAAGTCTCTTTATTTTATCACAAACCGTAGTGACCTAATTAATTTTAAATCACAGATAATTATCGATGGAATTAATTATATTTATCGTGAAAAATCGCACGAAGCATTGACCGACGTTATGAATTTTATATCTTATGGATTTAGTATTGCCCAGAATCAGGTAGTTGAAGACACAAAAAGTGTTGTAGAAGAAAATAAAGTATTTCAACAGTATTCGAGTATAACGCCAAGTACATCTCAAACCCAAAACATAACAGATACAAAAACCAATTTTAATTATCACTCAGTTGATCAAACAGCACCACAACATATTTCTGAAAATACTGCGAACATATATGATCATAGTTCATTTACGACACAATCGAATTCATTTAATAACCCATCCTATTCTTCAAATAATACCTCTGGATATGGCGCTTCAAATATATCAAATAACAATCAGGCTAATGATCAAAGTCCTCCTTTTGTACCATCAAACGAGGTAGTCATAGATCCGAATGCAAAGCCATATTATGTACCAAATAGTTCTACTGCTTCTCCTTTTCAAAAGGCAAATTAAGAGATATTTACATCTTTGGAAAAAATGTCTATTCTATTATTAGAATAGACGCATATGAGTCGATCAAAAAATAATAATCAAAAAGAGAATCTTATTTATGATTTGGTAGATTTGTCTTTGATTCCAGCCTTTCTTTTGATTCTAGCTAAAGTTGGGGGTATTGCTTTTTTAAATTGGATTTTGAATTTGGATTGGAGAATAGTTCAGGATAACGGTTTGTTTATTAGTTTTAAGTTGACCTATCCCACCTTAGAGCAAGTTGTAATTGTTAATTCATACTCAAATCTTTTTATGTATATTTGTATACTTGCGGGAGTTATGGTAGTTACTTCAAAGTCGATGCTTTTGAATCATAAAAAGGCTTCGCCATATCTTGTCTTGAAACTTGCAAAAATGGACTTGCTACATCTTTTGCAGACATCAATCAAAATTTACAAGGAAGTATTTGTATGGATATTATTTTTGATTGTTACGACTGTTTATATATTCATATCATTCTTGTTAGAACTTAATTATGCTTGGATAGCTGGATTAACATTAGTAACAACTTTAGTCATTTTGTGGATTATCATACAGAATATCGAAGAAGATGTTTTGTATACAAAATACAAGTAACTAGAAATTTTTATAAAAATATTCTAAATTAGTGTAGATATGGAAAATGTAATACAAAAAATAAATAAAATTGGACATTATTTGAATATTTCATCAGAGTCATTCATGTTATTTGCTCTGGTGTGTATTTTTGCTATCCCTTTTGTAATTGCAAAAAGTATCGAGCCAGCTGTCCAAACAGATAATAGCTCTAATATTGCTTATATTTACGTACCCGTCAATAACACAAACACAAATCTTGCTGCAAATTCTGGACAAGGAAACACGACAGAGAATTCACAAAATCAAGAGATCTCTGATAACAATTTAGCTAGCAATGCTATCACACTACCAAATGTACTAGGTTTAATATTAGAAAATAATAATGTAATAGCTGATCAGGCTTCACAAAGTTTGTTAAAAGTAAATCTTGTTGATGAACATGAATATATGTTTGATAAATTCGAATATAGCGTTACTAGTGAAGAAGAGTATAGACTTAGAATATCTTCCGGTAAACAAATGGATGGTATTGAAATATTGAGAGTAGTAAATAGTTCTACTGAGTCACGTCTGTTTTCGGTGGATGTACGTAGTTTTTCGGGTGATATACAATTTATAAAATTGAAAGTAGGAGATGTAGCGATAAATATCTCTGATGTAGTTTGGCCTCAGTACTTTACTATAGAACCTACTCAGGAGGTATCGATATTTTTCTCATATTCATCAGTAAAACCATTTGACATTGACATCCAAATCAAAAACTATTAATAAATATACTGTATGGCAAAAATAAAAATAAATAACCAACTCAAAGGTTTTTCACTCGTAGAAATAATCGTAGTACTAGCAATTATTGGGATTTTGGTTGGTATAGCTATACCAGCTATTTTGGCGGCTCAAAGAAGTTCTAGACAGACTGCACAGGAAGCTGTTATGAATACAATAAGAACAGGTTATAGCTCTAATTTTACGAAGACATCTTTTAGATCATTTATAATAGCTCCTACTAATAATTTGTGTCCTACCAGTGTTAGCAGTACAGCATATGCACAGACCAGTACTGTGAATCCGAATAGTAGGTTTTTTATTGTTTCTACCTCAAATGGCAGTAATAGTGGTCCTGGTGTCAGTATAGAATGTTTTTCGGCAGAGAATAGGAGTCAGTTTAATATTCATCGTCTTGTTTCCGGGACTTGTTCAGATGCAAATAATCGTAGTGATGCTCAAAATATTAGATTTATAGATAATGGTACTACTCTATTTTATTGTACAGAGGATGGATCTTCTAAGGAATTTCCATATAGGTCCTGATATAATTTCTACTTTTAGTTATTTTAATCCTTGGTCTTTACCAAGGATTTTTTTTATTTGTATAATGCCTTTATGGATATTAGCAAGATTCGTAATTTTTGCATTATTGCTCATATTGATCATGGTAAATCTACTCTTTCGGATAGGCTTATTGAAATAACAAATACAGTGGAAAAAAGGAAATTGGAAGATCAATTTTTGGACAATTTAGATCTTGAGAAAGAACGAGGGATTACAATAAAGCTTCAAACCGTAAGAATGATTTATAGATTTAATAATGAGGATTATGTCTTAAATCTTATTGATACCCCAGGACATGTTGATTTTTCTTATGAGGTTTCTAGATCTATGGCTGCATGCGAAGGCGCAATTCTTTTGATAGATGCAACTCAAGGTATTGAAGCACAAACAATTTCTAACGCCTTTAAGGCAATGGAACATAATCTGAAAATTATTCCAGTTGTCAACAAAATAGATCTGCCAAATGCAGAACCTGAAAAGCGAGCTATAGAAGTATGTGAAACATTTGGTTTTGATTTGGATGAAATTTTATTTGTATCTGGTAAAACAGGTGAAGGAGTTGATAGTCTTTTGCATGCTATTGTCAATCGAATACCAGCACCGAAACAACATACTACATTAGATTCTGTACAGGCTCTAATATTTGATTCCTTTTTTGATGAATACAAAGGTGTTGTTGCATTGGTACGTATCATGGATGGTTTCATCAGCCAAGATGACCTACAGAGAAATCATAGTTTATATTTATATAGTACTAATTTAACATTTAATCCTATTGAGGTTGGATATTTGAAACCTAATTTATCTCCTAGTAAATGTCTATATACAGGTGAAGTGGGTTATGTCGCCACCGGTGAAAAAAATATAAGAAATGTTCAAGTGGGTGATACCATAACATTTGTTGATAACAAACTACCTAAGTTACCTGGTTATAAACGTCCAAAGTCTATGGTTTATGCTAGTTTATATCCAGTTGATGCAAATCAACAAACTGAATTACGGGAGTCATTGGAAAAACTGGCACTAAATGATTCTTCATTAAATTTCGTACCTGAATACTCAAAGGCATTAGGTTCGGGATTTAGGTGTGGCTTTTTGGGCCTTTTGCATATGGATGTTGTTCAAGAAAGGCTCGAGAGAGAATACAGTGTGGATCTAATACTTACTGCACCTTCTGTGGAGTACAAAGTAAAATTAAAATCTATTAAAACAAAAAATAATAATTATAAACCTTCAGATTTTGATGAAAATGGTTTACTTACTATTACTACGGCATCTGATTTACCTGATATGAGCATGGTGGACAGTATTTTAGAACCATGGATGAAGGTAGAGATTGTAACTGCAGCTGAGTATATAGGTGATGTTATGAAACTATGTAGTAGTCGTAGATCAATTTATAAAAATACAGAATATATTGGTAGCACGGCAAATATGTCTCGTGTAATATTACACTATGAAATGCCATTGATAGAGATAATAAATGACTTTTTCGATAACTTAAAATCAGTTACTCATGGATATGCATCCTTGGATTATTCCTTCATAGAGTATCGGGTGGGTGATATCGTAAAAGTTGATATTCTAATAAACAACGAAAAAGTTGATGCTCTTTCTTTTTTGATTGATCGTTCTCAAGCTATGTCGGAGGGAAGGAGAATTGTTGAGAACTTAAAAAAACTTATTCCAAAGCATTTATTCAAAATTCCATTACAAGCTACAATTGGGGGCAAGATCATTGCTAGGGAAGATATACCAGCGATAAAAAAAGATGTATTAAAAGTGTTATCAGGTGGTGATCATACTCGAAAATTAAAACAATTGGAAAAACAAAAAGAAGGAAAAAAAAGACTAAAAATGTATGGAAAAGTTTCTATACCACAAGAAGCATTTTTATCTATACTAAAGAAATCTTAGAGATTTGATTTTATTTTTAGCTATCTTTCAAATGTTTACTAATTAATTATTAAATTAATGTTCCGAATGTTTCAGTTGGGAAAAATTACAAACTGTGTAATGTATTTATAAATTCATTATTTGTATATGTAGATTTTAATCTATCAATAAGTGCAGTACTAGCATCATCACCTAAACTTTTTAACATGCGTCTAATTTTCCAAGAAATCTGTAACCCTTCTGTTCCTAAAAGCAATTCCTCGTTCCTGGTGCCTGAATGAACTACATCAATTGCGGGAAAAACTCTTTGATTTGCTAATTTACGATCGAGTTTTAGTTCCATGTTTCCAGTACCCTTAAACTCTTCAAAAATGACGTCATCCATTTTTGATCCTGTATCAACAAGTGCAGTAGCAATGATTGTAAGAGAAGCTCCATTTTCAAAGTTTCTTGCTGCTCCAAAAAATCTTTTTGAAGGATAAAGAGCATTTGGATCAAGACCGCCAGAAAGTGTACGACCTGAAGCAGGTAATGCTACATTGTATGCACGGGCAAGCCTTGTAAGCGAGTCCATGAGTATCACTACATCCTTTCCTGATTCTACAAGTCTTTTTGACCTTTCTAATGCTAATTCAGCAACCAAGACTTGATGTTTTGGATCTTCATCAAAGTTGGATGCATAGACTATACCATTGACAGATCTTTCGATATCAGTGACCTCTTCGGGTCTTTCACCAATTAATACTATTATGAGTTGTATATTAGGATAATTTGTATTGATGCCTTTAGCTATATCTTTTAATAAGTATGTTTTACCAGCTTTTGGGGGAGCCACTATCATCCCTCTTTGACCAAATCCTACGGGTGATAATATATCAATTATTCGATTAGCAATAGGATATTGACCTATTTCTAATTTAATTTGCTTATTTGGATATATTGGCTTTAATTCATCAAAATGAACACGGTTTATATTTATATATTCTTCAACATGTATACCATTTACTTTTGTTACGTTGACAACGGCACGGTAACGTTCGTTATCTTTGGGAAGTCTAGCTTGCGCTTCTATAAAATCACCCCTTCTAAGTTTTAATTTTTTGATATGAGAAATTGATATATAAACATCCTTATCAGATGGAGATAATTTCGGAGTACGCAATATACCATGAGAATTATCTGGCATTATGTCTAAAATTCCATCAACTTCTAGTAGCGGTTCATGAAGTAATATTGTATTAGCGTTATTTCCATTATTGCCGTTATTGTTGTTACTACCATTAGTCTGATTTGTATTATTCGAAATTTCTGTATTTGTAGAATTTTCTAAATTCTCTTGTATATTTGCTTTATCTGTTGTGTCATCAGGATGATCGACAGATTGTACGCTATCTAAATTACTACCGGTAGTTTGTATTTGTGTATCTATTTTATTAATACTATGATCTGAACTCACCTCTTTATTCTTACTGGTTGTCTTGATTTCTGTACTGTCCACGGTATTTTCGTTATTTATGACTTGACTAGGACTAGATATTTCTAAAATTTCTGCTATAAGCTGTTTTTTATTCTTACGTGAGATATTTTTGATTTGTAGGGTTTTTGCTATTTCTTTTATCTGGTTATAAGTTTTACTAGATAAGCTTCCTTTATCAAACATGAGTACTTATTTATTTATCTATAATTTTTGACAAAAACTGTTTGAACATTGGGAAGATCAACAAACGAATCATAACCTACAATGCTTTGTCTTGTCAAATTTTAGTTGTTATATTTTTAAAATTTAAATTCTTCACCTACACTTCCATTTTCAAGTACCCAAATATTATGTGAGTCATGTTCTGGTCCTAAAATTTCGGCCTTACTACACATCATTCCCTCTGATCTTATACCAGCTATCGACGCTTCTTTCAATGTATATGGCGCTTTTTTATTTGAATTACCAGCATGTGGAATGAGAGCACCTGGTAGTGCGACCACAACTAAATTACCAACAAATATATTTTTTGCAGCCGTGACTATTCTCAGATACTTTTTATGATAATAATTTTCCGGTTTTGCTCGACCGACATCTACTTCGCAGACTAATAGATTTTCAGAGTTAGGATGTATCGATATTGAAACAATTTTACCAATAACAAAACGCGATTTGGGTATATTGAAAACGTTAGAAAAAATTTCAGGATATATATCTCGTGTCGTTTCATCTATTTCAGGTCTTAATTGTGGAAAAGGTACACCTTCCCTTGCTGTGACGTTCTCAAAAAACCAGAAATTACGTTCGGAATGGCCATAACCAAATGTTGGTGGCATACCATATTCAAGCATCTCTACAAAATCAATATCTAACATCTGTGCCTCTTCATCACCACTATCGCGCAATTTTTGTTGTTCCAAAAATCTGTTTAATTGATCTAATGGATCATTAAGCTCAGAATAAGCATTACCAAGTTCTGATCCTGCAATAAGTACATGAAATCTTTCGGTTAGTTCGGGTCTTTCAATGTTTGCTTTTGCTAGGGGGGATAAAAATGTTGGTTCATTTATTAAAAATGCCGGTCCTGAAATGTCCTTTCTGATCTGTTTCCATAAGAGATCTATACCACGATTTACATTTAGATTGTCATCAATGTCTACGCCCAGTGAGGTTAATTTATTTTTTATTTCATCAAGGTTTGTATTGAATATATCTACATTAAATCTTTCTTTTATTATTGTTGCAAAATCGATTCTTGGCCAATCTTTTGCAAGATCTATCTCAAATCCTCTGATGTTAAATTTTAACGTTCCATACACTTGTTCATAGACATATCTAAAAAGTTCTATTGTAAATTCCATTCCTATCCTATAGTCGGCATATGCCCAGTAATATTCCATTGCAATGTGTTCTGGCAAGTGTTCATCAGATAACCCTTCATTTCTAAATCTGGGTCCTATTTCATAGACTTTTTCATAGCCACCTCCTATCAGTCTTTTTAGATAAAGTTCTTGTGAGATTCTTAGGAAAAAATCGGTATCTATAGCATCCATATGAGTAACAAATGGTTTGGCATCTGCGCCACCTGTTACTGATTCAAGTACTGGTATATTTATTTCGATAAATCCTTCTTTTTTGAAAAATTCTCTATGAGCTTCCCAAAAACGAGACCTTCTTATGAATCTATCAAATACTTCCTGATTCACATTTGTATCAACATATCTTCGTCTAAGTCTAAATTCTACATCTTTTAATCCATCCCATTTGCTGGGCATGGGTCTTAAAGATTTGGTCAATAGCCGCAATTTCGATATCTCGATAGAGATCTCGCCCCTTTTTGTTTTTACTACCTTCCCATGTCCTTCTACAAAATCACCAATATCTAATAGATCTATATTATCAAAGCCAAGTTCGCTGTTTTTATAGTTATGTTCGGTAAAGTTTTCTTTTTTAATATAAAGCTGTATTTGACCGGATTGATCCTTAATGTCAATAAATGCTAAGCCCCCGTGAGTACGTATTGCTTTGATCCTACCAGCAACTACAACTGTTTTATTTTCAAAATTATCAAATTGAGTTGTAATTAATGATATTTTTGTATTGCGGTATGACCTTGCAGGGTATGGGTCAACACCTAATTCTCTGAGTTTATTTAATTTGACTATTCTTGCATCTCTTAGTTCTTTTAGAGTAGCCATCAATTAATTGTAGTATATATTTTGTAATAAACAAAATTATCACTGGTTTTATAAATATTTCAAAACTATAAATTGTAAATTTTTTATGGTATTATATGTATTGTTTTATGGAAGTATTCTTAAGTCCTGATGTTTTGATTTGGGTTTTTATTTTGGCCATATTTGCTGGAATGATATATTTTTTGTATTTGGTTATTGTTTTTATATTAGATGATATCCGACGCGACTCATATGCAAAATATACCGATGATCTAACATATTTCATAGTACGTGTACCGAAAAATAATGAATATGACATTTCTAATGCCGTGCAGATGTATTCTTCATTACATTCTCTACTTGAAAACAACAAATTCAGTTTTATAGCAAATCCGCAAAAGATTATTTCATTTGAGGTAGTAGCGTTTAGACAGAAGATAATTTTTTATGTTGTCTGTTCTTCTAGCATTGCTGATTCTGTCGAAAAACAGATTTTAGGTGCGTATCCTAAAGCAGAGGTGCTTAGAAGTAGTGATTATAATTTGTTTTTTGATGATTGTTATGTTGAATTTGCAGAATTAAGATTAAAAAAAGAATCATATTATCCTATTCTCACCCATGAAAAAGATAGGTTAGTTAATGACCCAATGAATGTATTGACAAGTACCATAGCAAAGTTACAAGACAACGAATCTTTTGCTGTGCAATTTTTAATGACTCCTGCAAACGATTCTTGGGCAAAGGAAGGAAGAAGTTTGATAAAGTCTGTAGATAAACAAATGAAGGATCCTGAAAATAAATCAGGACCTAGCATTCCACAAGAAGTAATACAACTCATTACTGATAAAATTTCTAAGGTCGGTTTTGATCTGACAATTAGATTAATTTCTGTATCTTATGACGAATTGAATGCAAAACGTATACTAACAACAGTAAAAGATTCTTTCGGTCAGTTTACAAATGCACAGGGTAATAGTTTTACTGAATATAAACCTAAAGGATGGCTGAAAAGTTATTTACGAAAAAAGAATATTATTAATGACTTTATAAATCGCATTCCGCCAATCTGGGCAAAACAATCTGTTTTAAATGTATCAGAGTTGGCAACTGTATTTCATTTTCCAAATAAGAACGTAGAAACACCATTTATTGACTGGCTACTTGCAAAGATGGCACCAGCACACGAATCTGTACATACAAAAGGTGTATGGCTTGGTGTAGCTAATTTTCGCGGGATGACAAGGGATGTATGTATGGGCAACATTGATGATCGTAGAAGACATATGTATATCATTGGTCAGACAGGTACTGGTAAGTCTAAATTTATGGATAATTTGGCACTTCAAGATATAAATGCAGGACATGGTATATGTTTTATTGATCCACACGGTGAAGAGGTAGAATGGCTTTTAGAACGCATACCACCACATCGCATTGAGGATGTAATTTATTGGGATCCTGGAGATTTTGAACGTCCATTTGGATTCAATATTCTAGAAAATTATAGTGAAGAAGATAAGCATGCAGTCGTTAACTCATTTTACGCAATGATCCAAAAGTTATTTGATCCCAATAATCAAGGTATTACCGGACCGGTTCTGGAACGTGCTATTAGAAGTACTTTACTTTTAGCGATGTCAAAACCTGGTACCACTCTTATTGAAGCTATGAAGTGCCTTTTGTTGGATTGGAATGTAATTAATCATCTTTTACAGTATGCAACCGATCCTTTTGTTATAGATTATTGGACAAAAGAAGTTCCCTCTACACCTGAGAATAGACGTGGTGAGCTTCTTGGTTATTTTACTTCAAAATTAGATAGATTTATTTCTAATCGTGTTATGCGTAATATGCTTGGACAGTCTAAGTCTGCTTTTGAACTAAGACAAGTGATGGATAGTGGAAAAATTTTACTTATCAATTTATCAAAAGGTAGAATAGGTAAGGAGAACTCAGAGTTTTTAGGACTTCTTCTGGTTCCAAAAATATTACGTGCGGCCATGACGCGTGTTGATATTCCGCAAGAAAAAAGAAAAGATTTTTTCCTATATGTTGACGAATTCCAAAATTTCGCAACAGACAGCTTTGCTGAAATATTATCTGAGGCTCGAAAGTTTAGGCTGAATTTAACTGTAGCAAACCAGTATACAGGACAGATGCGTAAGGAGATCAGGGATGCGGTGTTTGGAAATGTTGGAACCATAGTTGCATTTAGAGTTGGTCCAGATGATGCTCCATATCTAGAGGAAGTTTTCTCTCCAACATTTGATAAAAATGATCTTTTGAATCTACCCAATCAGACTGCATATATAAAACTAATGGTCGATGGACGATATGTAGATCCATTTTCCATAAAAACAACATTTAAAAAATGGCCACAAGGTAATCCAACTATTAGAGATATAGCTATACAGATATCACGTACTATGTACGGTAAAGATAAAGCCATAGTAGAGGAAGATATTTTAAGACGTATGAATCCTGATCCAAATGCACCTAAAGCAACAGTTCCTGTGTATAATAACCAACAAATTAAGTTAGCATACTAATTATTTAATTATTATTTTGATTTATTTATGTGTTAAAATTAAATATTGCCACCTTAGCTCAGCTGGTAGAGCGGCGGTATCGTAAACCGTAGGTCATGGGTTCGAATCCCTTAGGTGGCTCCAGATTGAATGATTTTATATTTTAAATTTAATTTCTTTTTTATTCTTAGTTTATAATCTTTATAAAGGAAAATATTATCTATTTACTGTACTCTAATCATGTTCATAAAAAATAATTGTGTTTTATGTTGAAAAATTTTTTATGCATCGTTAATATTGGATAATATAC
>JAOAGR010000005.1 GCA_026415655.1 Candidatus Dojkabacteria bacterium
CAGCGTCAGATGTGTATAAGAGACAGCTCCTACACCAACTCATACCGATACACCCACTCCAACACCAACTCATACCAATACACCCTCTCCAACACCAACTCATACCGATACACCCACTCCAACACCAACTCATACCAATACACCCTCTCCAACACCAACTCCCACTGATACGGCTAGTCCTACACCAACACTCACCCCAACATCATCGCCCACACCGACAGTTAATCCATCACCGACTTGGACACCAACACCTAGCCCAACACCAATAATATCGCCAACCCCCACCAATTATCCAACAAATACTCCTATACAATCACCAACGAACACCCCGACACGAACATTAACTCCTACACCAAAACCAAGTCCAACTAATACTCCTAAGCCTACCAATACAACACAAAGAACAAACACTCCTAGCCCTACACCAACCTCAAGACTAGAAAACACTACCTTAACGCCAACCCAGAACATTATAAAAACAACCGATCCTGGTGATGAGATTAATAAATCACCTTCAAATACATCAACACCAAAAACCGGAATCAATCAATCCACAAACGTTACATCAGCAACTGACTCCAATAAGAAAAATACTGATCAAAATCAAACTGATTCGGATCAAGATAATAACATGTTAATTCCTATTTTAGCTATTCTAGGTTGTGTCTTGGCATTAGGTATAGTCATATCGGGAATAATAACTGTGACAAAAATAAGATCTCAAAATATCTAACTATAATAATATTGAGTTTACGAAAAATTTGATAGTATTTGCTTGTATTTGGTTTCTATCGACACTAATGAAGATCATTTAGGATTTACTTGAAAAAATGTCCAATTTAATCATTCACGGTATTAACAATTTTTGACGATAACATGCCTTAATAAATTAACTTGAGTCTCATGTTAAAATTTTATTTTATATAATTAGTAAAAATATTCTTTAATATAATCTTTATTTCAATATTTTAAATAATCTAACATTTATTTAAATTTAAATATTGATTATTATTATTCAAATTCCTAGGATCTTACTTTTTCTAAGAGATACTATACAAAGGTTTGCACATTTAAGCCTCGCTGGATTGTCCAAAGGTATACCCAAAAGTGATTTTACATAATCCAAGTTAATTTTATCCCTAATCTCTTCTATATCATCTGTATCATTTAGATCTTCTAACAACATAGATGTTGCAGCTTGCGATATCGCACATCCTTCACCTAAAAAAGAAAACGATAATTTACCATTTGCCTGTTTTTTAATATAAATCGTTACAGCATCTCCACATATTGTATTAACTTCTGATACCATCTCATCATAATCATCTAAAGCATAATGATATCTTGGATTTTTATAATAATCGATAATGTTTTGTTGATATATATTTAGCATAAATCTAATTTTATCTTAAAACATCAACGATCTTCAAACTATAGCCATTTGGGCTCCACTGGTCTTCCATAAGTTCAAATACTACATTGTCAGAATCATTCAAGACAACTCCGTCAAAACTGACACCACGGATTGTGTTTTTGTGTCTATCTGTGAATATATAAGAAATATATTCTTGATTTTTTCCGAACCTTTGAATACTTTCAACTTTAAGATCTTGAGACAAAAATAATGGTTTTTCATTTCCCATGCCAAATGGCTCAAATAAATCTATATTTTTCACATCATCTACATTAATCATAGAAAAATTGTCGATTACTGCATCAAGAGTTACTTTTTTTGTTAGTTCTTCTTCACTATATTTATCAAAAAAGCACACCAAAGATTCATTCCATCCATTTATTTTATCCTTATCACTGGCAAAACCTGCGGCAAACTTATGTCCCCCAAAACGTAATAAATGCTGACGAGTCTCAAACAATACATCTGTTAGGTAAATCATGTCGGATTTGGATCTCGCAGATCCTACAATCTTGTTTTCTTCGTTTATTGTGTATACGAAAGTAGGCTTGCCATACTTTTCTGACAATCTACTAGCAATCAGTCCTACTATACCTTCGGACCAATTTTTTCCACATACCAATATAAATTTTTCACTACAATCTACGCGAGAATCCGCTTCTTCTAGTATTTCTTCAGTCAACTCTTGCCTTTTAGAATTTAATCTATTTAATTCACCAATATAAAAATCTGCTTTTTTTGAAGAATTCGTCAATAAAAATCTCAAAGGCAAATAAGGATCACCAATTACTCTACCACTAGCATTAATCCTTGGACCAATTTTAAAACCAATATCATATGTTGTAACTTTATCTAAAGAAAGATAATTTATAAGTTTTTTTAATCCTATTCTATTTGTACGGTGTAATTTATCAATATTTTTCTTGACTATTTTTCTATTTTCTCCTGTCAAATGTAGCACATCACATATAGTAGATATCGTAAGTAAATCAGAATAATAATCAATTATTTCAGAATGATCATTACTCATGTATCTTACAAGGTTCCAAACTGTGGCCGCACCCGAAATAATGTCAGGATAATTACCCTTAGGATGACCAGGGTGCACAATACACAGTGCATCTGGCAGTAAAAAATTACCATTTTCATCATATCTAAAATTATGATGATCAGTAATAATAAAACTTATTTTATCTTTATATTTTGAAACAAGCTCTATATCTTTTATTCCACAATCAACAGTAATTATAAGCTCACAGCCTTCATTTATAGCCTTCAGTATAGTTTTGTCTGACAACCCATAACCGTCAGTTAACCTGTTTGGAATTATAGGTATTACATCTGCCTTTTTATGTCTATACAGATAATCCCACAAAATTGCAGTAGCACTAATACCATCCACATCATAGTCTCCGTGTATTGCAATCTTTTTTCTTTCTTTAATAAATTTATTAATAATTTCTGTTGCTTTTGGTACATCATATATCAAAGAAGGAGCAGCATAGTCTTGAGTATGTATATTTAAAAATTCCAAAATCTTACTCTCATCAAAAGATCTATTCTTAAATATTGTATGTATCAAATAAGACGAACTATCTAACCTAGAATAATAAATTCCTAAAGGAAAAGAAGGCATTATGTACTTTGCATTAGGCTTCACAATTGAAATGATATAAAATGAATAATAACAATGCAAAAGACTATAAAAACTATTATTCGCAAAATCAGAGTTTTTTTGGACGGATTTACACATACATTTCAAACAGATCCATATTTTGTTGTGTTAGTTATATTTGCAATATCTATAGCATTTGTGTCGTGGATTTTTTCTGAATATATAAACACTATAATTACAATAATTCTAATAGTAAATCTAATAGCATTTGAAGCTTTCAATACCGCAATAGAAAAAATTTGCGATCTAATAGATTCTAATCACAATGACAAGATAAAGATAATCAAAGATATATCAGCATTTGCAGTTGGTATAGTTTTAATTACCTTAATCTTATTTTTGATATACGAACTATTTCCAATAATAAGCCTTTTAGCACTCTAACTTGACATCTGCTAATTTTGTTTTACAATATATTCGCTATGGCAGCAATAATAGGAATAGATCTAGGAACAACAAACTCCTGCATGGCATATACACAGCCATCCGGGACAACAAAAGTAATACCAAATGCGGAAGGTAATAACACAACTCCTTCTGTAGTAGCTATCTTATCAAACGGGGAGAGAGTAGTCGGTATCGCAGCAAAAAATCAGGCTGTGTTAAATCCAGAGAATACTTTTTATTCAATAAAAAGATTGATAGGACGAAGATTTGATGATCCAGAAGTACAAAGGGACATCAAAAAATTACCATTTGCTATCAGAAAAGCAGAAAATGGTGGTGTTGAAGTCAAGTTTGGTGATGATTGGCTTGCACCAGAGGCTATATCGGCAATGGTGTTACAAAAATTGAAGGCAGATGCTGAAAAATATCTCGGAGAACCAGTGACAAAAGCAGTTATTACAGTACCAGCATATTTCGATGATGCTCAGAGACAAGCAACTAAGAACGCAGGAAAAATAGCAGGATTGGAAGTCGAAAGAATAATCAACGAACCTACAGCGGCTGCATTAGCTTATGGACTTGATAAAAAACATGACGAAACAATAGTTGTTTATGATCTTGGTGGTGGTACCTTCGATGTTACTGTTTTAGAAATTGGCGATGGTGTATTTGAAGTAAAAGCAACAAATGGTGACACCCATCTTGGTGGTGATGATTTCGATCAGAGACTTATCGATTATCTTGCTGATGAATTTAAAAAAGCAAATGGAATAGACTTAAGAGAAGATAAGGCTGCATTACAAAGACTAAAAGAAGCTGCAGAAAAAGCGAAAATAGAACTTTCATCAGTAACTCAGACAATAATTAATATTCCTTATATCACCGCTGATGCAAGTGGTCCAAAACATCTTAACATGACGTTAACAAGAGCAAAATTTGAAGAACTAGTGGATGATCTCGTCAAAGCCACATTTGAACCTGTCAGAAAAGCTCTTGAAGATGCAGGCAAGAAATCTTCAGATATTAATAATATCGTTCTTGTTGGTGGGATGACAAGAATGCCAAAAATTGTAGAAGAAGTAGAAAAATATTTTGGAAAAAAACCACATACAGGTGTAAATCCCGACGAAGTAGTCGCTGTAGGAGCAGCCATACAAGCTGGAGTTATACAAGGAAATGTACATGATATTACACTTCTTGACGTAACACCACTCTCACTCGGCCTTGAGACAGAAGGAGGAATAATGACTAAATTAATCGAAAGAAATACAACAATTCCTTATGCTAAAACTCAGATATTTAGTACTGCAGCTGATAATCAGACCGCAGTAGAAATAAAGGTATTGCAGGGTGAAAGACCAATGGCCGCTGACAATAAAGTGCTTGGTACATTTATACTCGAAGGGATAAGACCTGCACCAAGAGGTGTACCAAGAATTGAAGTGACTTTCGATATTGATGCTAATGGAATATTAAAAGTTACCGCAAAAGATTTAGATACGGGTAAACAGCAAGATATCACTATAAAAGCTTCTACAAATCTCTCAGATGAAGAAGTCGATCGTCTCATTAAAGAAGCCGAAAAATATGCCGAACAAGACAAGAAAAAGCGTGAATTAGCAGAAGCCAAAAACGAAGCTGAGTCAGCAATATCCGCACTCAAAAAATTAGAATCTGAGGCCAAAGATAAGTTATCCGAAGATGACAAAAAATATATAAACGAAACAACAGAAAAACTTCAAAACTTAGTCAACCAAATTGCCCCCTCTATAACTGAAATTAAAACAATAGTTGCTGAAGTACAAAATAAAATAACTGAAATAGCTAGTAGAGTATCTTCTGCAAATAGTGAAGGTGAGAATAAATCAAATGATGACTTATCGGCAAAAGAGGGAGAAGTAGTTGATAACAAATAATGTTTGACATTACAAATAAAAAGATAAATAATCACATGCTATGACAATCTTAAACAACCAAAACTTTTTTGATTTCATAAAAGAAGGTTACACCATAGTAGACATGTATGCTGATTGGTGTGGTCCTTGTAG
>JAOAGR010000007.1 GCA_026415655.1 Candidatus Dojkabacteria bacterium
CTTATCTACCATATCCAGACCATTGCAGATACGCTGATATACTGAAAACTGTATCATATCATAGCCATCTTTGATGAGTGCTTTTCTAAATCGTGCATAGATCTTACGTTGTTTTTTAGTAACAACCGGCAAATCAAATAAAACAAGTATCCTCATATACTTACTCATAAGTTAAAACTACGAGTATTATAACACAAAATTTTTGCTATAGGAATATAATTTCCGGCAATAATAACCTTTTTGGATCTTTTGCATTTATACTCATAACTAAAGTATCAACTAATACATCAACACTTTGTTTTATATTTATCTTTTTATCGTTATGTAATACCCTGTATTCAAATATTTTTAATAACTCAAATTTTACCTCTTTACTCTGAATATTGTTCATTCCATTCTCAAATAAATTTATCACATAACTATCAATAATAGGTCTATAAGGTTCTATCAAGTCATCGCTAAGGTTAAAATTGTTATATTGATTTTTATGAAAAATACCTAAAGATGGTATAAAGCCATGAGCCACCAAAGTACGACTGATAGAACCTCTGACTATGCTATATGCATAATTCAAAAGGCCATTAACTGCATGATTATCATCTTCTCTAGAAAAATTTTCGCCAAATAAGGATCTAAAGTATATTTTAGATGCCAATCCCTCTTTATTATCACTATCGCCAGACTTGATATCATCAGCTAGAGAATAAAGTTGTATTGATGTTTCATTATTGAGTTTATCCAATAATTTTGCCTGATTAATAATCTTTTGTCTAACTATACGTGCCCACAATTGTTTTTTGAATGGCAAAGATAAAGAAATCTGCTTCTCGACTCTGAGTCTCTGACGTCCGAAACTATGAAATGGTATCGCTATCGCATTCGGTAAATGTTTTTCATCACAAAATATGATCAATATATCATGACTAGCACAGTATGATATAAGATATGATGTCAAAACCATTTGCCTGCTCTCTATGACTATAGCCGAGATATCATCTACCGGTATATCTATTATCTCTTTGTCATCTTTTGTATATACTAGTCTATTATCTTTTATATTGAGCTTTCCATAGTCACTAAAATGTATGTATCTAAAACTCATCTCTTTTTCAACAACAATGGCATACGTTTCATTTTTTTCACATCATGGATAAAACCCAAGACATCTATATATTTCTTCTCAAAAACTTTCAGTTTGGTAATACCTTTTCTCAAGTTTTTCACCTTGTCACCTCCTTCTTTCTTTTTGCTGTCTTTATTGCCTTTCTTTTTTAAAAAACCACTTTTTGGATGGGACCCATCATGAGTACGGAAATTATACTTACCGGACGCCGTTGAATCCATCGTCACATAATATAGATATTCTCCACTCACTCCATCACTTAGATATACTAGCTCCCCTGGATACAAGCTAAAACAAAACTCAAATGTATCATCGATGTGTTTATTATCTTTCAGTGGTGTATACTGTGTCGGTAGATCATGACGCCCTACCCAGCTAGCATATACCGGAACCGACTTATATCTACCCTTTCTCCTGAAAACATCTACGCGTACTATACTACCATTGTCAGCATAGCCTTTGCCCTTGCCTCTTTTGAGAGTCACATATGTCACTGCAGGACGCTCTACTATTTTTACTCGTTTTATTCTGTTTCTTCGTTCTGGATTTCGTGATGGTTTGTATATTGGCTCGATAAAAGCTTGCTTTGCATCCCAGTTATACTCCTCTAATCTCTCCCTAAGCACTCTGATAGTTTCTGGATCAGCTATGATCATACCTTTTAGATTCCTTGAATTGAGATCTTTTTCAAAATTAGATTTCTGAAGCTCAGTAAGGCTAATAGTTTTTATAAAGTATGCTTTACCATTTATCTTACGAATAGATTTCACTGTTTCTTCATGTATAGGTCCTGTTATCTTATATTTTGCCATCCTAGACACGAAAAGAGGACGTATGAATCTTACGTACTCTTCACCATACTGTTTATCTAATATTCCTTCTTCTCTCAGTTCCTCTATAGGATTATCACTAAATATACGTATATTCACATCTTTTCTAAAATTTGGCCATGGTTCGGGTGCAAACTTGATAGATTCAGGATCCACGCTTTTATCCAATACTTTTTGTCTATTTTCTTTGATTTTATACCACTCAGTAAATCTCATTAGCATCTTTTGATTTGCAACTCCCACAATTACCGCATCAAGTGCATGATGTCTAAGATTTTCCTCTCTATCCTTGTTTAGTCCGTAACTTTTTCTGAGAAGACTCGTTAGTAACCCTTGGAAGGTATAAACTCTTCTTTTTAGCTTCTTACTTTCTTTAAACAATAAATTATTTTCTAGATAGTTTTTGATAAATCTAGAAGCATATTTAGTATCGTTAGAATCTCTTTCCAAAAATGAATTTAAATCTCTTTGAGAATAGTTCTCTGTCAATAATCTAGCAATCTTTGATGGATGAAGTTTCATTACATCCGTCCAGATCTGTTTCATTCGTTCCCATCTTTCTGTATCATGACCGAAATACTCGAATGGAGTTCTATCACTTTTATTTTGATTTTCTTGTGCAAATACCAATACTTTATTATTGATACTATCATCAAGACTTCGACTAAATGGTAATATATGATCTATTTCAGTGCTATTGATGAAGTCATCCACTGTGATTTCACGTCCTGAGTATACACATTTATGATCCTGCTCTTTCCACAATTTAAACTTTGTTATATTTGTACCGTTTACCGGTATACCCAATCTCTCTAGCTCGGCTTGAATTTCTTTATTCTTCTCTTCACGATCACGATTTTGGTTAGATAATTTTCCCCTTTCATCCTTGGGCAATTTCATCTCTCTAGCTAACTCAATATGTATCAAACTAGGTTTACCATATCGTTGAATAAGTGCATTGACTACTTTTCTTGTCTGTGCAATAGCTCTATGAACTACAGGATTACGAATATCATCATATGCTACCTCAGGTAGTTGGTCATATTTAGATACTGCCTCTTGAGGATTGTTTGATCGAATGTATGCTAAAGCTTCACTGTATTTAAGAGCCTGATCCCTAAGCAATGGCAACATCTCCCTACAAGCTCTGAGACTAAGATTTGAGGTACCAGAGAAATCAACATATACATTCTTAAGACCCTTGGAATATTCGGATAAACCTGCATTCGTCAAATTTTGTTCTAGTTCCTCCTTAGTATAAGAATAATTCATTATCTCTACCAGCTTATCGGCAGTATCGTATTTGTCAAGCTCGGCAAAAAGTGGATTGAATTTATCTTCTGACAAACCACAGTTTTTTAACAAATGGTATCCTTTTAGGGCAAAAAATTTTCTGTTTTCAGCTTTTTTTGTCGGTATACGGATCCAACGCTCTTGATCCTCTTGTGATTTCTTTGATCCTTCATTTTGTGTGGTGCTTTGTTCAGCTTCTACTTGTGATTCGTCTTGTTTTTCTTTTTTACTTTTTTTAGAACTTTTGACCTTATCAAAATAGGTACATGATTTGAAGTAAATTTTATCTTCTTCTGACAGTCCCAGTACTTTTGTTCTGATATCATAATACGTAATCTCTTCTTTCTCTAAAGCCAACTCGAATAACTTTTGTCTTAGATCATCTGTCAAATAACCATCTTCCCATTTACCATTTCTTGTATCTACCCATGTCAAATTATTAATTTTCTCCCACAATGACTTAAATTCTACACTAGGAGCATATTTTGGCGCTCTAGGTTCATCTTTGTATATTTCACAGTATCCTACATTTTTCTTAATACTTTCCGCAGTAGCAAATGGTCTCTGGTACCCCACCGTATTATATAGCTGATCTGCAATTTCACGATTTATTACACCAAGTTCAACCTGTTTATCTAAAATCATTTTCAGCTCTTGTAAAATCATCTCTCTCTTTGCGCCAAAAATATAATTTTCACCCTCATTTCTTTTTCTCTCAACAAATAGTTCGTCTTTTAGAAGCATCTCGCCAATTGTGCGATAGTTCCTTTCTGATCGTCTTTGTTCCGTTTGTTGTATTGCATTTTTGTATCCCTTATCACTCTTATTTGCCTCTGATTTATTTGCATCTTTGGCATTGGATTTAAATCCCCTTCTCTTTGCGAGATGCAATACCGCCCTAGCCAATTCTGGTAAAGACAAAGCCTCATCCAGTCCTTTTACTCTTACTTCATATGGATTGATACCAAAATATTCTTGTGACTCAAAAAATTCTTTGTCTTTGAAGACAGCGGGATAGTTTTGTATAAAAATATTTTTAATTTTTCTTAATCTCTGTTGCCTTCTGTCTATGACTCGTCTTAATCCCCTCGCCTCTCTTCTTTTTTGTGACGGTAAATTTCCTTTTTCATCCTCAATACTATCCCAGACTCTCACTCCCACATCTATCAACCTCTTTACATCATATTTTTCACCGTCAGCGTTTTCTTCATCTATCTCTATCACCGCCCAACCTAGTGATGTAATGCCCAAATCTAGGGCTATCAGATAATCAAAATTTTTTGTGTTTACGTTTTTGAATTTCATGGTTCATTAACATTATATTTATGCTATGAAATTAGCATAAATTATACCATCTTTGTGGGAACGGTAGATGAGAAAGATAAATAACGTACTCAAATTACACATAGACATCTACAAGATACAAACTTGGAATTTGATACTTCACAAATATTATATCTGAACATAATATGATGTGAGCTGTATCATTTAATTATACTTTTGCAATCGTCTCATACCTTCTACAATTACAAACTGTAACCTCATTTCCATATGTATATCAAACCAAAATGCCCCCAAAACTCGCATTTATCGTCTCAAAATCCAATGTCCATGATGTTTTTTCTCAAATGTATCTAATTTTCATGCTATCCTGTGTTGAACAAGATAAAAATTGTGTTGATAACTTTAAATAATCCATAATTCCAAAATTTGCAACGTCATCGTAATGTCATTATCAGCCTTATATCCATCGACCTAATGCTAACCTCTTGATTGCAAAAAATAGGGAGATTATTCAGTTATAAAAAGCTCCGGGCGAAGCCCGGAGCGAGTCACGGTATCAGGCAAAGCCTAATACCTTATTTTTATAACCATATGTCCCAATAAATATTTTAGAGTATTTTTGTTTTTTTGTGTAAGTAGTACATTATTTTAAAAGATCCATATTGAAAAAATTCAATCTGATTCATGTTATTTCAGGTAAATCTACTTGGCGATTTTGTACATCAGTTTTGATAGATTCCCTGACGAGCCATAAACTATTCTCAATCATCTTTCTCTTCTCTACTTCATTATCATAATAAGCATCAGTACAGCTGCTCATATCATACTTATATAGATTCATGACAAGATTGGCATAGTAGAAAGACTTATCTTTCTCACCAATGATATAATAAAAGTGGCTAAGACCAGCACATCTATACATAAACATGTATCCCCAGTTTCTTCTTACAGAAATCCTTATCCAAGATTTGTAAAATCTTTCAATTATATGTTTTTCCTTTATAGACAAATTTAATTTATATTTTACTAGTTTAATTTGTTTTAAATAACCTGCTACAAAATTAATTATATCCATTGGACTATTTGGCATACTCCTGAGTAACTCTTTAGCCACAAAGATTCTTTGTTCACGATTTAATCTCCTTTTTGATACATAATATTCCCAAACAAATGAATGAAAATAATATATATGATTATCACCTTCAATCGATAAGCAATATGCCAGAGTCGAATTTGGCACAGGATCTATCACATAGGTCCATCTAGTTAGTTTACTTCTTCTGAGGTATTCATTCTTACGCTGATCTTTCACAAGAAAAACAGATTCATCCAAATATGCCAAATAATCATTAGATAACCTAACTATATTAGATAGATGATGATATGTTTGGACTATACAATGTTCTACATCTAGGTATCTGTTCAATAAAATATATGTCATTAAAGCAATACCAGTACAATTCATCCTGCGAGTGTGATAAATTTCACCTATATCAAAAATCTCCCTTTCATAAACAAAAAAATGAGAACATCTTAGAAAATCAACCAAAAGCTGGCAAGCTTTCATCTCTAACTCTGATTTTTTTATTGGATCTTTTTCTCGGTTTATAAGCTGTATGTATTCTTTTATACTGCGCCCATTTGCGTAATTTTTTTCAAAAATTGCTAATAATTTATGCAGATCAGTCAGTCTCTCTACTTCTAAACATGCTATTTCGAATATAATTGATTGCAATAGGTGCTCTATCTTTAGATATAAATTGGATAATAAATATTTCAGTCTTTGTATTATTACACTTGGGCTTATCTCGGACTGTTCTGATTTGTGATTAAAAAATAGATGTCTTTGTAATAAATCTAATATTTCGGTTGTGTCTATTTCAAAACTTATCCCATTTTCGTCACATGTCGATAAAACTCCAGTAATTGTGTTTTTTAACTTTTTTATATGGACATTATGTATCAAGACTTCATTTGTTTTGTAGAAGTATTCTAATGATTTACATAGGAAGTATATCTCCCGTAAATATTTATTACACAGGATATTAACCTTTGATTCAACATTGACATGTTGTCTATACCAGGATCCATAAACATCCACTAGTTTAATCGATAAATCAAAAAGATTTACGAAATCAAAATGCTTATGATTTATTATAATCCTTATCTCTGGGACTTGTGTCTCCTTCTTCGTATGCTTAATAGATGATTTGTCATTTGGATCTTCACCTACTTCTATCTCTCCATCTATTGCATGTATTGTATTTGTATATTTCCTTATAATGTATTTCTTTTTTAGTTTTTTATTTGTCTTTATCGAAATGTACGTACCGAAATACTTACAACAAAAATCAATTACACTCCAGTACATTTTTGCCCCCAAAAATGGTAGTTTGGGCCTTTTATCGAGTCTTATCATATTTAAAAATGAATTGTACATTCTATATGCCTACAATAAAATGAGAACAAAAAATACTAGCATAGATTTGAGTTAATCTGTGGCATCACATAAAAATCAATATAAAGTCAATAAATAAAGGAATCGTTTTATTTTTAATCAAAAGTGATGTACACAGTTACAATATACAAATAAAAATTAGGCTCAACAAACCAACTGCTTCACATATCATTTTATGACCTTTATCAATTCAGGATGATATTATGCAAAGAATTCTTGAGGCACTTATTTATGTTATGCAAGCTTTATTTCAACACTCCTTTTCAATCTCTGCGTCATTTTTATAATCATCAGTCCAACCGCTCGTATCATACTTAATATAAATTTAGACAATATTAGAATAATAGAAATACTCACTATTGTAGTGAATGAATAAAACGTGTATCTAAAAACGTAGGATGAAAGGCAAAACCGAATTGATAGTCCGGACTCATACCCGAGTCATAACCATATTGAAGTGACACTATCCCTTTGTAAAAACTATAATTTGGCAAACCATCCATTTATAGAACGTACTACATTTGTCAAGAAACTACCTGCATGCAACTTGAGTGTTGTACTAGTAAATAAACCCGCGGTAATGTGATATAATAGATAATTGGTTAATTCATGATCTATAATGCCTTGTGTTGACAGAACGAACAACGTAGGAAGCGCTAGCAACATAAAAGGTGTCACCTTTCTCTCAAAGAGATAGTTTGCAAAATGAGATGTGAAATATATTCCAGCAGTAAAAATGTCAACATTAAAAAGAGTATGTGCTATCGCAGCCAACACAACAGGAATAGCAACACGCACATTTGAAAAAACACAACCTTCACGACGATTTTCCATCGAGATAATTATAAAGGAAAAATTATAAAAAATAAATGTGTAAAATGTTAGCTTTAAAATACAAAGTAGCGTTTGGTGAGGCGTACTGGATTCGAACCAGTGACACGCGGCTTAAAAGGCCGCTGCTCTACCAGCTGAGCTAACGCCCCGATAAACATGAGTATGATACAACCAATGTCAAATTTTGACAAGTATCAGAAATTTAAAATCCAGCTTACGCAATATTCTTCTCTCAGAAAAGGAATCATCGGCATTATCACTAAAGCATTAATTCTTCTTACCTAAATGGATTATGACAGCCAAATATGTTCTTATTTTGACCTTTATTGCAAATGTATCAGATTAAAATTGTATAATATAAAGCTTGGGTATTGTTTAATATCTCACAAAGAATCAACTTTAAAAGTTTGTCCTTAATTATATTGAGAGATATATTTTAGAATATTGTTATAATAACTATTAGATGTTTAAAGGACTTAATTTTATCAATTAATGTTGGTTTAAAGCCCTTTTCTGAAATTACTAAATCCATCATTTAATTATAAGATCGTAAATATATTATGATAAAATGAAAATATTACAACAAATTTTCTCATGGAAAACGACAAAAATTTGGAAATTAAAAAATTTTATAAAAATATAGGTAGAAAAATTAGGCATGTAATAAAATTGTTTAAATGTAAAAGAAATGCTCTAGCGAATTATTTAGGTATAAAAAAAATAACACTTTTTCAGTACGAATCAGCAAAAAGACATATTGATATCTATAAACTCAAAAAAATATCTGAGTTTTTCGAGTTACCGATCGATTTTTTCATTACAGAAAACTACTCGCCGTCACAACACATAAATATAAACAAAAACACACAGAAAGTATTTGAATCATACAACTACATACCTGATTACAATCTCCAAGAAAATCTTGAATTTGCCTTAGAAATAGCATTAAAAACTTATTTTAAGGGTCAAAAATTTTCACCAGAGAACGCGAATATCCTGACACAAAAGATACTACAAGAAGTAAAAAAGATATCCTCCTCAACACCTAAAGATTCTCTATAAATCGGTATAAATCACAACTGTTGACAGACGTATACAAAATATCTAATATGATTATTGACCATGTCAGATCAAAATAATAACACAATAAATCTACAACAATTTATGGCACAGTATGGTGCTACTACTACAGAGTCAACATCGTCTGGTGTTCAACCAGCCAGTCCAATACAATCATCTCAACCAGTATCTAATGATCCATTCGCGGTAAATGATGGTAGAAATGTGCCTCAACCAGTTGCTCAACAAAGTCCAGCCCCAACTCAAGCAGCACCACAGCAACCAATGCAACAGCCAGCAACAACACCACAGGCAGGTGGTCAAATGCCAAGTTCGCTTCCTATGATGGCAGCTCCCGCCAATCAACCAAGGCAGGTACCTTATGATCCAAATATATTAAACCAGCTTGTTCCTTTGGTTAATAGAAAATATAGGCCAAGTGTTTTTCGTGAATACATGAAACAAAATAATTTTCCAATCGATCCTCAAATGGATCAGGAATTGAACATGGCAGGTCCTGATATAAGTGAAGAAGTTTTCCAATTTGAACTAGCAAGACTTTATAATAAAGTAGAGGTTGATATTTATGATTATATTATGAAATATCTTCCTGAGGATAAGAAACCAGAGTTTATGCAAATTGCAAATAACCCAAATGCTGCACCAAACGATCCAAATATCGTACAGAAGATTCAACAATTTTTACTACAAAATATACCTAACGTACAACAATTAATAGCTGATTACTTTTACAATATAACTATTCAGTATTTGATGGGAAGATTTTGATATAAAGTTAAATTAAATAGGTAAAAAGGACCTCAAATCGAGGTCCTTTTTTATTTCTTGTTATCCTTAGGAAAAAAGTTTTTTGTCTTCATATAAGAATTTTTTTATTTACTAACTAGACTTTAAGGTTCTGTATACGATATAAACTTTACTAGATCTGATTTTAAAATCCTAAACGAATGTAAAGTTAGTTTAAATAGAAAAGAAAAAATTCAGATGATTTTTCTGATTTCAAATGCCGATGAATCTTTTTCTCCAAATGATGAATAAGAACTAATAATCACAATAACATTATCTCCTCTTTTAATCAAATGTTTTTCTAGTGCATCTTGAATCATATAACTAATCATTTCTTGTCTATTTATAAGATTGTCAGGAATAAACATAGGTTTTATGCCTCTAGACATCAATAAGTGTCTTCTTTTTGATGGATCAGGTGTATATGCATAAATTGGTATATTTGTTGGAATTTTGGAAATAATTCTTGCAGTAAATCCAGCCCGTGTATACATAAGTATAGCCCCGGTATCAATACTATTTATTGCATCTTTTACTGAATTGACGACGGTGATAGCTCTGATAGCAACTTCATCATTTTTTTCCGGGTTAAATTCTGTGATAAGTTTGTAATCTAAATAAAACGTATCATTCAATTTTCTGCTTTTATAAAGTTGCAAAAAATACTCCTCTGCAACTCTTGCAGTTTTAGACATGGTTTCAACTGCTTCTATAGGATACTTTCCAGTCGATGTTTCGGCAGATGTCATTATGGCATCGGTATTATCTAAAACAGCATTAGCAACATCACTGACCTCGGCACGTGTTGCGGACGGATTATTTACCATCGACTCTAACATGTGTGTAGCTACTATCACTGGCTTTGCCACCTCTCTACATCTACGAATAAACTCTTTTTGTAATATTGGTATCACCTCAAAAGGCATTTCGACACCAAGATCACCTCTAGCAACCATGATACCGTAAACGTTTTTCAAAATTTCATCAAAATTTTGTACTCCAAGTGGATCTTCTATCTTCGCTATTATTTCTATATCAGTACCCTTAATCATTTCTTTAATGGCATTTACATCATTGACATCGCGGATAAAAGAACCAGCTATAAAATCCACACCGACCTCAATACCAGCCTTGATATCCTTTTTGTCTTTTTCAGTCAGAGGATCAAAACTCAATTTTGTACCTGGAGTGTTGACAGTTTTGAGTCTCTTTAGAACCGAATTATTTTCAACAACACAAAATATGCGTGTACCTTCTATTTTCTCGACTTTTAATCTTACTTTACCATCATCTATGTATATCGGAGCACCTGGTTTTATATCAAGATGTAAATTTTCATAACTAACGATAATATCACCAAACTCGTTTTCCCTTGTATTTAAGACCAATACTTCGCCTGCTTTTAATGTACGATCTTCGCCTATATCCGATATTCGGATTTTATGTCCCTTTAGATCAAGCATTATAGCTACCTCATCAGTGATTTCTCTAATAAGTGTAGTAACTCTTTTTATCTCATCTGCATCAGCAAAAGAGGCATTGATACGTGCTACACTCATTCCTCGATCTACTAGTGCTTTTATAACATCAGGATCCCATGTGGATGGACCTATAGTACAAACTATTTTAGTTCTTGGTTTCATGAAAGAATATTAATTTTTTTAATCATATATTTCAAATAACTATTATCTCCCCATTATCAATTTCCAAAAAAGATCTTTTAATATTTTCACTTTTTTTAATTTTATTTAATAACTCTGTTATTAATTCGTCACCGTTCATACCACCAAACAAAGCAATATGTGGTTCGTATTTATATACACTATTTGGCAATTTACGTGAATTTGGGATATATGGCAAATTAGCAACTATCATACAGTCTGATAAATTTTCGAATTCCAAATCACGAAAATCTGTATGTATCAGCTTAATCTTATTTTGTAATTTATATTCTGTAATATTAATATTTGCGACATCTAGCGCATCTTTTGAGATATCAATACCGTAAAACGAAATATCTCTATCACGAAGCTGATCTGCTAAATAGATAGCGATACATCCAGACCCAGTACCGATATCTAATACACACCGCACATTATCTTGTGAGGCAATATACTCTAAAGACAATTTCGCAAGTTCCAATGTTTCCTGCCTTGGTATAAGTACTCTATTATCCACATACAGTTGACACTCACCAAATTCGGCAAGATTAAATATGTATTCAATCGGTTCATCAGCTTTTAATCTAACAAAGATTTCCTCCAAGGTAAGTCTATATTCAACTTTGTGAAAATACTTGATAATAAAGTTAGTGTATTGTACACGCAAATATTCTGGCAAAAAATCCAACTTTTTATAAATATCTAAGAAATCGAGCATCTGCTTGTAGATTTATTTTCGCAATTTTGTACTTGCTATCAAGATTGTAATCAACCCCTGTAATAAATGTTTGTATCCGTTTTTGCAAAATAAAATCAATAATCATATTTTCGTTTTCCTTATCTAGTTCTGAAAAAATGTCATCAAATAATAATATTGGATAGTTACCCGTTCTATTCTTAAACAGTTCTGCTATCGACATAAGCAAAAATAACATACCAACACGCTGCTGCCCACGCGAGCCAAAATCGGATAATTTAATAAAATCATTATTTGGCAAGACACATATATAAATTTCCCATAAATCACGGTGTATACCTTTTGTTGTAGTCTTTTTTTCTAAATCTATATTGAAAAATTCACGTAGTTTCTGAAGATAAGTATAGCTTAAATCTTCCTCAAAGATATCGTCAGTATTTATGCTAGGGATATATCTTATTCTGAAACGATATCTTGTGTTTTGATTAGACAACTTTTCTAGTTCATCATTTAACATTTCAAAAAAACACTTCCTCTCTTCTATTATTTTTACTCCGTACTGAACTAGATTCTCAGTCCATATTTTCATCTGTAAGTCATATTTTTTGTCATATTTTTCAAGTAATTTATTTCTGTTTTTCAAAGATCTTTTGTAACTACGTAAGGCCAAATAATATGATGGACTCAATTGTTCTATTAAATTATCTATATAATCTCGTTTCTTAGCTGGAGAAGTATTTATTATTTTTATTACATCAGGACTAAACCATATACTAGGTACTCTACCCACAAATTTTGTGATGGAACATTTTTTATTGTTGTGGTAAAGATTTTTTTTTCTTTGAACGGCGTCTATCTCAAAAAGATGGTTAATATAAATTTCATCTTTTTCTATAATTGACTTAACCCTAGTAAAATTGGATTCACTTTGTAAGCTTACCAAATCAAAAACACTTTTTGCTCTAGATGATCTACCTTGAGTCACACACATAAGTGCTTCTAAAAAATTTGTTTTACCTGCACCATTTGGCGAAAAAATATAGTATAACTGTTCTTCGATATCCAAACTAACTTTCTTAAAATTTCTAAAATGTGAAATGTTAATGTGTATGATTTTCATTTATGTAAGCGACTAATTCTAGTTCTAATTTTTTTAATTCTATATCACTGAAATTTTTTCTTAAAGATTTGGACAATAATCTTCCATGTTTTTTCATAATAATATTTATACTTTCCAAATCTGGAAAGATGTAACAACCTCTACCTGGTAGATTTTGTTTTTTGTCTAATGATAGATTACCGTTCTTATCACAAGCAATTCTAATTAACTCATACTTTGGATACTTTTTTCGTGTAGCTATACATGTACGTATAGGTATATGTTCCATTCAATATAATAATCAATACAAATCTTATACTCTAAAATTTAATTACTCATCACTTGAGTTTTCTCTATTTTTCTTTGATTTCTTAATTATTTTCTTGAATTTAAAATTCTCAAACTCTTCTTTATTGTTAGTAATATCTATTTTGTACCCAGTCAATTTAACAGCTAACCTAACATTTTGTCCATCTTTACCTATAGCCAGAGAGAACATATCATCAGAGACAAGTACTACCGCCGCCTTTGATTTCTTCGCCATGCGAATATTCATTATCCGTGCAGGTGACAAAGCATTAGCAATGTAAGTGGCAGGATCATCACTATATTGGATAATATCTATTTTTTCTGGATTTACTTCATTCATAATACTATCAATCCTTGTTCCCTTTGGACCAACACAAGCTCCTATTGCATCGATCTTTTCGTTCTTGGATCTAACGGCAATCTTCGTACGTGAACCAGGTTCTCTAGCAATACTGACTATTTCTACAGAACCATTAGCAACTTCCGGTACCTCCATCTCAAAAATGGCTTTAATAAAATCTTCTGATGCTCTAGATAAAACCATTCTTTTATCATTTTCTGAATTTTGTAACTTCACAAGCAAAAATTTCTTTCTTTCTGAACTACGATAATTCTCACCAGGAATAGCCTCATAAATAGGCATTATTGCTTCGACTTTATCTACCTCAACTCTTACATACCTACTATCCTTTCTTTGAATAACACCAACAACGATTTTACCTACCCTATCAACAAATTTAGATAAAGAAACATTTAGTTCCGCATCTCTCAATCCCTGTAAAAGTCTCTGAAATGCAGCTTTTGCTGCAATCCTACCAAAATTATCCGGAGTAACATCAATCATTATGGTATCACCGGTTCTTAGTTTTGTGTCAATGAGTTTTGCCTGTGCTTCTGATATTTGAGTATTTGGATTTGATACAAGATCAACAACTTCTCGATTTGCCAATATTGATATCTCACCAGACTCTTGGTCGATTTCTACAGTGTAGGTCTTTAATTCTTCCGCTGTTAATTCTACACCCTCGTTCTCTTTTAGCCACCTCTTGTATGCGGTCAAATAAGCATTTTTAACTTGTTCTAAGACAGAACCTACATCTAATCCTCTTTCTTCCGCTATCTGATAAATAGCAGCTAAAAAATCTATTTTTCCTATATCTTTTGACATATTTATTATGTTTATTTTTTATATTCCGTATTTTATCATATCATACATGAGTAATCCCGTATATAAAATAGCAGTTGTTCGTGCTGTAAGAATAAGAAATATTACACTGAGACTCTTGCAAAAAGATTTAGTAGAACTCAAAGTACCCAAAAGAACCCCTCACAAACATATTCAAGATTGGATTGAGAAAAATAGACAAGAGATCATTCAATCCATAAATACATTAACATCAAAGTCATATTTTGTGCATCTAGAAAACAATCAGCCAATACAGATGTTAGATAATCAATATACGTGTTTATTTAAATATTCTCAAAGAAACAAAGTTAATATTAGACACAATCTTATAATGTTTGAAATAAATGATACTTCTAATCTTTCCAAATTAATAAAAAAATTAGCTAAAAAAGTTTTAATAAATTTTGTAGAAAATATATCCAAAGAAATTGATATTTCATTTAATAAACTATACATTAAAGATAATGTATCAAATTGGGGAAGTTGTTCTTCAAAGAAAAATATTAATTTAAACTATAAAATTATTTTTTTACCTAAAGATCCAGCAAAATATATTGTCGTACACGAATTATGTCATATTGTACACATGAATCATAGTCCAAATTTTTGGAATTTAGTCGAGAAATTTATGCCTAATTATAAATTAATAAGGAAAACATTACGTAACAAGTATAGAAATATAATTATCCAACCACCTCAAGAATTCATAAATGTAGACAAAACAGAAAATATTTATAAAATATATTCCTAAAATCAAAATCCAATCAATAACTTTTCTCCTAATTTTCTGTCTATTCCGCGAGAGTAAAAATAGTATAAGTCCTTATTTTTGATATTCTTAATTACCAGCCCATGACCTGCTTTTTGTACGTCACGATCATGAATGAACATACCGGGAGTGATGTTTGCCCTGGATTTTTCATCCATGACATAAACAACAATGTTCAATTCAGCTGAAACCCCCTTCACTCCATTTGGTATATGCACCTCCACAGGCATCTCGCATTCAGATTTGTATAAGGCAATCTTAATATCTATATTTGACTCAACAGAAGGAGTCGAAAAAATAAACTTCATTTTCGTCTGAATTTTCTGATTACGAAGTTTTAGTCTGAATTTATAATCAGCACTTTTTGTTACCTTTAATTCACTATAATTTTGAATATTCTGGATGTCATTAATAATAATCTCATCTCTCATAACCTATTATACAGTATTTAAATCAGCAAGTTCGATTATTTCTTCTCGTCCGCTATCCATATATTTAATCTTGGCTATGTTTTTGCCGATTTCATCTTCTCCAACTATAACAACTTTTTTGTAATTCATTTTATTTGCGTAACTCAAGGCTTTAGTCAATGTCTCTTTTTTTAATCCCTCAATTATGTTTAGTTCTTTTAATCTTAAATTTTTGGATATATTAAAAAATCTATTAATTTCATTTATCAATAGAGGAAAGTAATATATGTCTTCATTATCTTGAAAATTAGGCCACAGATTCCAATTTGTCAAAAAAATATCGATGGAAACATCTCCGGGTGCAAAACCTACTGCAGGTAAATCTTCAACACCAAATATCTTTCCAAGCCCATTGTATCTTCCTCCCCCAAAAAGCGATCTTTTGAAATCTGGATTATTATCAAATGCTTCAAACACAATGCCATCATAATAATCAAAACCACGTATCAAATCAGGTGAGTACACTAAATAATCTGCATACTCAGTATTATCTAAATAACTAAAAATCTCATTTATCTCTTTCACGCCTTTTGAGTCAGAAAGTACTGGATCATCAAGAATGTCATTGTATTTATAATTCATCCATTTATTTATATTTTCAATCTGTGAAGTACTTAAACCTAAATTAGCTAATTCTGCATTAAAATCATCAGTTGATAACTTATGAAATTTATCTAATTTACGTGAAATTTCTGTTTTAAGTTTTGGATCTAATATCTCTAGAACTTTTTCAAAAAAATCTTCCATGAGAACTCTATGGTTCAATTTAATATAAAACGACTTTTTTGGTGGATTGAAAACTCTTAATACATCTATAGCCAATCTCAATATTTCAATATCAGCCAAGATCGAATTTTCACCAAATATATCTACATTTAACTGCCAAAACTCTCTCAATCTACCTTTTTGCGGTCTTTCCCCTCTAAAAAAATTAGCTATACTGAATAATCTTAGTGGCTTGGGCGAAGAATTATATACTTGTGAAACCAATCTAGTAACCGATGGTGTCATCTCGGGTCTTAAACACAACTTTCTTCCCCCACTATCTTCAAAACGGAATAACTCTTTGTTTATATCTTCACCTGATTTTGCTTCATACATTTCTATATGTTCTATGACTGGAGTAAGATACTCCTGATAACCATATGAAATCGCAACACTTCGCCATTTGTCAAATATATACTTTTGTTTGGCATAATCATCAGGTAAAAAATCTCGACATCCTTTGTATGGTTGATTAGAAATTTTTGTCATATTAACTTTATTTTATTCCAAAAAAGTTATATTGCAATAACTACACTAATTAATACCTAAATATTCTCAACAAATTGCCATACATTATAAATATCTTCTTTTTTCCAGAAATTACTTTTATCTTTATTTATTAAAGAATGAAACATTATTACATGTTCTTGGTACACAGGCAAATCTTGAGACGCATATATCTTTTTTTCTTGTCCATTAGAAAAAACTTTTATAAACATATCAGGTGCTATAAAAATTTTAATAATATCCCCATTATTGAAGAATATCTCTATTGAAGTTTCTTTTTCTGGCTGTTTTTTACCAGATTCAAATATTATGTGAATACCATTTTTTTTATCAAATGAGTCAATCAAAAAATAAGTTTCTGTTAATGAATTATGATTGTCTACTTCATCTCTATAACCATTGTACTGTGCCTTAACAATATTACGAACATCAAGATCATTAACTTCCAATACATTACCTATTTTTCTATATAATTTAAGAAGCATTGAAAATAAATGAAATATCATATCTTTTATAGCTCCAATTTTGTCATAATAATTTCCTCTACCCTCAATACCTATTTTTTCTAATGCTCTTATATGTATTTTAGAAATTTTATTTACATGATTATCAAATAAATCATCGAATTCTGAATAATATTTATCAAAATCCAATCCTGGTTTAAACATATAATGATCAAAAAAATGTACATTTTTCTCTAACCTACAATTTTGAACAATATTAAGTATATTTTGATATTCATCAAAATTTGATGCAAATGGCTTTTCTATAACAATATCAAATTTTGATTTATCCAAAAAACAAAATAAATTTAACAAATTAACAAATGCAACAGGAGGTAGCGCAAGGTAAACTATCGTATACTCTGCACTACTCAAAATATTTGATATCAATTCAGAATCTCTGTAATCATACTGAATCAAATTAATAAATAAATTATCATATTCACCTACAATACTTTGCATTTCATTTGTATCGACAACAGAACGTGATAATCCATATAAATTAATTTTTGTATCTGGATTTAATACTACGAATTCTTTGATAGCAGGCAAAACTTTCCTTTTTGATACATCACCACTTATACCGGCAATTACAAATTGTATACTTGACATTTCTAATTATAAAAATAAACTTAATATTATGAAAATATCAAAGCAAAAAATACTTTTTACATTTGTTGGAATAGTAGCTTTATTATCGATTTTAGCTTTAACATTATTTTTATATTTTTCCAGTAGTGTGAAATTAAATATTCACAACAATTATACCGTCCAAGCAGAAAGTAAAACATTTTTAGGTGTTCGCTGGTTAGAAAAAGAATGGTTTTTACATGGTGTGAATATGCCTTGGATAAGATGGGGATGTGACTTTGGTGGACCATGCTCTGATGGATATGATGGTGTCTCACAGGAGGATGTGCAACAGCGGATTAGACAAAGGTTTAGTACTTTAAGGGAAGCAAATGTACACGTAGTTAGATGGTGGTTGTTTCCTCAGTTCAACTATGGTTTGGAGAGGGAAGACTTCGCTGAAACAATCATCGCAGAAAGGAGAGAAATAAGAATAGATACAGAAACATATTATCAATACTTTCCCATAAGAATATCTTTTGATGTATTCAAGGATATAGATAAAGCCATAGAAATAGCTGATGAATATGACATCTATTACAATTTCACCATTTTTAGCAGTATGCATGCAATACCTATGGAATGGGTTATAGAAAGTGAATATAGAGATGCCCTGGTGAGAGTTCTAGGTGAGTTATTTAGTAGATATGCTAATCATCCGAGAATACTTGCTTGGGAGGTTGTGAATGAGCCTGAATTTGCATCATCTGAATATGGTGGTGAAGCGAGTACATATTCTATGGATGAAATAATACGGTTCGTCTCTGATATAGTTGCCGAACAAAGAAGAGTATCTCCCAGAACTCTTGTAAACATCGGTCCTGCCTTCATAGCAAATACTCGTGAAGATTATAGATATGACATTATTAACAAATGGTTCCAATCCGGCATAAATCCTGATTTCATAAGTCCCCACTATTATGATTATATGGATGATAATATCAATATATTTCGTACTGACGCTAACAGATTACGTAGTCTATATGGCTCTAAGACAATACCCATAGTAATTGGTGAGGGCTATCTTGGTGATCCCGTTGATGCAAATGAAAGACTCGAAAGAACAAGATCTTTAGGCTATGCAGGCTTTTGGGGATGGTCATTATTTCCCGAATCAACCTACGACAGAATGGAAATCGACTGGGATGGTGTGTCCACGTACGGAAACAACTATGCAGATAATGGTCCAAGACAAACTCTTGAAACACCAACCAACACCCCAACACCAATCAATACTCCAACACCGACATCAACCAATACTCCAACGCCAACATCAACCAGCGCCCCAACACCGACATCAACCAATACTCCAACACCAACATCTACCAACACTCCAACTAATACTCCAACACAAGCTAATACTATCTCTCCTACACCAAAACGATCCACAAACAATCAAAACGCTTCATCATCGCCAACTCCCACTAAGAAGGAGAACACGGATGTTCCAATCACCAATTCCACGGCATCACAACCAACACAAACACCGATAACAGAAATAGCTCAAAAAGAAGGATCACATGACGTTACACCAACTACAAACATTACAGATGCTAAAACTTCGGAAACTATTAATGCTTCAAGCAAGAATGAAATTAAGCGATCAAATTTAGATGAATTTTTGATACGAAACTGGTTATTTTACTGTTGTGGAATAATACTATTGTTATTGGTAATGATACCTCTCCTTTTACCAATAATAAATCGAAAAGAAAAAAATAAATCAAAAAAATCAAGTCAGGATATTTAATTAATAAATATATCATTCGCGGTAAATCCTTGAAAATTCTTGTATCCGCTACATCACAGACATAAAATATGTTTTATCTTTCTAATCGCCATACATTCTAATTGAATCTAAATAGCCTAAATAATAAGTGTAGATTTTCCTATAAGTCGGACATATGTCTTCGATTCTTAATATACGGTGTTGTTGCAAGGAGGAAATTATATCCTGACATGACTTGCATATTCTAAGAATATAACTCTGTTCCGCATTTGTCTGCCAAATGAAAAAATTCCCCCTAGTCGTACAATATCATATAAATACTAATTATAAATTTTAAAAGTGAACATGAATGATTTTTGGTGTAAAAAATAGTTATTTTGAATGAAATCAAAGCTCGCTGCTCGCTGATCATGTTGGTAAACTCTAAGCTAGTTCGTAGTCAAAATCTCCGCCTCATTGTTCCTCATCAATATCATGTCTTCAATTCTCATTCGATAGTCTTCAAAGACTATCTCAGGCTCAAGTGTAAAAACCATATTATTCTTTAAACTAGTATTTTGGTATTTATCACGATAAAACATCGGTTCTTCATGTAAATCAAATCCGATACCATGACCAAGAGCCTCAATTTCTAAGGTATCTGCAGGTAAACCAACACTCTTCATCACATCGGTATACGTGTTTAAGATATCACCAAAGGTCGTTTGTAAAGATAGAGAATCAATGACTTTATGATGCACCATCTGAAGCTTATTCCAATTTTCTTCTGCTTCAGGATAGTTAATAAATTTCATCCTGGTACAATCGGTATAAAATCCATCCAACACAAGACCAAAGTCAATTAGGACTATATCTTTATCTTTGACTTTTATTTTTGACGGAGTACCAATTGTTGAATATTTTATGTATGGCATTGATACAAGACTAATATCAAATGCTGTCTTATCGGCTAAATTGTGTATTTCATTTCTGATTGTTTTTGCAATCTCACTCAGAATCACCCCTGGCTTGACCAGATCATAAAATAATTCGACTATCTGATTTAATATCTTCGCAGCTTTTTTGATTTTTTCTATCTCTGCGTCTGTTTTTATAGAAACCAAATCGAGTATTTCTGGCTCTATGTCGATGAGATCTACATTTTTATCCAATTTAAGAAAATGACTGATCGGCGCTTTGCCTATGATTCCTATCTTTCTTTTACCTATCAATAAATTTTTAAGATAGTCAGATATATAATCTTCATCTGGTATAGTAACTATATCACCATCATATGCCTCTGATAGAAGCTTGGACATGTATTGTATCTCGATATAATAAGATGCGTTTTGATCTATGTAAAAATAATGAAATGGTGATACACACTTTATCCCATTAAATAACAAGTCATATTTATAAAAGTTCATATCAGAGTAGACCAAAACACAATCTAGTACATAGTCTGAAATAATTTTTCTAACATAATCTATACGTTCTATATTCGCCGACATTTCAGTTTACCCCTCTATTCTGATTGTAACTACATTTATCCCAATTTTCTATCTACGGGAATAAAACCCGTGAGAATCCGGTATTAATCCTATCTTAGACTACGCTCGTTAGAATTATCTTCCCTACCGTTGTGATATAAAAATTATTAATATGCTATCACCTAGCCCACCCACCCTGCAGGATATAAGCATAATAATGACTGTTAATATAATAACAAAAAACAGTATTTTCTATGTATACCAGACAAACGGGTTAGCATCCAATTAAAGTATTGACAAAGTAACTTGAATTAGATTTCTATTCAAATAAATCAAACAATAGGCATCAGAGACACCATGATGATCTAACAATAGTCTAAAGGCATACTAATCTAGATTTTTTCCGATTTATGGTCAACACTACAAAAACATGAGATAAAGTTTATCATACGTAACTTATAAATGATACTCACCATGAGATTTAAGGGAAACGAAACCCGAAGAATGTGATACCTATTTTGAATAGAAGCAAAAGGTATACTCGTCTACAGCCTGATTGATAATGCCAACAAATCATCCATTAATTTAAAGAATTCCTATAAATAAACTTATTAATAGTATTCAGATAAGCTTTTACCGCTGCGACAACAATATCCGTATCAACACCATGTCCATTATATCTTTCATTACCAATAGAAATTGCAATGTTGGCTTCACCAATAGCATCCTTACCAGAAGTAACAGCATTTATAGAAAACTCTTCTAGGGTCATACCATAAATACCAATAATCTTCTCTATAGCTTTAAATGCAGCATCAATTGGACCGTTTCCGACACTAGACTCAACATATTCCTTTTTACCCTTTTCGATACAAACTGTGGCCGTAGGAATAGTATTATCTCCGGCTATAATTTGAACATTCTTTAGAATATAAATCATTTTATCTTCTTGTATGCCCATATCAGCAAAAAGTGCTATCAAATCCTCCTCGTGAACATTCTTTTTCTTATCAGCAATCTGCAAAAATTTTTTGTATATCTCTTCGAACATATCTTCGTCATAGCTAATACCTAAATCTCTTAATTTAGCTTTTAGGGCATGTCTACCTGAATGTCTTCCTAAGACAATATCAGAACCAGATCTACCAACATCTTCTGGTTTCATTATCTCATATGTTTGTTTGTATTTTAAAACTCCATCTTGATGTATACCCGATTCATGAGCAAATACATTTCGTCCAATTATGGGTTTTGTATAGGCAATAGGAAATCCAATAATAGAAGAAAGCATTTTACTAGTTTTGTATATCTCTTTTGTATTTACTCCGCATTCAAAGTCATAAATATCCTTTCTAACATTAATAGCCATCACTACTTCTTCCAAAGCCGCATTACCAGCTCTTTCACCAATGCCATTTACACATACCTCTACCTGTCCTGCTCCCGCTTGAAGTCCCATAAGCGAATTAGCTACTGCTAAACCAAGATCATTGTGACAATGTACACTAATTACTGCTCTATCACCGATTGCTTCTTTTATTTCTTTGACAATGTTATAAAACTCATCCGGTGTAGTATATCCTACAGTATCTGGTATATTAATTGTTGTTGCCCCAGCCTCAACAGCACATAAAAAAACCTCTTTTAAAAAATTTAAATCACTACGTGTAGCATCCTCAGCTGAAAACTCTACATCGTCAGTTAAACTTTTAGCATAAGAAACTGCTCTTTTCGCTAGATCAATTACTTCTGCAGGAGTCTTTTTGAGCTTATACTCCATATGTATCGGAGAAGTAGCTATAAATGTATGTATTCTTTTTCTTTTGGCGGGTTTTATTGCCTCGTACGCTATGCGTATATCTTCCTCAACAGCTCTTGCTAAGGCAGCAATGATGGGTCCCTCTACCTCGCGAGCAATTCTATTTACTCCATCAAATTGCTCAGGCGAAGATACCGGAAATCCTGCTTCTATGATGTCAACACCTAACGAAGCTAATTGCTTTGCAAAAACCAATTTATCACTAGCAGACATACTTGCACCAGGTGACTGTTCACCATCTCTGAGCGTAGTATCAAAAATCAATATTCTTCTTGCCATATCTTCATTCTAAAACTTTGATAAATATTTTACAATATGCAAACTCTATAGATGTTAAATATCAATATATTACTACGAACACAGTAAGTGACCAATTTAATTAAATACAATAATTTATAAAATATTTACTCTTAATCAGAAGATATAAATGCCATCTAATTTTATAGATCAAATACAATTCATTAACATTAATTTACTACTCTACTATTTATTAAATTGTTTTAATATTGACTTTAATTTTCTCCCCTTGAAAAGCTATATCCCATGATAATTCCAAAAATTAATCCAACAACAAGCAATATTATTGCCAATATTATTAACCACCATTGATTAAACTGTCCATCTTCATCGTTATTTACATTGTTATTTTGATTATTTGAAGGTGTAGATGTGGGTTTTTGATTTGTAACAGGTTCTGTTGGAGTAATTTTTTCACCTAAAACATTGGTTGGAGATACAGTATTTGTAGGCTTAGGAGTAGTTGTTGGACTTTGATTAGGAGTTGAAGTTACGGTGACTGTTGGCTGCGACGGCTGTCCAACAGCAATTCTAACAGATGCTCTGGATTCATCACCATCAGCATCTACTACACGCGCTGAACAATAATATTCTCCCGGATTTGATAGATTTATAGTATCTGATAAAAATTCAAATGAATTAGTATTATTTGATATACCTGAACATATGCCACTAAATGAGTAATTAAATGAAGCATTACCTGTTCGAGTTTGATTTATTACGACTCTAAACGATGTATTTGGTGTTATATATATAGCCCCATCAATATTAGAGGCAGGTGATGTTCCATATAAAACTATTAGCGGTAGATTATCTTTTGATGTTGTTGGTGTTGGGGTAGGTGTTGATGTTGGCGTAGATGTGACAGTTGGAGTCGGTGTAGAGGTAGGTGTTGGTGTAGAAGTAGCAGTCGGCATTGGAGATGGTGTAGAGGTTGGGGTTGGTGTTACGGTTGGGGAAGGTGTCAATGTTGGTGTTGGAGTGGGTGTTGCAGTTGGAGTGATTGTTGGGACTACCGTTGGAGTAGGTGTTGGTGTCACTGTTGGAGTAGGAGTTATAGTAGGTGTAGGGGTGAGTGTAATAGTAGGGGTCGGAGTGAGAGTGAGTGTAGGTGTTGGAGTCGGTGTAGGAATGGTATTTATGATGATGTTTTTATTACCACCGAGCGAATTAGGTCCACCTGGATTTGGAAGCTCTAAAAATGCTTCCTGTTCAAAAATATCGAGTATTTGACCATCATTTAAATTTAAAGCATATATATTTACATAATTCAAATCCGTTGTGTTTTCACCTTCTTCAACATTATAAATAAAGACAAGAGTAGGACTTCCTGAACCCGAAAAATAAAAGGCTTCCCCTCCACTATTTAAAATCAAACTTGGGTTACCATCTACAAAAACATTATCTTCAAACTCTATTGTTATTAAAATCGTATCACCTACAGTATATGTGCCATCAGGTGTGCTCGATGTGACATTTACAATTCTAGGAGGACAATAATATGCATCACCGCGAATATCCCAATTATTTGGTGCATTTGTAAGTATATTTCTTGCATTTTCACCGTTGCAATAGATCAATCCCTCTGCCCCCAGAGTAACATTTGGTTTAACAAACTGCGATGCCCAACGAGTCAGAATTGCATCATAATTTTTAATACTAATAGCAGTACCATCAAAAATATTTGACATACTAACTACATTTTGTATATTCCACATGCTTAAATCTTGATTAAAAGAGATCGCTCCTGAGAACATTTGATCCATATTTTCAACATTACTAGTGTCCCAAGAACCAATTGGCTGATTAAAAGCAATTGCATCCTGAAACATACCCGTCATGTATACTACATTGCTAGTATCCCATGAACTAAGAGATTGATTAAAAGAAGTAGAACCTGCAAACATATATGACATATTTAACACACTAGATGTATCCCATCCTCCTATTTGCTGATTAAACGAAACCGCATTTTCAAACATATTAGAAAAATATTTAACATTACTCGTGTTCCATGTACTGATATCCTGATTAAAAGATCTCGCGTTTTGAAACATGCCCGGCATCCAAATTACATTGCCAGTATCCCATTCACTCAATGACTGATTAAAAGAAGTAGCATTAGCAAACATATATTCCATCCAATGAACATTACTAGTATCCCAAGTACCTATTGGTTGATTGAATGAAATTGCACCTGCAAACATCTCCCCCATATCAACAACATTACCAGTATCCCAAGAACTAATATCTTGGTTAAATGATTCCGCTTCTGAAAACATTTTATACATATATTTGACTTTACTTGTATCCCAATTTCCTATTGGTTGATTAAACGATTTTGCTCCGTAAAACATCCCTTCCATATTTTCAACATTACTTGTATCCCATGACCCTATTAGCTCATTAAATGATGTTGCATTGGCAAACATATATGCCATACTTTTTACATTGCTTGTATCCCAACTTCCTATTGGTTGATTAAAAGATTCCGCTCCTGCAAACATTTCATCCATATTTTCAACATTACTGGTATTCCAATTTCCGATATTTTGATTAAATGATACAGCTGCATAAAACATACCTGTCATGACTCTCACATTACCAGTTTTCCAATTTCCTATAGGCTGATTGAAAGAACTTGCTATAGCAAACATATTTGCCATATCTTCAACATTACTTGTATCCCATGTTCCGATATTTTCATTGAACAATTTAGCTCCAAAAAACATTCCTGCCATTGTTCTGACATTACTTGTATCCCAATCAGCCATAGCTGGATTTGTCGTCAATGATGAAGCTTCAGCAAACATCCAGCTCATATCGGTTACATTACTTAGGTCCGGAGTATCTGTTGCATTAATAACCATGTTTGAACAACCAGCAAAAGCCAGCTGCATGGTTTGCCATTGTATATCACCCCACTGATCTATTGATATAAGCTTCAAGTTATCTGGTCCTTTAGCAAAATATATACGAGGAAATGTACCGGTAATCCATATTTGGTAAACACCTGGTGTCGCATAAGTACAAGTTACATCTCCTATTTGATTGGTAAATTCATATATTCCATCGCCATTACAATCAACATTGTAGTCATAGCCACCTCCATAGGTCGGAATAATAAATTGATTATTTGCACTGCCTCCTTCATTATCGGTTTTTACTGTGATTTTAAAAGCAGTACTATCAGCATATACTAACTGATCGACATTTTGAGCAAGAAACAAGATTGATAAAAATATGAAAAAAACAATTAAAAATATATATTTTGAGTATAAATTTTGTTTAAACATAATTCCTATAATATCATGCTATCTTATTTTAATCAATAAATATAATATTATTAACAAAGTCTAATCTTGTTCATTTATAGATAAAATGCGATGAAATTATTTATTATTTTAACTAAAATAAATCCTTAATTTGCAAAATTGTAAATTCATATCCAATATTGATTTTCCAAAAGTTATTATTTTAGTCAAGTTAAGCCAATCATTAATCAACATAAAATTTTTATAATATTCTATTAAACATTATGTAAATAAATTTTGAGGTGGTTAAGACTTATATCAATTTGATAATGTGAAAAATGAATCATTTTTTATATTTAGAAAAGGTCCACATGAATATATTTTTTAATGTGCCACTTTGCTTTTTAATTGTCTAATCGAATACTTATTCAAGTAGATAATGATTGAAAAAATATCAATAATAATTTAGTCATAAAACTTGTTTATTTTTTTACAAATAATTTTAGTAATATGTCTCCTACCACAACTTCTGGATATTTATGATTTGTATCTATATGTATATTTGCAAGGGAATAAACTGATTTTCTTTTTTCATAAAGCTCTCTTACAAATTCATGCCCTTTTTTCAAAAGTGGCCTAGAATCATCATCTTTACATCGCTCAAACACAGTATATATATGGACATCAAGCCACACAACTATTCCTTGCGATTTCATAAATTCCATATTTTCAAGTTTTGCCCCAAGGCCACCACCCGTTGATATCACCAAATTATCTTTTTCTGATAATTCTCGAAGCTTTTGACTTTCAAGATTACGAAAATATTCCTCTCCTTTTTTCTCAAAAATCTGTGCGATACAGCAACCTTCACTTTGCTCGATATATTTATCTATATCAATATGTTCATACCCCAATTTTTCTGCTAATAAACGTCCAACAGTACTCTTTCCTGCACCCATAAAACCTACAAGGTAAATTTTCATGTTTATATTGTATTACATCTGGATAAATATATAAACATGATATAAGATTATATATTTGATTTAGATGAGAGGTATAAATATTACAACTAATACCAAAACATACAAAATCTGCATAGGCGAGAATATTTTCAGTGATGCTATTGATTCATTCATAATAGAACAAAATCCAGACAAAATTGTATTGGTCATGGATGAAAATTTGTTTGATGTGCTAAAGGAACATGATTTATTGAAAAAACACCAATATATCAAAATAAGATGCACTGAGAAAAACAAAAACATAAAAACTATAATCAAAATTTTACATTTTTTTTATTTACAAAACATTAGCAGAAAATCACTAGTTATCAATATTGGCGGAGGTGTATTAACAGATGTTGCAGCGTTTGCTTGTAGTATTTATCAAAGAGGAGTTAGGTACATCAATATTCCTACCACTTTACTATCTATGGTTGATGCAAGCTTTGGTGGTAAAACTGGAATAAACTATAAAAATATTAAAAATCTAATAGGGTCTTTTTATCATCCAGACATAGTAATTGTGGATACAAATTTTTTAAAGACCTTGCCAAAAAGATATTTTATTGGAGCTTATGGAGAAATTATTAAACATGCACTTATTTATGATACTAATTATCTTGACTATTTAATGAACAAAAATCATGATCTAGTTGAATTAATAGAAAAATCAATTTTGATCAAAAAATCTGTTGTTGGTGATGATGAATTTGAGACAAAAGGTACAAGAAAAATTTTAAACTTTGGCCATACCATAGGTCATGCAATAGAGTCATATTCTCAAAAAGTGAAAAAAACCCTTTACCATGGCTATGCTGTAGCAAAAGGTATAGTGGCTGAAAGTTGGATATCCTACAAACAAGGGTTATTAACTGAACAAGAATCTGAGAAAATTATCAACCTTATTAATAAATATAATCTAAATAAAAAGTTGAAATTTAAAATTGATGCTGAAGAAATAATCACCATGATGATGAAGGATAAAAAAAACTCTAATAATGAGATTAAATTTGTTTTACTTGAAAGAATCGGCAAAGCTATACCTGACCAAACTGTACCTAAAAATTTAATTATCGAATCACTAAATCTCTTATGAAAATAGCAAAAATAAAACCTAATAAAATACTTAAAGATAACGTAATACCTCTTCGTGGGTCGAAAAGTATAACAAATCGCACTTTGATAATTAGTTTTCTCACAAATAATGAAACAATTTTACAAAACTACTCATCCTCTGATGACAGTAAAACAATAATAGAATTTTTCCGAAAAATTGAAGCAAAAATAGAAGAAATAGACGATGATACAATAAAAATACAAGGGATATTGCCCAAATTACCTATAAAAAAGGAAATCATACACAATGTGGGACCTGCTGGCACTGCTGCAAGATTTTTAACAGCATTTTGTGCAAGATTTTGCGAAAGCGTTACTCTTGACGGATCAGAAAGAATGCGTGAAAGACCGATGAAACCTCTGCTTGAGGTATTGGAAAAATTAGGAGCAGAATTTGAATATTTGGGGGAAAAATATCACCTGCCTTTCAGAATAAATTCAATTATCAAAAATACCAATGACCGCGCGGTTGACATACCTGGTAATATTTCTAGTCAATTTATTACTGCTCTGCTTTTGATATCGCCATTCTTGGATAATATAGAAATAAATATTACAGACGGTTTAGTTTCTGAACCATATCTGGATATGACTATAGATACAATGAATCATTTTGGTGTAAAAGTAAGTAAATATAAAAATGCTGAAACAGTTAGACTAACAATACAAAATGGCCAATATTATGGCCAAACATACTTTATTGAAGGTGATGCATCGAGTGCAACTTATTTATGGGGATTAGCGGCTATTTCTGGATCTCAAATTGGTGTTAAAAATATATTTAAAAACTCAATACAACCTGATTTTCAATTTGTTTATGTACTCGAAAAAATGGGCTGTAAAATATCATTTGAAGATAATATTGTATACGTACGAGGTAATGAATCTTTAAGTCATTTGAATGTCATCAACATGTCATCTATGCCTGATAGTGCACAGACACTAGCTTGTGTTTTAGCTACAGTAAAAGGTAAAACTAGACTTACAGGCCTATCCACCTTACGTGATAAAGAAACAGATCGCATATCAGCACTTGAAAACGAACTGAGAAAAATAGGGGTCAAAACTATTGCCAAAGGTGATGAATTAGTTATCGAATCTGATGGACAGATTAACTCTGCGCGTATCGAGACATACAAAGATCACCGAATGGCAATGGCTTTTGGCATGTTAGGAATAAAAGTACCTATTGAAATTATAGATCCGGATGTAGTAAGTAAATCATTTCCTGAATATTTTAATGTTCTAGAAAAATTAGGTTTATCTGTAGAATTTGTAGAAGAATAAATTTTATGAAAATAGCGACATCTATAACAGAAACAGATATTAATCTAGCAATAGATAATGCACTAAAAATAATGGATAAATATCCTGATATAATTATCGAATTAAGAGCCGATTATTTAGACAAAATTGATGAAGCTGACTTATCTTTATTCAGAAAAAAACTTACATCAAAATTAATATTTACTCTACGAGAGCCTAGCGAAGGTGGCAAAAGACAATATGATTTTGATGAAAAAATAAAAATTTTATTATTAGCGCAAGAACTTGGCTTTGACCTAATAGATTGTGAATTTAAAATTTTTGAGAAACTACAGATTTCAAAGCAATCAGAATTTGATAAAACCAAATTAATACTAAGCTATCATGACTTTAAAAAAACTCCTTTATACAAAACAATAAAGAATCTTTATAAAAATATTAAATATTATTATCCCGCAATTATTAAACTAGCTTTTGCAGTGAACTCATCAAGAGATGTGAAAAAAGTATGTAAATTAATCATTTCTACAAATGATAAAAAAGTCATAATAGGCATGGGTGAACAAGGTAAAATGACACGCTTATTAGGTCCAATATTAGGATGTGAATTTACATTCGCAGCAAATGAATTTTATACTTCAGCACCCGGTCAAGTAAAAATAGATATCCTTGATAAAATATATAAAGAAATTAATAAATTAATCTAACATGGCAGGAAACAGTTTTGGACAATTATTTAGAATTACTACGTTCGGCGAATCCCATGGTGGATGTGTAGGTGTAATCATAGATGGTTGTCCACCAGGCATTGAAATAACAGAAGAAGAAATCCAAAAAGAACTAGATCGTAGAAAACCTGGTCAATCTTCTATCACGACACAAAGAAAGGAAGAAGATAAGATTTCTATACTTTCGGGTTATTTTGAAGGTAAAACAACAGGTACACCGATATTGATTTTAGCTTACAATAAAGATGCTCGCTCCGAAGACTATCTAGAATTAAAAGAATTATATCGACCATCACATGCGGATTATACTTATGAGATGAAATATGGATTTAGAGACTGGCGCGGATCTGGTAGAGCATCAGCACGAGAGACACTAGCAAGAGTTGCTGCGGGTGCCATTGCCAAAAAATATCTTAAACAAAAATACAATATCGAATTTTTAGCATATGTTGATGAGGTTGGAGAGATAAAATGTCCAGATATTGATCCAAAATATGTAAGAATAGAAGATATAGAAAATAACATCATCAGATGCCCTGATCAAATTACTGCGCAAAAAATGATTGATCTTATCGAAGAAATTCGCAATGAAGGTGACTCCGTAGGAGGTGTAATAAAAGGCATAATCAGGGGAGATATACCAGTAGGGCTTGGCGAACCTGTTTTTGACAAATTACATGCCGATCTCGCCAAAGGGATGATGTCAATACCAGCAGTAAAAGGATTTGAGATAGGATTGGGATTTAGATGCACAAAGCTAAGAGGTTCAGAACATAATGATCCATTTATTAATGACAACGGCAAAATTAGGACAGCGAAAAACAATTCTGGTGGTATACAAGGAGGAATAAGTAATGGTGAGATGATTTACTTTCGCGTTGCCTTCAAGCCAGTCTCAACCATCAGAAAAGAGCAAATCACAGTAAATCGTAAAAAAGAAAAAGTTACTTTATCACCGGCAGGAAGACATGATCCGTGTGTATTACCTAGAGCTGTGCCAATCGTTGAGGCCATGGCATCATTGGTAGTAATGGATCATGTGTTGAGGTATGAGGCGTATAAATAAAAGTGATATCTGATTATATTGTAATTAATTTTTTTATCCAAAGAAAGAAAATACAATTTGAATGTTAAATCATTAAATCTAAATAAATCAATGCAATTTGTGACGAATAAGAAATATTTTTCGTCGTGAATCGAAACTAATTAAATGTGGTAACTAGTCAAATTTATTTTTTACATAAATAATCACTCTAAATTATTCATTTCCAAATTATTTAAAAACCAAAATAAATTAATTTTGTACCAAGATTTATCCGTATAGCCAATAAAAACGTCATTTATTAGAGAATTGTAAGGCTATATATATTTCTTACAAGATAATTTATTAAACCCTCTTCCTTCTATCACTCACTTTTCTAATAATATCCTCAATCTCTTGGTCATCATTATTCATTATAGCCTTTTCTAAATCTGCTAAAGCATCTTTAAATATTCTTATACTTTCTAATACATTTTGTTTATTTTCTAAAAATATATCTCGCCACATAGATGGTGTGCTAGCAGCAATCCGTGTTGTGTCTTTAAAACCTCCACCAGTATAAGTAATTATGTCAAAATTGATTTTCTGTGAGATTCTCATTGCAGTATCCACCAAAGAAAAAGCAATTACATGAGGCAAATGTGATATCCCGCCGAATATTACATCATGCAAATAGGGGTCCATATATTCTACAGAACCACCCAATAATTTCCACAAATCCTCAACAATATCCAATGCTTGTTTGTTTGTTGATTCCAGCGGTGTAAGAATGATACGAGCATTGACAAATAAAGTAGGTAGAGCACTTTCGATGCCTTCTTTTTCTGTACCGGCAATGGGATGACCACCTACAAATCTTATTGGAGCAAGTAAATAATGTAAATCTTTAACAATATTTCCCTTTACACTTCCAACATCTGTTACGATAGTTGTATTTTTAAGAAATGGTTTGATTTTTGAAACAATATCTCTCAAAGTACGGACAGGTGTACATAAAATTACCAAATCCACATCTTGCCATGGTACAGATGAGTGCTCCGAATATCCATCAACAATAACACCAGAATTTTTCCCATACTCTACCCTACTTTTATTTACATCGAGACCGATAACTCTATATTGTGCATCTAAATCTTTCAACCTATATGCGATAGACCCTCCTATTAATCCTAAACCATAAATTAAAATTGTTTCTATCATATAAGTTAGTTTTAAGTAGTATATATTTTTATAATCAAATTTGTAATACCATAATTAATTCAATAAAATCATCTCTATGAATATAACAATAAATGGAAACACAGAGATTTATTGCATATACGGACATCCTGTAAAACATTCAAAATCACCAATTTTTCAAACCTTTCTATTTCAAAAATACGGCATAAATGCAATCTATATTCCATTTGAAATAAAACCAGAAAACATAAAAGACGCTATCAATGCAATAAGAATATTTAATATAAAAGGAACAAATATCACTGTACCACATAAAGAATCAGTTATTTCTTATTTAGATGATTTATCTGATGAGGTAAAAACAATAAAGGCTGTTAATACAATAAAAAATATAGATGGCAAGCTTTATGGATACAATACCGATTGGTATGGTTTTTATGAAAGTATTAAAAGAAACTTAAAGGAAAACAAGATTAAAACAGCATTAGTAATAGGTGCTGGAGGAAGTACGCGTGCAATAATATTTGGTCTCATCAGACTCAATGTTGATCATATCATAATAACAAACAGGACAGTATCAAAAGCAGAAGAAATAAAAAACGATTTTATAAACCTTCATAAAGAAATCTCTGTCATACCTCTAGAAGAAATAAACAAATGCTTGTTAGATGTGGATATTATCATAAATACTACTTCAGTAGGATTAAAAGATGATGGTGTTGATTTATTCGATTATGATAATATCTCATCAAATCAAATAATTTTTGATGTAATATACAAAGAAACCAAATTAATAAAAAAAGCTCAAGAAAAAGGTTGCGAATATCTAACAGGTCATGACATGCTTATATATCAAGGAATAAAGGCATTTGAAATATGGACAGATATCTATCCTAATGAAGAATCAATATTCCACATAAGAAAACTAATTTCTCATTAGACAAAATTGTTTAGTTATATATAAATCTATATTGACATACAATAATCTTATTGATAAATTTACCACTGTAAAATTAAAATGGCCAAGAAGCAAAAAAAGAATACACAAAGTGATTTAGAAGAAGATGCATTATCTATCGAGGAAGAATCTAATGATTCTCTAATAACAGATGTCTCTCTAGAGGAAATTTTAAAAAACCCCGAAAAATATACTGATGTTAATACTAGTGAAGAGGAAGAAATAGTATCTTGGTGTCCTGATTGTGTTGATCACCGGGTATTCGTCAATGGAACATGTACAACTTGTGGTTATATCAAAAAATCCCTTACAAAATCAAAAAAAGTTAAATACGAAGATTTAGAAGAGTCAGAGTCAAAGTATAACCCTGATGCAATGCTTTGGTCTGATTATGAGGAAGAAAAATATAGTGTAAACTATCGTGATGATGATTCTGACGACTATTAATGATATAATAAATTTTAATTGGTCACGTAGCTCAACGGATAGAGCAACTCCCTTCTAAGGAGTAGGTTGCAGGTTCGAGTCCTGCCGTGATCGCCATTCTTCATTATGTTTAATCTAAATATATCTAATTTATTGCCTTACATAGAAGTATTTCCAATAATTTTTATTTCATTCGTAATTGGTTTCTTAATAACTCCAATATTACGTTTAATCGGACTTAGATTTGGCTTTTCAACCAAACCAAAATCTTTATCTAATGAAAATGAGCGAGGATACGAAACTAGATTACACAAAGTAACAATGTCACGACTGGGTGAATTTGCCGTTTTAATACCACTATTTATACTGATATGGAATCAATATCCACAAATGGATCTTAAAATGCTCGGAATTCTTGTCTCAATAGCAATTATAGGCATATTAGGAGCTTTTGATTCAAAATACAATTTGTCTGAAATAATAAAACTTCCGATACTCATAATTGCGACTTTAATATTGATATTTACAGGAACCTACTTTGACATTACATCAAGTCTCTTCAATCCCGGTATACCAGATATTTATTTCAAAAATCCAATAACAAATTCTGATATTTCATCGCTATCATTTTTATTCACATTGATATGGATACCCGTGATATCAACCGCAGTAAGTTATGTCGGTGGTGTCGATGGCTTATCCGAAGGTACCACGGCTATAGCACTTATGATATTTCTTTTGATAGGTATCAGAATTAATGATCCCATCACGGTATCAATAGCATCTATATGTCTTGGCGGATTAGTAGGTTTATTGCCTTATAACTTCCACCCCGCGATAATATATTCGGAGCATCTTATTTATGGATTTCTAATAGCTATTTTGTCTATCACATCACAGGCTAAGATCGCCACTTCGATACTAATTTTGACATTACCAATAGTGGATTTTGTGTATGTTGTAATAAACAGAACCAATAAGTTCTTACAATCGGAAAAAGAGAAAAACTTTCTAAATTGGCTTAGAGCTATAGGAACAGGTGATAAAAATCATCTACATCACAAAATGCTACAACTAGGCTTAAAACCCCATCAAATTTCTTTGATACAATATCTAATTTATGCAATACTTGGATTAACCGCTATAGCAGTGTCCGGAATGTTTCTGACGCTCTCCCTACTTGGCACTTTGACGGCTTGTGTGCTAATATATTATTGGATTAATATAAAAATAATAAACAACAAAAATGAATAAAATGCGTGAATCTGAAATAAAACAAATAATCGAACAAATTAAAAAAAATTGGGGTACTTATTGTTCTGCGTGTGGGGCAAAAAAGACAGATGATTCATTTAAAGTTGTTGATTTACAAGCAAATGTAATTAAGCTCATATCCGAATGTCCTGTATGTAAACAAAAAACGATGATCAATGCTGTATCTAACGTCGGTATGCAGGTAAGTCAGATTGTTACTGACCTGACTATGGAAGAGATGAACAAGTTTAATCGACCATTATCAAATGATGATTTTTTAGAATTTTATTCTCAAATCAAAAATATAGAAAAAGCTAAAGATTTGTTTTTTAGTGGTGGGACTGGTCAAAGTAGTACAAATTCAGATAATTCCTAATAATTTTTTAATACTATTCTCATATTTAAATTCCATTTTGAAATTTGTATTAAATGAATTGTGTCAACAGTATATTTTTATTTTGTCAATAATTCTTCAAGACACACAACCATCTATAATTAGTGTTCTTTTATATTTAAGTGCATTCATAATATTGAATAAAGGCAAATAATTTTAATTTGACAAGTTTACTTTTAATAAGCACTAATTGCACAAGTATATTTATTTTAAAAGTTATTTATTATAAACCTTTAATAACTTTCAAGATTTCTTATGAAATTAGGATAATTGAAATTAGTAATAAATATTGAATTATGAGATTGTTATGTTATAAAAAAATAATTTAATCTATATCGGCATTACAATCCAAACCCTAAAAGAAAAAGGTAATCTTATAATGATATTTTGCTTATCTTAACTATTACCATTTACGCAAAATTTAAATACTGCCTTTAAAAATCCTAACCCAATCCTGAAGCATCAATTCACTTGGTCTTTTATCCAGTATCTCTGATGGTATATGCCTCAGATCCAAAATAATCTTTCTCAAGTTATTTTTTACTTTTTTTCTAGGCTCAGAGAATGCATATTTGATATACGAGGCCAATAAACGACGATTATAATCTTTATACTCATCATCACGCACTACAGTCATATAAGCTGAATAAACCTTTGGTTCTGGATAAAAAGATTTTGGTGATAATACAAATTCTATCCTAGGCTTGCCAAAAAGTCTTATATAATTTGCTAAAAAATCTGCTTTCGGCGGCGTGGAGATATAGCTTTCTACTACTTCTTTTTGTAATATAAAATGCAACTCTGTCCAATCCAGTGTGCTTTCTAACAAATTCATTATAATTTTTTTAGCTGAATTGTAGGGTAAAGAGGAAAAAACCTTAATCTTCTGCTCTTTTATCTTGCTATAATCAAACTTAGTAGCATCCTCCCAAAATATTTCATAATTTGAATAATTTTCAAGAACTTTTGTTAAAACTTCTTTTAAACTTTGATCAATCTCTATCAGATATACTTTTTTTGCATATTTACAAAACTCATAAGTAAAAATACCCATACCTGGACCTATCTCTAAAACAATGTCATTCTTTGTAATATTTATATTTGATAATATGCTATTTAACTTATACTCATCTATCAAATAATTTTGACCAAATTTTTTGGATGGTGAAATATCATACTTATTGAGAAAAGTCTTTATTATCTTTATGTTAGCTAAAGTAGACATTAGATTATTTCATCCAACAAAAGATTATACAAAGAAAATACAACACTTATAAATAACATAAGAAAATTTCTAGACATTTCAATCTCACCAATTTTTAGCTCTTTTGTTACTATTCCTCCAAAACCTCCTTGTGTAATAGAAAAACCATTCAGAAAAAGATCAAATAAAAAAATAACGCACCATGCAAATCCAGTAAAAAATATAAATTTAACTATAATATTGGGCTTCAATGTAAAAAATCTAATAAATCTAATATAACTCGCATTCAAAAATACTAATGCAATAGCTAACACAAAATAATTTAACAAATACATTACTTCAAAACCCAAAAATACTTTTTCCAAAACAAAAATTAGCGCTAAAAAACACATAAATTTCAAAAATGTATCTTTATTCATATGATTATCTAGTTGATATCGCTATAAGAATAGCATATATTTTGATAAAGAACATGGCAAAACGTAGTTTCAACTTACTTATAAAACCAGTACTACAAAAGGATTTTACCGATAAATTGTATGATTTCGTCACAGGTCCTTTGAGATATATCGTTGTCATTATAATTTTCGTCATAGTCATTGTATTTGCTTTCCGTTTACCATTAGACATCAGGTTAAAAGATCTAGAAAAAGAAACAGAGAAATTATCTAAAAATATAGACATAGAATTATACCCTGAAAAAGTGGCCAAATATGAAGAAATAAGCCGAAAAGAAGCAATCGTTGCTGGTTATGAAGACCTTATTACAACGGATTCAAGTAACGGAAAAATTATTAGTGTTTCATTCATACTGGATGAAATAAACAAAATAATTAATAAGTTCAACCAAAATATAAAAATCGAGAATATCAGTATAGAAACTAAAGGAAACGAATCTACAATAAATATACGAGGTTATACATCTCGGTTTCAGGATATTTCTATTCTACAGCAGGATTTGAAAAACATAAAAAATGTAAAAGATGTAATCGTAAATAATTTATCTAGTGAAGAAGGAAAAACTCCATCATTTAATATAATCGTAGCGATGTCAATATAAATATAGGTTATGTACAACGACATACATGCAAACAAGTTATCTTTAAAAAATATTTTCTACTATAACCGACAAAGAAAAACATATGTTGAATTAGCTATTTCCCTGATCATTATAGTAGTATTTTTAATTTTTGCACTTATACCCACTATCGGAACGATAGACAAAGTAAAAGAAAGTATAGAAAAATATGAAGAGATAAAGGAGAAACAAAAAAGGATATTGGATCAAGGACGAAAATTAGAAAGTCTATCCAATGAAGAGATTGGATCGCTATCACAAGAAATCCAATACCTGCATAAAATAGTTCCTAACCAAACCGATATCAGATTAATTTATGTAAATATATATAATCGTGCAAGAAAAACAAACACTGTAATAAAAAGTATAAAACTAAATGAACCGAAATCATCTATCAGTTCCAATATTTTTTTATCCTCAAAATCTTTAGAAGTTGAACTACAGCTAGAAAATAACAGCATAAACGACTTAAATCAATTTATAAAACAAATTGAAGGACCACAGGCCTTCCCTTTTCCAAGTATGATAACAAAAGTCAATATTCAAGATCCAAATATCAGGACAGAAGAGTCATCAAACAACACATCAAATAACCAAAATCAAGAAGAAAATTCTGCAAGAAATATACAATCAAATTTAACTATGTTACTCTTTTTTCCTGAAAATGCGAATTTTACCAATTAGAGACATTAGCAGCGTTTCGCATTATTTGCTAAAATTGTTGTTATGAAAAAAGATTACTATGAAATACTTGGTGTAAGCAGAAATGCAACACAAGAAGAGATAAAAAAGGCGTTTCGTAAAAAAGCAGCACAATTGCATCCTGACAAAAATAAAGCCCCTGATGCACATGAGAGATTCAAAGAATTGAATGAAGCTTATCAGGTTCTATCGGATGAGAATAAAAGACGAGTTTATGACCAATTTGGCACTGCAGATTTTTATAATACTGGTAGCGGTGGTGGATTTAATTATCAGCAATTTGATATTGATCTTGATGATCTATTTGGAATGGGATCTATTTTTGGCTCACCATTTGAGGAATTCTTTGGTGGTGGACGTAAACAGAGAAACAGACCAAGAAAAGGAACAGATGTCTATGCACAGGTAGAAATTACTTTAAAAGAAGTTATTACGGGTACAGAGAAAGAAATCAAATACACAAGATTAGACAAATGCAAAGCATGCAATGGTAAAGGAGGGTCACGAGTTGAGAAATGCCAAACGTGTAAAGGCACAGGTAGAGTTCAACAAATAAATCGTACTCCATTTGGTAATATCCAATTTGTTACAACATGTCCAACATGCAATGGTAGTGGTGAAACTGTAACTGAAAAATGCACCATATGCAAAGGGCAAGGGACTATTCAGAATCTTCATGTAATAAAAATCAAAATACCTGCCGGAATAGAACATAAAATGAATTTAAGATATGAAGGCGAAGGAAATGTGGGTTCAAATGAAGTACGTGGTGATTTGTTTGTAGAGGTGTTAATAAAAAATGATCCAAAATACAAACGCGTAAACAATGATATAGTACACGAGATAGAAGTCGACATTATTGACATGCTTATTGGTCAAAATATAAGTGTAGAAACGCTGAATGGAACGAAAAGCATAACTATCAAACCTGGTACAAATCCTTTTGAACAAGTGGTCTTACAAGGACTCGGCATACCAGATTTAAGAAGCAAAAAAAGAGGAAATTTTCTTGTAACAATAAAACCAATAATGCCGAAAAATATAACAGAAGAACAGAAACAATTGTTATTAAAATTCAAAGAATTAGAAAACAAGAAAAATAGATGGATTTAAAAAAACGATCAAATCTTACGAAGATATTTTTTATTACAATAATAATCTCAACTATACTAATAATATTAGGATCGTTAATTTACAATACGCCTAAACAAATACATATAACTTCAAATACACCTGAAAATATTGATCTTTATAAAGATGAATTAAAAGAATATCTGTCTAGAGAAATTTATTTCAAAGTCAATCCAGCAGACATAGAAAATGAATTAAAAATGAAATATCCATTTATTCAAAAGATAAATATCAATAAACTTATAATTTACGGTTTTATCATAAACGTAGAAGAATTTTTACCTGTTTTAGAAATAAGATCTGCAGATAAAAAATATTTTTATATAGATAAAAATTTAAATGTTATTACATCAGAAAGACAATATAAATCAAATAACATAATAGTCTCAATCGAATACCAAAGTGCGAATCCAGAACAAATAGATACATTCATCTTGAAAAATATATTAGATTTGTGTATTAAAATACAAGATAAATTAGAGAAAATACAAAAAATTTATTTTGATAATTTAGGCATGTTAACTATAATATTGAACAACAATAAATCTATAAAACTAGATTTAACAGAATCTTTTAGTGATATAGGAACACAAATAGAAAAACTTAGAATGCTCTTGGAAGATAAGATACAATTTAATACTGCTGATCTGAGATTTAAAGATAATATAATAGTAAAATGAAATATAATGGCGGCACATCAAGAAATAATTACGGGAGTTGATATAGGTTCCTATAAGATATCCACTATCATATGTAATGTGGAATATAATGATAATATTCCTACTGTCTCAGTAATTGGCTGCGCGACTGTACCATCCAAAGGAGTTAGAAAAGGAGTGATAGTCAATATTAATGAAGTAGTAAACTGTATACAACAATGTTTACAAGCAGCGGAAAAAATGGCTGGTATTTCCGTTACTGACGTAAATGTCTCTATTAACGGAATACATATAATGTCCAGTAACAACAAAGGTATAGTATCAGTAACAAATGAAGAGATCGATCAAAATGATATTAGAAGGGTTATCGAGAATTCAAAAAATACTGCCGTATCTCAACAAGTTCGTAAGATTATTCATGTGATACCAAGAGAATTTATTGTGGATACCCAAAAAGGTATAAAAGAACCTCTTGGAATGCAAGGATCTAGGCTTGAAGTGGATACGCACATAATTTCTGGATTGAGCACGGCTGTTAGTAACACGGAAAAAGTCATCATAGAATCTGGATATAAACCAAATATTACTTTTGCCGGACTCGCCTCTGCCCAGAGCGTGCTTACAATGACAGAAAAAGATCTCGGAGTGATGTTGTTGGATATTGGACATGGTTGTACAACAATCACAATCTATCAAGAAGAATCTATTGCCTTCTCAGGTGTAGTTAATTTGGGTGGACAATCCATTACTAGTGACTTAGCTATAGGATTGCAAATACCGATTGAAGAGGCCGAAAAACTAAAAAAAAGAATAGGATCAATCATTGAACGACAGAATTTTGTCAACAAAGAGCCATCAAATATACCTAGTTATCTGAGAAACGACATAACTAAAAACGACAGATTAAGTTTGTCAAATATAAAAGATAACGAGGAAGATGATGATCTTTTAGATATAAGTGAGTTAAAGATACCAGGTTTGCCTAAGCTATCAAAAAGAATCTATCAAGAAATTGTTACATGCAGATTAGACGAAATATTTCAAATGGTAAATAAAACTGTATCAAATGCTGGATTTACTACAAGAATGCCTGCCGGAATAGTAATCACCGGTGGGACTGCAAATTTATATAATATTAAGGAATATTGTCGCAATTATTTTGGAGTACTAACACGTATAGGGTCACCCCAGGGATTAGTAGGTCCATTGATAGATGAAGTAGGCGATCCATCATTTGCCACAGCACAGGGCCTTATCTTAAAACAGATAAACGATCAATCATACAACATGGAGTCTGATCATCTAGAACCAGAAGGGGATGGGTTACTAGACAAAGTGATAAATTTCATTAAAAATCTAACTAACTAATCATGTTAATTGCACCGAAGAATGCAAAAATAAACAGTAAAAACAAGGATAGAGATGTTCAACAGCCTCCTATCCAAATAAATCAGCATAATTTTTCACCATTAGAAGAAAATCCCTATTCTGATTTTGAGTCATTACAGGCACGAATAATAGTATGTGGAGTTGGTGGCGCTGGATGTAATGCGGTCAATGCTATGGTGGCATCAGGTGAAATCCAAGGTGTTGAATTTTTAGCAGTAAATACTGACGCTCAAGTTTTAAAAAACTCACTAGCAAAACCTATAAACATCGGACGAGAACTTACTAAAGGACTAGGTGCTGGTAGCAATCCGATTATAGGTAAACAAGCTGCCGAAGACAGTGTAGATGTATTAAATGCTGCATTAGCTGGAGCTGATATGGTATTTATAACCGCTGGTATGGGTGGAGGTACAGGTACTGGAGCAGCGCCTGTCATAGCTGGCATAGCAAAAGGTAACGGTGCTTTAACAATAGGAGTAGTAACAAAACCTTTTAGATTTGAAGGCGAAAGAAAAATGGAAATTGCCTTAAAAGGTATAGAAGAATTAAAGTCAAAGGTTGATGCTTTAATAGTCATACCAAATGAAAGAATCTTGAGTATCATAGACAGAAGCGTCAGCTATAGGGACGCCATGAAAAAATCTGATGAAGTATTGAAAAACGCTATCCAGAGTATTTCTGATATCATTACAAAGGTTGGGTATATTAATGTGGATTTTGCCGATGTAAAAGCAATAATGCAAAATGCTGGAACAACACTAATGGGCATTGGACATTCTAATAGTAAAGAATCCCGAGCTATCGAAGCGACTAAAATGGCTATTCAATCACCAATACTTGACTATTCGATAGATGGCGCGACAGGTGTTATTTTGATTATCAGATCCAATCCCGATATATCAATGATAGAAATATCAGAAGCAGCAGAGTATGTAAAAGGATACGTCCATCCTGATGCATTAATAAAAACGGGAGTGATTATTGACGAAAATCTGAGTGATACAGTTTATGTTACAGTGCTGGCGACTGGATTCAATATTGATCCTACTGACAACAGCCATATAAGTAAGTCCAATTCTTTTTTTGGTCTCCATTCCAACCCGCAGTTATCAAATTCTGGGGTAGGTCATGATTTTCATATGAATACAACTCAACAAAACAATACCACAGCAGATGATGAGGACTTAGACTCTACTCCTGCATTTCTAAGACGAAGAAATCCGCAAAATTTCTAAATGTCTCAACACGTAAATTACGAACACATCATTGAGAAAACTGAAAATAATAAGGTATCAAGGTTATTGAAGAAGATAGAGATAAAATCTACCAATTTAGATTTATACAAAGAAGCACTAACACACAAATCAGCTTGTAAAAAACACAACGAAAGGCTTGAGTTTTTAGGTGATGCAGTATTGGAATTAATTGTGACAGAATTGCTATTTAGAGATTTCCCACATCTTTCTGAGGGGGATATGACTAGTCTTAGAGCAGCAATAGTTAAAACTGAAACTCTCAGTATGGTAGCTAAAAAGATGAGGCTTGGCCATTACATTATCATGTCAAAGAGCGAAGAAGCTACCGGAGGCCGAAAAAGACCATATATTTTGGCTGATGCATTTGAGGCTTTACTAGGTGCTATTTATTATGATCAAGGATTTGAAAAAGCAAAATCTTTTGTTAGAAAAAATCTGTACTATAAAGTAAAAGAAATTATAGAAACTCGTGAAGATATAGATCCGAAGTCAAGATTACAAGAATTTGCACAAGAAAAATTTAAGCAAACACCAATATATAAAGTTATTCAAGAAGAAGGACCAGATCATGATAAAACATTTACCGTGGTCACAATGATTGGTGAACATGTTTATTCAAAAGCAAAGGGCAAATCCAAACAATCAGCCGAACAAATTGCCGCTAGAAAAACATTAAAAAGATTAGAGAAAAAATTTAACAAAACTCAGATGAATTAAGAAATTACAATAACAGAAATTTTGAAATTTAATTTTCCATTATTTCTTTTTACTTTTTTAATAATTCTAATTTGCATGACAAAAAATCAAGAATTCTGTAAATAAGTTATGATTGATATTAGATATTAGAATCAAACGGCACAACATTAAAGCATTAATACAGAAAAATATACATTAATATAATGTTTTACGTTTTAAAACCGAATATTTACATTATCTACTATTCATAATTTGCTCAATATGATCAGGATCTATAGGTATAGAAGCTGTAAGATTTTCTGTACCACTCTCTGTAATCAAAATGTCTTCTTCTAGGCGTACACCGATTGCTTCTTCTTTTACATAAATACCAGGTTCACAGGTCAATACAGTGCCCACCTTCACAATACCTGTAGCGACATTGACATCGTGTACATCTATTCCTAAAAAATGTGATGTTCTATGCATGTAGTATTTTCTATACACTGGATTTTGGGGACTCTGATTTTTTACATCTTCTATTGTGATAAGATCCAATTCAATTAATTTTTCTTCGATCAAATTACCAACAAACTTTTCATACTCTTCGTATGTAACATCAGGCTTCAGAAAAGCCATAGCCTGCCTTTGAACATCTAAAACAGCCGAATAAATGTCTTTTTGTCTTTCTGTAAATTTACCACTCACAGGTACCACTCTTGTAATGTCCGAATTATAAAATCCATAATTTACACCAAAATCAAGAAGAACAATATCACCTTCTTTCAAAACATTTTCGTTTTTTTGATAATGCAATATGCAGCTATTTATCCCACCGGCAACAATTGGAGAAAAAGCGTTGCCATATGCGCCATTTTTTAATCCCATATAAGTGATTAATGCCTCAATTTCAAATTCGTACATACCAGGACGAATAATTTTCAAAATTTCATCGAATATGTCTTTCGTGATTCGAATAGCATCCTTAATTATTTCTATTTCAAAATCTAATTTAACTTGTCTAAGCTCAGATATAAGAGGAGATAACCTTTCAAAATTATGCAATGGATATTTTTCCTTGTAACATAGGACTTTTTTCTCATTTTGATTTAAAATTTCTCTTGATGCTCTCAAATGCTCATTAAAATCAAGGTATATATTTTTAAACCTAAAGATATTTTTTTCTAAAAAGGAATCAAAATTATCTGTATATTCAACATTTTGAATTCCAGATATATGACGTACCTGATCCATAGTCTGCTTATCTCCTTCCCATACTGCAAGATTCGGATCAGTTTTATCTACGAATATATATTCATCGACTGAGCCAAATTTATCTATCAAAAAAACCAAAGTTGTGTTAGGTTGATTTATACCAGTAAGCCATAAAAGATCACTATTTTGCTTAAATGGAAAATTCTCATCAGCTGACGCAGGAAAAACATAATTAGAATGAATAATAGCGATACTATCCTGTTTTAATAAGGAAACTAATCTTTGTCGATTTTCTATGAATAATTCTTTTGGAAGTACAGGATAACGTGACATAAAAAATATTTTAACATTTAGTTAGTATAAATAAAGATTTATATTTTATAATGCCTTATGTGGATATTGGCTATAGATACATCATGTGATGATACATCTGCAGCAGTGGTACATAATGACTGTGTCATATCGAATGTCATATCATCACAAATAAAATATCACCAAAAGTGGGGCGGTGTCGTACCATCCATTGCAAGAAGAAAACATCAGGAATTGATAGACAAAATTGTAGATCGTGCATTAAAGTTAGCTGGGAAAGAGATGCAAGATATGGATCTTATTGCGGTAACACAAGGACCAGGTCTGGCAATCGCTCTTGAGGTTGGTATAAAAAAAGCAAAAGAACTCGCAACACAATACAACAAGCCAATTATACCAATAAATCACATGGAAGGACATATTTATTCAACCGTTGCCAGAAATAGAAACGGTAAAAACTCTGGTGATATAGAATTTCCAGCATTGGTAATCCTTCTCTCTGGTAACCATACCGAATTTCACTTGATGCGTAATCATGGAGATTATGAATTATTGGGTGAAACATTAGATGATGCGATTGGCGAATGTTTTGATAAAGTCGGTAGAATCTTAGATCTTGGATATCCCGCAGGTCCCGTAATAGAAAATCTCGCCAAATCAGGTGATCCATACAAATACGATCTACCAATCCCAATGGCCAACTCAAAGGATCTAAATGTAAGCTATTCGGGTCTCAAAACTGCCGCTATGAAGCTCGCTGTAGAAAATCTCGGCAAAACATACAACGAATACGGTAAGAAATTTGTAAATCAATTACAAAAATCAACATATGATATAAAACTTGTGCCAAAATCAATAGAGGAAGAGAAACAAATAATTTGCGATATCTGCGCAACATTCCAAAGAGTGGCATTTGAACAGATATTTATCAAAATCTCAAAGGCTATTGATCTTTTGCGAAATCAAAATATTAACATCAAAACCATACTTGTAGGTGGCGGAGTAAGTAGGAATATGTATCTAAGAAAAGAACTCAGAAGAAGATTTAAAAAATACAAAATGTTATTTCCGCAATCAAAAAAATTATGCACAGATAACGCGGCGATGATAGGGGTGGCAGCATTTTATAAATATGAAATTTTGAATTCAACCAACTATCAAATTAACTTCGATCGTGAACCCAACCAAAAAATATACAAAATCAAATAAATAAATAAATAAATAAATGATAATACTTTGCAAGTTTGCTTACGATACAATCTAATACAAATTCCTTGAACAAATTCCAAATAAAATGCCATTGAGAAAGTGATGATTTTTATTTGTGTTGATTCTTGCTTGAATTCAATCAACAAAGTTTTAGTCTTATTTTAACAAAAGAAGGAATTTCATTAGAGTAATGTAAAAGAGATAATTAAACTTATTTACCTAAATGAGCAAGAAACTTAGATATATTACGATTTTATCCTAATCTAAAGATAAAAGATGTTTCAGCTATAACTATAAATTTTATTCCAAGCTCAGCTCTGTACATTTTTGGTGAAAAATGGTTAAATATGGTGAGTGATGTTGGTAGGCGAGTTTGAGGTAAAAATTACAGAAAACAATCGGCTCGCTCTACCAAGCAAATTTAGGAAAGAATTAGGTGATAAATTGATAGTGACTAATGGTTTTGAAAGATGTCTGATGCTTTTGGATATAAATGGATTTAAAGCTCTTACAAAAGTTATATCAGAGGGACGTTTTAGCAATGTCAATGTCCGTGATGTGGCCAGATACCTTTTGGGATCTGCTCACGAGATCACACTTGATAAACAGGGGAGATTTGTACTGCCTCAATCTCTCAAGGAATTTGCAGCTATTACAGATGACGAATGTGTATTTATAGGACTTCTCGACAAAATAGAAATCTGGTCAAAATCAAAGTGGCTAGCACATAAAAATAAAATATCTTCTGAAGCAGAGAAGATAATTAATCTTTTAGATAAAGAGATTTATGAAGGAAATTAGACACATACCCGTGCTTCTCAATGAAGTATTAGATATATTTGATGCAATTCAGAAAACCAAACCAGATAAGCATATTGTTTTGGTTGATTGTACTCTAGGCATGGGAGGACATTCATCAAAGTTGTATGAAAAACTCAAAAAAGGAACATTAGTATCATTAGACCTTGATCTCAAGAGTATTCAGTATTGTATCAACACATACAACTTTGATAGTTCTTCCATGCCTATTTCAGATGGTAAAAATACATTTACTATATGGAAAAAAATTGATGAAGAAAAATCATGGATAATAGTACATGCAAGATTTAGTCAGATAGAAAGTGTACTCAATATACTTGGTTTTTATGGGTATGATTTATTATTAGCTGATTTAGGATTTTCAAATTTTCAGATAAAAAAAACACAGAGAGGACTTTCTTTTGACAGCAAAGGAAATCTATCAATGAATTTATCTGATTCCGTAGATAATAAACTTAGAAATTTGTTAAAAAATAAACTTTTGATTCGAGGAGTCTTACAGAGGTATACAGATCTACCGGATCATACTATCAAAAGAGTAGTTAATAACATCGCGAATTATCAAAGTGAACTTAATACAAATGTTGATTTAATAAAGGCAATAAATTTACCCAAGTATATCGTTAGAAAAGTATTTGTTGCGTTTCGAATCTATTCTAATGATGAAGAATTTGAACTTAACACATTAATTAATTTCATCTCCAGGCAAAAATCTGGCGTCTCTCTGATTATAACTTTTAGTAACTTCGAATCAAGCCTTGTAGAACAAGGTAATTATAGATTCGGAATAATCGAACCAAATATAAAAGAAATCTTAGAAAATGACCAGGCGAGGAGTGCAAAACTCTATAAAATTTACAGTTCAGAGTCAGAATAATAAATTTTATGATCATATTCGTATTTTGTTTTTTATTATTGGAATATCAGTTATTTTACTAGTCGGGGTAAAAACCTATATCAATACTGAATATGCTACACAGGGCAATTATTTATACCAACTAGAACAACAACAAAAACAACTAATAACAGAAAATCTCAAAATTCGCGAACAAATAGCCGAACTGAACAATATCAAACGTATAGAATCAGAGGCTCAAGTTCAAGGATTTAGAAAGGTGGAAAAAGAAGAGATCAAATATTTGGAGGTCAAATGAAACTAAGCCAAATAAAAATTCTTATAATTAAATTTGTTTTTATTTTAATATTTTTAAGTATTATTATTCAACTTTTTCGTATTCAGATCATCGAGGGAAGTAAGTGGAAAACTCTATCAGAAAATAGAGCAAACTACATAAATACATATAAAGCAACTAGAGGAAACATTCTATTCTCTGATGGCAGTATACTTGCAACTTCTGTTTTGGCGTATACATTTTATCTAAAACCACAAAATATCAAGAAAGAAATAGAGAAAAATTCACTAGATAAAGAAAAATTTGTAAATGATTTGGCGGACATCCTAAATTTGGATCGAGAATATATAGAAAAATCAATTGATACTAATCTTTTCGAAAAAATCATACTTAGATATACAACTAAGGAAAAGATAGATAAAATAAGCGAACTATACCCATTAAATCTGGATATATGGCGAGTGGAACAAACTTACAAAAGAATTTATCCGAATAACGAAATAGCATCCAAAATAGTTGGATTTGTAAGACTTGATGATAATGAAAAAGAAATTGGCCAATACGGTATAGAAGACTATTTCGACGGTATTTTGCGAGGAGTAGACGGTGTCATAGAAGCAAAAAGAGGAAATTTCGGTCAGCAAATTATTGTGGATGAAAAATTTTTCTCTACGTTACCCAAAAATGGCGCAAATATAAAACTGACTATTGATAAGAACATCCAAAAAATCATTGATGAAAAAGCAAAATACTGGACTGACAAGGTAAAAGCAAAAGAAACTGTAATAGTAGCAATGGAGTCTAATAGCGGACATATACTTGCTATTGGTAATTATCCAACATATGATCCCAACAGATTTTGGGAGGGGGAGATAGTTGATTGCGAATTGGAATATTATGTAATACATAAGAAATGTCTTCAAAAAGATATCGATGACAACTTGACTACAGAGGAACCTGAGATTAGCGAAGATATCATACTTCCTGATGGATACGAAGAAGAACTGAAAAGAATTGAAGAAGAACAAAGAAAATTAGAAGAAAGAAAACGCCAACTTTTAGAACAGATAGAAAATCAACAAGAAGAATTTGAAGACGATGAATTATCAGATGAAGAATTAAAAATACTCGAAAAAATTCCTGAAAATGCACGTAAGAATCTCAGAAGAGAAAGTTTGAGTTTTGGAGAAATTTTCCGTAATTCAGCAACGGATGCGTTGTATGAGCCAGGATCTGTAATAAAAGTTATTACAGTTGCTATAGCATACGAGACAAAATCTATTCCAACATCACCATTTTACAATCTTGGATCACATACAGGCTGTGAAAAGGTTGCTGATAGAGTACTTTGTACTTTTAATAAAGTACCAAGAAAGGATTTGACAGTAGAAACGATGCTTAGATTTTCTGACAATGTTGGCGCTTTGAGAGTAGCCCAAAAAATACCTAAAGAAAAATATTTTTTTGAATGGCAGAGACTAAAATTGGGTGAAAAAACCGGTATCGAATCAAAAACAGAACCTATTTTTTATCCCAAACCAGTGAATCTATGGACAGATGTGGATATTGCAACATCCTCATATGGTCAGGGTCTCATAGTACTCACCCCGGTACGTCTAACCTCTATATGGAATATTTTAGCATCAAATGGATATTATCATTCCCCTACTTTAGTAATTGAAATTGATGATGATGGTAAGATAATCAGATCTGAAAAAGAAAAAATAAAAATCTTTGAAGAGTCCACAGTAATTGATACATTGTACGTTACTTCACTAGCTACAAAAAACTCAATAACAGATCCTTTTATAAAAAAAATCTATGACAAATATAATTTTGTCAGTAAGACGGGTACAGCAAATGTTATCAGAGAAAATGGACAAGGTTATTATGAAGATAGATTAAACATAACTCAGGTTGGTATAGCACCATTAAACAATCCTAAAATAACTTTATTAGTCTGGTTTCGTGAGCCATCTATAGGATATAACGGAGCTGATCCCACATCTCAAAATACTGCACAGGTTGCTTGGGCTGATATCCTTGATAGTATCATGCCATTGATGGAATAATTGATTGAACAATAATTTTTATCTTGCTATCTTTAGCTGTCTACCTTTCCAAACCCCTGTTTTAGTCAAAAATGCATAATATGATCTAATACTTAGAGGGATAGTCATAAACATTTGTAAAGGAAAAAGCAAAATACTATATATGACACCTTGATTTGTCATTCTAGCCTTCATAGTAATACCTACGATTAAAAATGATAATGCTATAAAACCAAGATATGATGTATAAAACAATAAATAAATGGGAATTATCACATAAAACATTACTACCGCAAGATGAAATAAAATAAACAAAACCGGATTAGCCCTAGAAATCAAATAATAGTTTTTAGTAAAGCCTAGAAATGACTCCTCAAAATTTTTATACATTCTACACATGACAAAATCATTGGCAAAGTATGTTCCTACTTTATATTTTTCTCTTTTCAAAAGCCTAGACATTTCAAGATCTTCAACAACTTGATATTTTAATGTTTCATGTCCTCCTACTCTATCATATACATCTCTACGTATTAAGATAAATTGTCCATTAGCAGCAGCTAAAGAATGATGCGATAATTTATAAATACTTATCAATGGTAGAAAAGCAGTCAAAAACCATTCCATAAGTGGTACTATTAAAAGTTCTCCAAAAGTCTGCATTTTTTGACTAGAAAAAGCAGAAACCATGTCAAATTTATTTTTTTCTAACTCCTCTAAAGCTATATCTAGCGCATATTTGTGTAATACAACATCTGCATCGATAAAAAGTAAATACTCACCTGTAGCATACTTTTGAAGATTCCAACAAGCCCAGTTCTTGCCAAGCCAATCCTCGGGTAATTCTGTACCTTCAAATACTTTGATTTTTTCTGGATATTTTGATGCCAAATTATTTAGTAATTCACCTGTATTGTCTGTTGATTTATCATTTAAAACCAATATTTCTATGTTTTGATAATTCAGATTAAGACAAGATAAGACAGTTTTTGTTACATTTGTTTCTTCATTACGACATGGGATAAGTATACTTACTTTTTTATTTTGATTTGATGCTTTGTTAAATCTAAACCTCGGAGCGGTAAAATAATTTATAGTTACAATAGAAAAAGATAACAATCCGAATAAAAGATAAATATAAATCCAATAATCAGCTTCCACCATAAGCAATTATACCAAATAATCTTTTAGATATTTTCCCGTCCAGCTATTAGGATTTTGTATTATCTGAAGAGGTGTCCCACAAGCCACAATATCTCCCCCTTTATCACCACCTTCTGGCCCCAGATCTATGATGTAATCTGCCGTTTTGATAACATCAAGGTTATGTTCGATCACTAAAATGGTATTTCCTTTGTCTCTGAGACTATGCAGTACGTCCAAAAGTTTATTGACATCCTCAAAATGTAATCCAGTTGTTGGTTCGTCTAATATATACAAGGTCCTACCGGTATTTTTTTTGGCCAGTTCTGTTGCTAATTTGATACGCTGAGATTCGCCACCCGAAAGAGTATTCGCTTGTTGTCCAAGTTTTATATAACCTAGCCCAACTTGCTGTAGAACATTCAATTTATTAAAAACTCTTGGAATATTTTGAAAAAATACCAGAGCTTCATCAACTGTCATCTCTAAAACTTCATAAATATTTTTGCCACGATAAGTTATTTCTAAAGTTTCACGGTTATACCTTTTACCACCACAAGCATCACATGTAACATAGACATCAGGTAAGAATTGCATCTCTATTTTAATGATTCCATCACCTTTACAACTTTCACATCTACCACCTTTGACATTGAAAGAAAATCTACCTGATTTATAGCCACGCATTTTAGCCTCATTTGTATTTGCAAAAAGATCTCTAATATCATCAAAAAAACCCACATATGTCGCAGGATTTGATCTGGGAGTACGACCAATAGGAGATTGATCTACTGCTATTACCTTGTCGATATGCTCAAGACCCTCTATATCATCATGTAAACCTACAGGATAATGCGTACCATAAAAATAATTGTGCAATTTTGTATACAAAATATCATTAATCAAAGTAGATTTTCCTGAACCTGATACTCCAGTAATACAAACAAATTTGCCAATAGGTATTGATACATCAATATTTTTTAAATTATTTTGTCTTGCTCCCTTGATACGTATCACTTTATCTAATGAGATATTTTCAGAACGCGAAATAAACTTGTGTCCAACGATTTTCTCACCACGTATGTATGGCGCAGTTACTGAAAATTTATCTTGTTTTAAATTATCTAAATCACCTGCAAATATCACTTTTCCCCCATGCACACC
>JAOAGR010000010.1 GCA_026415655.1 Candidatus Dojkabacteria bacterium
GTTTACTGTATAATCCTGATCATGTCACAAAGTCAAAAATATAAAATAGATCAAGTTTACAATGAACAAACTTATTTAGAAGAAATTACCCTGACTATTCCAAAATCAGAGTTTGATGAATATTTCAAAAAAGCATTAAAAGTAGCTAAGAAAGATTTTGCGGCAAAAGGTTTTAGAAAGGGTCAGGCTCCAGACAATGCCGTTTTAGCCAATAAGCAAAATGAAATATTTGAGATGGCTATTACTAATGCTGCAAATAATGCTCTAAAGGATGTAAAGCTGGATCCATTACCATTAAATCAATTAGCTATAAAGGAAGTAAATTTGGATTCAGAAGGAAATATCCTGGTGAAGATGGAATATATTCCCAGACCTTATGTCGAAATAAGTGTTTTTGAAAATTTCCAGTTTGAAAAGGTAGAACCACAAAGTGTGACAGAAGATGAAATTGTAAATACGATAAAGAATATTTGGTATTCTGTTGTTTCTAAAAATAAGAAGAATATAACAAAGGATGATTTTTCTGAACATTTGCTAGATGAAGAATTTTTTAAACATGAAGAATTTAAAAAATTATATCCTGATGTTAATAATTTAGAAGAACTAAAGAATAAGATTACTGAAGAAATCCGAAAAAGCTATGAAAAATTAGCTCGGATAGAGACTGCAAAAAGAGTTAAGGAAAGAATTATTGAATTGGCAAATTATACAAAAGTTGAAGGGTTGATAAATCTGGAGTTACGATCTAGGATCGAAAATTATCTTGCCCGTTACAAAAGTGCAGGAATAGATCCCGAAAAGTATTTTGAACAGAATGGTATCACTATAGAACAACTGCGAGACGAATGGCGTCCTAATGTTGAAAAAGATGTAAAATACGAACTTTTTCTACAAGCATATGCAGAAAAAAATAATATCTCTCCAACAGATGAAGATTTAATGGAAGATGTGAAAAAATATAGTCAAGAATTAGTCAATTATTATGGCAATTTGAATACGGCTATTAGCGTGTTAAAATATACTAAGATAAATCAGATGGCAGAAAAAGATATTTTTGCCAAACTGGGAATAGAAATTTAGCGTTATGACAAGGCAAGATATACTATCAATTTTTTTGATTATAGTAAGTGTTCTAATGGTATTATCTGTATTAGCACAGCAAAGGGGTTCAGGTATAGGTAGCATTTTCGGTGGTGGTATGAGTAGTTCTGGAGGTGAATATTATAGAGCTCGTCGAGGATTCGAAAAATTTTTATTTTATTTTACTATAGTTCTAGCTATTCTTTTAGTTGCTGGTAGCATTGCGTATTACTATATATAGACTAATTTATCTAAATTAAAAAATGGATATTTTAACTAGATATTTTTCTGTATTCAAAAAGAAATTTAGGTTTATATATTCTTTTTTGTTTGTTTTTTTTATAAATCTATTAATTTTATCAATAGGGACGGTTTTGTTTTATGCTGCAAAGGATTATTTTTTATTACCAAAAGTTGATAGAGTAGTCGAAGGTGTATTGGTACCGACTATTTTTGTTGATAATGCGATTCTTTTTAATGTTGATCCTTTTCTGACGGATGATTATCCTGATGAAGTTTTGAATATGCGACAGAGCCTAAATCATCTATTATTCCCTACTTTATTTTATTCTGACTTGAATGGAAATTTACAAGAAAATATTGTTCAAAATTATAAAAAATTATCAAATCAAACCTATCAGATCACAATAAAGAGTAATTTGACTTGGAGTGATGGCAAAGAAATAACCTCTCGTGATATTACTTTTACTATAAGTGCTATAAAACAACTCTCCAGTCGTACTCCTTTTATTGAAAATGTCAATAATGGTGCTATCTCTATTACTGAAAATGATAAATATACATTCACCATAGATTTGGTTGCAGAAAATAACACTAGCAAACCAAATCCGTTTTTGATTGAAAAACTTGTATTTCCTATTTTGCCAGCACATAAATTTGAAAATTACTTATTTAATAATCTTGTACAAATTAGTACTTCTGATTTTGGATTTAATCCCGTAACATCGGGAAAATATTTTATTGAACAGAAAACCAATGATGAGATAAGACTAAGAAAAAATTCTAGATATTGGCTTACTAATGACTTGCCGAACGAATATCGGATGAAAATATATCGTGATAGTGAAAAATTAATAATGGATTTAAGATTAGGGAATATTGATATTTTTAGAGATATTAATGTTTCATATAATGATGACTTTAGTGAGATATTTGCTAAGGATATTCATTTGACATCAAATTTACTTGGAATTTACTTCAATCTTAAAAATTCTAATAATTTTTTTAGTGAAAATACTGTTATTAGAAAAAATTATTTATCTTTATTGGCAAAACAGATATTTGAACAGAATGGGGATATAGATATACTACCTATTTCAAAAAAGTCAATATATTATGATCAATCTTATAAAGATAATATAATCAACTATGATTTGAAGACACTAGAAGATGACTTGATAAAACTTAAATTTGTGAAAAATGATAATGGTATATATGAAAAAGATGGATTTGAACTTTCTTTTCGTCTAACATTACTTGATGATCCAAGATACAAATCTGTATTTGAGGTTATCGAAAAAAATAGTCTAAAACTAGGCATCAAAGTTATACCAGATATTAAAACATCGCAAGATTATGATAATTTAATTAGAAATCGTAATTTTGAAGCTATTATTTTTCCATATAAGGCAAGTGATGACTTATATACTCATTGGCATACTAATTTTATTAATTATCCTGGCTTAAATATCTCATCTTTTGGAACGAGTACCACAGATTTATTACTTGTAGAAAGCAGATTTGCAGAAGATCTCAATATTCAAAAAGATTATTATAAAAAATTTTTGGCTAGATATTTTGAAGAGATGCCAGCAATAGGCGTAGATTATAGTTATATAAGACTAGTTTTGGATAAAAAAATAAAACTTGCTCAAGATATTGATTATATTAATTCATCGACTCAAGTTATCGAGATTATAAGAAAATAATTGCATAAACAAATTCTATATTTGAACAATTAAAGTATTATCAGAAAATTTACAAAGATTGAATATTATGATTTTTGGTTTTCTCGAGTATAAGAACTAGTTAATGTTAAAACAAAAAATTATTTTAATTAATCAAATCCAAAAAGCTTTTGAAATATGCCTTTTATACCTTTTTGTGGTTTTTCTTCTTCGGCAAAAGGATCGTTTATATAGACATGTTGTTGATTTGTGGATGTATCTGGAGAGCTAACTTCATTACTTTGGAAGCTATAATTATCTGATAAAGGATCGTAAGCAATGTTGTCTCTGCCGTATTGGTTGTTGAAAAATTCCTTATATTTTACTAACAGAGATTCTTGCTGTTGTACTTTATTTTGGGCGATGGTGAGCTCTCTTATAGCGGAATCGAGCTTCATTATCATTGCATTGACATCTTTTGCTCTTTTTAATATTTCAGCATGTTCAGTGGATTCATACATCATCTTAGCTATCTGGCTCTCTGTCAGATAGGTACTTGTAAGAAAATAATTAAGCCCATTAGGATCAGGATCACGCCCTAGAATAGTGCGATAGAGTCTTTTTACCATCTCTTCGCGGCTTTCTGTACCTGTATTGGTGGTTGATGTGTTATAGTAATTTGTACTACTATTTTGACTAGTGTAAGTATATGTCGAATTGTTATTATTCGATGAATTGGATGTATATGAAGAATAACCGTAATTTGTCGTATTATTTGGATACATAAAAAAATTATATCACATGACATAGGGATTGTAAATTTAGTATATTTATAAAGCTAATGTCTAAGATATTTTTTGTGGTTTTAAATTTGTTTTTTATAGTTCTCTTCAATTTAGGCTTATATGTAAATGCATTGAATTTGAATTTTATATCTTTTTATTTGTTTAATTATACAGATCGAATCAGGCCTAAAATTGTTGAAGAAATATGTCTTATTAATTTAAAAACAAATACAAACTTAGAAAAAAGTGAGGCTAAAATTGTTCAAGAAATTTTATATTTTTTTAAAAAATTAAAGTTTGAGTATTCACCTGTTTTTGGCATGATTTTTGATACTGGCAATTATTACATTACATCACCGGATCCACAAATATATCCTATAAACACTGACGATGATGTTGGAAGGTTATTCTTATTTTTAATATCATATAATAAAAATCAAAATTTTAGTCTAGGTATAAATAATTTTTATAAAAATTTCCTGAATACCTATCTAAAAAATACTGCCATTGATAGTCCTCAAGATTTGTATTTGTGTACTTTTAAAATTGCGGAGATCAATGGTGAACTAGGATTTGCGCTAGAAAAACAAGCAAAATATGAACTGAATGAACAGTGGGATTTTTCTAAAGAAGATAGGAAAAATCATTTAACCTTTCATGAAGACAATGTCGTATTTGAACTGAATCAGGGGGAAATTTCAGAGATTGAAATAGAAATCAAAAATAATTCAGATAAATATTTTTTATTATTGCCAAATTTAGAAAATTTGCTACTTTCATTTGAAAAAAATTCAAATCTTTTTATTAATAATGTTTGGCTAAATACTCGTACACCTAAAAAGATCGATGAACTTTTTATTAATTCTCAAAATACTCAGAAAGTACATTTTTCTGTAAAAGCTCCTTTGTTACCAGGCGAATATGAAGAAAATATTAATCTTATATATAACAACATTGTTGTAGATGAGTTAAAATTAAGTTATACAGTCAAAGATTTAGGACGAAAGATTTTACAAGTAAAACCTGGATTAATAAAAATATTCATGTACGAAGAGCCTAATACTGCCTCAAAAATCATTGGAGAAATACCTGCAAATACTTATCTAGAATTTTTCGAAAAAATTGGAAATTTTTATAAAATTAAATATGATGATCTCGAAGGATATGTTTCTTCGAATGCTGTTATCGTAATTAAGCAATAAAAATATGAGAATAATAGAATATCTGTATTTATTGTTTATTCTTATATTTTTACCTGTGTTGGTCTCTGCTTTTTTTTATAATCCTATTTTATATTATAAATCAAGCCTTATTGATCAAAATAAATATATATTTGCTTTTTTTTATATGATTGCTATATTAATAGGAATATCATATTATTTTTATAAAAGGAAAAATGTCCGTAGATAAGAAGAAAACTGGACTAGGGCGAGGCCTATCTTCCTTGATCGGTGGTTCTTCGGTTGAAACTGAGACTAGAGATAGTGTTGAGGTTATAGAGATAAATCTTGACGATATAAAACCCAATCCTTATCAGCCTAGACAGGCTATACCTGTTTCTTCCCTTGTTGAACTAGCTGATAGTATCAAGGAACATGGAGTTTTACAACCGATTCAAGTTATTAGGGACCCAGTTGAGTCAGGAAAATATATAGTTGCGGCAGGTGAAAGAAGAGTATCAGCATCTAAATTGGCAGGCTTAAAAACAATACCTGCGATTATAAGGGAATATACTAACGAACAATTAGCAGAAATTGCAATTGTAGAAAATGTACATCGTAAAGATTTAAACCCTATAGAAGAAGGATATGCATTTTTAAGGTTAAATGTTGAGTTTAATTATACTTATGAACTAATTGCGCAAAAGGTAAATAAGACAGTTTCTTATGTAGAAAATAAAATACGACTTACGAAATTACCCAAATTAATTCAAAATGCTATTACAACTGGAGAAATTACAGAGATGCATGGAAAGGCTCTTTTATCTCTAAACGATGAGCAAGCAATGATAGCTGCATTAAAGATTGTGTTGCGTAATAATTTAACTGCAAAAAAAACAGAAGAACTAGTACATCAGATTAGACTAGAATCACAAAAATCTAAAAATCCACTTCGTGCTTCAAGTCGGATCCTGTGGGAGCAGAAATATAGCTTTATTAAGGAAGACTTGGAAAAAATTTTTGGTTGGAAAGTTAAACTCAAAAAAAACTCAAATGATGGCGGTTCATTAATAATAAATTTTTCAAATGATGAAGAGCTTATCACTATTTTCGAACAACTTAAAAAAGACATCTGATATTGATACAAAGCCTGATTCTTCTCTTTCTAAATTTTTGCATGACAAATTAGAAAAGTTAGAACTCAAAAAAAATAAAAAGAAAGTAAAACTTAATAAAAACCAAATTTTAGCTAGTTTTCTTGCTAAAGAACTTGATGCTAAAGATAATATAGGACTATTAAATCGTATCACTGTATCACTTGATCATATGATTATTATGCGAGCGCTCACGTATGTTAAGGATTATCCTGATGTAAAATCAAAACTTGCAGTTTTTATTTGGTTTTTAAAAAATAAAATGAATGCAAGTTTAAACCAAAATAGCAAAACGATAAAGCAAATTAGATTGTTTGGCAAAATATCAAAAAAATCAAAAAAGGGTTCTAAAAAAGATATAAAAAATAATCAAAGTAATTGACAATTTAGTATACAAGGTATAACATAGCAATGCTTTATTATGGAAGATCAGAGTCACATATTTTTAAATGTTGTACTTGGTGTTTGTTTAGTACTATTTTTTGCAAGCACCTTGTATGTATTTTCTAAAAAATTTAATAAAATTCCTTATACAGTTTTATTATTAGTTTTTGGATTAATATTATCTCTGTTTGAGATTGAAATACTAAATAGCATTAAATTAACCCCAGGTGCTGTAATGTATATTTATCTACCTATACTTTTGTTTGAATCTGCTTTTAATTTTGATTTTGCTGAGTTTAAAAAAATTATTGCTCCGGCTACACTTCTCGCTACATTCGGTCTTTTGCTATCTGGAGTTATTATAGCATTACCTTTACATTTCATCTTTAATATTGATTTGACTGCCGCTCTACTTTTTGGTTTTGTAATATCATCTACTGATCCTATTGCTGTCTTGACCATATTTAAAAATCTTGGAGTACCCAAAAAACTACAATTACTTGTCGATGCTGAGAGTTTTTTAAATGATGCAACTTCGGTAATCGCCTTTAAAATTTTGTCATCTGTGATCTTAGCAGCAACTGCAACTTTTTCAATCTTTGATAGTGCAGTGAGTTTCGTACAACTCGCACTGGGAGGTGTTATTATTGGTACTATTTTTGGATATATATTCTCTTGGCTTATCGCACCAATAAAAAATGTAGCAGCTGTAGAGATAGTTCTGACTCTTATTGTGGCTCATCTATCATTTATTGTAGCTGAAGATCTATTTGGTGCATCCGGTATAATATCTGTTTTATTTACTGGTTTGGTTTTGGGTAATTACGGACGTAGAAAAATCTCGCCACAAGTGACAAAAAGTATGCATGATACTTGGGAGCTGGTTACGTTTATTACTATATCACTTGTATTTACACTCATTGGATACGAAATAAATTTGCTGCGTTTGATTAATAGTTGGCAATTTGTTGCTGTATTTTTAGCTGTTATGTTGATTGCTAGATCACTTTCTGTATACCTGATTGGAGGTATTTATAATTTATTTGCCGACATGAGTTCTAAAATACCAGTTTCTTGGTTACATATAACTAATTGGGGGGGACTTAGAGGAGCACTACCTATGATTGTAATATTATCTCTTCCTACTGATTATGAATATAGATCTTTATTTTTAGAACTGACACTTGCTGGTATTCTTTTTACATTGCTTGTCAATTCTTTAACAATTGAGTCTATTATAAAATTTTTCAAGATTAATGCTTTAGATCTACATAATAAATTAGAAATTTGCCTAGCACAATCAAAGATGCTTTCTGATGTTTATGATAAAATAAAAGAATTTGGAAAGATCGGTCTTATTGAGGATAAACATATCCAAAATTTTGATAAGAAAATAAAAGAAAAAATTCACTCTATTTCTAATGATATGCAAAATTTATTAGCTAATAGTTTTCAAGATGACAATGAAAGGGATCAAAAGTTGTATGTGGTATTACAAAAATATTGTCTCAATGTAGAAAAAGCAGTTTATACAGAAATGTTTGAAAATCAAAAAATAACCGAAGTGGTATATAATACTCTTATTGGTTCGATTAATAGGCAAATTAGCAAATTAGATCACGGCGAAAATTTAGTTGATAAGGTACGGAAAAAAGATGAATTTCTGGCATCAATTGGTTCTAATAATTTAGAATTATCATTTTGGGATAGATTTTTATTTGTGTTAGGATTTTTGAAAGGTTATGAAAAGATGAAGCAAATGTGCATTTATGCCTATCACAAAGCTAGGATATTAGGTGATATATATGTTTTAGAGGAATTAAATGGAATTAAAGAGATGAATATATATCCTGTGAGTGTTATAAATCGTGTAATTGAATTTTATCTATTTTTACTTGAAAGAAACACAGATACTATCAAAAAGTTTGAAAAAAACAATCCATCTTGTGCAGCTGATGTCGATAATCTTATATTGGAACATGAGACAGAAAGGGTTTTGGAACATGATCTAGAAGAGTATAAGGAAAAACAAATATTGTCATCAAGGGCAGTATCAAATATAAAAGTTTAAATATTATTTTGCAATGCCTAAGATAATGTATGATAAGTTCTTCTTGATTGAACTTTTAGGTGTCTTAGGTGCAATTATGATTCTTGGTGCATATTTTTTATTGTCTATAAATTATTTATCAGCTGATAATCTTTTTTATCAATTGTTAAATATACTAGGATCTTTAGTTCTGCTTTGTTATAGTTTTTATAAAAAGGCATGGGCAAATGTTGGCATAAATTTTATATGGATGATTATAGGACTATTTGCTTTAGTTAGTATTATTTTTTAATTTTTATTATTTATTATTCAATAAAATCTTATTCCCTAATGAAATTAAAAACATCTTTGGTTTATTAAAAAACAGAATTAAAATTATGTATAGGTATGACAAAACTTTAGTATTTTTTGAATAAATTTGTATAAATTTGAACAAAACACGTCGTCATTCCCATTTTTGGAAAAAACTATATATTTCAATTTTGCTGAATCTAAATTGGCGGAGAGGGTGGGATTCGAACCCACGATACTTTCGTATGCCGGTTTTCAAGACCGGTGCCATCAACCACTCGGCCACCTCTCCAAGGCAAGTAAATAATATCATGTAATCTATTTAGAATAAAGATTTTATGGTGTCTAGATTTTCTTAATATCAAATGGCACGCCTCCCAATGGATGATTAAATACCTCTGCTGCTGTTTTTTCTTTCATACTGTGAACACGAAGAAATAGTTCTATGAATGGATTATCAAATCCTGATGAACCTATGTTTATCGCAAGTTGTCCCTTATCTACAGCAAATCCACCTGTAGCTATGATCCCTTCCGTACTTATTTCATTAAGCGTAACAATTACTTTATCACCATCTTTTAAGCCCATTTTTTCTAGATCGGATTTCCTCATTGTGGTTTTAATGTTTCCGAATCCATCAATCCAAGCTACGAGATTATTGGGTATTTCTGGAATAGAATTAATATCGATATTTTTGCCTAATACTGAGTAATCTTGTTCTATAATATGTGCAATCTTTTCTGGAAAAAAATCACGTGAGCGAAATTGTGAACCACTATCTGGACAGATTACTTCTCTAAATTCAATAATATCTGATTTTACAAACCCAAAAGCATATTCACTATAAACATTGATTATTTCTACTCCATTTCTAAGTTTTGCATAAAAAATCCCATTGTCTCTATTATCTTTTTTAGCTTTTTCAGTGTCTCTTCTGGGTGCCGCATTACCATATATTACCATGCGACCATTTTTGCAAGCATATGCATATTGTGCCGTTACAAAGCCGATAGCTATTGTGTCTAATGGCGGTACTTCGGTAAAATGAAATATCACTTCATTGGGATTCTGTAGATGATTATAAAATTGATTTAATATCTCACCATATTCTTAACCTCCGATTTTATAGTCACAAACTATGTGTCAGAGAGTATTTTTATGTTGAAATTCCATGATAAAAATTATAAATTATTTTCTGAATTTATATTCGGAAAAATGTCAATTTTTGTTTTAAGCAAAAAACACATATTTAAATATAGCTATTATTTACTAGTGATAATTCGTATTTTACAAGCACCCTTTATATTATATTTCCCTTTTGTCATGATAATTTTATCAATCTTTCTAGATGCAATAGATGTAGAGTTTGCTCATCGTGTAGTGAGTAAGGCTACATATCAATTTGTAGATAAGTGGTTGGATAATTGGTGTTTTGCATTTGAGTTTATAATTGGATATTTCTTGTTTCCAGAATATCGGATTTTACTGTCTTTTCTTTTTCTATGGCGCACTTTTGGGACAATCCTTTTTTCAATATCTAAAAAACGTGAGTATTTTCTGATTTTTGGGAATTATTTTGAAAATATTTTGATATGTTTATTTTTGCATCAGATATTTCCCTATTTGGATTTGAACCTTATGTTTGTTATTGGGACATTGATAAAGATATTCCAAGAGTGATTTATAAATGTTGCTCATTTGTCGCTTATGGAGGATATATTAGGATTTAAAAGAAATTGGTAATAAGAGATTATTAAAGAACTCAAAATTTACTATTTTAAAACAAGCTTGCAATTGATAAAAATAATATATTTAGTTACGATATTTTCATTTAAATAACAAAATTTTAAATTAAAACAAATAAGTTTGAAATAATTTGTTGATATAAATTTGAGATGGATATTAAAAAATTGGGAGCAGTTAAGTGGGATGGAAATCAATGTAAAAAAAGTTTTATATGCAAGTAATTATATAATTATATTTGCTCATTCCATTCACATATTTTTGTTGTGTAAATATATTGCTATACAATTACAATTATTATAAATTTAGTTAATTTTTGATTTTTTCTAGCTATTTCACCGTAACACTCTTTGCCAAATTTCTAGGTTTATCTATAGGATTACCTCTTTTGAGTGCTACGTAATAAGTCAATAATTGACCGACAATAGTTGATAGGATACAAAATATGGTTTCATCTTCGACTTTGATATGCATTACATTAATTTCACCAGTTGTTGAGATATCATTAGTTATTCTTATTATTTTAGCTCCTCTCGCTTCCACCTCTTTGGTGTTGGAGTAGATTGCAGGATTAGATTTTGGCATGATTGATATGACAACGGTACCCTCCTCGATTAACGCTATGGTACCGTGTTTCAACTCTCCCCCCATCATGCCTTCAGCATGAATGTAACAAATCTCTTTTATCTTCAGGGCTATTTCCCTGGCTATGGGATAACCTATCCCACGACCTAAAATGTATAAATCATCGACTTTATATATCTCTTCCGCAATTTGGATTATTTTATCCTTTGTCTTGAATAAATTCTCGATGTGATTAGATAGACTCTCCACATCTACATCTAGACCTAAGAGATGTGCAATATACATAAGTAAAACAACTTGATTTATAAAGGTTTTTGTAGCTGCAACACATACTTCTTGACCAGCGTATATATTCAATGAAACTTCCGACATACGTTGGATAGTAGAATATGGTACGTTCACTATGGAAAGAATTCTTGCTCCTTTATTTTTTGCGTATTTCAGTGCCTCTATCACATCCATAGTTTCACCAGACTGAGAAATTGCTATTACTACACTTTGATCATCTAATCCAACATAATTATCAAATTCCGATGCTATCAAAGTCTGAGCGTTTACACCTACTTTATGAAATAAATATACCCCAAACAACGATGCATGATAGCTTGAGCCAGCCGCAACAAATGTTATTTTTTTACTTGATCTAATTATTTCTAAAAATTTGTTTAAATTTTCTTTTTGCTCATTTTTCAGACTAAAAATTAATCTCTCAATAACAGTAGGTTCCTCCATGATCTCTTTGATCATAAAATGATCATAATCCTGTTTATCTTCTGTATGTTGTGTCCACCCTAACTGTTGTATTGTTTTTGTGATTTTATTCCCTTTTTTATCATAAAATTGATAATCAGAGTCTGATACTATCGCAAATTCATCGTTTTCAAAAAATATACAATTATTTGTGGCATCAGAAAAAGCATAAATATCAGAAGCTAAATAATATGTGTCGTTGCCAATACCTAATACTAAAGGTGAATCTCTTTTGATAGCATAGAGATTATTGTCCCCTTGGATAGTCATCACAATAGCAAATTCACCATGTATATCTTTGAAAAATTCAACGATTGCTGAGCGTATATCCATACTTTTTAATTTTTCTTCAAAATAATGAGCAATTACCTCAGAATCTGTTTCACTGGTAAATATATGTCCTGTTTTTTCTAACGTTGATCTTAATTCTTGATAATTTTCTATTATTCCATTATGGACAATTGCTATTTTTTTATCGCAAGATAAATGAGGATGTGCATTTTTATCAGTCACACCACCATGTGTAGCCCAGCGTGTATGACAGATGATTTTATTTGTTAAATCACCATTTTGTGGTATTACTACTTCGCCGACTTGTTTTTTCAGATGTCCATCATAACAATATCCAAATGAATCATAACCCCTATATTCGAGTTTTTTTAATCGTTGTAGTGAATCTTTTACACTGAATCTATTTTGGGATATTATTCCTACTATTCCACACATATTTTCATTTTTCTATTTTATATCTTTTGTGACTACTTCACCAGGCCGTGTAGTGGTATCGGGCCACATTTTTCTACCTGGATAGATAGAAGTATTGATACCTGTATGTACTCTATCTGCTATGATGGCTCCCAATTTTTTTCTATTTGTGTTTATAAGTTGGTCTTTAATCTCGGAAAGTATATAGCTTTCGTCATGTCTCAGATTTGCAGTTATAGTTCCAGCACCCAGGTTAACAAAATCACCGAGGATACTATCACCTATGTATGAAAGATGGGCGACATTAGTATTGTCACCGATTATACTGTTTTTGATCTCTACAGCATTACCTATCTTGCAATTATTACCAATGCTTGTATATCCTCTGATATAACAATTCGGCCCGATAATGCAGTTTTCACCGATTATTACATTTCCTTCAATATATGCACCGGATTTAATTATGCTATTTTGACCTAGGATTATTTTTCCTTTGATTATTGCACCTGCTTCGACTTGGCCCTGAATATCACTTTCGATATTTGATAGTAAAAATTCATTAATATCCAGCAAATTCCACGGATATGTCACAGGGAGCCAAGTTGCTATTTTTTGATAGTACACTTCTTCGTGTTCTATCAATTTATTTATTAGACTAATGATTTCATACTCTCCTCTTTCTGATAATTCAGGATCAAATTCAAAAATTTTTCGATCAAGAACATAAACTCCAGTATTTGCAAGTCCCGGACCATATTCGGGCGGTTTTTCGTGTATTCTAACGATTTTTCCATTATCATCATGGATAATTTTGCCATATTGGGATATATTTTCTACTTCGTGTACTAATATTGAATATCTATATTTATCTAGATTATTTGTTAAATCAGGACCGTAAAAATCATCGCCGTTGATTACTATAAATTTATCCCTAATCAAATCTTTACATCTAAATATTGCATCTCCAGTACCTCGCGGTTCATCTTGTTCTACAAATTTTATATTGTAATTTGGATAATTAGCGTCGATAAAGTTTTTAATTTGATCAGCATGATAATTTAATACCAAAATAATTTCATCAAAATAGTCTTTTATTTTATCTAAAAGGTGACCAAGCATTGGTTTGTTAGCAACTTTCAGCAATGGTTTTGGTTTCGTTATAGTAAGAGGATAAGTACGTGTGGATTTTCCTCCGCAGAGGATAATGGCTTGTAGAGACATTTCACACGAGTATAGCAAATTTAAATTCTTTATGTTATAATTTTAATATAACGTATATTTATAATTAAATAAATGGTTATGGCAGCATGTGAAGGTGCAGGACAATTAAGTAGGCGTGGTTTTTTGAAAACATGTCTCGTTTTGCTTTTAGCATTATCTGCATGTGGGTGGAGGCAGCCGGATTCTTTACAGGGACGGACCTATAACAATTTAATACAAACCGCAGAAGATTCTGCATTAAAAGAATTACTGAATCAATATAGGGGGTATATTACAATAGATCCTAATACAGGAGCTAAAACATTAAATGTCCAAGGGATTTGTACAGCCACTGGTGGTGTACCTCATGACTTCTTAATCTCAATCGAGCATCCATATGAACCAGAATATTCTAATTTGCAAAATTTATTTGAAACAATAAAAGAAAAGTTACGCGGATCGCTTCCTTTTTTGTGGGCACAAACCACCGAGACCTGCTCGTAATGAGAGGTTATATACAGCATATTCAACTTGGTCTGCAGGTTTTGCATCTTTGCAACTTAACAATTTAGTAAATGCAAAACGAATAGGAGAAAGATTAGGAGGGTATGATAATATACGTGGTGTAGAAGACTTACAGAAAAAAGTATTGGCTATGCATGTAAACGGAGATGCAAATAAAATTGATCCTTGGGTTGAAAGTACATATAGCACTTATCTTCAATATAGAAATGAAGTTCAAGGTAATTCTAATAGAAATGAATCTCGAGGTAATGCTGTTATGAGTAGGAGAAGATTTTTACGAGCCGCAAGCGGTTTCTTGGTACCAAGAGTTTGATAATGATAAAATATACTCATTTATTATCTCGTCTAAATTTCCTTCCATAATATTTTCCAAATCATACCAGGTTTTATTTATCCGATGATCGGTTAGTCTATTTTGTGGAAAATTGTAAGTTTTTATTTTGTCTGACCTATCACCTGTCTTTATTGCTGATTTTCTAATATTGGATATCTCACCTTGTTGTTTTTCTAGTTCCATCTGATATAGTCTAGCTCTGAGTACAGACAGAGCTGACTCTTTGTTCTTGTGTTGATCTTTTGTATCTTGACATGTGACTATGAGGCCAGTTGGGAGATGTGTTATGCGCACTGCCGAGTCAGTAGTGTTTACACTTTGTCCGCCATGTCCCGCAGATCTAAATACATCAATACGTATATCCTCTGGTTTTATTACTATTTCAATATCATCTATCTCAGGCATTACTACTACACTAGCAGCGGAAGTGTGAATACGACCATTTGCTTCAGTAACAGGTATTCTTTGTACTCTATGTACCCCCGACTCACCCTTTAACATTTTATAAACTCCTTTACCGATTATTTTGGCTATTATTTCCTTTATTCCACCAGTATCTGACTCTGAGATGCTAAGTACCTGTACAGTCCAACCTTTTGAATTGGCATATCTATTGTACATACGAAAAAGATCACCGGCAAAAAGTGTAGCTTCCTCTCCACCTGTTCCCGCTCTAATCTCTAAAATCACATTTTTCTCATCATTTGGATTTGGTGGTAAAAGTAGAAGTTGCAACTTTTGTTTTAACTTTTCGAATTTTGATTGTAGACTTTCATTCTCGGCAGAGACAAGACCTTCTAGTTCGGGATCATTTTTTAGTTCTTCATTTTGTTCAATTTGTTTTTGAATGTTTAAAATCTCTTCGTAAGTTTCAATAGTTTCTTTTAGCCTGTTGTATTCCGAAATAATAGATTTTGATTCTGGAGAATTAAAATCTGTAATATTTAATACCTTAGAATTTAATTCATCAAATCTAGTACGTAAAGAAGATATATCAATATCTTCAAAATCCATAAATTTTATATAAATTTATTTCTTTGACTTTTTAGCGACTATATCACTAAGAGACGGTTTCTCGCGAGCGATGACACCTACTCTATTTGCTAATCTCTGTTGTTTTGATTCTCGGATTTGTTTAATCTTTTCTTGTAATTCTTTTGCCTTTGCTATTTTCTCAGTAAAAGCTGATACTCTAGCATCTTTTTGAGTACCTTGATCTATTTTTTCACCTCTGTAAATAGGATGACAATTAGCACAAGTACCAACTGTATAGTCATGTTGGATCGTAGATTCGACAGTGTAGGTGGCACCACATGATGAGCATGTGATATTTATTGTATAAGTTTTTGGATGTATATTTGCTTTCATACAAAATTTATTTTGCGTATTATACCTATAAATTGAAATTTGTAAAACCTATCTTGCATTATGTTTTACTATGATTATATCACCATCATTTACTTCATAGTCTCTTCCCTCTTGCCTTACTCTACCCTGTTCGCGTGCTTTATTCCATGATCCTGCACTTATGAAATCATCATAAGAAACACATTCTAAACATATAAAATTTTTCTCAAAGTCTGTATGTATGACACCGGCAGCCTGTGGTGCTTTTGTACCTTTTTTGATAGTCCATGCACGAGTTTCTTTTTCACCAGTTGTAAAAAATGTTATCAAACCAAGCATCTGATAACATACACGTGCGATTTTATCTATTCCTGATTCTGAAATACCAAAAGTCTTAAGATAATCATATTGCTCCTCTTCGGACAAAGAAACTATCTCGGATTCTAATTTGACGCTTATGGAAACGACATGATCATCAACAGTTAAATCTAATTTATTTCTTAATTCTTCCTCTGTGAGGGTCAGATCTTGTTCATCAACATTAGATACATACAAAATAGGTTTATTAGTCAGTAAATGCAAATCAGAGATATCAAATTCGTTATGATTTTTCGCAAATGTATTGGCAAGATATCCGTTGTTCAAATGCTGATACAATTTTTCTAAATAATCTAAATACTCACTTAATTTGTTATCTTTATTTGATTTTAGTTTGGCTTTTGTATCAGATATTCGTTTTGATAATGTTTCGATGTCTTTTAAAATCAATTCCTGGTTAATTATTTTTATATCTTCTGCGGGATGTATCCTGTTTTCAACATGAATTATATTTGGATCTTCAAAAAGTCTCACCAAATGAATTATCATATCTACTTCTCTAATATGACCTAAAAACTGATTTCCCAATCCTTCACCCTCAGAAGCACCTTTGACAAGACCAGCAATATCCCAAAATTCGATAGAAGTCGGTATAGTTTCAGCCGAATTTGAAAGTTCTGACAATGTATTTAATCTTGGATCTTTGATCGGTACAATACCTATATTTGGCTCAACTGTTGCAAACGGATAGTTCGCTGCTAGTGCATTTAATCTAGTTATTGTATTAAATAAAGTTGATTTACCAACATTTGGTAAACCTACGATTCCTACAGATAATTTAGATGCCATAATCTGTATGATAATAACACAACGATGATTTTGTCTATATATTTTCGCTTACTGAGAAAATACGTTCTAAGGTTTGTCTATATTCTTTTGAATTTTCATCTAATAATTCTGGATAACCTTTGTCATACAAGTATAATTGATGCGGATGTAATCTAAAATTTATAAGTTTGTTTTTATAAAAGATCAGTTCAATAAAAATACCTTGTCGTGTTTCTATACTCCACATCTGATCAAAAATATAATTTCCTACACCATAAAAAACTGGTTTATCATCGATAAACTCTATCTGCTGTACCCAGTGTACATGATCCCCAAGGATGATATCTACTCCATTTTCAATTAATAATTTCGCTAGTGTCCTTTGATACGGTAGAGCCTCGGCCACATATTCGCGTCCACCCCAATGCATAACTGCAATTACAAAATCGGGATTTAATGCTTTTGCGTTATCGATATATTTTTTAATGCGTTCTATATTTGGCTCGTATTTGATAGTCCGACCTTGTGAATCTATTATCCAATCGGAAATATTTGCAGCACCGGGAGTGTTTTCATCCGCCCATTGATTTCTACCAGGTGTATCATTGAATGCAATAAAAACTAGTTTAAGACCATTTTTTTCTATCAGAACTGGTTTTGCTGCATCATCTCGCCCGATCAATGACGCGCCATTGTATAATATGTTGTTTTGACTTAGCAATTCTTGAGTACGTTTTAATCCATCTACTCCTCCATCCATGATATGATTAGCGGCTAAAGAAAAATAATCATATCCTACAGAGACTACTGCATCAATAAATTTTTCATTGCCGATAAATTGTACACAGCTTCCACAAGTAGCTCCATTTCCTTTCCCCAATACAGGAGCTTCAAAAGTACCTGTTAAAATATCAGGTTTAAATAAAATGCTTTTTGTGCCTTCAAACAACCTAGTGTAATCACCATTGTGTATTCGTCTTGTGAAAGTTTCTACACCACGCCCTGGTATCATGGATCCAGTATGAATAAGTATATTAAGATCACTATGGGAATAGTTTGTCTGATCATCAGTTTTTTCAGGTGAGATTTTTATCTCTGCATATGAAAGTAAATATTCATTCCCTTTTTTCTCTCTATCAAAAAGAAAGTGATTTTCGAAAGATAAAGCTTTAACTCGAATATCCAATTCATCAAGACTCAATATACCTACAGCATCTTTATCTCGTTGTATAGTATTATAAAAATCTTCAATATTATCCAAATATTTTAGATTTAATGTAATGTTAAGTTTTTCTAATATTTGTGTAAGTGCTAGTTTGTCTTTTTGCAAAGCGTATAATTCTTTTATATTTTTTAATTCGTCAATATTTATATTATTTTTATAGTTTTTAAGATTTGTAACGGGTACAAAATACTGAGTAAATTTATACTCATATTTAGTTTCTTTTTCAGTTATATAATTTTGTACATTTATTTCTGAGTTGGACTGTGAAAGTTTTCTGCTACTTTCCGAGTAATAAAAGAAATAAACTAATGAACCAATCAAAGATATGATTATTAAAAGTATCAAAAAATACTTAAATTGATTTCTTCTCTTTTTGTTGTAGTTGTTAAGCTTCATTCGTATCTTACTAATCTAGAATTTTCTTTTATACAATTTACAACATCGTATACAAATCCTTTGAGATAAGTACTTTCTTTATTTTCAAAAGCTGGAGCAAGCATCTGTATCCTACCTATCTCGCCAAATGGGCTGACTACTGATTTTTCACCAGAAAAATAAATCAAAAAATCTTCATTATTGTGGATATCAAGGATAGAATGAGATCTTTTTACAAAGCAAAGATTTGTCCAGCCATTTTCATTTAATTTAAATACGGCAGGATATTCTTCTTCATCACCTTCTAACAACGCAGATTCATTTGGGGTACGACCTCGAATACGATATAAACCACTTGGAAATTGTTCTATTACCTGTAAGTCAAAATTGTAAAGATTACGAAATATAACCTGACTTGCATTGATATTGGGATTGTTAAGATAGTTATATTCTAATTTATCATTTGATCTAATAAATTGATAAATTGAATGATTTATCCAATCTTGCTCATCTTGTTTCATAAGTATAAGTTCCTCATCAAAATTATGTTTCAAAAGAGTAAGTATATGCCAGAGCATGATTGGTACAATTTTGTTCTTCCTTTGAAGATAACTAGCATATGACATAGATGCTGTCTGCCGAGCATTTACTTCTATGACAAATATTTCTAATGTATCTTTATCAATAACAAAATCAACTCCAAACCCCCCAATAAATCCTAAAGTACTTAATTTTTCACCAATAATCATTGTTTTATTTATAATCTCTTCCTTTGTCTTATCATCTAGATGCCTACAGCTAAAATCATTACCAACTGTACCTCCTCTTGAAGCAGTAAGCCCCGCAATCCCGGTAATTTGTTCGGATATTCCTCCTACAACTATTCCATACGGTGTCACAACCGCATTTGTTGTATATGATGGTCCGTTGATCCTTTGTGATATTTTTACGACACGTTTTGGATATTTATTTTTTACTAGATCAAATTCTTCTTTACTATCTATAAAAAATGTCGAATTACCGGTATGACCAAACATAAACTGTATCACAAATTCGTTTCCCAATTTGTATTTTATGCTTTCATATTCTAAATCTTCCAGTCTTTCACTAATTTCATTTCTTGGAAATCTAATTTCATTCAAATCAGAAAATAACCATACAATATTAATTTTATTTTCTATTTCTTTTTGCAATTTATAGGAAACATTAATTAGATTATACCCATAAAACTGTGATGATGATTCTATTTCACCAGAATTTTTAAACACAATTACATTTAATTCCCTATTATCGAACAATTTTATATATTCTTTTACTTCACTTAGAGAAATTAGCTTTTCTGTGCTATTGGAGTATGGAGTAACAAAATTTTTAATATTTACACCTTCGTTTGCTATAGAAAAAGCAATCTGACTGTTATCAGAATAAATAATATGAAAACCTGGTAAAAGATCTTCTACACCACAAGCCCTTTCGGGATCAGAAGTAATATAAAAAATTTGTTTCATAATTGCATTTTATTATTTTTGTTCTAATTCTTCATCACCAAAACTGGTTACAGGATTGTAGTAACTATAAAAAAGTTCAATCAGTTCTTTTGTATTCAATTGCTTTGCCCCTAATCCAATCCTAGATAAAAGGCGCATTATAGAATCACGCTTTGGTATAAGACTCATGTATGCTTTGTCCACTAATTCTTGCGCATTAGGAATCTCAACAATCCTTTTTCGCCCTAAAATAAGATCTACAAATTTTTGAAATGGATTCAATTGATCTGCAGTAAGTACCCCAGAACGATGTAATAAAACGACAAAAAATCTTTTTTGTAAAATATTATTTTGTACAACAAGAGTTTTTACAAATTCGATATAGTATCGCATTTGTTTGCGTAACTCCTGAGATTGAAGACGCTTGTAGTTTTCTTCAAGATATTTCAGATATCTTCGCATATTTATAGGTTCGGTATGCACTACAACTTGTAACTCAAAATTAAGAGAATTTATCAAATCAGCAAATGCTCCAATTTTTGCATTTTGCTCATACACTGACATCAATTGAAAATTTACAGCAGTAGTTTCTATCACCATTGCTACATCACCATTTTTTAGCAACACAACATCATCAAAAATATCATATATATCTAAGTGATCCTGTGTAGCAGCTGTTACTTTTTGTTTATCGGGATCACTTAAAAAGAAATCATAAAGTGGCTTAAAGAAATTGGATACAACATCTCTCTTTACATTTTCTGGTGATAAATTCGCCATGCTAGATTAAACATTAAATATCAATAATTTCGGTGAAATTACTCTGTTTTTTATGTTTACACCAAAATTGGCAATATTTTTGTTCATGTAATATATATTTATAAAATAAATACCTGGATTCAAGGATGAATAAGAATAAAATACTCCGTATTGATCAGATTTCGTCTTATTTATTATTTCATTCTTTTGGTTACGAATGACGATGTCAGCACCAGCTATAGGTGTACCGTCTAAAAGACATAAAACCCCATTTATTGTATTTGGTATATTGATTAAATTACTTTCCATGGGTATGTTAATGGCCACTGGCAAAGTTTCAAAATCATACACTTGTAAATCTTTTATATATTGATTACGAAGAGCTGGAGTTATCTGATAACGTTGGTTTGTAGTTTGAGAAGTAGTTAAGTTATTTGTCGAAACAGAATGATTTTGATTTGCTTGTGAATTTGGTTGTACCTGTATATATACATTGTTATCAGAAATAGTTTGTGTCTGGACATTCTGTTGTACATTTTGAGATGTATTTAAAGTAGAAGAGTTATTCGATTGTATCCCAGGACTAACAAGGTTTATATTAGTCTCTTCATTTTTATATGAATTTTCTGTCTTTAGATATTCAGGCTGTGATGATTGATCTTGTACATTATTTGAGATGGCATTTGTTTGTTGAGAATTTTGGGTGTTTTGAGAAATATTGGAAGTTATATTGTTTTGATTAGCATTTTGTTCTTGAGAAATAACGATATCGACCAAGGTATCATCGCTTGTTTTCGGTTTCATTGCATCAAATTTATGTTGTGCACTTAAAACGGTAGCACTACTAGCATTGTTTATTGATATATCTACTAATTTATCAAACATAGAATTGGTATGAACAGGTAAATTGTTTTTGCCACTGGCAGGTTCATTCGAACTAAAATTTAGATTAGGCTTAATCGAAGAACTAGTACTTGACTCTATTTTAAACAAGGAAGGATCATATTCACCATCAAATACATCAGAATTAATATTTTGTTTTTGTGCTTTTTCTTCGGCTTCCTTTCTTTTTCTCTCAAGATATTCTTCATGATCAGCAGGAAATATATTTATCGGCACGGGGTCTACGGGATCATATTCTATCTCTAATTGATTAAACAGTTTGCTCCTCTGATACACTTCTATATGGTATTTTCCTTTGGGATATTCCAATTTCGTTTGAAAATCACCGCTACTACCAGTATTCATCTCCTCCAATTCAACATTATCTTTGATTAATAATACAACCGCGTCTTTTACTGGTCTTGCTTCGTTGTCTTCGACGGTACCAATAATATAGCTTTTGACTTCGACATCATTTTCATTTTGTTTGTTTTCCTTAGTTATATATTTTACTTTTGGCTTCTGTGCTAAATTTGGTTGAGATTGTGATGCTAAGTTGTTTAGATTTACATTATTAAAAATAGAACTTGAGTTAATATTTGATGAATTTTGTACAGTCATATTATTAATATTTACTTGAGTTTGTAAAAACTGTTGCTCAGCTACATCAAGATTGGTTGGTTGGGCATTAGCGTTATTTTGTTGTTGGAGAAGAAATTCTTCATCTTTTCCCTCTAATGGATCATACCCATATTGAAAAATACGAGCCTTTTCTGCAGCTGATTTTAGATAAAAACCTTTTTTGTGCCATACACGCCGTTGGGGAGAAACCATAGCCTCCAGATAATTTGAGACGAATACCTCGAAGGGTTCGCCATTAAACGGCACAAATATAACAATAATAGCTATGATTCCAATTACAAGAGGAATATAAATATTATATGGTGATGGCAACAACAAAAATAGTCCAATACATATAAAACCGACTATTGCAGCGGTAATAAATTGCTTTACTGTAAAAAGGTCAAACAATTTAAGTTCTACTTGCATTATATTTTGAGGTACAGGCCTGACACCATAAGTTGCCATATGTTAATTAGTGTAAAACTATTAGTATTTTAATACAAGTTCTACAAAATCTTTATCACTTAATGTACTGTTGTGTAAATTAATATCTTTTTTTAAAGGAAAAAATAGATTTAAAATATAAGGATCAGAACATCTTGATATACCTGCCGGTGTATATGTTTTGTTTACAAACTTGGAAACATAGAGTATTGGGTCCCAGTTACAATATATATTTATAATCCTTAATCTATCAGAATCAATTCTTGATTTTATATTTTCATCTTCGATTTGCCAGTCATTAGGAAAATCTCCTTGTACAAAATAGATATTTCTTACAGAATCGGATAAATTAAATTTTTTTAAATAATTAAATATCATAAAAGCTCCCATTGAATGTCCTACTAAAACTTCAGGTTGAAAATCCATTATCATATCATTTAATCTTTTCAGCACCTCAGTACTAATAGATTTTTCCTTCTCATAATTATAAATTTTTAATGCCGATTTAATATCGAAAATATTTTCTTTTTCTTCTAATACATCTTTTATATCAGCGTACCAGACAAAAAGTTTTGCCCAACCTTCTTTGATTAGTTCTGTAAATGCAGGAAAACCTATATCAAACTTTCTCTTTTCTAATTTATCATACATTTTTAGAGCTTCAAGAATGCTAAAAAGTAGATCCATTCCAAAGCCATGAACTAGTAAAATTTTTTTCTTTCTATCCTTGTAGTTCATATTTTGTTTCATATTCATTTAATATTTGTTTTATTTCATCTAGCGAATTTACACGCACAAGTAAACTTCTTAATTCTTTTGCATGGGGTAGTCCAGAAAAATACCAACCTAGATGCTTTCGCATCTGTATAATGCCATGTTCACCTTTGTATTTAAAACATAATTCTGCATGTTTAATCGCATAATTTTTTAATTCTTTAAAACCATATTTGTATTCACCTAATTCTTCTTCTATTTCAGTCCAAGGTATTGATTCGTAAGGTGTATCGATGTATTTCCGTACAAAATCTTTTAATTTATCAATAGATTTTTTGCTAAAAACTTTCGGATTACCAAAACTACCACGCCCTATCATAACTCCATCAACTTTGTATTTTATAAATTTTTCAAACGCTTGATAAAGAGTTTTTACATCACCAGAACCAAATATTTTTACTCTGTCAAAACTAAACTTATATGAGTCTCTAACTAATTTAACAAATTCACCTATTCTATCCCAATTCGCAAATCCAGTATACATCTGTTTTAATGTACGACCATGAATAGCAATTGCTTTTGCACCTGCTTCTATCATCTTTATTCCATGAGTAAACACATCTGTATCATTTACTACACCGAGCCTCATCTTGCAACTAACCTCAATTTCTTGATTAGTATTGGGTTCAATCTGTCTTAATTCGTCATTTGCAGCTTTTATGGTGCTTTGAACTATTCTATAAGCTTTTTCAGTATCATTCATAAGAGCACATCCACCACCTTTATCCACTACATTATGAGCCGGACAACCCATATTTATGTCGATAGCACGATATCCCATCCGCACAACGATACGAGTAGCTTCATAGAAGTCATCTGGTTCACTGCCAAATAATTGGACTATTGTTTGACAATTTGATGTAAATTCCAAATCTTTTAACGCTTTTGGATTTTGATAAATAATACTTTTTACATTTACGAACTCAGTATATGTCAATGGCAATCCACCTTCGTTAGCTATTACCTCTCTAAACGCCCTATCTGTAATGCCATCCATCGGTGGACACAGAACCAATGGATAGTCAAGATTATTCCAGGAAAAAATATTCATTTTTTATTCTCTTAAAAAGGAAGGATCTATCCTTGGTATAAAAACAGGATCCCAGGATTTCTTTTTCTTGGATTCTACAATTTCATCAACAATTCCATATTCTAATGCCTCTTTTGCATTTAACCAGTAATCTCTTTCTATGTGTTTACGTATTAGTTCTTCTTTTTGACCAGTAAACTGCTGTAAATACTTAAGCATTAATTCTTTTGTCCTAAGTCCCTGTAAAGCAGTAATTTCTATATCGGAAATTTGACCCTGCACTCCCGTAAGTGGCTGATGTATCATAACTTCTACATTTGGAGTGGCAAATCTCTTCCCCTTAGTGCCTGCAGCTAGTAAAAAAGCCCCCATAGATGCACACATGCCTATACCAACTGTTACAACATCACAGGAAACTGATTGCATAGCGTCAAATATAGCTAATCCCTCTGTTACACTACCACCAGGACTATTTATGTAAAGGTAGATATCTTTTTTAGGATCTTCCTTTTCCAAAAACAATATTTGTGCAACAATTAGCCCACCAAGACCTGAATGAATCGGACCATTTATAATCACTATACGATCCTTTAATAATCTCGAGTAAATATCATAGGCACGTTCACCACGATTAGTGTTTTCTATGACAGTTGGTACTAAATAACCCAAATTTATGTCTTTTTTCAAATTTTTCTTTTTCATAATCATTGATATTTTAGTACGAATTTATAAAAAGTGCTAGCAGATAATTGTATCATTTGCTAAGTTTTGTAAAATGGCGATTAAGGTAATTAAATAGTAAAATACATTTTATGATAATAAAACAACTGACCAACCTAGAATTAAAAAATCATATTCTATTTAAAATTAAAAATCTTTTAATAGAATATATCAACATAAATTCAGATACAAATCAAAATCTTGATGAAAATGAAATAAATGTTTATTTCAATCAAGAAAAAAACAAAAAAACTGATATTAGTACCACGATATCATTCAAACTGGCTAAAATATTTAAAAAATCACCAATATTAATAGCTCAAGAAATTGCTCTGTTTTTTCAAAATCATGGTTTCGATGCATCAGCAGAAAATGGCTATGTAAATATAAATTTGGACATTAGTAATGTTTATGATGAGTTAATGAATCTTGAAAATAATCTTTCTTCCACAAAACCAATGTTTGATCTTGGAAAAAACAAAAAAGTATTTGTGGAATTTTGCTCCCCTAATGCATTTAAATCTCTGACAGTTGGACATCTTAGAAATACTATAACAGGGCATGCTATTGCAAGAATGATAGAAAATCTCGGGTTTGATGTCGTTAGGATGAATTATTATTCTGATATGGGTTTACATATTGCAAAAACTATATGGGCTTTAAAACAAGAAAATATTGATGTTGAGTCAGAAGAAATTACACGCTTAGACGAAAAGGAGAAAATGAAGCTTATTTTAGGTTTATATGTCAAAGGCAACGATGCTTATGGCAAAAATGAAAATATTAAAAAAGAGATTGATGAATTGAACTATATAATATACAAAAAAACTGATCAAAAAGTTAATAAAATTTTTGATATTTTATTATCTTGGAGTCTTGATCATATTTTAAATTTTCTTAAATTTTTGAATATTGATGAATTTGATAAACACTATAGCGAGTCAGAAGCAGCAAACCATGCAAATGAACTTATTTCTAAGTTTATCGGAGACATATTCATAGAAGATCAAGGTTCGATCATTTATCGAGATTCAAATGGAATAACACAAGTTTACATAAATTCACGTGGTATACCTACTTATGGCGCCAAAGATTTTAGTCTCGCAAAAATAAAAATTAATGATTTTGGTTTACCAGAATTTTCAATAGTATTGACATCGGTTGAACAAAATGACTACTTCAAAAATCTCATAGAAGCCATTAACAAAGCTTTCGAAGAATTGAATGGTAGATACTACCATATAGGATACGGTTGGGTACTAGGTCCTGATGGTAAAAAGACAAGCACAAGACTTGGTAATGCAAAAGGAGCCTATGATCTCATCAGTGAAGCCATTGAAGAGGCAAAAAATAAAATCGCAGAATCCAAGACCTATACACAGCAAGAAATTGATCAAATAAGTTACATAGTAGGTATAGCCGGTCTTAAATTTTTCTTTTTATCTCATGAATTACAAAACAATTTAATTTTTAATCCAAAAGTTTTTTTGTCTTTTGATGGATTTTCTGGGCCCTATATACTTTACAGTTTTGTTAGAGCAAGAAATATAATCTCAAATGCAGAAAAAATATCAAAACATATTGATACTGAAAAATTTACAGAAAGTGAAATAGAATTATTAAAGAAACTTTATCAATTCACAAATATAGTTTTTGAAGCTACAGTAAACATAGAACCACATCATATAGCAAGATATCTTTATGATATTGCTGTACTTTTTAATGAATTTTATAAAAATAATCGAGTTATCGATGAAGATAAAGTTTATATAAAACGCCTAAATATAGTCAGAATGTATTCTAAAATACTAGAAAAGGGATTATATCTTCTTGGTATCGATACTATAGATAAAATGTAAAAATTATTCTTCATTTTTATACCCTGTAACACGGATACAAATTCCCATTGCAGACATCAAAGAAACTATAGAACTACCACCAAGTGAAATAAATGGAAGTGTCTGACCTGTCATCGGTGTTAATCCAAGATTTGACCCTATATGCAAAAATGTTTGTACTACAATCCAAACTGATGTACCCACTAATATAATTTTATATTCTTGATTTCCAATTCGGTTTGCAGCATCTACCATTCTCCAAGCAATAAAAAATAGCAATCCTAAAACTATAGAAACAACTAAAAATCCGTGTTCTTCTGCCATAATACAAAATACACTATCATCGCTAGATGATGTTTTGGGCAGAAAGTATTTTCCAATGGATTTTCCAGCACCTACTCCAAAAAGTCCCCCACTCCCACATGTAATCAATGTATTGTGAAAATGATAAGAACAATCAGGATTATTGGGACAGTCCAAAAAACGACTATTTCCTGTAGTAATATATTCATACCAAACGGCGATACGATCCATACGATACGCAAACAAATTTATAAACAAAATACTTCCCAAAAAACCTAGAAACAAAAAAATAATAATAACCAAAATTTTCCATCTATTTAGTGATGAAACAAAATATACAGAAAGAAGAATCGAAAATAACACTAATGACGTCCCAAGATTTGTATTACCTACCAAAACAAGTATAATAGATAGAATTGATATTGTTAGAATCTTAAATTCTCTAGACTTTAGATAATCCATTAATGAAGGGTATTTTTCAATTTTACTAAATGTCTTGGCACTCAATAAGATTAAAAATAATTTAAGAAAATCAGAAGGTTGAAATTGGACGCCAAATATTTCTATCCACCTTGCTGCGCCATCCACTGACTCTACAACACCAAATAATGCCAATGTTGAAAGAAAAATAAGTATTCCCGAAACAGTCAAGAATCCAAAAATGCTGAATTTTATTAATAAATCAGTACGAATAAAATAAAAAAAGCAAAAGAAAACAATACCTACAATAATTTTTTCTATATGATTGAAAAAAAACCAAAATCTATCCGAAGTATAAAAAGAAGCTGATACTACTGATGCGCTAAAAATGACAAGTATACCTATAATCAAAATAAAGACAAACGAAATAAACAGTACAATATCTCCTGAGAAATTAAAATTGAATAATAATCCTAAATTAATAGAATTTTTTTTCTCATTGGTTTTCTTTTTAAGGCTAATTTTATTATTTTTCTGTTTTTTTGTACTAAATATCTGTGCAAATTTATAACTAAAACGGCTGTTTTTTGTTTTTTTAGATCTATTATTTTTTTTCGACCATAAAAACATCTCTAATCGATAACTGAGTGCAGTAAATTACGGCTATTTTGCATGGGTGTAGGTATTGGTAGTCCCATTACATTTAGAATAGTCGGTGCGATATCACAGAGTGCCCCCATAGGTAACTCTATCGGTTTAGCACCGGGTCCCACATATATGAAAGGCACAGGATTAGTAGTATGTTCTGTGTGAGGTTTACCGGTAGATGGATCTATCATAACCTCAATATTTCCATGATCAGCAGTAACAAAGACGGCACCACCAACAGCCAAAGTATTTACTATAATACGATCAAGATTATAATCAGCAGCTTCTGCTGCTTTTACGGCAGCATTAAACACACCGGTGTGAGCCACCATATCAGTCGCGGCGATATTTACCACAATAAAATCATAAATATTAAGTCTGATTTTTTGTACCAATACCTCCGTCAGCTCATAAGTACTCATCTGAGGCTTCAGGTCATAAGTTGCGACTTTGGGTGATGGAACAAGAACTCTATCTTCCCGTTCAAATACAATCTCTCTACCCCCATTAAAAAAGAAAGTAACATGAGCAAACTTCTCTGTCTCCGCTATACGAAGTTGTCTAAGTCCGCTTTCAGAAATTACTCTACCTATTGGCACTGTTACATTTTCCGGATCAAAAACAAGATGCATATAAGGTGTCAAATTTTTATCATATTGGGTCATACCAATAAAGAAGATATTATTACGTCGATTACAGTCTATCTTATTAAAATCTGGCTCAATAAACATTTTTGTCAACTGCTGAGCTCGATCTGCACGATAATTTACAAAAAATACCACATCACTGTCTTTTATTGTATCCACACCACCTTGAGCATTTAATATCAAAGAGGGTTCTATAAATTCATCTGTTATGCCACGTGAATAGGAAGTTTTTACAACCTCTTCAATACTTTTAAATTTTTCGCCAACACCTTCGACTATAAGATCATAGGCTTTTTTTGTTCTATCCCATTTGTTATTTCTATCCATTGAAAAATATCGACCAATGATAGATGAAATCCTTCCAATACCAAGCTTTTTGCATTCAGCCTCAAGCATGGACAAAAAATTTAGCGAAGAATCTGGTGGCGTATCCCTACCGTCAGTAAATGCATGGATAAATACCCTTTTACCATCGAATCCATGTTTTTTTAATGTATAAAGTGTTGCAAAGTAATGTTCTAAGGCCGCATGTACATTTCCTGTTGATACGCATCCCATTATATGGAAATTGGAGTTATACGTATTGCAATGTTTTATTCCATTAATAAGAGTTTCATTATCAAAAAAACTGCCATTGTTTATGGCAGAATTGATACGAGGCAAAGTTTGATAAACTATTTTTCCTGCACCAATATTAGTATGTCCAACTTCACTATTTCCAACTACTCCATGCGGCAGTCCAACAGCTGATCCCGATGCGTGTAACAAGGTATGAGGGAAGGTTTTTATAAGACGGCTAAAAGCTGGCATATTGGCTGCAGTAACAGCATTACCTGGATATGGCGGCGCTATTCCAAAACCATCAAGTATTACTAAAACAACAGGTTTAGGTCGTTTCTTGATTTTTGGTGTCATATATCAAATATTTAGTCTAATCAATATAACAAAAAGTAAATTGATTATCTATGATGAATTGAGAAAATTATTTAAATTTGCAACTTTGTTAAAAAGGTATCGACTTTGTATTTTTACCTTCTTAAACTTTCCACCAACTCTATCGGCAAAGTGAAGATAATTGTCTTTGCAGGATCAGAACTTATCTGTTCTAGTGCATTCAATGTACGTATAGTAATGCCACCTGGTACTGAGTTAATTATTCTAGCTGCTTCTGCAATACGTTGTGCCGCTATAAGTTCTCCCTCAGATTTTACCACGATAGCTTTACTTTCCCTTGCTGCCTCAGCTTCTCGAGCCATTGCGGTCTTAATAGCAGCATCTATCTCGATGTCCTGTAATTTCAGCTCTTCAATCCTTACACCCCAAGGATCAGTAATCTGTTCAACGATTTCCTTAATCTTATCAGCGATACTATCCCTCTGACTAAGTAATACATCAAGAGTAATGTTACCGATAATATCTCTAAGCGTAGCTTGAGCATAATTATTTACAGCCAATGCAATATTTTGTACTTGCAAGTATGCTTTTTCTGGTGATATAACACGATAATATAAAACTGCATTTATCCTGACAGAGACGTTGTCAGAAGTAATAACCTCCTGACGTGGTACATCAGATGTAATCGTACGCATATCGACTTTTATAACACTTTGAACATAAGGAATAATCCAATTCAATCCTGGTCTTTTTTGACCTGAATATTTACCAAATGTAAAAAGGAGTCCAAGCTCATATTGATTTATGATTATGAATCCTTTGAAGAATAAAATTACCAATATAACAAAAAAATAAATAAACAAAAAAATATTAGTTCCATGATCTATAATCTTATCTAATTTTATGATTTTGTCAATTTCATAATCATTTTTGCATTATTCGAAATTTATATCTCAAAATTTATTAATCTTTTTATATTAATTGACTCAAAACCAAGCAAAATATACGTTTATTAAATCTTACAATGTGGTGTGGCTCGAATCTTAAGTCACTCTAATCTTGAATAAAACATGTATAAATTTTATGTTAAAATTTTATTGAGACGGGGAGTAGTTCAGTTGGCTAGAACGCATGATTCGGGTTCATGAGGTCGGAGGTTCAAGTCCTCTCTCCCCGACCAAAAAATTAAGTTTTTAACGGAAATATATATTTTTGGTTAATCATGTAATAGATTAAGCAATATCTAACTAATCACATTCAAAAATTGATTGTAATTCGCATCTATTAAAGTATATTTTTCATCTGTATCTTCAATTTCATCGTACCCCATCGGTATTGGTACTTTTATCCCCAATTTACTTTCCAAAACCTCTGGAAACTTACCGGGATGAGCTGTTTCTAGATTGATAATTAGAACATTTTCATCAGAATCTTCACTAAGGTATTTTTCTGAAGCACAAATTGCTACCGCTCCATGTGGTTCAATAAGAGTATGATATTGGTTGTAAAATCTTACAATAGTATCTATGGTCTCTGTGTCACTTATCGAATAAGCGATGATATCATTATGTATCCTATCATAATCAGGTTCAATTCGTATATTTCCTGTTTCATCAATATGCCCACCATAAAAGTCAACTATCCTCAGGATGTTATTTGGCTTACCTACATTCATTGCGTTAGAAATAGAATTTTTTGACATCTCTGCAGGTCTGTATTCATGAGTTTTTAAAAATCTATAAAATACATCATTTTCATTTACTGCTACAACAAACTTTTCGATATTTAAACCCATTCTTTTTGCGATAATCCCAGCGGTCACATTTCCAAGATTACCAGAAGGAACAGAGAAAATAATCTTTTTATCCAAAGTGATAAGACGAGAATACAGATAGAGATAATATACTGATTGTGGTAGAAGTCTACCTATGTTTATTGAGTTAGCAGATGTAAGATTAAGATGTTTCAGATCTGGATCAGCAAAAGCTCTTTTTACAAAAGTCTGACAATCATCAAATTTGCCTTTTACTGCAATTGGAAAAATATTTTTATCAAGGGTTGTCATCTGTTTTCTCTGAAAAGGAACTACCTCATCAATTGGAAATAAAATAACAACCTTAATGTTTTCCATACCATAAAAAGCGTGTGCAATTGCCGAACCTGTATCACCAGATGTTGCTACTAGAATAGTTATTTTACGATTTTGTTTTTTAAGAAAATATTCCATAAATCTAGCAAGCGATCTACCTCCAAAATCTTTAAATGAAGCTGTAGGACCTTGATCTAATCTTGCAATCAAAAAATTATCATTTACTTTTTCGATTGGTATATCAAAATTAAATACTTTTTCGGCTATTACTTTTAGATCAAATGGATCAATCTCATCAGATAAAAATTTCTCAAAAAATAATGCTCCAATTTCTGCTAAGTTTAAATCTTTTAATCTATTTATCTCTTCAGTAGAAAATGTTGGAATATACTGAGGCATGTATAATCCCTTGTCTGGCGCTTGACCTAAAAATATGGCTTCTTCAAAAGTTACTTTTGGCGAAATCTTATTCGTACTATAAAATAACATGAATAAGTTTATATTATCTCTAATATTTTTTGAATAATTTCATCAAGCTCTAGATCCTCGCAATCAACAGTATAATCAGCATATTTTTCATAAAGAATAATTCTCTCTTCGAAAAGTTGTTCGATTCCTTTATTTTTTAGCCCAACAATACCACCTCTTTGTTTTGGCAAACGAGAAATGATGGTTTGGAGGCTTTGAGATAAATAGACTATTTTCGAACACTTTCTGAACTCTTCCATTAATTTGGAATTGTATACAACACTACCACCCGGAGATAAAACTGCTCGATACATTGGGAGCTTTTCTAAAACTCGTTTTTCTTCGATTTCCAAAAAACCTTCATCACCTAATTCATCTAATATCTCTTGTAGTTTGCGACCTTCCGTAGCTTCTATATAGTCATCAAAATCAAAAAAATCATAATTTATATTCTGTGCTAATTTTTTACCGATATAACTTTTACCTGCACCGGGCATGCCTATAAGAGTAATGCTTAGATTTTTTTTATTGACATAGAAAACTAAATAAATTCTAAGACAATTATAGCTTAATTTGTAAAAATTTTATTTACTTTTGAACGTACATTACACACCCAGATCTTCTGTACAAACGATATTTTTTTATATCTTTCAAATTTAAAAACTGCATTGGCATATCTATTGGTAATAATGTTTTTTCATTACTTGAATTAGGAATATAACTTAAAAGATGATTCCAAGAAATAATTTTAAAGGCAGGAGGAAATGAATAAATAAAAATCTTTTTTATTTCTTTTTTTCTTCTTAAAATTCCTTTCTTGTACAGATATAAAATATTATTTTTAAATTTAAGCACTAACTTTCTATGCATAATAATTGGAGAGTTCAAAAAGTAATTTGATAATGCAGTTTTAGGCGATTCAAAATGAATTTCTTCTAGTTTCCCTGTAAATTTACAAACTGTAAGTCTAATAAATTCTATATCAATGCTAGTTCCATAATAAAATTCCCGAAAAATACGATAAATCTTATCTATTATTTTCACTGGATAATACTCATCATTCCAAAATAAATGATAATTAAGAAAGATTTTATTATTTTTTCTATCATCAATCACGGATACTGCAATCATTTGTAAATAAGTTGGTTTTAAGTTAATATCAGAAAAATTTTTATCAATGTAAATTATTGGTTTAAATATTTTCGCTAGTTTATCGACTCTTACTTTCTTATTTGCAATCTTTACTTTTTCTCCTTCTGAGATAAATGCAAAATTGTTTTTTCTGGAATGAAATATGTGAAATATTACAGAACTAGAAATTGCTATAAATCCCCAAACCAGTATGTCAGACATAATTCTTAATAATTTGTTATTAATTTATATTAAAAATCTTGTAGAAATTTTTTAATTTTTGTATACTCAGTCTATGAAAGTCAAATTTGGTACTTCCGGTTGGCGAGGTATCATCGCTAAAGATTTTACTTTTGAGAATCTAAAAATTTGCTTACAAGCAATAATAAAATATTTCAAAGAAAATAACTTGTCATCTGTAATCATCGGCTATGATACAAGATTTTTAGCAGAAGAATTCGCAAGATACGCTGCTACTTATCTAGCATCAAACGAAATAAAAGTTTATTTCTGTGATAGAGATACTCCAACACCAGTCATAAGCTATGAGATAATACATAGGAAACTTGATGGAGGTATACACTTTACAGCATCACACAACCCACCTATCTATCAAGGTCTCAAATTTATTGGATCAAACGGCGCTAGTCCGCTAAAGGAAGTTACATCCCGTATAGAATCCTATATCGAAGAGATATACCCGAATCGTGCTCAGATCGAAGAACCAATTATTTCATTTGAATCGTTATTAGAATCTGGAAAAGTCCAAATAATAGATCCTAGCAAAGATTATATTGAATCAATAAAAAAATATATTGATATCGATGTCATTAGAAATGCAAATATCACAGTAGTTTATGACGCAATGTATGGTACGGGTCGTGACTATACTGATAAAATATTAAGAGATTTAGGTGTAAATGTAATAAGCATAAATAATTATCGCGATGCTTTATTTGGTGGGCATGCCCCAGAACCATCTACGAAAAATCTTACAAAACTGTCAGAAACTGTATTATCAGAATCTACAAATAATAATTTAGTAATAGGTATTGCAAATGATGGAGATGCCGATAGATATGCTGTAGTAGATTCAGATGGAACATATGTGGATGCAAATTATCTTTTAGCTATTCTTTTTGACTACGCACTCAAATATAAACCTACTTGGAAAGGGAGTGTAGTGAGATCTGTTGGTACAACTCATCTAATAGATAAAATTGCGGAAAAGCACAGTATCAAAGTACACGAAGTACCAGTTGGATTTAAGTATATTGGTGATATTATGCTAAAAGAAGATATTATTGTAGGTGGTGAAGAATCAAATGGGCTTTCTGTAAATGGCCATATTCCAGAAAAAGATGGTATCTTAGCTTGTCTTTTGTTTGTAGAGATTTTTGCAAGAATAAAAGTGAAATTCGGTGAATACATTCAAAATCTAATGACACAATATGGTAGTTTTGTCCCAATTAAAGCCAGTGTAAAACTCACAGAAGAACAAAAAGTAAAACTTATTGATATATTAGAAAATGACAAAATAAAAGAATTAAATGGACAAAAAGTAGTGAAAGTAAATAAACTGGACGGAATAAAATTGATTACCGAAGACGGAACATGGGCACTTTTGAGATTTAGCGGTACTGAACCACTTGTTAGACTTTATGCTGAGAGTAGTAACCACGAAAAAACAGAAGCATTAATCAGTTACATAAAAAATTTAGTAGTAACTTAAGTATGATAGTAATCACAAAATATGTAAAATAAATTTTTACTCTTTAATTTGTATTTTATTTATTGTCTTAATCGCTTATATCATTAGGATCTTGATTTTCTGATGAACTCAAAAATAAAGACATAAGATGTATAATACTAGCGACAGCAGACCCAATAGCGGCATACGCCACAGGATTATATGCTGTACCGTAGTAAAAATTAGATAATATAAGTCCTGGTAGAGCAGACAACGCACAACAGGGCACAGTGATAACCAAAGGAGAACCAGGTGGTAGTTTCAATAATTTTGATAAGATCTCTGATAAACCACCAAAAGCTGCCCCTGCTAATATACTTATTGCAAATGGATTTTGTATAACAACATTTAAATATTCTTCCATAATATAATAAATTTTACCAAGACATTTTATAAATTGCAATATACTGATCTATAATATCATTTATAAAATATTGTATTTTCATAATATATAAATATTAATGTATATTGTAAAATCAAAACACAAATCAAAACATATTAAAATATTAGTATGATTACCATATAATAAGTAAAATAAAATGTTTCACTTTATAAGTAAACTATTCCAATCAAACTCCCAACCACTTATCCCTCAACAATCAAATAATAACGACTTAAATGATAACCTTGCAAAGAAGTACAAAAGCTTACCCACAATAGATGATGTAACAACTATTGATGAAGTAAAAGAATTAATAAAACAATACGATTTAGACAATTACTTGGATGCTTTATTAGGACAGATAAAATCGGAAATAATCATAAGATTAGATAAAGAAGGAAGAGGCAGGATAGGATCCTCAAGGCTTGGTGGATATCCAGACTTGCCTATGGGAATGGACTGGCCAAAAGGTGATTGGAATAGACCATTGTCTTTTGTTGCTCAAATAAATTTAGAAGAATTAAGAGATATACAGATAGATATAAATTTCCCAAGATATGGTATTTTATATTTCTTTGCTGAGTATGGAAATGAAGATTTTGGTACTAAAAAATCACATTCGAAAAAATTTCGTGTGATTTATACAAATGATCCCAAAAACACATCTCCATTTTATCCTAATTCAAACCAAGACAAACATTTTCAAATATTTAAAGAATATTCGGTTAATTTTCGGACTAAACATGGACTTCCATCTTCCTCAAGTGATTTTATATTTAATCTTTTTGCCGAAAAACATAATGATCACAACCGTTATGAATTAATGGTTCCTAGAGGAAAAAATAATTATCACAAAATGTTTGGTCATCCAAGTGTATTACAATCCGATATAGAAGAAATATGTGAAGCGATTTATAGAGGATATGATTATGATAATGATCTTTTATGGCGTTCATTTAATTACCATGATAAATATGATCAGGAGTTAGTTAACAGTATCGAAAGTGAAGCCAAAAATTGGATACTACTATTACAAGTTGACTCTGATCCGAGATTAAATATTAACTGGTCTGATAACAGTGGCAGAACATTTTACTGCATTCGTAGACAAGATCTAGAAAAAGGCGACTTCAGTCATGTATGGTGCGTACAACAACCATTATTTTATTGAAATTATGGATGAAAAATTACTAAATGGCGAATATCATGATCTAGATGATTTTATATCAAAATATATCCTATCTGATGAAGCAATAGTTTATAAATGGAATAAGATCACTCCTCGTCAAAGGGATGAATGGATATGCTTTATCACAAGCGCCAAAAAACATGAAACAAAAGAAAAAAGAGCGTTAAAAATGTTAAATTTTCTTAAATCTGGAAGAAATGAATCTTGCTGCTGACCTGGGTGTATGCATAGAATTAAATTAGATCAGTTCACGTCTCTTTAGTATTTTGCTACATATATTTGTGTAAAATATTATAAGTTTGATCTATATACATTTCTAAAGGTTTTGCTTTACTCAAAAATTTAAAAACACACCCAACATATTATATTCAAATTAAAAATAAATATCATAATAAACTTCTATAAATCAGCAAATATATTATACATTTTTATCATTTTTTCCACTGATATTTTTGTTATCGTCATGATATTTTAGACCTGCCCATATAGCACAACCTGTAAGACCACCAAGCATCAACGCTAATTTATAGGGATCCATAGGAAATAACAAGGGTATCGACAAAAAAGCAAGTGGAGCTGCAAACTTAGCAATCAAAGAACAGTGTTCATTCAAAAACGGTAAGTTAGTTTTTGTCCCTAAATATCTAATCCCATCAGCAAGTACATGAGAAGCTACCATCTGCGAAGTTAGACCCGCTGCCGCAGCAATTACCCCATAGAAGAGAGGATGATTTTTAATTGCTTCGACTATATCAAACCAAGATTCCATAGTATTTAATTTTATAGTATACGATGATTTCTGTCAATCCTTCCTCCAACCTCACCCTCGGCCTCCAATCCAAAAGCTTCATAGCTTTTGATATATCTGGTTTTCTCTGTTTTGGATCATCTTTGGGTAGATCGCAGAATATTATTTTTGATTTAGCATTTGTCATTTTAATTACCATCTCTGCCAATTCTAGTATTGTAAATTCTTCAGGGTTACCGATATTGATTGCTTGAAAAGGTATATCACGTTCCATATATCTGATCATTCCGTCCAATAAATCATCTATGTATTGAAACGACCTTGTTTGTGAACCATCACCATAGATAGTGATATCTTCATTATTTAACGCCTGCAGAACAAAATTAGTGATTACCCTACCATCTTGTGGATCCATAAAAGGTCCGTAAGTGTTAAATATACGTACTATCTTTATATCAAGATTAAAAAGTCTATGATATTCATAACAGATAGTTTCAGAGATTCTTTTTCCTTCGTCATAACAACTGCGAGGACCGATAGTGTTTACATTGCCACGGTAATCCTCATGTTGTGGATGTACCAAAGGATCACCATAAATCTCCGATGTTGATGTATGCAATACTTTTGCTCCATATCTTTTTGCAATCTCAAGAATATTCATCATTCCTTCAGTATTTACCGTGATAGTTTCCAAAGAAAGATTCATATATCTGGGTGGTGAAGCTGGACATGCAAGATTATAGATTTCGTCTACTTTTTGAAATTGTCCTAATAATCTATCCAATTCATCTTTTTCAGCTATATCAACTTCAAAAAAATAATAATTCGGATTATCCTTGTATATTTCAGATTTCCATTTTTCGGAAGATGAAAAATTATCAATTCCTATCACGACATGACCTTGTTTTAATAACAGTCCGACTAGGTTTGTACCTATAAATCCTGATGAACCAGTAACTAAGATAGTTTTAGACATTGTTTAATTATAAAGATTTTTATATAAAATTAAATAACCAATTCATTTTGTTATTTTATAATTTTTATTTGAAACCAAAAAATAATCAACTTCATAAGCGAATAAATAGCAGTTACGTTATTTACATTTATCCCACAATCCCTTATATTGTTCTCTAGCCTTTTTTTGAGCATCTAAAAATCTATCTTGGTATTTTACATCTGGAGGAAAGGTACTGACCTGAGCATAACCTTCGGCTACAAGTTTTTCATTCACCATAGTTCCATCATCTAAGTACACATACCGCAATAAACGTCCATATTTATCCGTCTCACTCACGTCTTTTTCTAGCTTTACCTTTTTATTTAATACCAAACTCGCATTGAAACTTTTCGCTTCTTCATAAAAACATCTATCTCCCTCAGGTGTATTTACGCCAATATATCTTATTCTCTTTGTTTCATTATTGATTATTACATCAATTGTATCTCCATCGATAACTTTCGTAACATAAGCATCTGAAAGTTGAGTATTTTGGTTATTTATTGTGATGTTTGAATTAGAATCTGTTGAACTGTCTGTTTTAGTTTTAGATTCGTTAGAATTAATCTCTCCATTATCATCACTCTGTTTTTCATTTTTATTTTCTTGTGTTGGATTGATTATAGTATTCACATTTTGCAATTCTCTTTGGATTACACTACCTGATTGGAACAGAAAGGAAAAAAGAATAAAACAGCATAAACAAATGATACATAGGAAAATTATTACTAAGACAACAGCAAATATGCCCATTTTGGACCTAAAACGCCAAGCTAACGCTATAAATTTTCTATTACGTTCATCGGCAAAAAAACGAATTACGGAATATATAAATTGCTTATTAATTCTGAAATTCTTTAAATTATTCATCGCAGATATTATAGTGAATTAAATTTTAAACTTACAAATCACAATTTATAAAAATAAATCAACAATCTGATAAAATTGAACATGGTACAAAAGGCTAAAATCTATATTCCAACAGCTCAAACCAAATTAAAACCCGAATCACAAGTATATGTTCACATGGTGCGTGAAACTTATATTATGAAAATCATCGAGGCAGGCGGTATACCAATCGTTATTCCATCAATTGATAATGAAGATATCATCAATTTGGTACTCGATGAGGCTGACGGCATACTACTAACCGGCGGCAGCGATATCGACCCACAATTGTACAATCGGGAAAGGCATGAAAAAACAGTGATGAAAGAACCACAAAGGGACATCTTCGAAATATCATTAGTGCAAAAAGCTATGAGTGCTAGAATCCCAATATTAGGCATATGCAGAGGTGCTCAGATATTGGCTGTAGCAAACGGCGGTGAGCTATATCAACATATACTAGATATAACCGATACAAAACACGGTGCAGATGATTACGATGATTTATTTAAACCAGAGTTTAGACATAAAGTATTTGTACAAAAAGATTCTAAGGTATTTGAAATTATCAAAACCGAAGAGATAGAAATCACATCTGCTCATCATCAAGCAGTAAAAAACCCAGGCAAAAATATGCGCATTGTAGGCACAACGGCTGATGGTATAACTGAAATAATTGAGCATGAAGATAAAGACTATTTTTGTATAGGGTTTCAGGGGCATATTGAAACACAATCGGAAGATGCAATAAAACAAATATTTCTTCCATTTATTGAGAACTCCAACAAATATTGAATGTCTGTTATGACGAATATAGTTATCAAATAATGTTTGCCACTCTAAAATTTCTCATCACTAGCCTTGATTAATAGAATAAGTTCAAACACACAGTAGAGTTTTAGATTATCCGAATTAAATTCAGTTCATCTGGTGGGATTTAATTAATATAAAGACAACAAAAATCATGTATTAATAAAAAGCAACTGTTACAGAATATCTATGAAAATAATTAAATACAATGAAACAGTAAAGACGTTGTTAATGTCAATGGAATTACCTAAAAAAGCATGTTCTTCTATATGTTTTGTTTTGATATCAATACCCAAATGTTTCTTTTTTATTAAACATTTTTTATTAGATAATAGTAAAATCTGTTTATATCATGAATGAAACAGATATATTACAAAAATTACGCCAAATCATATCAAAAGGTAAAGACAAAGTTTTAATTATCATTGGTGGTGCTCCCGGTGCGGGAAAAACAACATTAGCAAAAAAAATTGCAGATTTTATTGTTCATAAAACTAGAAGTTTAAAAATAAGACATATCGATATAGATGATAAAAAAGAAAAAGAATTATTTTTAAGCACTCGCGGTACCGATGAACAATGGCCATCCTACAAATGGGAAGTATTTCACAACAAAATAAACGAATCATTACAGAAAAACAATATAACCATTGCAACCGCAACATTTAGTAGACATACCGATAGACAATACTACGAGGACCTTTGTAATAAATCCAACATAGAGTTTTTGGGGATATGGTTAGAAATTGATTTACTTCAATCTATCAAACGCCAAAAATACAGAGCACAAAGTGAAGGACATATAGACCCTGTAGATACGATAGAAGAGAGGGCAAAATTGTGGTTTGAAAAATATAAAGATGAAACATCAAAAGACAAATTTTCTATTAAATGGAGCATGTTAAAAGCTAAATAATAAAAACATCTAGTTGCCTTCATAGACCACTTGAATTGGTAAATCAATTATTTCACCATTCTCAATAATAACATCCGGACCGAATATACCTTTTAAGGTACCTCGAAACTTTGCGGACATAATAACAGTTTTTGCATTCTTTTCATCCCACTTTGTGAATTCAAGTGTAAAATCAGTTTTCTGTTCTGGTAAATCATCTTGATATGCATTCGTGAAGTTTTTTCTAGAATATAAAACCTCCAAAATACCAGAATATTTACCTAGCCCGGGCTTAAATTCTTTTATAGTTATCATTATACTTTCGGGTTTTTCTTTACCTCTAACTTCTCCAAAAGCTAAAATAAGAAAAGGAGAATCTACCCCAAGTATCTTATTTCCATTAGGATAAAACTGCGATCCTCCATACTGAGTTATACCATTCCAATCTTCGTGATTTACAACAGCCTTTAGATAAACTTTATTTAGATCCGAATTATTTGTAGTAGTCGTTGGATATTCTGTGTCAGTCGTATCTATCTGCTTATTTGTATTTTCATCAGTCGTCCTCGGATCTTCTGTACTCATATTTTGTTTAAATGATTTATTTTCATCTCTATTTGTAAATAAATTATATACCAATAAGGCAATTACTACCGATGCCACAACAACTACTGACAAAACTACACCCACTATTAATAAAACTTTTTGGTTTTTGATTATATTTTCCATAATAAATAATAAACTAATTTAGAAATATAATATTTTAATTTAATAAAATAATCTTGTTTCTCTTTTGCGATTTTTTTAATTTTTGATCCTACATAGGTAAATAATAATACTTAGTCGCATCTTTTCATGCAAACTTATTGTTAACAAAACTAACAGTAGAATCTCATTACAACAATATTTTTAATACTACGCTTCTATATTTTTACTACTTTGGTTAAATATTTTGAAATTTAATTTTTTTAAAATATCAAAAATTCCTATTTTTGATAAAAATGATCCCAAGAATAATTTATTTCATTGTCATAAACAAATAAGAATAATTTATAATACATATAAAATCTAATTACTAAATAAAAAACTATGGCTAAAGAAAAACACGCAAATTTAGAAGAACAACTTTTCAAAGCAGCAGATAAGCTGCGTAAAAATATTGATGCAGCTGAGTATAAACATGTAGTTTTAGGGGCTTATATTTTTTAAATACATTTCCGATAGTTTCAATGAACTATACAATAAACTTGCACAGGATGAATTTAGCGATCCAGAAGATAGAGATGAATATAAAGCAGAAAATATCTTTTTTGTGCCAGAACAAGCAAGATGGAGACATATCCAAGCTAAAGCTAAGCTTCCAACTATCGGACAAGAACTTGATGATGCAATGGAAGCCATAGAAAAAGAAAATCCAGAGCTTCGCAATGTTCTCCCTAGAGTATATGGGAAACCAAATCTGGATAAAGCTTCACTTGGTCAGTTAATCGATTTGATTTCAAATACCGAGCTCAAAGCTGCAAGTGAAGATGCCAAAGACCTATTTGGACGTGTTTATGAATACTTCCTTGGTGAATTTGCAAATGCCGAAGGAAAAAAAGGAGGGCAGTTCTATACTCCAAAATCTATCGTAAAACTAATGGTAGAGATGATTGAGCCGTATAAGGGCCGTGTGTATGATCCTGCTTGCGGGTCTGGTGGTATGTTTGTGATGAGTGAAAAGTTTGTTAAAGAACATCAAGGAAGCATAAAAGATATCACGATTTACGGACAAGAATCAAATCAAACAACCTGGAAACTTTCCAAAATGAATCTTGCTATACGCAATATCAACTCGCAATTTGTAGTTTGGAACACAGAAGGAAGTTTCATAAAAGATGCTCATCCTGATCTCAAAGCTGATTATATTCTTGCTAATCCCCCATTTAATCAATCTGATTGGGGCAGGAGTATTTGCAAGGTGATGCTAGATGGAAATATGGAGTACCACCTGCTGGAAATGCGAATTTCGCCTGGATACAGCATATGCTCTATCACCTTGCACCTCACGGTGTGATGGCTACAGTCCTTGCAAATGGATGTTTAAGCTCTAATACTTCAGGCGATGGTGAAATCAGAAAAAATCTGATACGAAACGACTTGGTAGAATGTATTGTTGCACTCCCAAAACAGCTTTTTTATAATACTGGAATCCCTGCTTATATATGGATACTTCGCAGAGAAAGAAAATCAAGAAAAAATGAAATTCTTTTTATTGACGCCTCAGAAATGGGGTATATGGCAGACAGAGTTCATAGAGTGTTGAGTGATGAAGATATCAAAAAAATATCTGAAACCTATCACAACTGGAGAAAAAATCCTGAAAAATACGAAGACATCAAAGGCTTTTGTAAATCCGCTGACCTAAAAGAAGTTGAAAAACACGGGTTTGTGCTCACTCCCGGAAGATATGTAGGAATTCCTGATGTACAAGACGATGGAGTACCTTTTGAAGAAAAGATGAAAGAACTTACAAGCAAACTAAAAGAACAATTTGAAAAAGAAGCAATAATGAACGAAAAGATAAAAAAACAACTGGCAAAGATTGGGTTTAATTTATAAAGGGCAAATAATATGACTGACAAAAATTCACACAATTCCCAATTCACAATCCCTAACGGTTGGGTAGAGACGACACTGGGGGAGGTGTGCGAGATAATAATGGGGCAATCCCCAAAGGGAGAAACTTATAATTTAGAGGGTAATGGTTTACCTTTTTATCAAGGTATAACAGAGTTTGATGAAAAATATGTAAAAATTAAAACTTACACATCAGAGCCAACAAAAGTTATAGAGCCAAATACAATTTTGTTTAGTGTTCGTGCTCCAGTTGGAAGGGTAAATTTTACAAAACACAAGTCTTGTATTGGTCGTGGAAATGCAGGCTTGAAAATGAATAATGGAAATCAAGAATTTTTATTTTATTTATTGAGATTCTTAGAAAAGCAAATACAAAATAGAACTTCTGGAACTGTTTTTGATTCAATTAGTGGCAAAGAATTAAAAGAAATCACAATAATTGTTCCAACAAATCCAAACGAACAAAAAGCTATCGCCTCTGTCCTCTCAGCTTTTGACGATAAAATTGAGCTTTTGAGAGAACAAAACAAAACACTGGAAGAGATCGGACAGACAATTTTTAAGGAGTGGTTTGGGAAATATTCACCAGAAAGACCTGAAGAGTTGCCAGAAGGATGGAGAGTTGGGAAGTTGGGAGAAGAATTTGATATTACAATCGGAAGGACTCCACCAAGAGCAGAATCTCAATGGTTTTCAGATACACCAACAAGTAAAAAATGGATTTCGATAAAAGATATTGTAAATAGTGGAACATACATTTTTAATAGTTCAGAATACTTAACGGATGAAGCAATAGAAAAATTTAATATTCCAATTATCCCAGAAAATACAACTATTTTGAGTTTTAAAATGACTGTTGGAAAACTAACAATTACAACTGAAGAAATGCTTTCAAATGAAGCAATAGCACATTTAAAATTGAAAAATGATTCTGTTTTGAGCTCAGAATTTATTTATTTATGTTTAAAAAATTTAAATTTCAATGCACTTGGTAGTACTTCATCAATTGTAACGGCTATCAATTCAACAATGATAAAAAATCTTGAAGTTATTATTCCATATCATGAAACTATGAAAAAATTTGACGAAGCGATTCAGCCAATTTTTGCTAAAATAAAAGATAATTCAGAACAAATCCAAACCCTCGCTCGCACTCGTGATACACTGTTGCCGAAATTGATGAAGGGTGAGTTGAGGGTAAGTGGGTTTGGTAATAATTAGGGATTTGATTATGATAAAACAGAATAAAAATTGTAAAGACGCGTTGCAATGCGTCTCGAAAAAACATGGGCGATGCATCTCAAGAAATAGACATTACATCTCGAAATATAGGCATTTCGTACCTATAGATAGGCAATCTGTCCCCACGAAAAGCGAACCAGCCGAAAAATTCCAAAACAAATACCGCATACAGTCAACCAGATTAAAAGGATATGATTATTCACAAAACGGGGCGTATTTTATCACCATTTGCACCAAAAACCGTGAACGTTTTTTCGGGGAAATTTACAACTGAAAAATGATATTGTCGGAAATGGGTAAAATTGTCGTCAATGAATGGATAAAAACCCCAGAAATACGAAAATATGTAAAATTGGGGGAATGGGTAATAATGCCAAATCATTTTCATGCAATTGTAATTTTAAATAATGAATATGATGATTATAACAATGACAATGACGATAACGGTGATGGTAACGGTAACGGTGACGACGTAGAGACGCATTGCTATGCGTCTCTACGGAATAAAAATGCGTCTCTACAAAATAACAATGCGCCTCTACAAAATGACCATGCGTCTCTGCAAAATGACCATGCGTCCCAACATAACGGCAATGCGTCTCTACAGAATAACAACAATAATGCGTTTTCAAACCATAATAACGACAATGCATCATTATATAATTGCAACGAATATAAAAACAAATTTGGGCCACAATCAAAAAATTTATCTGCAATTGTTCGTGGATTTAAAGGTGCAGCAACAAAACAAATTCATTTATTAGGATTTTCCAATTTTTCATGGCAATCAAGATTTTATGAACACATCATCAGAAATGAAAAAGAATATTATCGTATTGCTGAATATATCATCAACAATCCTCTAAATTGGAAAACTGATGATTATTTTATAATTTAATAACTTTACTATGCCTACACTAAACGAATCACAAATAGAACAAATCTTGATAGGTTTGCTAAAATCACAAGGCTACGAACATTTTTACGGTCCGGACATTGCTCCATATTCTTCTAATCCCCAAAGAGAAAGTTTTGCTTCTGTAGTGTTTGAAAGTCATCTGAAAGAATCATTAAAAAGACTCAATCCTGATGTGCCAGAATCTGTCAGACACGAAGCCTACCAGCACATTATCAAGCTTGAATCATCGGACCTTATGGATAATAATGAAAAGTTCCATAACTACCTAACAGATGGAATCAATGTAGAATATTTCAAAGATGGAAACAGCAAAGGAATAAATGTTCGATTACTTGACCTTGAGAATATATCAAATAATAGCTTTTGGGTAGTCAATCAATTTGTCATCAAGGAATCATCCACTTTAGGGGAAAGAGGGGCTGAAAAAAGACTTGATGTTGTAATCTTCGTCAATGGGCTTCCTTTAGTTGTTATAGAACTAAAAAGTCCAATTGATGAAAAAGCAACACTTGAAAAAGCCTATACACAAATCCAAAACTACAAAAAAGCTATTCCAAGTATTTTTTACTACAATGCACTTTGCATTATTTCTGATGGGATAGATGCCAGAGTTTCGTCTGTTTCTGCACCGTTCTCTCGCTTTCTTCCCTGAAAATCACCCGAAAAAAGTGAAAATAGCAAACTGCCGGAAATCAAAATCATGGCAGAAAGAATGCTAAATAAAGAAGTGTTGCTTCGCCTTATCAGATACAACACAGTATTTGAACAAGAAGAGATAAAAGATGAAAAAACAGGGCTTTTTTCGGTTGTAAAAGTCAAAAAAATCGCAGCTTATCATCAATATTATGCAGTAGAAAAGGCTGTAAAAGAAACACTTAGAGCTACACATGAAAAGGAAGGAAATAGAAAGATAGGTGTAGTATGGCACACACAAGGATCAGGAAAATCACTTTCAATGGTTTTTTATACTGGGCAAATCGTCGTCCATCCAGAAATGAAAAATCCAACCATCGTAGTTTTGACTGACAGAAACGACCTTGATAATCAGCTTTTCACCACTTTTGGAAATTGTAAGCAATTGCTTAGACAAACTCCAGTCCAAGCAGAAAGTAGAGAACATTTAAAAGAATTATTGAAAGTAGCAGGTGGTGGGATAATTTTCACCACTATACAAAAATTTGCTCCTACCGAGGGAAATGTTTATGAAACACTATCGGAGAGAACAAATATTGTGGTTATTGCAGATGAAGCCCATCGCAGCCAGTATGGATTTAAGGGTAGAGTTATCGAAACAGAAGATGGATCAGAAATTAGATATGGAAACGCAAAGTATGTAAGAGATGCTCTACCAAATGCATCATTTATTGGCTTTACCGGCACTCCAATAGAAAAAGAGGACAAATCCACTAGAGGCGTTTTTGGTGATGAAATAGATATTTATGATATAAAGCAAGCTGTAGATGATGGAGCAACAGTGCCAATTAGTTTCGAATCAAGACTTGTAAAAATTAAGCTTAACGATAAAGTCGTCGGTAAAATAGACTATGCAATTGATGAAATTGAAGGCGCAACTCCGGAACAAATAGAAAAGGCCAAACGAAAAAACGCCCAAATAGATGCAATCGTCGGGCATCCAGACAGATTAAAAGATATTGCAAACGATTTAGTTACACACTTTGAAGCAAGACAAAAAGCCTTTGAAGGTAAAGCAATGATTGTATGTATGACCAGACAAATTGCGGTCAATCTCTATCAAGAAATAATAAAACTTCGTCCAGAGTGGCACAATGAAGATCTAATGAAAGGCACAATTAAAGTTGTTATGACTTCTAGTAGTGATGATCCAGAAAGTTTTCAACCACATCATACGAGCAAAGAAGACAGAAAGAAACTTGCAGTGAGATTCAAAGATCCAAACGATGAATTAAAAATTGTAATTGTTCAGTCCATGTGGCTTACTGGTTTTGATGTGCCTTGTTTGCATACGATGTATATTGATAAAAAAATGCAAGGTGCAAATCTGATGCAAGCCATTGCTCGTGTCAATCGTGTGTATAAAGACAAACCCGGCGGACTAATTGTTGATTATATTGGTATTGGACAAGATCTAAGGGATGCAATGGCTGTTTATATTCAAAGTGGTGGCGAAGGCTAAGCAGTGCTTGATATTGAAGAAATTATTAAAGAGATGAAAACGAAGTTTGAGATTGTAGAGCAGATGTTTCATGGATTTGAATATAAAAGATATTTTAAAGTGGATAATAGTGAAAAACTAAAAATTTTACTCGATGCAACAAACTTTATTTTGAAGAATGAAAACCTAAAAAATAAATTTCTTTCTGAAGTTATGGCCCTTTCAAAACTTTATGCAATGGCAGTTCCTAGTTATGAATCACAAGTAATAAGAGACGAAGTGGCATTTTTCCAAGCTGTAAAATCTCGTATAAATAAATTTACTCCAAGTGGGGGTAAATCAGATAAACAAGTAGAAACAGTAATAAAACAAATAGTTGATGAAGCTTTGGCCAGTGATGGAATAGTTGATATTTTTGAAGCAGCAGGAATCAAAACCCCGACAGTGGGCATTTTGTCAGATGAATTTTTGCTTGAAATCAAAAACATGGAGCAAAAAAATCTTACTTTTGAACTTTTAAAAAAATTAATCAGCGATGAAATAAGAATAAGAAAAAAAAGAAATTTGGCACAAGGAAAAAAGTTCAGTGAAATGCTCCAAAATGCTATTAAAAGATATCACAATAACCAAATAGACTCAACTCAGATCATTCAAGAATTATGTGAAATTGCTCGTGAAATGAAACTAGAAGACAAAAAGGCGGAAGACTTAGGACTTACCCCAGAAGAATATGCATTTTACTGCATTCTTGCAAAAAATGAATCAACAAAATTTTTAGAGGATCACAAAATGAAAGAACTGATCCATGTAATAGTTGATACAATTCGCAAAAATGCAACGATAGATTGGGAAAAAAGAGAAGATGTAAGAGCAAAACTTCGTTTAACTGTTAAAAAAATACTAATGAGATATGGTTATCCACCAGATCTTGCAAAAATTGAAGCGGAGAGAGTCATTGAACAAAGCGAATTATTTGCAGCTGAACTAATAAACCAATAAATCATTTCAACTTAATTTGAATCCATAAAAACCTTCTTTCTATAAAGGTAAAATGAGTTCATCAAGATTTCGACATATATTGATTGCTTAATAGATAAAAATATATATCAACAATGATAGTCAGATAAAACATCGTAATATTCTGGAATATCATAATCCTAAGAGGATGATCTAACAAAGTGAGTAATATTCATTAAAAATTTTATTTATTTGCAGCCTTTCTGAGTCTATTCATTATTGCCCTACCTATTCCTTCTTCAGGAAATATTTCAGAAATTATTACATCTACACCTACGTGATCGAATTCTCTCAACGCATCGAAAATATTTCTTGCAACAGCATTTAGATCATTTCTCGATCCAACACTTATCACTATATCAGCTTTATCTTGATACATACCTTTTGTTTCATCAGTGGTCAAGACCCCAACTTTGTTACCTTGAGATTTGAACCTTTCTAGCAAGGTTATAACATCATACGCTAAAATCAACTCAGCCTCAGGTGCATAATGTCTATATTTCATACCTGGAGATATAACTTGTGATTCAGTTTTATTAGATGAAAACAATCTAACATCGGATAATACTTCAGTTATCTGTTCGAAAGTAATACCTCCCGGTCTCAAAATAGTGTATGGCTTTGATCTCATGTCAATTACAGTTGATTCTAGTCCTACAGTACATTCACCTCCATCTATAATCATATCTATTTTACCATTAAAATCCTCTATTACATGCGATGCTTTTGTTGGTGATGGCCTGCCCGACAAATTGGCTGATGGTGCTGCAATAGGTACACCAGATCTTTTTATCAATTCTAATGCAATCGGATGATTGGGCATTCGGATGGCTACAGTTTCTGTAAACGCAGTCGTTTCATCAGGTACGATATCTTTTTTGTTCAAAACAACACTCAAGGGTCCCGGCCAAAACTTGTTTACTAACTTTTCAACATCTTTATGCACATCTCTAGCCAGTTTGTATAGCTCCTGGATATCAGCGATATGTACGATCAGAGGATTATCTATCGGTCTACTCTTTGCATGAAAAATTTTTCTAACTGCATCAGCATTCAAAGCATTAGCACCTAGCCCATAGACAGTCTCTGTAGGAAAGGCTACAAGACCACCCATTGTTATAACTTCAACAGTATAATCAATGTAAATATATGAAATGTCATTGGAATCTATCTTAAATATAATGGTATTCATAAAAATCAAATATCTAATTAAACCTTGACGTTAAATAATAAATTATACACTATACACTATATACTATGATCTTGACATTTGCTTCGAAGATGATAAAATGAATTATGGTAAATTTAAAATTCATATTCAAGATTATTTTTTTTCCTTACAGGTTGTATATTATCCGCTATAATATTTATATCAAATAATCCTGACCAAATAGTACTTGCCAATCCAAATGCTTTCAAAATCACAGTAAAGACAAATAATCCTGGATCTAGTGCAAGTAATCAGTTTACAATACCTACTACAGGTGGAGGATATAATTATAATGTAGATTGTAATGGAGATGGTACAAATGAATACATAAATCAGACTGGCAATGTGACATGTACATATTCATCCCCAGGTACATATCAAATATGGATAACAGGGACATTTCCAAGAATATACTTTGACGACACCGGAGACAAATTAAAGTTATTATCTATAGATCAATGGGGAAATATAGTATGGCAAAGCATGGAAAGTTCATTTTCCGGATGTTCAAACATGGTATTAAATGCCACTGACGTACCGAATCTGTCTAATGTGTACAGTATGGCACTCATGTTTGCTAACGCCACATCTTTAACGACTAATTCTGCGATGAGTTCTTGGAATACTAGTAATGTTCAAGATATGGGCGGAATGTTCGCTGGAGCCACATCATTTAATCAGCCAATAGGCTCTTGGAATACTAGCAATGTTCAGGATATGAGTTACATGTTTTATGGAGCCACTTCATTTAATCAACCAATAGGTTCTTGGAATACAAGTAATGTTCAATATATGAATGGAATGTTTTCTGAGGCCACTTCATTTAATCAGCCAATAGGTTCTTGGAATACAAGTAATGTCATAGATATGTATGAAATGTTTTTAGAAGCTACGTCATTTAACCAACCAATAGGTTCTTGGAATACTAGCAATGTTCAGGATATGAGTTACATGTTTTATGGAGCCACTTCATTTAATCAACCAATAGGCTCTTGGAATACTAGCAATGTTCAGGATATGGGTGCAATGTTTTATGGGGCTACATCATTTAATCAACCAATAGGCTCTTGGAATACTAGCAATGTTCAGAATATGAGTTACATGTTTTATGGAGCCACTTCATTTAATCAGTCTATAGGTTCTTGGAATATAAGTAATGTCATTAATATGTTATATATGTTAAGCAATTCGAACATAGATGTTAATAATTATGATGCTACACTAACTGGTTGGGCTTCACAATCTGTTCAGCCGAATCTCGTTTTAGGAGCAAATGGATTAAAATATGGATTAAAATATTGTAGTGCTGTTTCAGCTAGAAATACATTAATAAACGCACCCAATAATTGGACAATAAATGGAGATACACTTGATTGTGCTCCAACTGTTACAAATGTTACTTCTTCCACACCCGATGGAACATATGGAATAGGAAATACAATATTCATTCAGATTCAATTTAGCGAATTAGTAAATGTAACAGGTACGCCAACATTAGCTTTAAATAGTGGAGGTAGTGCAACATATACTTCGGGATCTGGAAGTAACACATTGACATTCACATATACTGTGGCATCGGGACATAATAGTGCAGATTTAGATTATGTGAACGTCAATGCTTTATCTTTATCAGGGGAAGTATAAAAGATTCAGGAATGAATAATGCTGTATTAACTTTACCAACGCCAGGAAGTGCAAATTCGCTTGGAGGTAATAAAAATATAGTCATAAATACAACGTCATCTCCATCTCCTTCTCCATCTCCTTCTCCATCCCCAACACCTACACTTAATCCATCCCTTACTACTACTCCATCTCCAACTACTGGTGATATTAATCCTTTAATAGTTATATACGGTTTGTATCCGGCATCGAATAACAACGGAATAGTATATATAACCACAAACACTCCTTTCAAAATGATTATCTCGCAAAGTAAATCGGGTAACGCACCATATAATTATGAATTCAAAGGTGTATGTTCAGGTACATCTAATAACAGTTCATCAACTTCGTTTCTATCGAATAGTATTAGCATCAAAGATCCTGGTGAATATATATGTATAGCTAAAGTAATAGATTCAGACGGTGATAGTGCAATAGAGTCAGTTAAGATTATTGCTATGAGTGAAACTCCTGTCGCTACCAACATGCCTACACCTACTCCAACATCTACTCCAACAATAGCTCCCACGTCACCAGATACAACGGAAAAAACTATTACACCCAGTCCAACAACTAATAATGAGTTAGAAGTAACCGAAACGAATCCAATTGACACTACAACGACAACGAACACGGCCGAATCTAAGAATAATAGTCAACAAAATAATCCATTTAATTTTTGGTTGCTGTTGATACCGATAATTTTGATATTGATTGCATTATTTGGATACTGGTATTATAAAAGGGAAAATAAATGATATATCCATTGAAAACTTATTTATACTCAAGGTTCTCATAGTAAGCTATATTTATGGATGAGAATGTGGTCTCCACCGAATAATTCCACGGTTATCACGTCTTACTTCGACCGCACATTCATTATCATCATCAAGCACTAGTATTTCGGGTATGTCTATTTCATCCGGTTGACGATCAAAAAATGATACTGTAGATCCTTTCAGTCCTCTTATTTCATATTCGATTCTGATAACTTCTTGAGGTCCATAACGAAGACATAGGAACTCTAATATTATTTTTAATAAACAAGGATGACTAAGACATAGCATCTTCACATTAAAAAGATGAAATTAGTTATCAAAAATACAATCCTTACCTGGTGGTCTTTTACTATAAACAAAAAACAAAAGAAAACAATTAGGCAGTAAAAACCTATCTATAAGATTAGAAGCTGCCGACCACCAATATGACAGGTGAATTAATAAAAATAGAATAGAACAAATCAAAATAAATATTTCTAATCTTGTCTTCCACGGCCTTACGAAAAATAATAAGTATACGAAAAAAGCATAAGAGGGTATTAGTTTCCATACATTAACCAGAAGATATGACAATGAAAATGAACTAGACTCTGCAAAACCATATAATGATTGCTTATAAGCCACGTTATTTGGTGAATTTATAGATTCCCACCACACGTATCCATTAAAAAAAATACTTCCCGAGACCCAATAATTCCATAAAATTTGTGGAATATATACTATAAATACACCCAGGAATAGAAAAAAAACTTTTTTATATCTTTTGAGAAGACTAAATCTAGAACTATAGGAAGTAATAATATAACAGAGGTTGTTCTAATAAGAATCGTTGCCCCAAAAAGGAAGCCTAGTAAAATAAAATTTAAAATTTGCTTTTGGAATAGCGTTTTTACAGAATTAGATTTAAGCCTATAATAAAAGTGATAGCTAAGTAACAAAAATAAAATTGCTAAAGGTTCTGATAGCGGAACTAATCCTAAAAAGTTATATTTTAGTAAAGGATCCACCGCAAATAATATATTGTTAAAATAATAAAATGCAATGATCAGAAAGAGAATAAGAGATTTTTTATAATTTAGACGACGAAAAATAAGAAAAAAAATCGCAGGAACGATTATAAATGCCTGTATAAAAATCACCTCATCCATAATCATTCGCCAATCATTTGTGAAATTTTCTAAAATAATAAATGGCATATAAAATGCCGGATATCCCAAAGTATAGGGATATTTAGCATTTTCACCGGCTAAAATGTTGTAAGCCAATTCAAACATATAGTCTTTGATCTCCGAAATTTTCCAAAATCTGGGACTCGAATAACCATGAGCCATTTTGTGATAAAAGAAAAATATTGATTAATAAGACAAATGCAACGACGCAATAAGCAATGCGGTTACGAATTAATCTGCTTTTCAAACTATTAAACAAAGACTTAAGTTTCATATTATTAGGTATTATAATATCTAATTTTGAATAAGAAAATATATTTTGAATAATGCTCAAATAAGATCAAATTATTATGAAAAAGTTATCGATAATAATGCCCGCGTACAATGAGGAAAAAACTCTGAGGGCTATAGTAGAGAAAGTGATTGAAGTGAAACTACCTGATGGATTTGAAAAAGAGATTATTATAGTTAACGATTGTTCAAAAGACAAAACGAAAGAGATAGCCGAAGAATTGGCAAAAACCTATAATAACATTATTTTGACAAATAACCCTCAGAACATGGGCAAGAGCCAATCTGTACGAAATGGTATCTTAAAATCTACTGGCGATGTAGTGATTATTCAAGACGCTGATTTAGAATATGAGCCGAGCGACTTTGCAGAAATGTTAAAAATGATGATAGAAAACGGATATGACGTTGTGTATGGAAATAGATTTGGCAGATCAAACAAAGTAATATATTGGCAAAATTACTTTGGAAATTTATTTTTATCCTTCATATCAAATATATTTACTTTCCCACGTATCAAAACATATATTCCAGATATGGAAGTTTGTTATAAAATGGTCAGAGGTGATGTATTACGCGAGATTGCTCAAAATATAACTTCAAAAAGCAATTTTGGTTTTGAACCCGAAGTAACAGCAAAACTATCAAAATACAAAATCACCGGAAGACCTCTTAAATTTGGCATATATCCGATTTATTATTATGCGAGATCCATAGCTGATGGTAAAAAAATGAAAGCTATTGAAGATGGTATAAAAGCATTAAAAGAGATTGTTCATTATAATATTATTGATAAATAAGTTATATAGATTTTACTCATAAAATAACTACAATTTTGGGCTGAAAATTTATTTAACAATATTCGGTTCTACAAATTATTATTTGTCTCTTTTGTTGGTACAAGTCAGCAATACCTTAGATAAACAAAGCATTATCTAATTAGCAAACTAACACTGAATTATAATATTAGTTTTGTAAATACTTTTGTTTATTACAATAAGGGAAATAGCATTTAACTCATACAATGATAGATTTTTACTGTTACAAAATTCATTTTTACTCAAAATATTTTCTTTTTGATTCAGAATTTCTGCTTTATATTCATTAAAAAATCCATTAGATGTATTTCTATTCACATGCCTAAGTCCATAGACTTCTGCATATAAGGCATTAAGATTACGCAAAAACACAGGAAATTCTTCTTTTCCCCGATCTATCACTACAGATAAAGGATAAGAACCTATAGAATTCGTATTGTCTAAACTCAAAATTATTCTTTCTGAGTTAGATAAAGGTATTAAATTACCAAAAAGTGCATGTGATGTACTAAAATACGAAGGGTAGAAAAACAAAATAAATATTACAACTAATTTAAAGATACTTCCCAATTTTATATTATTTTTAATATCGAGTATGATTTTTATCATTAAACCAAATAATGGATATACAAACGGGAATAGATAAATCAAAAATCTTCTATCATTCCATTCATACAATACTATCCAAAAAACTAAGGTTATGATGCTACTGATTATCATAAATAAAAAAAGCTTTTTATCTACTTGGATTTTCTGATTAAAAATATAAAACAAAGGCAATATAAAAATAATCAAACCAAATACGCTAAATGAGTTGATAAAATAATAAAGCATCGAATTAAAATTTGGATCAATTAACTGAAATTGCATTTGCATTACACTCGTGTATAAAGGGTCTCCATATCGAAACCATTTGTATAAAAGATATATACCATTAGGCAATGCAAATATAAGACCATTTATAGCCAAATTTTTTAAGATATTAATCACATATTTTTTTTCCAACCTTGGTTTACTAATCAAAAACATATAGATAACCCAAGCTGGTATCAGAAATGGTGAAAAATTTTGGAAAGTCCAAGAAATCCCAAGCAACAAAAATGAAATCTTACAATTATTATTCACAAGATAATAAAAGGCCATCACAATTAATGTCATTGCATACAAATCAGCAAGTATCAACAGGCTAAAACTCTGAATAAAATAATTCCACATAAGAACTAAAACTATAAAATAAGAAATAAATCTATTTTGCAGTAAATGATAAGTTATCCTAAAAATATAAAGGAGAAATAAACCAAGAACAATCTGATTTAATAATGGGAGCAAGTATAATATCTTGAGATTGTATAACATATGAATTATTAAAGACAAAGCAGGTTGACGCACAGATGTTTCATTAGAATCGAAAAAACGTATTCCATTTGCCAGCCAATCGAAGCTATCAGGAGTAAAAAATTTGTAGTTTGACAAAAATAATTCTTGGTCTAAAGGGGTAGCTAAATAAAATTTGATAAACAATAAAATAAATATTAACGACCAGAAAAATATTCCATAGTATCGTAGAGCAAAAGACATTATATTTTTTTTAGAAAGTATCAGCATGACTTTTAGTTTCATTATACAGCAATTATATCAATTAGATAGTTAATATGTTACCACCAATGATTGTTATTTTATTTTACATAAGTGTGTATTTGTGAAAATATATTTTTTGCAGTATAATTATAAATTATAAAAATGTCGCAAGAATTAAGAGCAAACGCATCAAAAATATTACAAGAAAATAAGGATACAATAGCACAAGTTGGTGGAGGAATATTATTGGGTGTGGCGTCTGCCGCTGGCCTTCCTTATCTTCAGGCACACATTCCAATTCTAACGTATGAATACGTTCCCATAACACCAATCCTTTTATTTATAGGATCAAAGGCATTTCTTTCTCTCAATAACAAATTTCATTTTGCAAGGCATATATCCCCAAGAGTAAATGACTGTTTTAACGGATTAAACCGGATACTTCCTCTATCTTTTGTACTGTCATTTGCTATATCTTATTTCGGTGTAGGTATGTATACTTTAGATATATTTCCTGATTCCTGGTCATGGTTTTCTGATGATTTATTTAAACAAATTAAAGAGTTATTTCCTGAGTGGTTACAACCATTTATACCTTAATTGAATATATATAAAATTATTCACATAAAATTTTTTAAAATCAATATTACCTGCATTAGGTTCATTTGCGTCTTGTTTATTTATTTCAATATTGATCATACGTAAGATAATCCAACATGTCAATCATAAAAAACGAAAAAGGAGATATTGTACATTATAAATTTTTAATTAATTTGTAATATTATATAATATTACAATGGATTTAGATAAAAAAATCCAAATTTTAAAAAGTCTTGGCATAGATGAGGTAAGCATTGCCGAAACAGGTATCAATAAAACAATACTTATTACAAATCTTCTAAAGGTTGATACAGATAATCTTCGCAAAATGGTGGAATATATAATTGAAAAGCCAAAGCTTCGAAATCTTAGTGTATTAGATAAAGTCAAATATCTCGCTGGTATGATTAAGAATAATTCTCGAAATAAAATGCACTATGAAGATATTATTAAACAAAAAATTGAAAGTATTAAAAAATTAGGTGTCAATGAGGCATCAATAGCAGAAGAAGGAATAAATAAAGTTCAATTATTTGTAAGTATTTCTAGTGTCGAACCTGAAGATCTTGAAAAAATGGTCGGTATAATTCTAAGAAAAAGAAAATTGGCAAACGCATCCTTACTCGATAAAGTTAAATATCTTATAGGAATGATAAAAAACTATAATATTGCTAAAAATATTAAGTTTGAATAATATAGTATTACATACGGTTTCTTAATAAAGAATGTCAAAAGACAGTTGGATACAAGACGATTGGCTATGGTTTTGGGGGTACATCATAGATGGTGAAAAAGTATGTAGAGATGGTACTTTTCGAAAACTAGTTATGAGTTATTTAGAACTAGGCTACACCCTAATCAACGGTCCAACAGTTCCGTTTGATGATCCTCAAAATAAAATCACTGATCTTAATGACATAGAAAAAGCGATCACTCGTGCCTGCAATTTTGACCAACGAAATAATAAACTGGTATTTTGGCGTCCTTTATTTGAGTTTCGAATGAAACTGTATAATCATCCTACAAACGTGTTGCTATGGGTACTTGACACTGATCTTGATCTTATCTTGGGGCCCAACTATGATGCTGGCGAAAAAAACATTATGGAGTTTATCGATTTAATCGAAGTTGTGCTGGAGACTATACCTACTGATTTTGGTTGTCTATTTACAAAAGACTCTCCACCAGATGAAGAGGATGTCGTCGAAGGTAGGATTCCGAATGTCTATCCTATAACCTACTTTTCAAATAAATTAATCGAAAAATATAAAGAGCAAATTATTCGATTAGGACCTGAAATCAACATTGAGATCTGTAGGGGAAGGATGATAACACTAAGCATTAAAGGAATATTGAAATAGACTATTTTTGATCACTTCTCCATTGTAATGGTGGATATATCATAATAGGTATCCCCACCCTAGTTTGTAAAAATTCAAATAACTTTTTTCTCTTATTGAAATCCACATTGTTATATAACGCGTAATAAAGATCAAGCTTGTAATCATCGCCCCAATATCCTAGCTTTTCACGAGCATACAGATATGTATCAAAACTACCTGTGATGGGTATTTGTATTCCTGGTCTAAATTTGAAAGCTATACACAGAAACTCATTTTCATACACCTCAGGTAATAAAAAAAGATTAGCAGGAGCGTAGACTAATGTACCAATCTTTGACAATGTTCCAACAGCATTTACTACACCAGGCATCATCATCTCTTGAATAGCGATAAATTCGAGATCGGAATATTGATATCGATATTTTTTACCATCAGCTGTATGGACCTCAAACCCTTGTAAATCAAAAACAACACCCGAATTACCTCTATTGAAAAAGAATTGAAGTATATAATACACAGGTCCCAACATACCAAAGCCTATTCCACATAGGCTAACAAGGAAGTTCTGATCATTAAAAGCCAAAATACCTATGAGAAAAGAAAGAAACGAGAAAAATGCGATAATTATTTTTGTCCAATCTGACTGGCGTAAGTCTATTGAGTTCATAATTGGCATAATAAGTAATGCGAAACATATTGTCAATTTGTAATCTTTGTCAACATACAAAAAATAAACTTGACCACGGTAAAAATTGATTATCGAATGTCAATATAGACAATATAGTGGAATTTTCTATTTTCAATCCGGCCACTCCAACAATGCCCTAGTCTCCTGAGAGTTGTGTTTTTATTCCCATATGTCCCAAGTTGTGGTAAATCTCCCGTTCTTTCCATATATCTTTTCCCTTTGAATAATATAGGTATAAAAATATACTTCATATTTTTACCAAGTCACAGTATGGTAAAATTAACAAAACGACAATGCCAATATGTCATTTTAGTTTCTCAGAATGGAAGGAACGACATTGCAATAGGCACCATGTGATCCCCCAGTATCTCGGAAGAAGAAATCCATTTTACACCGATTTTGTTGAAAACGAATACAATATACTACCCGCTCATATTACCGTACACATAAACATCCACGCCCTCGCACGTCGAATTATTCGTGAATTGCCTTTCCAAGGGCAAGAGGTACCTGTAGCATCTTTTTGGACCGTGACACAAAATTTACACAGATTCAGAGACCTTCCTCCTAACACAAGAGAAATGGTCCGCTCAAATCTCATAAACTGCCTAGGGAATTTGCAACGCAGTGGGTTGATGAGTGATATATCGGCCGAACACCCATGGTTTTTAAATTTCCAAGGTTTAGAGGAACTATTAAAAACAGAATGTGAAAGCATAGATTATAATGTTGTTTTTCCGAATTTATCGACATCGATTTTAATTTCTTACTCCAAAACACAATAACATTACAATATGGTTTTAAGGGCATCCATAATCGATGAAGGACTACATAAACCCCAATTCGTCTATACAGATACTGTTACTGTTAGTATAAACGATGTCGAATCACTGAGCTGTGCAACGGACTATTGCACTACTTGAGGTGATTATAAGCGCTGTTTTGGTTTTTATTCCCATATGTCCCAAGTTGTGGTAAACTATGTTCTGATAATAACCAAGAATATTACCAGTTTTTATTCCCATATGTCCCAAGTTATGGTAAACTAATAAATTGTTAGTACCATCTGACAAATACGTTTTTATTCCCATATGTCCCAAGTTGTGGTAAACTTGATTTACCTTTCTAGATGTACAAAATTTGCGTTTTTATTCCCATATGTCCCAAGTTGTGGTAAACTCCAAAATTTGATGGTTTGATCACACCTATTGTTTTTATTCCCATATGTCCCAAGTTGTGGTAAACTTATTTCCTGGCTTATTTGAGACTTTAAACCGTTTTTATTCCCATATGTCCCAAGTTGTGGTAAACTCTACCACAACTTTTTCCTTGTCCCAATCGAAAAATTCTGCATTCTAAACGCCAGAAAATTCATCTAAAATAATGCACATTGCTTATCACTTATCAATTTTTCTTTTGGTTTAGTCTTACCTGTGATGATACGCATATACTTAAACTGTCTCTCCGTCAGTATCATAGCCCTTATAGCCCCTCTTTTGGGCGCATATCCTTCAAGTCGTTTCATATACTTATCTACCATAACC
>JAOAGR010000012.1 GCA_026415655.1 Candidatus Dojkabacteria bacterium
GTATGGAGTGTACTGCAATTGGTGACACTATTCAGATACCTGTAGGTACTGATGTTTTAGGAAGAATGTTGGATGTAGTAGGTAATCCAATAGACGGTAAAGAACCAAAATTTAGTAAGAGATTGTCGATACATAGAGATGCTCCGAGGCTAGATGAACAAGCAGATAAAGCTGAGATATTTGAAACAGGAATAAAAGCAATAGATCTTATCTCGCCATTTATTAAAGGGGGGAAGATTGGCATCTTTGGTGGTGCAGGAGTAGGTAAGACTGTCATCATACAGGAGTTAATTTATGTAGTAGCAACAAATCATGGGGGATATTCCGTATTTGCGGGGGTAGGTGAGAGGACACGCGAAGGAAACGATCTGTATCATGAAATGCAATCGTCAGGTGTATTGAATAATACGGTTTTATTGTTTGGGCAAATGAATGAAGTTCCAGGTGCCAGAATGCGTGTTGCTTTTTCTGGTTTAACTGTAGCAGAGTATTTCCGTGATGAAATGGGAAAGGATGTTTTATTTTTCATTGATAATATATTTCGTTTTACTCAGGCAGGCTCTGAAGTATCAGCACTGTTAGGTCGTCTACCATCAGAAGTCGGATATCAGCCTACGTTAGCTGAAGAGATGGGAAAACTACAAGAAAGAATCACTTCTACAAAAAATGGTTCTATCACATCTATTCAAGCAATTTATGTACCAGCTGATGATTACACTGATCCAGCACCAGCGACGACATTTTCTCATATAGACGCTACAATTTCACTTTCTAGATCTTTGGCCGAACAGGCATTGTTTCCTGCTATTGATCAGTTAGCATCAGGTTCTACCGCACTCGATCCGGAAATAGTTGGCGAGGAACATTATAGTGTAGCTTTAGAAGTGCGAAGAATATTGCAAAGATATAAAGAATTACAAGATGTAATAGCCATCTTGGGAATGGAAGAGTTAACCGAACATGATAAATTGCTTGTATATCGCGCAAGAAAGATACAGAGATTTTTCACACAACCTATGTTTGTTGCTTCCCAATTTAATGGGCTAGAGGGCAAATCTGTAAAAATTTCTGATACGGTTGAAGGCTTTAAAAAAATCATAAATGGAGAGCTAGATCACATACCAGAAGATTGTTTTTATATGAAGGGAAATATCGATGAAGTAATAGAATGTTATCACAATAACTATGCAAGTTAATATTTATACTACAGGAAAAGTTTTGCTTGAAAACACAAATATTCAGTCAGTTTATTTACCAACAGTTACCGGTGATATAGAGATATACGATAATCATGTACCGATAATTTCAAAACTGAAACCAGGTACTTTGAAACTGTATTATTATGATGATCCTAAGCCGATATTTGTGCAGATAGAGGATGGATTTTTGGTATTTAGGGATAATTGTTTGAATATTATTATCACTAAAACTAATATCACTCTAGAGGAATTAAGAGAAATAGAAGAACAAGCAATAAGAAAAAAAGATAAAAATATTGGTCTTGAAGATCATATAAATGAAAAAGATGCTTTAAATATATAAACTACAAATATTGAATAATTGTTTATCACTATAATATAATATTTATCATTGCCAGATCGTCTAATGGTAGGACAGGGGACTCTGGATCCCTTAGTCTAGGTTCGAATCCTAGTCTGGCAGCCAGCAGGAATTAAAAATTAGTCATTATATGTTGTTTGCAAGTTTCAAGAAATCGATTGATATAAAGATATTCAAGTGTTGCAGATTGGAATATAAAGACGTATATTTAATTTATATTTTATTTTAAAACTTATGAATAGGCAGGTCCTTGTGAGTGGTGAAGGACAGTCAGCATTGTCAGATTTAGCGACCCGGCTTGTTGAAAGAATCCAAGAAGATGTTACTGGCCTAAATCTATCGCGTGTTATACAATTTGTGGAAGAACAATGATTTGGAATCAATAGAGAAAGAAAATGTATAATTTTTAATCCAAGCGAACTACTTAAGGTTCAAGAGATTCTTGGAAATACAGGATTATTGATACCCGAGTTTTATGACAATTGTGGTATTCAAGGTGCTTATGTTCCAGAAATAAACTGTATACTAGTTCTACGTGACAGTGCTCTTGAAGCGGTAAATGATCCAACATTGATAGAGGCTTTTTTGGTTCATGAGATGATGCATGCTAGTGCACACAAGCTTATAAAGGAGGGGTGGTTTCGTTCGCCATATGATGAAACTTACTGGGGGACGTTTTTAGAGGAAGGGTGGGCAGACTTGCATAGAGGAATATATAGATCCCGATATATGGAACTAAAAAGTTTGCAAGAGAAATTAAATTATGATAATCTATCTACTGAATCTATAGTGCCAATACGTTTTGCGAAAGATAATATATATCTTCCAATTCCGGTAAAGTATTTACATGTCGCGTCGGATGGAAAAGTCAGGTACTCTATTACAGCTTTTGCTGGTTATGCTTTGGAATTACTTTGGAGGAAACGTCCTGATTTAAGAGATGCTATGAAAGAAGCTAGAACATTATTTTCTGGACTAGAAAGAGTAAAAAGTATTTTAGATGAGATTCATCGAGGAATCTATAGAGCATTACAACTTGGGGGTTATACCGAGGATGATTTCGTGAATAAACTTAATATGGTAATATCAAAATTTTATGGTGGATTACCAAGTTTTATAGATGGGGAAAGAGAAAAATTAACAGAAGAATTAAAAGAGGTGTGGAACAATATTTTATCGCCCGATAGACGTAAAATCTTTTAATCGATAATAGTATTGAACTTTTGTATTGATACTGATTATTGTTTTATATTTTTTATTTTTAGAATAAAGTTTGTTGTCTTAAAAAACGATTTTGATTCTTTTTGATTGGTTTAAATTTATATTTTTAAATATGGTAAAATTTCCGTATATGTATATTTAACGGAGTCTATGTTTTAAAATGTTTTTGACTTATCATTTATATCAAATCAAAGATATGGAAAAGATACAAATAGATTTGTTATATACAACTTTTGCTGTATTATATTTTGAAGTAATTAATATTTTATGTATGATATAAACGAACTTCGAAAAAAGATTGATGAAATAGATAAACAATTATTAGATTTACTAAATCAACGTTTTGACATAACTCGCAAGATTGGTAGGTATAAAATTTTGAATGAACTCAAATTTTATGACAAAGATAGGTGGAATGAGCTACTGAAGAAAAAAATAGAGTATATTAATAATAATTGTAAAAATCTTACTGAAGCTTGTGTGGTGGATATCTTTAACATTTTTCATGCATATTCTATACAAAAACAGAAAGAGCTTCTTAAAAGCCAGAATAAAAAAATCAGGGTTGGTATACAGGGGGGACGAGGGAGTTTTAATGAACAAGCTCTACTCGAAAATAAAGATGTTATATTTGGTAACAAAGAAGTTGAGATTGTCTATTTATATACAACAGAAAATGTATTACATGCTCTCAGTGTCCACGAAATAGATTATGGTCAGTTCGCTCTTTTCAATATACTAGGAGGAGTTGTTGAAGAAACTATCACAAATGTTGGTAGGTATGATTTTGAGTACGTTAGTTCATATAAAACTCGTATTTCTCATGCTTTGATGAAAAAGAAAGGAGTACCGCTAGAAAAAATCGATACAGTAATGGCTCACCCACAAGTTTTTTTACAGACAAAAGATACAATGGCTAAAAAGTATCCAAATCTACGTCAGATCTCAGGTAATGGTGAGATGATAACGCATTCAAAGGTCGCAGAATTATTGGCTAGTGGTGAACTTGAAGACAATATTGCGGTAATGGGTTCAAGCTTGTTAGCTGAAATTTTTAATCTCGATATAGTAGAGACAAATTTAGAAGACAATAAAGAAAACTATACATTTTTTGTTTTGGTTAAACCTAAAAGTTATTAATTAAGAATTAACTCTAACCACTTTATAATGTAGCTACTGTTATTTTTTTCATTGTTTATATTTTCATTATCGTAATTTTTTATACTGTCGATATTATGTGATATTTGTGTTGTAGGATTAGGAGAGATATTTATATTGTTGGCCTGATTTAGTTTATACAAGATTTCTCCGTCTTTTATCATGCCCATGTTCCTAGCTTCTCCTTCAAGGTAAAATTGACTAAAAATCTGTTCTTTAATGATCTGTAGTCGCCTGTTTTCGTTTTTCAGTTCTTCAATTTGCGCTTCATAAATCCTGACTTTTTCTTCAATATTAGATTTATTTATTATACTGGCTAGTATTTCATTGGAGACAAATAAAATTGTGCTAAAGATAATTACAAAATAGATAACATGAAAGACTAAATCAGAGAGTTTAGATTTTAAGTTATCACGTATTTTACTTAAATGTATAACAAAAGAATTCCTAATTGTCATATGGGCAGTTTTAAAAATATCTTAGCAACTTGAGATAAAAATAAAAACCCTTTCTATTTCTAGAAAGGGTTTGGTAAAAGAGGCCTACCGATTTATGTTATCAATTTTTATAAAATTTGCAAATTATTAAAAGTACAAAATTTTAATCAATAATGCGACAGCTGAAATTAATCCCACAAAAAAGCTTAAATATATAAGTTGATTGTTCAAAATTATTTTTTTGCTTTTGTTTTTCTTTGTTAATACACTATATAAAATGTAAAATATTGAGGCTATTAGATTACCAAAAAAGAAACTAAGAAAAAATACAGCTATTATGTTTATTTCATTGATTTCAGAGTAGGGGGGGATGAAATTGAATATCGTTATTATGCCAATAATTGAAACTGTAATTATTAAAAACAAAATCCAGGACATAGTTTATTATGTCCTGGATAGTATTGATTTTCAACTTAAGATTTAGGCTAGATATTCTTCTTTTCGAACAAATCTCATCAAAATATAGGCTGTAGTTGATACCAATCCTGGTAAAATTAATTGTATAAATCCATCAGCACCAGTGTCCTTTGAAGGTGGTACTATTATCTTTACACAAGCTTCGGCATTATTACTGCGAGCACCATTATTATCATTTGATCTAACATCAGTATAAACAGTATCACAAGTACTATTTGTACCAGCTAAAGCCTCATATACAAGCTCTATTGTGTATGACCGATTGTATTCTAAGTTACCTAATGGCCCCGCATTAGTTACACTTTGCAGATCTTGAATATTTTCAATTCTCCACGGACTTACGTGTGGAACATTTGTAATTTCTGCGGCTCTACCATTTGGTGCTGTAATACGTGCTCTTATGGGTCTCAAAAATCTAATATCGTAAGTATCTACAAAATCTATATCATTATACGTTCTTCTCTCAGGATCGTTATTGGTAATAGTTATTCTAAATCTTGCTTCTTGGGTAATATTTACCTCCGGTGTAACAGTATTTTTACTAATTTGTACGGTAAGTGGTCTGGGTGTACGTGTGAAGAACTCATCACAACTTCTCAGATCTACAGTCCTGACTTCGGTTTCGTTTCTATCATTTACAAATCTTATGGTGTTTATAAGTCCACAGTTATCATTTTCTCTAGCATTTTGTGGTAAATTGTCTGTGGATTGAAGCGTTCTGAATCTTACTCTCAGAACGAATGTCTCATTGACTGTGAGTATTCCATCTTCGCCTGGTATATTACCTGATTTAGGAGGCATATCGTCCCATCGAAGAGTTATTAAATTATTATTTGGACCAATTCTTGTAGTTGGTGCTAGATTTACATTTCTGTATGTAGCATCAACAAATTCAAGATATCTACTATCAAATTCATCTGATAGATTAAATGATCTTATGTCTACATTTCCAGTATTTCTCACAACAATGTCAAAGACAACATTGTTTCGGATATTCTGATAATTTCCCTCAATAAGTCGTTTTTCTATAGTTATATTCGGATTTTGTGTTTGGCGGGTGCAATTTCTAAATACAAAGGTGGCAGTTTGGCCGTTGGTTAGGTTGCTTATGGTTCTGCCTGGTGGGTCTACAAATTCCAAATTTGGATAGTTTGTTGTCTGTCGTATTCTTTGTATTTCATCAGTTATTTCTACTCTTACGGGTATTTGATTAGAAAGAAAATTATGAGTTCTTACGGAGTTACCGTCTGTCGTGCCAGTTTGTGTAGAATTGTCTTGTGCGGTTATTCTGTAGTTTATTCCACCAAGCCTAATAGTTTGATTATTATCACGACATACAGCTTCAACATTTACTGATTGATTTGTAATTTGAGCGAAATTAAATTCGACAACACATAGGTTGTTTTGATTATTAGATCCCGGTCTTACATCTCCTCTTATCCGGAATGTTCTTAAATCATTATCATTATTGACAGTCAGATCGAACGATGGACTATTTGATGTGTTCGATGCTGATAATGGAACCCGTGTACCGTAAAATGTGACAGCTTGTTCGTATATATATTCACTTGGATTACCTGAGTATCTAATATTTACTCTCAATCTATCGCCTCTATTTACATTACAAGCGGCGGGATTAGAAGCATTACATGTATTATTATTTCTTAAATTTGTTATTTCTAAACCTGTACATCTTGGCGTTTCTGTCTGTGCCGGTCTAGCGTTGGCTACACAGATGTTGTCACATCTCTGATTTAGATGTCTCCATTGTACACCGGTACAGTTACCACTGTTGTCCCTGTTTACACAGTATACCTCGATTGTATCCCCACCATCAGTGCGACCTGATACATTTCTACAAAATCTCATTCCTTCTACCCAATCAGCATGGTAATTCACGCCAAACATTATGCCTTGTCTGAAATCTAGTTTATTATTACATTGTCCTACTTTATCTTGTCCAGCATCTCCTCGTGATAATTCTGTTAAATAATTATTTGGTAAAGTAAATGTAGCTGTTGTTGTGTTACCAGATGTATTTATGTTTGTATTGACTGTTCCATTGCGAATTAGATAAAAATTACATCCCTGAGAAGGATCCGCATTAATGGGCTTCATCCAGAAAGTTCTAAATAATGTATTTGCATCACCACCAGTTGATATTAATCTCAATTGTGTACCTGGTTTTGGTAATCCATCAGCAATATTAACAGAATTTACAGATGCAACATTTATGTTTTTTTGCTGGTCATTTGTATCGGTGTATTCTATTCGCAAAGAAGTACATTGTCCTGTTATTGGTATATAACAATTTGTAAAATCAAAAATCGCTTCTCCACCGTTTGATATAGTAATTGTACTTGGGCTTATTTGTCTTAATTGAGTAAATCTTTGTAACTGGGGCAATCTCTTGATTTCATCAAGATTAGAACTGAGTGTGACGTTAACATTTCCCGTGCCATTAAATGTATGACTGTTTAGGCTATTACTTGTAGTACCATTCTGCGTCTGTCCATTCATTGAGGCTTGATATCTTATTCCAGTTATTTTGAATATTTCATTCCTTCCATCTTCGGTCATACATCTTGCGCCGACTTTTATGGAGGTTGATGCGGGTGGTGGGGTTGTAGGTATCCTACATCCACTATATTCGAGTCTACATGTGCCACCATCCCTGAGTTGTAAACCTGCACATGTATTGTTGGAGACATAAACACCATTATTTGATGTTGGAGAGTTGTCCAGATTAAGACGTACCGGAAGATCAGTATCAGCGAAGTAATCAAAACTAATAGTGTATCTCTGTACACTTGAACTGGGTCTTACATTATTATACGTCTGTGCAGCTAGGCCTCTTCCGTCGGAACTGCGAACAACTGATGCCGTAATGGTGAAATTACCTGTTCTATCGTTTCCATCGACACATATAACTTCTAGATTTACACTAGCCCGTTTTGGGCCAGGTGTTTGCCTTGGAGGACATTTGATAGCATATGGATTATGACAGACTGCCGCTATTCCTCTCACTATACGACTTCCGTCAGGAAGTGTTTCACCGGGTACATTTGGATTGTTACAGATATTTGTATCTATACCACATTCTGTATATTCAGATACTGGTCTGAGTGCAAAATTACCATAAGTTAAACCCTGTTCTTGGTTCACTATGATGTTATTCGAACAGACACAGATCGTGTCTGGACCAGGATTGCATCCTCGAAATTCTGATAATGCACATTTTCCACCGCCAGTCTGGTATCGGCAATTGCGGTCTCCGTATGTCCAAGTTGCGTTGAATGAGTGAGCATAAACTGTATTATCCTGATTATTTTTTGAATGATCGACGTTTAGTATTGCTGATGCAAGATAGATTATGAAGAATATACCAAAGATTATGAATCCAGATAACGTGAAAATGTATTTATATTTTTGAGTTTTAGATAATAGTGTAGAAGTGTACATAATATATATTTTATCACAACAGATACTTTGTGTAAACATATGAATGAGTTATGTGTAACAAATCATGATGTTGGATACTTGTCTGCGTTTAACTAGTGGCAATAGTATTGGGGAAGAAGATTGAAGATAGTATAAAAAAATGTTAAACTATGTATCATGTCAAATAAAAGCCATCCATCTAAGAATAACAGAGCAGTTCTGTTAGAGAATATCAAAGAGACGCTAGAGAAAATAAAGAATACCTTTACTAATAACTTTAAGAATAGTGGTCATTTAAATTATCAAAAATTTTTTCTTGGTAGAAATCTAATTACTCATAAAAATAAAAGATTGATTGTCGTAATGACGCTAGCATTTGCAGTTGTTATTACAGGAGTAGTTTTAGCTGTTTTGGCGTTTGTTGGCAATAATACCACTTCGCCCAGCAATACCCAGGCTAATAATAGAAGTTGGCATTTGCAAGATCGAAAGTATTATTTTTCCCAAATGAAGGAATATTTAAATGAAATCAGAACTAAATTTCCGAATGAAAATAATTCTGAAGTTGTGTATAGTATAGAAGTATTATGGAATAATACTAACTATGGATGTACTAATAATAAGGGGCAACATTTATATGATTTAAAACCTGGTTTTTTATTTGTATTGAAAAATGGTGATACATATAAGTATTATCATGGTGCAGGAAGTTGGAAAGATACGAATAAAGGGATAATAAGTATCGATACTGTATTTCTTTGTAAACAAATAAATACATTTGAACAAGAAAATTTGCCATGGCCATATATGGCTTCAATATATAAAAATGATCTTAAATTATGTTCAGTTGAGGCTATTAATAACTTTGTCAAAGGTGCAAATAAAATAACAAATAAATATGTCAATGCGGATCTTACCTCAGGCACTATAACTTTAAATCCGGGACATGCAGTAGACATTAGTGTCTCATTATTTAATACATCAGATAAGATTAGATTGTTTATATATGATAAGAATGGTAATCCACTTAAATTGAGGTACGCTTATAATAACAGCAATCCAGGTGATTTTCAAACTTACAATGACATAGTAAATAAAGCTTCTGAGATGACTGTTGCTACAATCCCTACATCAACGTTTGCGGAGATTGGTACGGCATGGTTGCCCACTGATATTTACGCTAGTGGATTTGTCGGTGCTATAACATATAACGCGAAATTTAGAGTTTCGTTTTCTCAACTGTTTCAAGATTTTTATATTACAGAATCCAATGGTAATGTAAAACTAAGTAATTCTTTTAATGATGAAGTCTATTTAATCGTTCATAATATAGATGACAATACTATTACAGCTAACGATAGGTGTGGCATAAGAGTGAAGTTGAATATTAATGATTCAAATCGACCAATGTGTCAGATAGATGCAGTAAAAGTTTATGATGCAAATGGACGAGAGGTTCAAAATCACGGAAACAAATTATATAAAGGCGAAGCAATATCATATAGTATGTTAGTGCGCAACCCGGTTTCGCATACTGCTTTTGCGGTGATAGAAAATAGAGACAATTCTAATAAAGTGGCAACTTTTAATAAAGAAGTTAATGACACTATTGGTAATCTATTGAATCCTGTTAGATCGTATATGTATCCTTATACTATAAAAAATGATAGTGGAGTAGATATAAAATTAACAGGATGGAGACTTCTGCCACAGCATAATCAGATTGTTGCACATTCTGACGATGTTAATGGATCGGTACAAATATATAAATATACTGTCGTAATAGGATATGAACAAATAGCATCAGATGATATTTTGGATGTAAATTATGCTACTAATGTCAAAGGGGCAGATGGGAAAATAAAAAATGCACAATTAAAAATATATCCGGACAGATGGGGTGTAGGTCAATTAGGGCGTGTAGCAAATCCAGCAGAGTGTATGCCTGTTTTTGAAATAATTCGTGAAGAGAGGAATAAACCTAAACCCATTGAGAGTACTTGTAGAATAATTCTAGAGTATGATAACGCATCACAACGTTGTGATGGTGCAAGTGGTCAAGTCTGTAGGCTACTAGGAAAAGGTAAAAATGCAAAAGTTACTGTTGCATCTAATTTAGCAACTCTTCAAACAGTAAATACACGATATAATCTTGCAGAAGATATTACTTATAATAATGGTAAAACAACTCAAAATTCCTATTTATCTAATAGCGAACAAAATTCTGTTGATTTTGCCAATTACCCAAATAATTACAGAGCCGATGAAATAGGGAGAGAGTTTGGAGGACAGGTCAATATCCCTGACACTACGCCAGTACCTTGTATGCTGAAAGTTCAATTTTCTGAAGTTGGTCAGCCACCACAACCTCCGGTCACCCAGACACCTGTCGTGACTCCAACGCCAACAGTGGTACAAACCCCGGGACAACGACCGTCAACATGTCAAACAGTTAAATTAAAAAATATAACTAAGAATAAGGAGTGCTGGGATGTTGAGATGAGTAAGTGTGAAATAGCTCATGGTCATAGATTAAAAGTAGAGAATGTTTCCTATACTGGCCCAGAGCCACAAGGATATGAGGCGGTTGTAACTCAGATAAGTTATAACAATGAGTCCACAGAACTAATACTTACTCAAGGTGATGAATTCACGGTAGATGACAATACTCGTACATTACAGGTGATGGGAAGAATAAAAGTCAATAATAAAGATTATAATTGTAAAACTTATTCCACTGATATTAGGCCGCCTTTAGCCTGTTCTGACATAGTCTATAAGATCAAAAATGTTACCAAAAATCTAACATGTAATGCTAAAGCTGGTAGTATTCATAATCTCAGTAATTGTCAGATAGAAAGAGGAGATGTAATAGAAGTTCGTGTTCCAAAAGTCTCTTGGGTGAGAGATTACAATATCACTAAACCTTCTTTATTAGTGTTTTATGAGGGATTGAAACTTTTTAGTGGATCAGAATATGCTGATGATTTCTTCTATACCATGGTGAATAATGCGACTGATAATGAATATGTTTTCAGAATCGATGGGTCCAATGCGGATACTAAATATTATAAGTGGGGATATTACGCAGATGACTATGGCGAAAATCTATATTTAAATGCTATTAGTTTTGGATTTGCTGTTGCCATTGCAGATAATCAGGGTACTTATCATTATGATAATGATAGCTATAACTGTAACAAAAACCCAAAAAATCGAGTAACGATTGATTTAACAAGCCCTTATACAAAGCCAGTTTGTCTTGATCTTGTAAGAAAAGTGCAAAACGACGACATTGTGTATCGATCCAACGATGACTCTGTGATCCGTCATGATAACTTGGCGACTCGTATGACGTCAGTGCATACTTGGTATCGTTTCAACGGTACAAACCAAGGTAATATTATGTTTAAGCTAAAGATGCGTGCTAAACCAGGTGTACGTGATTATGTTGCTTACTTGAGACCAGTTAGATACAAGAACAGTATGTTAGAAGTTGAAGATATGCCTTTAAGACAAGTAATTCCTAATTTTGCACAAAAACATAATCAAGTTACTATGTTTACAACTCTCGCTCCATACACAAATGGTCAAATCAGAAATTATGGATGGGTCAAAAACTTTACTCTCAATCCCGACTTTGCTGGTGAACAAGTTGTAGATTTAGAATTTAGCGTATTGGAAGAACATCTAATCAGGAATTCCGTAGATACAGTATTTTTAAATTTGTATATTTGGGAATATGATCGACCATCCAATGCAATGAATTGTTCTATTCTTTTGAAGACCCGAAGAGTACCCGATGATGAGATTAAGCCAGAAAAATATATGTATACTCCAGTATCTTCTAATGCTTACATGTATGATAATAGAACAAATCGTTACCGAGCAAGCAAAATAGCGTAAGATCTTATAATAAAGACCGGACCGTCTTTAAAACGGTCCGTTTTTTATTTTGTCAAGCTAGTATTGAATATAAACTGATCAAATCCCCTTGCCTTTAATTGCTTCTTTCTTTTTTCGATGTGGTCTACTATTTTACCTAGATATAGATATGGATTTTTCTCAAAAGCAATTTCTTTTAGGCGATGTAGTCTCTCATTATGCAATGGTACATCCATATGTGGGATTTCCGGTATATTGGGCATTATTCCATCCACTCTTCCTTCGTTTATATAATCCATCATATCTTTACGTGATGAGTCAGATGGGGCTATGACTTTGTAACCTTTTTTGCGAGATAGATAGAAAAAGCGATATAACCATGCTTTTTGTATGTATTTAATAATTGGTATATGAGGAACCGATGATATAAATTTATAGAGTATTCTATTTTCATCTATATCAGGACTATATAAATGTATCAGGTCCTGATAATCCATTCTATTGCCACGTGATATACCAAATTTGAAAGGTCCGATTTTACCTTCATTCAGGATCAACATGATTATATGATGGGTAAAATAAGCATGGAGATAATCAGGAGCGAATTTTTCTGGATGTTTAAGTTTATATTCGTGTACTTCTTTTCTTAAATGATCTAACTTATTAATGCTTAAAAAGTTATCAATGAAATCCATTTGTATATATTTAGATTTACTTTTTGGTCCCCATATAGCTGATCTAATAGGTTGTGGAATTCCCTGTACGAATATTGGTCTTTTATAATTTTTATCTGTTAGTTCTAATATGTTAGTCCATAGTATTAGTTCTCGTAGATATGTATATCCATTGACACCAACAAATATTCTTTTTCCAAACTTTGAAATAGATTTTAAAAAAACAGGTATATTTAACTTATTATGTGGAATTTTTATATCCAGATAAACTCTTTTTCTTTTGTATTTTTTGTAGGATAGAAGTTTTAATAAACTATCGTAAGATATTAAAGTTTTATACCTTTTGTTTATTTCATTAGCGTTTTCGTCAATAGGATCATGTTCTATAATCCCATATCCATCTTTTGTTAGAACTAGATCACACTCTGCAGATTCATAGGTTGATTCTGCTTCTAAAGAAAATAAGATTGCATCATAACTGTTTGGTTCAAAAACATTACCAAATGCTCCTCTATGATTGAATATCAAGACCTGTTTCTTCATAATTAGCCTACAAAGAACAGTCTAACAATTTGAAAATCTTTCATCAAGAAAATATACGAATAATGGTCGCGGGGGGTGGACTCGAACCACCGACCTTCAGGTTATGAGCCTGACGAGCTGCCACTGCTCTACCCCGCAATACACAAAAATTATATCATGTAAATTTGTTTTTGTCATGTTATTATTCAAATATGAAATTGCCAGCAAAAGTAAAGTGTCCAAAATGTGGGTATGAATTTTCTATAAATGAAGTACTTGCACAGGAAGTAAATGAATATTTGCAAAAACAGAAACTATTCTTTCAAAAACAACTAGAATCAGAATATGAGGAAAAAGCAAAAAATTTATCAGAAAAAGTGAAGCGAGAGCTCGCGGAAGAAAAAAATAAAGAGATCGAAAGATTAAAAAGTGAGCTAGAAAAACAATTTAAAGATCAAACACGAGTATATGAAGCAAAGTTGGAGGAGACAAAAAGGAAGATGCATGAAATACAAAAACAAGAAGAACAACTAAAACAAATGGAAAGTATAATAAAAGAAAAAGAGAGATTGCTTGAGAATCAAATCCGCCTGCAAGTAGAGAAAGAAAGGGAGAATTTGATAAAAAATTATAATGAAAAATTTAATCAAAAATTTGAACAGATGCGAGCAGAATATGAAGAACGTATCAGACTTTTAAACAAAAGCTTGGAAGAGGCACAAATGAGGGCAACATCGGCCTCAGAGAGGATTAGGGGAGAAGTTGCAGAGATAAATATACAAAATGAATTGGCCAAGACATTTTCCGAAGATCAAATTGAAGAAGTATTAAAGGGCGTGACGGGTGCTGATATCATACAGAAGGTATTTTTTAAATCTGTGTATTGTGGAACATTGGTGTGGGAAGTTAAGAGAACGAAAAGTTTCAATAGGGATTGGATCAAGAAACTAAAGGATGATGTAATAAAATCAAAAGGAAATATAGGGATACTAATAACCACCACATTACCAGAAGAAGTTAGAGAGTTTGGATTTATTGACGGTATATGGATATGCTCATTTGATGTATATATCCCCTTGGCTGTTGCATTGCGTATACAACTAATAGAACAAAAAAGAATTGAACGGTTGTATAACAATCGTGATCTAAAAAGTTCTGAGTTATATAGATATATTATTTCCGATGAATTCAGAAATAAAATAATCTCTATTGTAGAAAACTTTAGAACAATGCGAGAAGACCTTGAAGCAGAGAAACGTGCAATGCTGAGAATATGGGCTAAAAGAGAAAAGGAAATATTAAGAATGACGAATTCAACCATAAGTATTGTTGGTGATTTGCAAGGTATTCTTGGTAATTCATTTCGTAATATTGATACACTTGATCTTGATAAACTATCTGAACCGAAAATATTTTAATTATTTTGTAACAACATATTTATAAATATGTAATTTTTCATCAATTTCTGTGGGTGATAAATTAGGAAACTTGAATCTATTAGAAATTATTATTATTTTGTCTTTTTTGAATTCTTTTAATATTTTTTTCTCAACTTTGTTTATCGTATTAGGAAGTAAATATACAAATAAAATATCAGTGTTTTTTATAGAATAGTTCCACATGTTTCCATGTATAATTTTAACTTTGTTTTTAAAGAAAATCTGGGCAACAATATTACTAAATAGATATAAAAAAAAGTTTTTTTCAATACCAATACATTTTTTAGCTCCTCTTTTGGCACATAAAAATAGTACACGTCCATCGCCGGATCCTAAATCTAAAACTACTTTATCTTTCAGATCACCTGCAATATCAATCATTTTTAGTACAGTTTTAAACCTGGACGGTATATATGGGGCTTCTCCTGTAAGAGCTTCTTTTGTGGCTAGAATAACTACGAGTATAAAACTAAAAATTAAAAAAAATTTTGTTAATCCATCTAAGATTGCTAAAAAATCAATCATAATTATTTTGTCTAAAATATGCTAAATATAACATTTTCTGATAAAATTACACATCGGGGGTGTCGTTCAATGGTAGGACTGCGGTCCCAAAAACCGCCAATGGGAGTTCGATTCTCTCCACCCTCGCCATGAATTGTTTTAACTATGAAAAAAGAAGTACAGTTTGATCAAAATAAGAGATATGTTTTCTTATTCTTTTCTGTACTTATTCTTATTATGTCAGTAATATTTTTAAGGGATTATTTCGGTGTTCTTTCTTTAGGATTATTAACTGTAGTGGTTTATAATCCAGTGTATCGATTTTTTCTAAAGGTTTTTAAAAGAAATAATATTGCTACTTTTTTTGTAATTACGACAATTTTTATATCATTAATATTGCCAATTTTGATTGTTGGGATGATTGGTTTTTTTCAAATAAGAAGCATAGCTTCAGATTTTTTGATTACAAATAACGGAGGTAATTTGAATATAGAAGAGATTAAAAATTTTACTCTAAGTAAATTAAATTCATTACTCGAATCTATACCATACGTAACTTATAGAGTTTCTGATGAAGATGTTGATAAATTTATTACAAATGCATATGAAAATTCCGGACAATTACTTCTAGGTTTTGTTACGCCAATTGCTCAGCAAATACCTACTATTACTGCGAATCTTATATTGTATGTAATTTTACTTGCGTATTTGTTTCCAAATCAAGATAAACTTCGTGAGAAATTTATAGAGGTTAGTCCTTTTGAAAGGAAAATTGATGAGAAATATATTACTCGTATCACCGCTATGGCTAAATCAATGGTTAATGGTACATTCATTGTAGCATTCGTACAATCGGCTATAGCTATGATAACATTAATTATCTTAGATATTCCTTATGTTGCACTACTTACTTTACTTTATTTTGTGGCTTGTGTTATCCCGGTTTTAGGTGGATTTGTAATAACTATACCACTTGCGATAATCATGTTTTTCTCAGGTAATTTAGTTGGAGCAATTTTTCTCATTTTAATCCAAACATTGGTAATATCAATTATTGATAATATACTCAGACCTAAACTTGTATCTAAAGAATCAAAATTGCCTGAATTCTTAACTTTGCTTGGTATCATGGCGGGTATAAGCTTTTTTGGCCCACTCGGTTTCATTTATGGGCCAATTGTAGTGATAATAATTGTAACAACACTGGAGATTTATGCGGCTCAGTATTCTAAAAAATAATTGTGACTGAAATTTATATACAAATTGACAAATTAATAAATCAGAGATATCATTTAACACTATAATGGCTCTGTAGTACAGCGGTTAGTACACCGGGTTTTCAGTCCGGGGACCGGGGTTCGATTCCCCGCAGAGTCACCAAAGCTTTATTTTATTTGTTTTTTCTGAAAGTATATAAATAAAATAGTGAATATTAGGTTAGAACTTAGAAATATTGTCTTACCAATATATGTAAGGTAGGGTAGAGGATCATTTGTAATATTGATCATTCCTAGTGTAATACCTGTATTTGGTATTACGAAAATCAAACCAAAGGATACAAACCAACTACCGAGTATTGATGAAAGAATAATAACGATCCATTCTTTCAGTTTGAAAATAACAGGTATAGCTGCGAATAAAACTGCAATAGCAATATTTGCAATAAAGATAACATTTTGGTCTGCATTTGGAAATAACATCCCTGATATAGAAATTGATATGAAATAACCAATTAACCCACTGATAATAAGTAAACCTACATCGTATAAAAATACCCCTATTGCGGTAAGTAGAGAAGCAACTATTAAAGAAGATATGATAGATAAAATATTTATATTAAAATCAAACCAATATAAAACAGTATATATAGCTAAAACAAAAATAAAGATTGGAAATGCAAATTTAAATAGCTTATTACCATATAAACCTAATAGAAGACCTATTAGTATAACGACAAGAATTGATAATATACCTGAATATGAATTCATTTCTTCTCTACAAATTTAACATGCTTGCGTACTATTGGATCATATTTCATTAATTCAATCTTTCCTTCAGTTTTTCTTGGATTCTTGAATGTATAATATATATATCCTGTAGGTTTTCCATCGGCTTTTGTTGCAGTTGAATGTAATTTTACCAATATTCTTTTTTTCTTTTTACTTTTCGATGCCATACTTTGATTATAATGTATTTTTTGGATAATGACAAAATGTAAAACATTTAGTATCATTATCTTAATATTTAAGCTAGAATAGCTCAGGTGGTAGAGCACTTCCATGGTAAGGAAGGGGTCCCGGGTTCAAATCCCGGTTCTAGCTCCATTTTTTATTTTTCTTACTTTCTAGGGATTTACTTAAATGTAAAAGTTTAAAATTGAATATCACTTTTAATTTTTTAGATGAAAACAAGTTTGTTTTTATATTAGTTTATTGATGATTACAAAATTAGGTATGGAATAGATAAATGTAAGCACTCAATTTAAATTAATATATTTTTAAATTCGATTCTAGGAAAACTAATATAATAAAATTTTAATTTCTATAATTTAAAATAATAAAAGATAATTTGGTGCAAGCGGGTGGATTTGAACCACCGTAGGCATAATGCCGCCAGATTTACAGTCTGGTGCGTTTGACCACTCCGCCACACTTGCATGAATGGAGCCAGAGGAGGGACTTGAACCCACGACCGGCGGTTTACAAAACCGCTGCTCTACCGACTGAGCTACTCTGGCATCAACACAAGTTTAACAAACACTGATTATTTTTGTAAATACCTTAAAAGTGTTGGTAATTATGTATAGATAATATTGATAAATTTTATTAAACTTAATCTATGCCTAATAATCAAAACAATATGCATAATATGCCTGGTATGATGAATTCGGGTAACGTGCAAAATTCGTCTGGTAGCAAAACACAATACGGTTCTAACGCACTATACAATGTACAGCAGTTGCAGCAAAAATATCAAAATAATAGTCCTGCTCAAACGATACTGAACAATTCTAATGTGCAAAATGCTTTAGACTATAACAATGTATTGAGCTTGGATAAGGCTATAGAAAGAAAACAACAAATCTTAAACCAATCTGTATCAGGGACAGTAAATTCAAAAGGCCCAGTTGGTACAGTTAATTCAGCTAGAAAACAAAATAAAGATTTTTTGTATAATTTAATTGAAAATATTGTTAATTCTATTTTTCCTAAAAAAAATAAAGAGAATGTCAGTGAAAATCGTAAAGAAATTGATACTCCTAAAATTGTTTATAAATCCGTATCGGAGCAAGAAGTGACTACAATAGAGATACTTGATGATAATAGAGATTTATTATACAGAGAAGACATTAGTGTTCAAGATAAAATTGCGCCATCATCGCTTGAAGTAGATTTTAATGATATAAAAATTAACGATACATATGTTCGTACAATAGTTGTGGTCGATTACAAAAAAGCTTATCCTGGATTTCTAGAAAGTATCATCAATTATGATGAAGCTATAGATGTTTGTATGTATTATTATCCAATTGATACACAGATGATTATTGATTTGATCCGCAGAAAAATAACGGATTTGGAGGTTCAATTAAACATGGATTTGGAGGCTGGGAGGGTACCAAATCCATATGCAAAAGTAGCTTTGCAAGATGCACTGAGACAGCAAGAAGAATTAGCTTCTGGTGCAGAAAAATATTTCCATTTTGCGTTATATATAACAATAAAGGCAAACAGTATATCTGATCTAAATTATTTAACATCCACTATCATTTCTGATCTTAAATCAAAAGAAATGAGTGTTAAGATACCTACTTTAAAGATGGAAAATGCATTTAAGTCTACTTTACCTTATGGATACGATCGTTTAAAAGAAACAAGGAACATGGATACTAGCTCCATTGCTATGACATTTCCTTTCACATCTTCTGATTTGTCACAAGAAAAGGGTATTTTATATGGAATTAATACTTACAATCAGGGACTTATAATATTTGATAGATTTTCAATGCCTAATGCTAACATGGTTGTTTTGGCAACGTCTGGTGGAGGAAAAAGTTATTTTGTAAAACTAGAAATTATACGTTCACTCATGCTTGGTACAGAATGTATAGTAATAGATCCAGAAAATGAATATCAATTGTTAACAGAAACGTTAGGTGGAGCTTATATTTCATTTTCACAAGATGGTACACATAAGTTGAACCCATTTGAACTTCCATTTGGGGTCGATAGTGGAGAAGACGAGCTACGATTAAAAGAATTATCACTTCAGGGATTTTTTAAGATACTTTTTGGAGGTCTAAGCACAGATGAAGTCACAATTTTAGATAAGGCTATAAGATTTGCTTATCGCGAAAAGGGAATTACTCAAGATCCTGCTACCTTTGTCAACGAACCGCCAAGACTTGAAGACTTGTACAAAGTATTGAGGGCTATGGATGATTATTCGGCAATAGCTATGGCATCAAAATTAGAGCGTTTTCTTATTGGTTCAGCTGCTGGTATTTTCGATCGAAAAACAAACATTGATCTCAATAAACCACTGACAGTTTTTTCTATACGCGATTTATCCGAAGAACTGAGACCTTTGGCTATGTATTTGATGTTGGATTATATTTGGACTATTGTTAAAAGACAAAAGAAAAGACGTATTCTAGCTATAGATGAAGCTTGGATTCTTATGAAGTATCCAGATTCGGCGTTGTTTATTAATTCTGTTGCAAAACGAGCCAGAAAATATTATTTAGGACTTACTACTATTTCTCAGGAAGTTAACGACTTTTTATCGACAGATTATGGTCGTACAGTTATCACAAACTCATCAATTCAGGTTCTACTTCGACAAACTAAAACTTCGGTTAGTGCACTTGCAGGAGTTTTTGATCTAACAGAGGGTGAGATGAGTTATTTACAGTCAGTTCCGCCCGGCTATGGCTTGTTTTTTGCAGGGCAAAATCATGTTTCGATAGCAGTCAAAGCTTCGCCTATCGAGCATATGCTTGTTACATCAAATCCTGTTGAACTTGAGAAATTAAGGAAGCTAGGATTCATTAAATAATAAAAATTTACTTCCTATGGTGTGTCATGTATTGGTAATATATAAATGATGCAATTACCATAGCAACTGAGGATACAAGTAATGGGAGATGAATATTATAATTTATTATCCATGATGAAATAATTGGTACTATGCCTTCGACTAATGCTTGCATTGATTGATTGAATCCTAGACTCTCACCCTGATGTTTTTTGTCCGTTGAATTTGATATTACAGTTACTAAGTTAGCTTGAGTTATACCGTAAAATATTGCTAGAAAAGGAACGATGTAAAAAAGTGTATAGTCCTGTCTTGGTATTAAAAATGCAGGATATATAAAAATTAATATCGGGATTGATATGAACAATATTTTATGGGGTTTAATTCGTGTTGAGATTATGCTGTTTATGATGCCGAGAGATATCACAAGCCATATGCCAGCATAAGCCAAAAATATTCCTAGATCGTTTGGCTTGTATTCAAATTTATAATAAAGATAAATATTAATTCCATATACAAATATTTGGAATGATAGTGATACTAAAAGTGTTATAAGATATAAAAATTTGACATCACTTTTGAATAAAAAATTATATATATCCTTAATACCGAAAGAAAAATCGAATTTGTTTATAACTGGATATTTTAATGTTTCTTCTAATAAGAAATAGACACAGATAATAGCGACTATTGATAGGATGCAAGCTACCAGAAATGGAGTGATATTATCGATTTTACTGCTAGTAGGAATAAATGGGATAATAGAACTTATTTGCACATCAGCAAGCATCCCACCAAGATATGGTCCGAGGATAATACCAAGACCTATTGAAATGCCAATGAATCCAAAGTTTCTCGATTTATTCTTCTCAGAACTCAAATCAGCTATGATAGAATTTGCTATTGTGGCATTACCACCCATTGCTCCGCCAAGGGCTCTACCTATCAAAATGATCCAAATGTTATGAAAAATTATACCGAACAGGAATGCTAAATTAGCTATAAAGGCACCGTTTAGTGTGAGTAAAAGCAATTTTTTTCTACCATAACGATCTGAAAGATTACCAATTATAGGGGCAGCAAAAAATTGAGCTATAGCGTAAGAACCAGTAATGATTCCCAACACTATTGTTCGTAGATCACTGTCCCAATTTTTGGGTATTAGAGGGCTATTCGGATCTAAGAATAGGGGAGTAATAGATGGAATAATAATCCCAAAGCCTAAAAAATCTATAAAAACAACAAAAAGCAATACACTAATACGACTTATGAATGTGAGATTTATCTCCATTTCACGGTTAGTATAACAAATTTTTCCAACCTTTTTCTCCAAGAAAACTTTTTCCTGGACATGTCGTCGTTGGTTTTATCTCACAATGCCCTAGAATTTGACTTATATTTGTTTTGTATTGATATTTTCGTATCAAGTTTTTGAGAGTATTAATGACTTTTTTATTCGGAGATTTATTTTCCAAATTATCATTTATGCATATTGCTATAGATTTTGTATTGTATTCCCAATTACCACAATGCCATCCTATATATTTATCTGATAATAATTTTTTGACTGTTCCGTTTGAATCCACTAAATAATGATAAGCACAAAATGTCGTTTTTCCATTTCTGATATGACCAGAATCTAATGGACGGAGATAATGTTCTACATCCTTGTTTAAAAAATCTTTTATATATAAATTTACCATGTGTATTGCTTCTATTTCCCAGATATTACGTTTTTTACCAGAATGATGTATTACTATAGTATCAATATTTTATCGTTGTCTATCAAAATCAACTGAATATTTTTTTGTTGGTATAAGATTTCTTTTTAGTGAAAGAGCAAAGAATTTAATAATTTTTTCTCTATTTTTTCTTATTAAACCTAAGCTTTGACTAGATGAATTTTTTATATGTTCAGAATATCTAAAAAAATAATAATTTAAAAATTCAATGACTATACTGTCAGAATACCAAAAATAGTTTCTATTAGAAAATAGATCCTTACATTTGTAGAAAAATAAATTTAACGAAGAATTAATTAACATAAACAAAAATAAAAGGGATCGGCACTGCCCCGACCGACCCCGATTGTGACCTCCACTGCCCCAAAGAGGCCACAATCTGAGCCAGTATAATATTTTACATTCTTCTAAATTTTTTGCAAGAGCTCAAAAACTTTACTCCCCATAGTCCAGCAGGCCTCTTTTACCGAACCGGACTAGGGGGACTAAAGTCCATAAACAATATACTACATAGTTTGATGTGTGTCAAGAGTAGAGTGAATGTTCTAAATCGATTTCGTTCCTGCATAAAAAGATATAATTTTCATCTATCGCCTTTCAGGCTGGTTTTGTGGAATGTAAGTGTGTAAAACGAAGCGTGTTGAATGTTATGGGTATCAAATTCGGTTTGATTGTGTGATTGAGTTGCATATAACTTTTGCAGAATAGATAAATTCGGGTTGTTATTTGTTGATTTACCAAGATTCGATGTTCAGCCAATACTGGCTTTGACTGAATGTTGTTTTTTGTAATATAATTTTGCTTACATGGGGATGAATCTGGATTCGACGGGGTTGTATGAGATGTAAATGCAGGTCGTGTTTGCGATACAACGTAAAAATATCGCTCTTACAAATAATGCCAAAGAATCAACATTGGCTGATGCTATAAAATCAGCATTGCAAAAAGTTGCACAGCCACAATTGACTCTTGCAGCTTAATCTATAATCCTCGAAGAGAGGAAGATAGATATAATCATATGGATTTGTACTTTTGCCATATGATTGAAATATAAAAAGTACAGCTTGTATAGCCTGGTCATCTATACAAGTTAAACTGACCTTACCATGTGTTATTTTTGTAAATTTTTGAGACACATGGGAAATTTAAAATTTACTAAGCCTGTAGATTTTACATTTCATAGACTCCGGACGCGGGTTCGATTCCCGCCATCTCCACCATTGCACTAATAATAACTTCAGTGAATTTGATATTTTGTAAATTTCGTTTTTTATTTTTTAGCATTAACACGTAAATTGAAGAGGTTTTATATTTTTAAGTTTAATTAATAAATTTAATTATTTATAATTCGCTAAACATTCAATTAAGTTCGTGCAGATGAAATTAAAATTACAGAGAAATTTTGTTCGTGTAATCATAATGATGCCTTTTTCGATTGTAGCTTTGATTGGTGTAATCTATTTGTTAGTCAAATGGTACTATCATGATGATTCGATTGAAAAAGTAAATACTAATTTCACTCCTGAAAATATTAAATGTAAATATTATTTAGCTCAGAAAAAATTAGAAACAGTTAAATTGGGATTAGTACTTGCAGACGGAGTTGAACGAAATATCAATGTTGAATTGGCGTCAAATTCGGAACAACACCGTATTGGTTTGATGGGGAGAGAAAAGTTAGAGAGTGATGGAATGTTATTTATTTTTAATGAATCAAAGATTCAATCTTTCTGGATGAAAGACACCTGTATGAATCTAGATATTCTTTTTTTTGATGAAAATGGGAATTTTATAAATGGATATTTTGATCTAAAGCCTTGTATAGAAAATGATTGTGAGACATATAAGTCTAAAGCACCAATAAAATATGTACTAGAATTACCTGCTGGGAAATTTGACAAAAATCTCTTTAATGAAAATACAAAATTGATTTTAAAATTTTAATTTTCTTTGGGTTTTCTAAATTGCCAATCAATACCAAAAAGTAAAATGCTAAGTTTGTTTAATACATTCATGTGTAAGTCCCAGTAATGAAAAGCCTTAGCAAAAACAGTTACTAAATTTTTGATCTCTTTTTCTAACTCATATTTTTCACTGACAACAACAAATATTTTATTTTTTTCCCTTCTTACAAACACATTTTCCATTAATATTGTTTCTTCAAACCATTTTGCCATTTTCGTAAAGGGTAGATGTACAATTATCTCTGGAGTAGAAACAGCATACCCTATTTTATAGGGTAGTAACATTTTATATGCTCGCATTACTTCATAAATATTTTTTTTAAACTTCGGATCTTTTGTATTGACTAAATTTGGATCTGTTTTCAACATATCTCCACGATGTGGAGGACCGCCTTCGCGAGCTAAATAACAAAAAGTTGACCACATTTTATCCCATGCTACATTGCCATTTTCATCATATACAAAAGGAGCAGATCCCATAGGGGTATTTGTCACTGATCTTTTTTTACTAAATAACATTTTGATTTATTTTATAGTATGTATTAAAATTCAACAAAATAAAAAAGTATTATGTCAAGAGTTTGTGATCTAACAGGAAGAAGAGCTAATGTACAGAGATCCGGTAGGCATAAATCGGGTAAAAGTAGAGCTGGTAAAAAGGCGTTTTCGTATAGGGGGCCACATGGTCTGCGTGGTGTAAAAAAAAGGAAAGTACAAAATTTAAATTTAGTAACAGTGCGTACTCCTCTTGGTAAATTACGAGTTTCCATGAAGGCTTACAAGACACTTTTTAAGAAAACCAACGAGACACACTAATAACTAAAATAAAATTAAATACCACTATGGTAAAATAAGTTATGTTTGATAGTATTTGGCGTATTTTTACTGATGATGTTGGTATTGATCTAGGTACAGCAAATACAAAAGTAGTAATTTCAGGATTTAATGAAATAATCTCTGAACCATCGGTTGTTGCGCAAAACGCGAATGATGGTTCAATTTTAGCAGTTGGTGCAGAAGCAAAAAAGATGTTGGGAAGGACTCCTTCCTACATTAAGGCAGTACGGCCTCTTAGGGATGGAATAATTTCTGATTTTGATGCTACTAAAAATATGGTTTCTTATTTTATTAACTTGGCATATAAAAAATCTAATAAATTTTTTAAAATACCTAGACCTCGTACGATTATCGGAGTCCCATCGTCGGCAACGGAGATTGGAAGAAAAGCTGTATATGATGCGGCGAAATCTGTAGGATCAAGAGAAGTATTTATTATCGAAGAACCAATGGCTGCTGCTATTGGTTCGGGGTTGCCGGTTAGTGAGGCTGTAGGATCCATGATTGTTGATATTGGAGGGGGTACAACAGATATAGCTATAATTTCGCTTGGTGGTATCGTTATAGACAAAACTATAGCTGTTGCTGGGGATCTTATGGATCAGGCTATAGTAAAATATGTGCGTGAAAAATATAATTTGCTCATAGGAGAACGTATAGCCGAGGATGCCAAAATAAATATCGGTTCAGCATATCACACAACCAAGACTAAAATTTTTGAGATTAGAGGGCGTGATTTGATTCAAGGTATACCAAGGATACTAAATATAACATCAAACGAGATAAGAGAAGCTATATCACCACAGTTGCAGATGATCGCGGAAGCAATATCTGAAGCGCTCGAAGAATGCCCTCCAGATCTTTTGGCAGATATTACCGCGAGTGGAATTATGCTTGCTGGGGGTGGGGCTATGATTGAAGGTATTAAAGATTACTTTGAAGATAAAACGAAGATGAAATTCATTGTAAGTGATGATCCGATTTTTGCCGTAGTTAAAGGAACGAAAAAACTTTTAGAAGATATAGATTTATTGTCAAAAATAAAAGGTAGTTTTCAAACATTCTAATAAATGCAAGTTGAACGTAGAAAAAGAATAATATTGTATAAAAATTTTTATATAGTTTTATTATTGTCTTTGATAATTATCATTTTTAATTTTTTAGGTCTGTATACGCTACCAAAGCAATTTTTTGCTTCCACAATATATCCATTTAAGATTGAGCTTCTAGAATTTTCATACGATACCAAGCTCTTTTGGATTGAAATTTTCGATTATGATGATTTGGTTAGAGAGAATTTAAGATTGAGGCAAGAAATCTTAGCAATTAGAAAAGTGACACCATCAATACAAGAGGAAAGTTTAAATAATTGTCTTGATAAGCAGAAATTGATGATAACAGGAGTTGGAGATTTTGATATTACAGGATATATTATTGGCATACCGTTGGTTTTTGACCGTTCAGTTTATTATTACAATCAACCGGTCTTTTTTGGAAATATTCTTTTTGGTTTTATAGAAGAAATCAATGAAGATTATAGAACTATCAAAGTGCGAAGTGTTTTTAGATATGAAGAAAAAAATGTTTCTGTTAAATTGAAAGAAAGTGAAGAAATATTTGGTTTTTTAAAATATGATACTGAGACTAAAAGACCTTTTGTCAGAGGTATAAGAAAAAATACTAATCTGAGTGCGGGTGATATATGGGTTACTACAAATTTGGTACAGGGCATACAATCCGGATTGATTGTTGGTTCAACATCCAATATCAAACAACAATTGGAAGCTTATGATGAGTATTATATAGATGTCGGGTATGATATTAGATTGATCGATCATTTGTGTGTAAAATCATAAAACGATGAAATTTGTACTAAACGTAATTTTTCTGACTTTTTTCATTGTTATTTTTTTTATAGAAAATACATTAAACGAACATTTTGCTTTCTTATCTTATTTTTCTATCGGTGCTATTCTTCTTATATTATATTTATTAAATAATAATTCGGACTTAAATTTTTATATTCTTTTAATTTTAGGATTCTTTTTAGATCTTTTGCATTATGAAAATATAATAGGTATAAGAAGTTTGCTTTTAATATTGTCTTGGGCTTTGCTAACCGTAGTTCATATAAATTCACCATTGAAGATATTACATTTACTTAGTGATTTTGTGTTTTTCCTAGTATTATATTTAAGTTTAAAAGGATATGAATTTGATATATTCAATTTTTTCATTTTTGTAATAATATTATTTTTTATTAGGTTTTTGAAGGATGTTTTTACTTTAGAAACAAAAGAATAATAGTAAATATTTGAATTTTTAGGATTTTATGGTATAAATCATTTTGATATTAGCACCTAGACAGTGCCTAATGACTTAGTGGGTAACCCCTAAGTTTGTGTCTAGGGAGGAATAATTAGGTAAGTATGTCAAAACAAAATGAAATAAAAGAACAAACAAACTCGGTAGTTAATCTACCATATTTAGAATCAAATGAAGCAACTATAGAATTGCTTCTAAAATTGGGTGCACATTTTGGCCATCAGACACAGAGATGGCATCCATCAATGAAAGAACACATATATACCGAACGTAATGGAATCCACATAATTGATTTGGTAAAAACTATTGATAATTTTAACAAAGCATTGGATCACTTATACGAATATGCGAAAAGAGGTGAAATACTTTTTGTTTCTACTAAGCCACAGTTACGTGAACTTGTTAAAAATGCTGCTATAAAATCAAAATCTCATTTTGTAATAAATAGATGGCCAGGGGGATTACTTACTAATTATCAAATGTCACAAAAATCTGTGAAGAAATTTAATGAGATGGTAAGTAGCTTTTATCAAGGAATTCATAATCGAACAAAAAAGGAAATGTTGAAAATGGTTGATCATATAAGAAGGTTAGAATTTTTATACGGTGGTTTGAGATCCTTTAATAAAAAATTCTCTTGTGTTGTGGTTATAGATCCAAAACTCTCAAAAATTGCTGTTAAAGAGGCTAGTGTTTCGGGAATACCTGTGGTAGCAATCGCAGATACGAATTCACCAACTACAAACATAAATCACATAATACCTTGTAATGATGATGCGATAGGCCCTGTTGAGTTTTTGCTTGAAAGAATTGCTGATACAATCTTATTGGGTAATCAAGGTAAAGGAGTAGAATACAAACCAGTCAATTTCGATGAACTAACGGAGCTCGCAAATAACATGAATAAAAATCTTGATAAAACTGATCAAGCAGGACAAAATAAGCGTGTTATAAGAGTGACTAAAGAACAAGTAAGCAAAATAGTAAAACAAAGAAAACAAAAATAAAAACATATGTCTACTATAGATTTAATTAAACAACTAAGAGAAGAAACAGGAGCAGGTATATCAGATATCAAAGAAGCACTTACTGTATCAAATAATGACATAGAAGCGGCAATGGCGTATTTAAGGAAGAAAGGAGTATCAAAAGCAGAAAAAAGACAAGATAGACAAACAAATCAAGGTGTTATTGCATCTTATGTCCATTCAAACAATAAAATTGCAGTTTTAGTCGAATTAAATTGTGAGACTGATTTTGTAGCCAGAAATGAAGAGTTTCAAAACTTAGCACGAGAATTGGCTTTGCATATTTGTGCTAATAACCCTGAGTTTCTTTCCGAAAATGATGTGCCTGAGAATATTCGAGCAGAATTTGAACGTGAAGTCAAAAATGATCCTAAATTTGCTAATAAGCCAGAAAATGTACTAAGTCAGATAGTAGATTCAAAAGTAAAAACTTACGCCAAGGAAAAAAGTTTACTTTCGCAGCCTTATTTCCGTGATTCTAGCAAGACAATTGATGATCTGATTAAGGCGTTTACAGCAAAATGTGGAGAAAAAATAGTTGTAAGAAGATTTATTAGATGGGAGCTTGGAGCATAAATTGGATTTTGAAATAGTTAGTATTTTTTGATATATATTTGTGAGTATGTATTATATTGATTACGGTCTAGATAATAAATTAAGTTCTGCATTAGATCATCTGAATTCTGTTTTAGCAAAAATAAGAACAGGTAGAGCCTCTGCTTCTTTTGTTGAAGATATCCAAGTTAGTGCATATGGAAGTAAGATGCCAATTAATCAGTTAGCTACAATTTCCATTCCTGAACCAAGACAGATTACCATATCCGTATGGGATCAAAATATTGTAGATGACGTAGTTAACGCCATAGTTGCTAGTAACCTAGGTGTGACACCGATTCGTGATGGAAATAATATAAGATTAAACTTTCCTCCGCTCACAGAAGAGCGAAGAAAAGAGATTGCAAAATTGGTATCACAAGAGGGCGAAAACACAAAAGTTACAATACGCAATATAAGACGAGAGGCTATCAAATTTGTTGAAACAAAGGGGAAAGAAGAAAATATAAGTGAGGAATTGATAGATAAAAATATTGAAGAGATAGAAAAAATAGTGAAAAATTATATTTCTAAAGTTGATGATATTATAAAGTCAAAAATTGATGATATAATGCATGTTTAATATTAATTTGAAAAATTATAAGTTAATTTTGCCGTATCTTTTTGTATTAATCTTTCTCATTGCAGGTTGGTATCTTATACCAAATTTTCTGCCCGCTTTGATTGTTTTTATTTTAATATTAGGTGTGCTTGTATTTGTTCATGAGTTGGGCCATTTTATAGCGGCAAAATATGTAGGAATTAAGGTTGAAGAATTTGCTATAGGAATGGGTACTATTGTTTATTCGAGGGAATATAAAGGCACTTTGTATTCTTTAAGAGCACTTCCTATAGGTGGGTATGTGCAGATGTACGGAGAAGGTGAATATGATATAGAATCACCAGATAGTTATTCCGCCAAATCACCTATACAAAGATTATTGGTGCTTGTGGCAGGAGTTGCGATGAATTTTTTTCTGGCAGTTTTATTACTTTATTTGTTTGCTTTTAATGTCAATTTTCAATTTAGAACCTTTGATACTATATTTGGTTCTGAATATAATCCTATTTTTGGTACAAAAATTGAACAAAAGCCTTTTGTAATATCTTTAAGTAATGACTCAGTGTTGTCTAACAAGGATGTTCAAGATTTTGATATAATTACTCATATAGATGATGAGGATATATATCTATACAATTTTGATGAGAAAATATTAGCTAAAAATGGTCAAACTGTCAGACTGACTTTCCTTGATTTTGAAAGTAGTAATACCAAAACCATTAATGTAGAGATTCCGAAATTACCAGAAAATCATTTCAATTCTAAAAATCAATCTTATGTTGTCATAAATTCTTTCTTAGCAGATTCGGTGTTAAAAGATAAATTGGAGGAGGGTGATATTATTGTTGATATAAATGGACAAGAATATGATCCAAAAGAATTTTCTTCAATAATTAGAGCAAATAAGGGAAAAGAAATAAATTTACAATATATTTCTGCATCTGATCCATCAAATGAGGTGAAGACTATTAAAATAAAATTACCAGATAAAGAGTATCCACTAGGTATAAGAATTTCTACTCTTTATAGGGGTTCAACTTTATTGGGGGTAGATATTTCTGGTATTTCATTTATTCAATTTAATGGCTATGAAAGATTTTTTGTAGGATTTATGCAGGCGTTTAACCTTGTACATCAATTTTTTCTTGCGTTTGGAAAAATTTTTGTTCAGTCTTTTGAACAACGAGATGTTATGCCTATTGCTTCTAATCTAGGTGGTGCAATAAGTATTTTTGAGATAATAAGACGAATACTAACTACTTTTGGATTTTGGGGGATTATTGAAATTATGATTTTATTTTCATTAAATCTTGCAGTATTAAATATTTTACCTATACCTGCTCTTGATGGAGGGCACATTCTTTTCAATATTATTGAGATAATAACACGCAAGAGGTTACCTTCAAAGGTTTATAACTACATTACCAATGCCGGTTTTATATTTTTGCTTACTTTAATGATTGTGGTTGTGGTGTTTGATTTATTCAAGTTCACAAATAGTAGATACCTGTGTAATAGTATAAATATACCTTTTCTGTGCGAACTACCAGATATGCGTGAGTAATTTTTGATTTATATCCATATTATTGTATAATACACGACGTATGATAATAAAATTAAGAGCAAATGAAACACCTGATGCGGCTTTTAGAAGAATATTAAAGGAATGGTTAGCGCTTGGTGTGAACAAAAAGTTCGAGGAGTTAAGATATCGTATACCAGAGGGACTTGTTTTGCGTCAAAAGAGAATGAAGATTTATAAGACTAAGCGCAGAAGAGCTGCCGTAAGAAGAAAATTAAGAAATAAGACGGTATAATTTAGTTCTATTTTGCTTTTTTACTTTAATAATTTGTACCTTTTTATTCGTTTATATTTATATTTTGTTTGAAGTAAGATTCTGGTTTAAAACTTGAATGATAGTAAATGAAGAATTAACATAGGTGACTTATCAATGGTATATGATGAGGTAAGTGAAGGGATAATGATAGAAGGAAATATGACAATAAATGGTGTTTTGAAGGCACGTGAGATAAAAGTATCTAAGCTTATATTCTCTTCAGAGAATAATTTTTCTGGTGTAGCAGTAATAAATAAATTCTAGAGTATTAGAGTATGAAATATCAAACGAAGCAATAGCAGAAGATGATGACATCATAGTGTTATTTGAGGATAGAGGAATAAGTTATAGAGTAGAGATGATACCAGGTGTTGGAGCGCGGATAATTTTGGATCAATCATATGAAACAGACTTAAGATTTAGGTATATTATCATCAATTTTGAAGAATCATGACGTTTTATGATGGAACCTGTCTGATTATTTTATCTATTAATAGTTTGTTTGTGATGTATACATACATTTGACATTTGATTTAAATTCTTTACAATAATGTATATATACCAACTGCCCTATGTTTTATTTGAGGAAATATAAATTCGATGTACTAAAAATTTTATCTAGTCGCTTGTTTTTGTATTTGGTTTTGTTGATTTCTTTGATATTTGTTATTTCTTATTTTGTCTCAGCATATGTTCCTCAAGAGATAACCTACCAAGGTAAACTAACAGATCAATATGGAGTTAATGTACCAAATGGTAATAATTACAATATTCAGATAAAGATATTTGATAGTTTAACTGGAGGCAATCAGTTATATGTCCAGACATTTACCAGTGTAAGTGTAACCAATGGAATATTTAGTATAAGGATAACAGCGCCAGGAAGTGTATTATCGGGAGGTAATAGA
>JAOAGR010000013.1 GCA_026415655.1 Candidatus Dojkabacteria bacterium
AGACGGGACTAACAATGAATTAAACTACGGTTTGATAGCACAGGAGGTAGAATCGGTATTTCCGGAGTTATCAGCGACATTAGATAATGGATACAAAGGAGTGAGGTATGATAGTTATATGATGGTATTTACAATCCAGGCACTAAAGGAGTTGAATGAAAAGGTAGAGAGTTATAGATATTTTGATGTTGATGCAGAGGATAATACGACGATATTTACGAACCAAAATGTTAGAGTGAATGGAGAGTTGAGGATAGGTGGGGTATCGATGTTTTATGATGAAGCAAATGAGGAATTGAGGGTAGAAGGCAAACTGACTATAAATGGGATATTAAAAGCTAAAGAGGTTGTAGCTGATATTGTGCGTACGAAGTCTATCCTCATTGATTCATCGCAGGGACGGATTGGTCGTATGATTATATTGGCTGGAGAACAAGAAGTATTTGTCGAAATGGATGATATATCTGATGATGACTACCTCATTATTTCTACACCAGACACTGACATTGGTTATACAAAAGAGATTATACCTGGTTCTGGATTTAGAGTAAGGTTGAAATCTCTATACACTGAGGATATTACATTTGAATACGTCATTGTTCGAGAATATCATGAATAATTTAAAAATACTTTAGAATTTTTAAGTTTCAAACTATACTTGGCTTAATGGCTTCTCTTTATCAAAAATATCGTGCTAAGAATTTTGATGAGATTGTTGGACACGATCTTGTTAAAAATATACTAATCGAGGCATTAAAAACAAACCGAATATCTCATTCTTATATTTTCTTCGGTACTCGTGGGGCAGGTAAGACGTCTATATCACGTATTTTTGCACGGGCGTTAAATTGCCAGTCTCGGATAGATAACTATAACCCATGTAATTCTTGTGAAAGCTGCAAGGCCTCATTGTTTGGTAACCATCCCGATATCATAGAGATGGATGCCGCATCTAATCGTGGTATAGATGATGCCAGAAGTCTCAAGGAAAGCATATTAAATCTTCCATCACTGGGAAAATATAAGGTTTATATTATTGATGAAGCACACATGATGACAAAAGAGGCTTTTAATGCTCTTTTGAAGACCATCGAAGAGCCACCAGAACATGTCGTCTTTATATTTTGTACAACAGAGGTAAGAAAAGTACCTGTGACTATTATTTCTAGATCTCAAGTATTTACTTTACGTAATGCGACTATTGCCGAGCTAAAGGATAAAGTTAATTACATTTTGAAATCCGAAAATATTTCTATGGATGAAGAATCTATAGAGCTTATTTGTAAGTTAGGTAATGGGAGTTACCGAGATACCGAAAGTCTTTTGGAGAAAGTTTTATTGCAGGCAGATGGACAAGTCATTGATATAAATATAACTAGAAATATTCTTGGTATACCTGACAGTGAAATCATATATATTATTTATAAATACATACATGGACAAGCAGATTTTGATATTGATCAATTAATCTCTTATATCGCTCTATATGATGCTGAAATATTGATAGAAATGATTGTAAATTTTGTTCTCGATAAAATTAGAGATAAAACGTTTTTTGAAAATGATATATCTACATCTATAGAACTTATAAATTTTGTTAATGAAATAAAGAATTTTAATAAACCAGAAATTGCGTTAGCATTTAAACTGACAGAGATAAGAAATAGGAATACAAACACAAGCTTCTCTGATGAGATAGTCTCCAAATCAGTAAAAAATAAAGCAAATCAAACATTACAAACTGAAAGTGTTTCTAAAAGACCAGAGTCTAAAGATGTGACAATTCCGAGTAACGAGCTTGAACAAAAAACGAAAAAGCATGATGAAAAGATAAATTTGCATGATGATGTAAATGATGAAGGTGCGAAGAGAGATTTGATCTCTGAAATAAAACAAAAAGTTCAAACTAAAAATAAATTTTTATACAAAATTTTGGAGAGTAGTCTGGATGACATTGAAATAATTGACAATAAGATAATTTTTTTAATAAAAGATACAAAAGCTTTAAGTATTTTGTCTTCGCCAAACAGTAAAAATTTATTACATGAGTGTATAAATGATGTAAATAAAACGATTGAAATAAGGTTAATAACAGAAAATGATAAATCTGTTGTTATAAGAACTGTCGAAAATTTGACAGAGCATGAAATATCAGAAGTATTTGATATTGAATAATTATCAATTATAATGAGTAGCTATGAATCCATTTGGCGCAATAAAAGATATCTACAAAATGCAACAAAATGCAAAAAAGATGCAGGAACAGATGAAAAATGTTCTTGTAGTTGGTAAGTCTAAAAAAGAAGAGCTAGAAGTTACCATAAATGGACTTCATGAACTAGTTTCCCTAAAAATATCTAATGATGATGTATTAAAAGACAAGACATTACTCGAGAAATGTCTCAAAGATTCCATGTCTGAAGCTCAAAAACAGTTGCAAAAAGAACTCGCAAAAGGTATGGATATGGACTCGATTAGAAAGATGCTAGGCATGTAAATTTATGGTACTCCCCAAAAGTTTTCTTGCTTTAGTAAATGAAATTGAAAAATTACCAGGTATTGGTTCTAAAACAGCCTTTAGACTGGCATTGCATTTGCTTTTGTCTAGTGATTCGAACATTAGTAATCTCGCTAAGGCTATAACGGATGCAAAAAATAATATACGAATTTGTCATATTTGTGGTAATTTGGCCGAATCTGATGATCTATGTGAGATTTGTAAAGATCCTAGACGCAATCAATCTGTTATTTGTGTAGTTGAAACAATACAGGATCTGGTTGCTATTGAAAGGACAGATCATTATAAAGGCCTTTATCATGTTCTAGGAGGACTGATATCACCAGTTGAAAATATAGATGAAAATGATATTAATCTAGATCTGTTGATAAAAAGGACTAAAGAAAAGAATATCAAAGAAATAATATATGCCGTTCCACGTAGTTTGGAAGCAGATGCAACATTTATTATGATGAAACAAAGATTGAGGGATTCTAATATAGACGTTAAGTTGACAAGATTTGCTACTGGTTTGCCGGTGGGGGGACACATAGATTATGTTGATAGTATTACACTTATTCAAAGTTTTGATAACAGAGTATCAGTAGAATAGATTTTTAGGAATATTTATGATATAAATACAAAGTTTAAAAATATGGCTGACATAAAAAAGTTAAAATACGAGTTGATGGTATTAATACCTAACAATTTGGCAGAGACCGAGAGAACGGGACTAGAGGCTAAGATAGTTCAGCTATTAGAAAATAATGGAGGAAGTCTGATAGAGATAGAAAGTATGGGAGAAAGAGATCTAGCTTATCCAATAAATGAACAGAAAAGAGGTATCTATACCGTTTACAAATTTGAAAATTATTCATACAATATCTTAGAAATAAAAAAAGAATTATCACGTATAAAACAAATATTAAGGTATTTATTAATTAAACAAAAGTAAGTATGGCAAAAAAAAGTCTAAATAAAGTACTTCTAATAGGTAATGTAGTAAAAGATCCTACTATAAGAAAAACACCTAATGGTACTTCAATCTGTACTTTTACAATTGCAACCAATAATAGGTATAAAAAACCAGACGGTTCTTATCAAGAGGTTGCGCATTTTCACAGAATAGTAGCATGGTCGAAACTTGCTGACGTGTGTGCTCAAAATTTAAAAAAGGGAACCAGAGTTTTTGTAGAGGGTGAACTAAGAAATAGAAAGATAGAGGTTGATGGTACACAAAAACAAGTTACTGAGATAAGAATTGTAGATATGCAGGTGTTGAGACATCCTCAAAATACCATTACTGTATCTGAACAAACAGAATCTTAATGATATTTTATTCTTACTATGACCATTGATTATAAAAAGCCAGAGATACTAGAAAGATTTCTCGCTAAAAACGGCGCTATTTTGTCACGCAAGAAAACAAGACTATCGACCAAGATCCAGCGAAGATTGGCTCGGGAAGTCAAAAAAGCTCGGTTTATGGCATTATTGCCATACGTTAGAAGACAAGAAGTGGTATAGTTTCGCATCTTGATATATTCAGGTTATTTTTGTAACCTGTATTATGTTTAAGTGTGTTTTGACTTTGAGTTTTTTTAATTACACAGAGGAGTTTGATGTAGTATTAGATGATTCTAACAATCTTTCTTATAGTTTACGTAATTATTATTTTTCCTTTGATGTTGGTAAAAAAATAAAAAATTCAGATAATATTGATAATATTCATTTTGATTTTTCAATAAGTTTGGAGAATTATAAAAACTTGTTTGGTTTTTTACCGGGTGATTTGGTTATATTCCAGTTTAGAAACTATATTGTTTTATATATAAAAGATAAAGATTTTTTCGTTAAAGTTTCTTTTAGCGAGATTTTACAAAACGAACTTACAGCATTATTATTACCAAAACTTATCAGCAGATCTAATGAGGATAAACAGATATTGATTAACTCTGCTTTAAATGACTTTATAATTAATGATTATTCAAATTCACAATTGAACAAAGAGGTAAAATATATTAAATTAGCATTGATATTAAACTATTTGAAAAGATTCATTCCTGATGATATTTTAAGAATAGTAATTGATGATTCACTTATTGGTGATGTCGACGTGTTTGATGTTATAGAGGTTTTTCAGTTTCTAAACTTTAAAAAAATAAAGGTAGCCACCATTGACACTCTTGTTAGAATAGCTAAGGTATTAGAATATCATGGGGTCATTCAAACTAAAATTGATATACCAACAAAAGGTATATTTATTGATAACGTATATAGCGGTGTCAGTGATACATTAGTCATAGAAGATAAAAATGGTGCTCGAGTCACATACACCGTCATACCCGGTAAAAATTATACATTTGATCTGTCAAATCAGACATACACAATAAATTTTGGTAATATGCGTTTACATAGTGTAATCGGCAAGATATTTGTATTAGGAAATAAATCGATATGAATACTTATAGATTTAAGATACCGATACCTGATGGATCTACGGTATATGCTGCAATAGGTGATAAAACCAAAAATCTTTTAATATATGATTTTGAGACATATGATGTTTTGGAGGATATCCACGTAGATTTGGCTGAGTATAATCTCAATGTCAAGGATGGGCAATATGTAAATAAAGGGGATGTTTTGTGCTCAAGCGGATTATTCGGTCACAAAGCGATCATCTCTGATTTTAGTGGAATAGTTGAAATTTCTAATAATCATATACGGATATTGGGTCAGAAAAAGAAGATCAGTCGCAGGCTTAATCTTGTTGGAAAGATAAAGTCGATTGAGGCCAATAAATATATTATTATCGTATGTAGAGGTATAAAGTATGTTGCACCTTTATATTTTGCGAGGAGAAAAAATTTCTCTTCTATAATTACATGGAATCAAACTGCGGATATAATATGGGATACTATTTTATCTGATGCTACAATACATTTAAATTTTCCTGTTTATCAAGACGATTTGGCTAAAGTTATTTCTTTGGGAGCAAGTAAGATCATTGTTAATTCATTGATAATTACAGAATTGAATAATTTCTATAAATTAGTAAACACATTAGAAAATTTCGCTGTTTTATTTGGTTTCGGTGAATTTATAAGGCCTGATCTTTCGATAGATGATACATACGATATATTTTGGGGAAGTGAAAAACTTTTTTTTACACCAAACACCGTGAGTACTTCGAGTAAGAAAAAATGTTTAGTTACAGAACATCCTTTTTGGGGTATTAGAGGAAAAATAAACAAGCGTAAACATCATACGGTAGAGGTTACTTACAATGACGAAATTTTTGATATATACTACAAAAATGTCAGATAATATAAATGATTTTTCAGTAAATCTGCATCAAGATAAACGGCATAAACAAAAACAGTATTGGAACATTGCTATTATTTTGTTATTTGGAATATTTACTGCTCTCATAGGATATCTAATAGGAATTAATATTCAAAATAAAAATCTTGTAAAAATAACGAGTACAACACCGGCTCAGATATATGGCGAAGAAGAGTTAAATTCATTAGTAGATGGGGGGATATATGATTATGATTTATACAGACAAATCGTTGCTAATTTGAAAGCAAATTATGCTGGCGAGATAGATGATAAAAAATTATTTGAAGGGTCACTCAAAGGGCTTGTAGATGCATTGGGTGATCCTGCAACTGTTTATATGACTGAAAAAGAATATGCTGATTTTCTTGATTCTCTAAGTGGTTCCTTTGAAGGCATTGGTGTAAGGTTGGAGAAAAAAGATAATAAAGTCTTTGTTGTTGAGGTATTGAAAGATTCACCAGCTCAGAAATTAGGTATAAAGACTGGGCTTTTTTTTGTGAAAGTAAATGATGAAAATGTAGAAAATCAGGATCTTCATGTTATTGTAAGTAAAGTTAGAGGTCCTAAAGGTAGTACAGTAAAAGTAGTTTTGAGAGATCCAGGGGACGGTAAAGACTATGAGTATAGCGTTGTTAGAGATAGCATTAATACTCCTAGCATGGAAGTTGTTAAACTTAAAGAAGATACCGCATTGTTTAAGATTTATAGGTTTTCTGATAGTACACTTCAAGAGTGGAAAGATAACTGGGATAGATCAGTATCAGAACTATCAAAATATGAAAAAATAATAATCGATGTCAGAGGTAATGGCGGTGGGTTTCTTGAGGCAGCAGTTTATGCAAGTGGTGATTTCCTAGAATCAGATAAAATAGTACTTTATGAGAAAGGAAAATCTCCCAATACGCCAGACGAAATTGTTCCATCACAAAGAAAATATCGGCTCGCCAATAAAAAAGTTGCAATCCTGGCTGACCAATATACTGCGTCAGCAGCTGAAATATTTATCGGTGCATTGAGACACCATAAAGGTTATAAAATCATTGGAGTAAAAACTTTTGGAAAGGGGACTGTACAGGATGTTATTGATTTGCCAGGCAATAATGGATATTTGAAAGTGACAATAAAATATTGGCTGTTACCAAATGGAAAAAAACTCGATAGCGAAAACAGTATAGAGCCTGATATTGAAGAAAAATTAAATACCGATAGTATTAACGGTAATTATGACAACCAAGTAAATCAAGCTATTGGGTTACTTTAAATTTTGTATTAATTTTGATATAAAATTATGTAGTTTATGTATCCACAAAATGCTTACAATACTGGAGGAACGGGGTATAACCCTAATTTAAGACAGAGTAATTATGTATCAAATGTGTATTCCGTGCCACAAAATTATTCGTATTCATATCCCAATAGAATAATCCATTCTGTTGGTAATAGGAAAAACAATAATATAATATTAACATCTATTACTCTGGGATTCCTTGTCTTTATATGTATTGTTTCAATATTCTTGTTTGTATTTATCGCATCAGGTTCCTCTTCATTGGATTTAAATAATTTGGTATCAAATGATTCAAATTCACGCCTAACTAGTCAAAAACAAGGCTCAGATAAAAACAACACGAGAAAAGAACTTAATGATGAGGAGATTGTAGAAAAAGTATTACCTGCTGTATGGACTGTTAAATTTTATATAGAAGGTGGTGATCTTACTGGAAGTGGATTTTTCATCAGTGAAGATGGTCTTTTTTTAACGAATGATCATGTGGCATGTGGTTTACGACTTACTTCAAAAGCTATTATAAGAGATTATAAGGGTAAAGAATATAAAGTTAAAGGATATGTTGGATCTCCTATAGAAGACGTTGCCGTACTTATTGTTGATACTGAAAATGAGAAAGTACCTTACTTAAATTTAGCTTCTCCTGAGGCTATTAAGTTGATGACAGATATATATGCTGTAGGTGCCGGTAAGAGGTATGAAAATACTATTACTTCAGGAAAAATAACGGGACTTAACAGATTCGTTAGTACTGGAATCGATGAGGACTGTTATACTAATCGTTTAATTTATAGATCTATACCTGATGCTATTCAAATATCAGCAGCAATCAACCTCGGAAATTCTGGCGGTCCTGTTGTAAATAAATATGGTGAAGTCGTCGGAATAGCTTTTGCTATAGGTGAAGGTGAAGCTGTGAATTTCATGATTCCCATTAATCGAATCATAAGGTTTGTGAATGCCTACGAACAAAATCGTGGTATGTTATATCTACCATATTTGGGTGTTGCGGTTCGACCACTGACCAAAGATATGTTGCGTTCTGCTGAACTGCCAGAAAATTTAGAAGGTGTAAATTATATTGACAAAATAGATCCTAGGTCAGCTTTTTATAAGGTAGGAATCCGCACAGGCAGCATTATTCTACAGGTCGGTTCAAAAACACCTAATTACCTGTATGATACTATTACAGAATACTATGATAAAGATGCAGAAATCGAGATTGTTTATATAAGGCCAAATTCACAAGCACCAATAGAGGCCTCTGTCAAGCTAGAATACGAGGTCTTTGGTGTTCTCGAAGATTAATCAGACGTAAAAGTAATGTTAAATAGTTTTATACCTAAGAACAATAAATTGACTTTTCAGAAACAAAATCAGTACATAGTTAATATAAATTTTAGGACGTACAAAAATCGCCGTATTTCTATAGATATTAAAAATAACTTAAAAAATATTATTTTAAGTGATATACATTCATTGTTTAATTTTTTTAATATTGTGTTTACTTCTGTGATATATGTTTTATTTTACTTTTCATTATCTGATAAGTTCAATATTCCTATAAATTACTACTTGTTTACATTTACTTACAGTAAATTAGTATCAAACTGGTTATTGCTTATACCTTTATTTCTTATTATAGTGAATATATTATTATTTACAATTTTTATGAAGGTAAAAAATGTATTTATTAATCAATACATATCTTATTCATTTCTATTTTCAATTTATATATTAAATTTTTTAATATCTTTATCTATGTATAGATATCTTATGAGTATAGGGGACTAAACAAAATCTAATTAATCTGTCATAATACACAAGCATAAATAAAAAAATAGCTATGAATAACTTGTATGCAGTAATAGATAAGCATATTAAAACAAATAATATACCTTTTTATAAAAAAGGTGATATAGTATATGGTACGATTAAAAGTATTTCTAATAACGGAGTCATAGTAAATTTGGGAAATTATGTGGATGGTTTTGTGCCCAAAACTGAGTTAGATGACATGACCGTTAATGATTTAAAAGTTGGGGATAGAATAAGGTTGTTTATTATAAGTGGAGAGAATGAATATGGTGAGTATGTCCTGTCACAAAAACGTACGACTCCGGCGTTAAGATGGAATTTATTGGAAGAGGCAAAATCATCAGGATCTCCTGTTGTGGTTACCGTAACAGATGTCAATGCTGGAGGAGTAATAGTAAATATTGATGGAGTCAATGGTTTTGTACCAATATCACAACTAGATCCAAATAAGTCTTATCGTGTTGAAAATACTGGTACTACGATGTCTAAGGAACAATTGGCGATGGAGATAATCGCTCGTCTTACAGATTTGATAGGTTCTAAATTAATGGTAAAAGTAATTGATGTTGATAGGAAAAACAGCAAAGTTATATTTTCTGAGAAAGCATATTTGACATCTCACGATTCGGCAGAAAAAATGGAAACATATAATCGTCTTAATGTTGGTGATATTGTAGAAGCTAAGGTTACCGCTGTAACCAATTATGGTATTTTCTTGAACTACAATGGAGTTGATGGATTATTACATGTATCTGAAATATCCTGGGATAAAGTAGAGTCTGTTACTGACTATGCAAAAGTAGGGGATATAATTAAAGTCAAAATTCTTGCAAAAGATGATGAAAATAAACGTTTAGGATTTAGTATTAAACAAATGCACAAAGATCCATGGTTGGATGTTGTTACAAAATATAAAGTTGGAAATATCGTCAAAGGTAAGATTATTTCTATTGAGGATTATGGATTAGGATTAGAAATTTCTGAGGGTGTAACTGGCATCTTACATAGAAATGAAATGAACATACCGCTTTCGACAAATTTAGCTGATATATATCAAGTAGGGGACGAACTGGAGATCGCTATCATTACTATAGCACCCAATGAAAGAAAAATGGGATTTAGTGTTAAAAAAATTGAACAATATAGAGGAAAAGCTATAACTAAAAGAAAAAGTGTTAAAAGTAAGAAAAAGTTGCCATCTTCTAGGAAAGCTTATACAAAAATAGATATTGCTTCAGCTTTGGAGAAAGCAGGCCTAAATATAGAAAATAAATAAATTCCATTTTATAATATTGTTAGCAGTAGTACAGTGAGACGCGGCTTGGTCTTATTCCAAGTCGAGGAAAGTCCGAACTTCTAAGCATCATTTCGTAATGATGCTAAGGGTGCCATTCAAGAAGTCTTTTTAGAAGACTTCAAGATGGGTAGGAGTAATCTTACGCATAGGGCCACAGAAAATAACCGCATAAATTTTTTATGCAAGGGTGAAAAAGTAGGGTAATAGCCTACTCAGTCCTTTGGCAACAAAGGATTTGGGGTAACCGCCACCTGGAAGCAATCCCAAGTTATGGTAGGGAGCATAGATAAATGTCTCACTAAAACAGAATTCGGCTTATGTACTACTGCTTTTATTAATTCTTATGAATGATGTTGATATTATTAAATCGCGTATAAATATTGTAGATATAATTTCTGAAAAAATTAATTTAAAAAAATCAGGTGTTAATTATTTTTCTCTATGTCCTTTTCACAATGAAGATTCTCCTTCTTTTGTAGTAAATGAAAATTTGCAGATATTTAAGTGTTTTGGATGTGGAAAGGGAGGGGATGTGTTTAAATTCGTCATGGAATATGAACGTGTTGATTTTAGTGAGGCACTTAGGATTTTAGCGAATAAAGTTGGTTATAAGTTAAAATCCAATACATTTAAGAAAGATACTGGAGTAAATCTTAAGAAAGAAATTTACAGATTAAATCAGATAGCTTGTGATTTTTATGTAAAGAATCTTAACAATTATCAACATATAGTAGAATATTTGAAAAATAGGGGATTAACAAAAGACAATATAGATTTTTGGAAAATAGGATACGCATCAATTGAGTATCAAAATCTGTACAATAAAATATGTCGAATAGTCAAAAATGATTATTTAATAAAAGAATGTGGACTTTTTAAATTTGAAGAAAAAGATGATGTAAAAAGAAAAATAAAAGACAAATTTATAGACAGAATTATTTTCCCGATATGGGACATATACGGAAATATAATAGCTTTTTCAGGAAGAGTTGTCAAGCCTAATGATAAAAGGCCAAAATATCTTAATTCTCCAGATACTTTGGTTTTTGATAAAGGCAAAAATCTATATGGACTGTACCAATCATTGCAAGAAATAAAGAATAGGGGATTTGTTATTATTACCGAAGGACAGTTTAATGTAATTCTCAGTCATTCTATTGGTATAAAAAATATTGTTGCTCCATTAGGAACTAGTTTTACTAATGACCATATACTTTTGCTCAAGCGATATACAAATTCTTTTGCATTAGCATTGGATAGAGATCAAGCAGGTAAAAGAGCATTATTACGTACTGCGAAGATGCTTCTGCAGTCTGGTGATATTAATTTGTCTATTGTTGAATGGGATAGTTCTTTTGGAAAAGATCCCGCAGAGGTAATACAGAAACAAAAAGATATTTGGATTGAATCCGTTAGAAAAAGGAAAGAAATATTTGATTATTTTTTAAATAAACTTGAAATAAATAAATCTAATGTAAAAATGGTAAGAAAACTTCAGTTGGTGTATTTTGATTTAGTGAACGCTATTTCTACGAAGTCCCTTATCAAAGTCTTGCTTGACAGGTTAGCGAATGTCTTATTTTTAGATAATGAACTAGTATATAAAGATTTTGATGATTTTGTTAAAAACACTTCTCGCAACAAATTTTCTCGTGCTAACAGATCTAGTGTTACAGTTCAACAAGAATTGGATGATCTTACAACTATACATAATACACCATCTGATTATTTTTTCGCTTTTGTGATACAAAATTACGATAAAACAAAAGCTTTATTTAAAAAGATATCCGAAGAAATGATTTGGAAACAGGATAGAGAGATATATAATTTGCTGTATTTTTCTGATAGTCTTGATGAAATAGTTCATGGTATACAACTTATGGATGAGAGTAATCGGAATAGATTGCAAGAATTAATTATGTTAAATATTTTTCTATCTGAAATTCAAGATTATAAAAAGCATTTTAATATTCTTTATAAACGATATATCGACTGGCAAATAAAACAATATGCTGAACTTTATCATGATTTAGGTGATGAAGATATATTTATTATAAAAAAGCTCTATTCTGTAAGAAAGAATCTTTAATTTAACATTAATAATATTTTGTTTATAATCTGAAATCATGAAAAAGATAAAATTTGACAGCAAAATAGTATCTAAGCTTGTTTATCTTGTATTGCCTATCATTATCCTCAGCACAATCGGCTATTTTTTGTATACTTATTCAGTTGATATAAAACAAAACTGTGATAGTTATCTGACTAAATTTGAATCTAATACGGCTTGTTTCTTAACAACTGAAGGTTATATTATAATTAAAATAGTCCCTGAAGCAGCTCCCAATGGTACTAAGAGATTTATAGAACTTGTAAATATGGGCTTTTATAATAATTTGAACTTTTACAGAGTGGTAGATGACTTCGTAATACAGGGAGGCATACAAGATATTGCTGGACAATTGGGTACACATGATGTTATTGATCGAAGGAATACATCGGAAAAGATAAAAATGTACAATAATAAATTTTCCGTTGAGACAAACTTTGATTTTTATGGTTTGGATGAAGAGACAAAAAAAAGTCTTTCCGAACAAGGTTATCAAAGTTCAAGTGAAATAAAACCATTGGAATTTAAATACGGTACGGTTGCTTTTGCTAATGCTGGACCAGATTCAAATTCGACTGAGATTTTTATTGTTGTCTCAAAGGATTCTAATTCTGAATCTATAAAGTCTTTACGAGGTAAGTATACAACGATCGGATACGTACTCGAAGGATCTGATACAATTGATAAGATTTTATCTGTAAAACGTGTCTTAGGTAGTGATAATGCGATTTCTGCACCAACGAAAAATATACGTATAATAGATTCCGCTTATAAAAGTTGAAATATAAATAATTCATACTCAAGTGTAAATTTATTTGAATGCATTTATTCGAAGAAATCCTCATTTATTGTTTGTAATAAACTATTTTTTTATGCTGAGATATTATTTTTCTTTGAGATTAGTATTGGTGCTGTAGACATTTAATTAAATCGTGTATGTAAAATATGTGATATTCATTTATCAAATATAGACTTCTTAATTTCATTTATTATTTGTAATGTCGTCGGATCTTGCTTTTCTATTAACTCGGAAATTTTCTTAATAGCGTGAATTACAGTCGTATGATCTTTTCTTCCCATTTGTTTTGCGATTTTGGCCAATGGTAAGTTTAATATATCTTTTAGTAAATACATACATAAATGTCTGGCATATCCAATTTCTGTGGTTCTTTTTGGACTTTTTAGGTCTTTTACTGAAACATTTAAGAACGTTGAAATATTTTCAATTATTTCATTTGGTGTCGGTAGCCTATTTTTCTTTGATAAAGATTTATTATTAAAGCCTAGAGCTATTTTTATTTCTTCATCAGTGATTTGCGGATTAGTTGTTTTTAATAGAATGACTTTTAATAATGCGCCTTCTAGTTCTCTGATGTTGGTTTCTATGTTCATTGCAATTAGTTCTAAAATTTTATCAGGTATATAAAAATTCTTTTCTTCTACTTTTTGTCTGAGTATCGCAACTCTAGTTTCAAAATTGGGAGATTTGATATCAGCAACAAGTCCACCCTCAAAACGTGATCTAATACGACTTTCCAAATGTTCTATTTCTGATGGTGGACGGTCTGACGCTATGACTATTTGTTTGCCAGCTTGATACAAAAAATTGAATGTATTAAAAAATTCTTCTTGTAATCCTGTGCGGTTTGAAATGAATTGTATATCATCAAGTATCAAGACATCTACTTCGCGATATTTTTTTCTAAACTCTACGTTTTTTTGTGACTTTATGCTTGTTATCATGTCATTTAAGAAAGATTCTGTCGAAGTATATAATACTTTGCTAGTTGGATTGTTTCTTATTATTTTGTTGCCAATTGATTGGATTAGGTGAGTTTTGCCTAGTCCAACATCACCGTAAACAAAAAATGGGTTATAGCTATGTCCCGGATTTTCGGATATTGCTACTGCTGCAGCATGAGCTAGTTGGTTATTTGTGCCGACAATAAATGTTTCGAATGTATATTTTGGATTTAAGTTTGATTCGTATATGTAGTTGATGTCTTTTTGGTGAGTAGGTTTTGATGAATTTAGATTTAGTTTCGAAGGTTTTTTTGTTGATGTGCTTTCTCGATATAATGACTCTTTAGGATTGTGTTTGTTGTTTGTTTTTATGCTTATCTTGCTGGGATATGATTTTGTAATATTGTAATAAACAGATGATAGTGTGTCTATGTATTTGCGTTCGATGTTTTCTTTTGCAAAAAGGTTTTTGACTGTTATTGTCAGTTCATGCGACGAGTTGCTAGACATTTCGGAGTTAGCAAAATATGTAGAAAATATTTGGTTTGGTAATTTTGTTTGCAAAATTTCTAATATAAGTTTTGTCAATTCGTCATTGTTAAACATTGTATTGATTATATTATACTTCACAGTTTATTTAATAATTTGTTGATAGTTATACTTTTTGATATGATTGAAATAATATGAAATTGAGAAAATATGATTATGGTCTAATAATTGATTTTGGTAATAGTGCGTCTATTCTTATTGCAAAACAAAGTTCTGAAATGATTAATATTGATAATTATACTTTTGTCATTGATACAAATAAAGTTTTGGCTCTTGATAATGATAATTCTAGATATGTATTTAATCCTGGTGAATATGAAAGGGATAATATATTTATAGATGCAACAAAAATCGGTAATACAAACATTTATTATATATTTGAAGGGCTTAAAAAACATAAAATTTTGTTGATTGACTCATTTAACACCGATGTGGTAAATAATATTGATGAAATTGATGATCTTGCTGATATTATGATTATAAATGTAGATAATCTCGAACCGTCTGATGTACTCAGGGTAACGGAAAAAGTTTCAGACTTGCAATTTTCACTTGCAATATTGTTTTCTTACGTTCAAGAAGTAGATCTTCTATCCGATAACTTAAGGAATAAATTGAATTTAGAAAAATATGATTTAAAAACAGATTTGTATTTTTTGGCTGAAGATGCAATGAATCAAGAAAAGACAATATTTTTAAGTATATGATTGTTCGGGCACCACACGATTATGATGCAGAAAGACATGTATTGGCTTCTATCCTTTTGGATAAAGAGGCTTTAGTCATCGCATTGGACCGACTAGGAATGGATGATTTTTATGATGACAGACATATTTTAATATTTTCAGAGTGTGTAGATCTTTTTTCAAAATCTAAAGTCGTTGATATTGTTACTCTCAAATCTTCATTAAAAAGTAAAAATCTATTGGATAAGGCTGGTGGAGTAAAATACATAAATTCTTTGGTTTCTGTATTACCAATTACTACAAATATTGAATATTATTGTAATATCATAAAGGAACATTCTCTAAGGAGAAAAATTATTTCTTTATCCACAAAAATTTCCCATTTGGGATTTGATCTAGGTGTCAATATCGATGAGATCATAAATACTGTAGAACAAGAAATATTTTCAGTTTCTCAATCAAAATCCAAAAAGTTATTTTTTCACATAAAGGATATAATAGCTGAGATAAATGAAAAAATAGAGAATCCCGATAAATACAGAGATGATTTAAGAGGCATTTCGACAGGGTTTAATAGTATTGATAAGTATATTGGTGGGTTGCATCGCGGGGATCTAATAATCATTGCTGCACGACCTTCGGTGGGTAAGACGGCATTCATGTTAGAAATTACTAGAAATGTAGCAGTAAATATTCGTAAAAAAGTCCTTATATTTTCTCTAGAAATGGGCAAAGAACAGGTAGGAGATAGACTCTTAGCTTTGCAGGCTGAAGTTTCTCTTGCTGATATCAGAATGGGAAATATTAGTGAACATAACTGGGAGGCATGCCATGACGCAATGTCAGTACTTTATGAAAGTGAAATTTATATCGACGATACACCAGGTCTACATATCTTTGATTTGCGTACAAGATGTAGAAAATGGCAACTTGAGTTTGGTATAGATGCTATTTTTATAGACTATCTCCAACTTTTGCGTGGTAAAAGTAGGGAAAATAGAGCACTTGAAGTATCGGAAATTTCACAAGGGCTAAAAAATATTGCCCGTGAATTAAATGTTCCAGTGGTAGCCTTATCTCAGTTAAATCGATCAGTCGAAAACAGAAATGATCGTAGGCCACAATTATCGGATTTACGTGAGTCTGGTTCTATAGAACAGGATTCTGATATAGTTATATTCTTGCACCGTGAAGCATATTATAATAAAGACGTTTTAGATGAGGAAAGAGATGTAGCTGAGGCAATTATTGCTAAAAATAGAAATGGACCAACGGGTATTTCTAAACTAAGATTTATTGATGAATTGGCAAAATTTGTTGATTTTGAATCTACCGAATAAATTCTGATATAATTCAACATAAGAACAAGCCGAGGTGGCGGAATTGGCAGACGCGTCGGACTCAAAATCCGATCCTAGAAATAGGGTGAGGGTTCGATTCCCTCCTTCGGCACCACTTATTGTTTTATTAATTCATTTTTTGTAATTTGTTGTCCTAAACTTGATTAGTTTTATCTATATTTTTGATATAATTTTTAATCAATCTGGTTAGCAAGTGCCGGAATGGCGAAATTGGTAGACGCGTTGGATTCAGGGTCCAATCCTTTTGTAGGGTGGGGGTTCAAGTCCCCCTTCCGGTACCATCATTTTGTATCGTGTGTAATTTTTTGTTTCAATATGAATAGATATACTTGACTCTAAATAATAAACCTTTATAATTGTCTTTAGAAATTAACTGCCCTATGTTTTATTTGAGGAAATATAGATTCGATGTACTAAAAATTTTATCTAGCCGCTTGTTTTTGTATTTGGTTTTGTTGATTTCTTTGATATTTGTGATTTCTTATTTTGTCTCAGCATATGTTCCTCAGGAGATAACCTACCAAGGTAAACTAACAGATCAGTACGGAGTGAATGTACCAAATGGCAATAATTATAATATTCAGATAAAGATATTTGATAGTTTAACTGGAGGCAATCAGTTATATGTCCAGACATTTACCAGTGTAAGTGTAACCAATGGAATATTTAGTATAAGGATAACAGCGCCAGGAAGTGTATTATCGGGAGGTAATAGA